>CAVPPT010000024.1:0-28382 GCA_963707405.1 uncultured Planctomycetaceae bacterium | reverse complement strand
CGAGGCCGTCGGCCGCCGCATGCGGTGCAAGGCGTGCCACGCAGTGATTCTGGTCGAGGCTGCGTCAGCCGTTGACTCGCCATCTGCGCCAACAGCGGAGGTGCAGGTGCCCTCGCCCCCCGTGCGAGCGATGCCAGTTGAAAGCGATCCCGATGTCAGACCCCTGTACGTCAGTTGGGCCCTGCTGATCGGCGTGGGGTGGTTCTTGCTGGCGGCCGTGCTGGCAAGTCTCGCCCCGTGGCTGGGATTTCTGCCACTGGCTATCGCGATCCCGGCGAGCGCGATCCCGCTGGTGGTGACAGTGGCGCTCATCGGCATGAACCTGCTGTTGTCGATCCGGCTGTTCCGCCGAACCGGTCACGCGGCCTCCGCGCTGCCGCTCGCCTGTATGCAGATGCTGCTGTTCATGATGCTGTTCTACCAGATCGCCTGTCATCAGGGTGCGGAGTACTACCACTGGGACACGTTACCGGAAGTGGGAAACTGGGTGGGGTTCTCCCTGGCCCACGCATTTCGCGCGGGCGATATGATCGACGGGCTCGAGGCGAGCGGGATGCACATCCAGGTGATCCACATCGCCAGCCATCTTGTCGCCGTCGCAGTGATCGCTTATCACCTGGTCGTGGATATCTTTCTGCTCGAACTGCTGATGGAGTGGGTCGAGCGGGCACGCCTCTATCTGCTGGACCGCGAATTCCTGAAGAAGCATCTGCGGCGGGTGGGCCTTGCCGTCGTGGGGGTCTTTCTGACCGCCTGGCTGCTGACTGCTCTCTGGTGGCGTCGCTGGGAAATGCGCGACCTGCTGCTGTGGCCCCTTGATAACGCCCTGGCTGTCGTCGACTTCACGGACGTCATGGACATCTACGAAGTTCGCCTGCACAGTGTGCCGACGTTTGCCTGGGAAGCGATCTTGGCGATCACCTGCCGCATTCTGGTGGCCATCGCACTGGCCGATCTGCTGAATCGTCTCTCACGGACACTGCGGCGCAAGTGGCTGGCGCGGTGGTCGATGAGCGTAGAGGCCCTGCAAGACGTGCAGGCGCATCATCCGGATCCCGACACGAAGAAGTGGGCGGAGACGCGCTGCGCGGTGCAGAAGCAACAGGAGTTTCGTGCCTCCCGTCGCGAAGCGCTGGCCCGTGTCTTCGCCGTGATCATCAAGCGCCCGGTATGGATTACGGCCGCCATCCTGGCCTGTCTGCCGTTCCTCACCCCCGGCTGGGAGGGCGTGGGCGATCGACTGGCGAAGTCGGCCGTGGACAGCGACGACCAGGGCGACTCGCCACTGCTCGCCCTCAGAAAGATGGGACCCTACGCCGAGTACACCGTCCCCTTGCTGGCGCGAGACCTGTCGTCCCTGCCGCGTGAACGGCAACTGGAAGTAATCCAGACACTGCCTTACCTGGGTCCCGCCTCACTGAAACCGCTCCGTTCGTACGTCGGAATGGATGATGCCTCGCGCCCTTACGCGCACATGACGATCGGACCCACGCGCAATCTCGAGGTGCAGCTCGCTGCCATTCGTGCCTTGGAGACGTTGGGACCGGTGGCGGCACCGGCCCTCGTCGGCGCGGCGACATACGATGACGACAAGGTCCGAACTGCTGCCGCCATCGCTCTGCAGAAACTCGGTCCTGCCGCCATCGAACCCCTCATCGATGCTATCGACGCTCGATCGGTCGGCCAGATCCTGCCTCTCCTGATCGATCTTGATCCCTATTGGTATCGACGACAGACCGACAACCCCGCGTTCGCCCAGGTCGTCATGTGCTGGGAACATCTGCAGACGCTGGAGGCCGCGCGGGATCCAGGTGCCGTGACCGCCGCCATCGCGCCCTTGGTGGCGCTGGGCGAGTTCGCAATCCCTGCGATCCCGCGCCTGGCGCGTCTCGCCTGTGACGTTGACCCACGGATCCGGCATGCGGCGGCGGAGGCCCTCCCCCGCATCCACCCGGAATGGTTCCGATTTCCCCAGGTGCGTCGCGACATCGAGTGGTTCGCGGTGCGCGTCGAGCACAACGACGCAGCAGTGCGGCTTGCGGCGTGCGACTTGCTGGGACAACTCGGCCCGGGAGCCCTCCCTGCCCTCTCGGCCCTCACGGCTCGCGTGGGGGATGCAAACGAGACTACGCTCGTCATCGGTAAAGCCGCCTGGGCGATCGGCCAGATCGGACCGGAGGCCGAGCAGGCGGTCCCCGTGCTGTGTGCCTGTGTGGACCGGCCGGGGCACTCCGCCAGTCTTGAGATCGTCACTGCGCTGGGCCGTATTGGTGGCGAAACAGCCTGGCGGAAGCTCATCGGCTTACTGGATCACCAGAACCCCAAAACCTGGGAGCAATGTGTGACGACGCTCTTGTCCGCCCCGGAGGAGATTGTCCCACTTCTCGCCGAGGCGTTCCCGGACGCAGACCCCCGTGCGCAGGACACGATGCAGTCGCTCTTCAGATCGCAAGGTGAGGCCGCCCGGCAGGCGGTCCCGGCACTCGTGCCGTACCTTCTGCACACAGACCGGAACGTGCGTGCGCGGATGCTTTCTGTCCTTAACGACATTGATCGGTACTGGCGAGACACCGCGACGACGATGGTCGACTTTGTGGCGACGGTTGGTGACCAGCTCCAGTCGGAAGAAAAGACGTCCTGCGAGGCTGCGGTAGATGCTTTACGCGCTCTCGGACCGATCGCCGCCACGTCGACACTCCTCGTCCAGGCCATGCTCGATCCTCGTCTGCATGACCTCGCACAATCCGCAGGACGGAGCTGGTCATCGGGATTTCACGAGGATGCACGCACACGGGCGAAGATGATCTCCGTGGCCCTCGACCAGTATGTCACCAGCGTCGATGAAGATCAGACCGCTGCGGCCGAAGGCACCTTGCGCTTTCTCGGAGGAACTCAATGGCCGAAGCTGTCGGAGGTTCGCTACCGCCTGCCGCAGATCATCGCACTCATTCAGGACGAATCAACGCCGGAGGAGCGCCGACTCCGCCTGATCCGGATGCTGGGGGAGATGGGGCCGGCTGCCATGGAACAGGTGACCTTTCTGGTGCGACTGCTGGCTGCCGGCGGCTCCATTGGGTCGGCAGCGACCGACGCGCTCAGTGTGTTTGCACGTCCTCGTGAGGAGCGCGGGCAGGAGATTCCAGCGGCCGACTGGGATGCCGGGCAGCGGGCTCTCGTCGAACGCGTCGTCAACGAGGTCATCCCGTTGCTCAATCAGCCGCAGAATGGGGCCCGGCAAATCCTTGCTGGAGTTCGGTCTCCCAAACTGGAACCGATCTGGATCGACCTACTGGAAAGCGGCAATCCCGAGGATCAGGTCGCCGCCCTCAAGGGACTTCAGCCATTGATTCATCGCGACATGATGCATCCGGAAGGAGCGCGCCTGAAGACGGTTCTCTTCCGGAGACTTGCAGATTCCCGATCTCAGCTCGATCCGCACGACGTAACTGCGCTTCTGAACGTGGTAGGGATTACCCCAGACGACGTCACTTCCCTAACCACGGCTTTGCGCAGTAACCCCGAGAATGATCAGCTATGGTTTCTGCTCTCGCAATTGGGACAGGAGGCTGCTCCTGCCGGCCCCATGCTGGTACAATGGCTGCGAGTCCTGCCCCATACAGCGCTGGCGACGCGTCGTCATCTATGCAGCACGCTGGGACATTTTGGCGTGAAGGCATTGCCTCTCCTCCCCGATATCGAGGCCATTCATGCCGCCGCGAAAACTGTGAATGAACAGCGCGATCTCCAAGCGCTGATCGACAGGCTCCGGCGACTCTCACCGTAGTCCTCAGAGAACTGTATCGGGGGACTCATGTCCCCCGCTCGCCTGGATTTCGTAGTGAGGGAGGTCAGGCTCTGCCTGACGAACTGTGGTGGGTGGCATGCTCTCGCGCCGCCAGGCGGGTGAGCATGTTGAACTGTAAATGCATACCCAGCATGGGGACCAAGCTGCGACGTGACGCCATGCCACCGGGACGTTCGGAGAATGAACCGAGGTCGTCAGGCGGAGCCTGACCTACTCCAGGAACGCATCATGATGTGAGAAAAACAGATTCTCGGTGATACGCGAGTGCTTCGGGGTCGGGCGTGAGCCGAACTGGAGACTTCAAGCGTTCTCCCTGCGCAGCGGACAACGTGCACGGGAGGCGCGGCTGGGGCAAGTGCTCTTCAAGCGCCGGTGAGAGAACCAAGCGAAGATCCTCGTCAAAGGTGATGAGACCCCGATCAAATGCGCGATCGAATAGCGCGCTCAAACAGAATCCCGTTTCGCGGATCGGCGCGGCGAGAGACATCGTCGCTCCAGGGGACGATGTGGCTGGCAACCAACAGCGTTGGCACGGCCAGCCCGGTCATTGCGCAGCGAGACTCGTAAGACGTGAGGATCGCTGCCCGGAAAAATGTTTGCACCCGCCGGATGCGTACGATCGCTTCGGCTTCGGTTTGGGGTGGACTCGCTGTCACCAACTCCTGGTCGATGGAGTCGTCTGAGCGGGATGCTTGCGCACGTGACGTCGGCAGTACTGTCTCGGTGCGGGCAACGTTCAAAGACTCCGCGACGGTCTCGGCTTCGTAGGCGACTTGCTCCGGATTCGCTGTGAACTCGGCCCAAACCTCTCTGTCCGCTGCACTGGTGTTGCTGAGACCCCTCCGATCGAGGTCGGGGTCGAGGTTGGCGAACTGCGTCGTCTTCATCGCCACTGCATTGGGAGTCCGGCCGATCGCACGCGCGACTTCAATAATCTCAGGATTGCGCCCGTGAAGGCGTCCGAAGGGAGTGCCCAGGTAGATGCGCAACGCAATCAGATGTTCGTCACGAGTCCAATCGGTTCCAGCAGGCATGATGTGACGTTCTCAAGCGAACGGCTGGGTGGCATGCTCTCACGCCGGAAGGCGGGTGAGCATGTCGAACTGTGAATGCATATCCAGCATAGCGACCAGGCTGCGACGTGGCACCATGGCACCCTGCCTCGCTCGTTCCGATGCACTGCTGGACAAGCCAGCAGTGGCACCCCGGCGGAACCTGACCAACTGACTACCCGTTCATCGAGGTCACAGCGTGTCGCTTTTCTACCGGTCGGAGTAACATATCGTGGAACTGCGCACGCCCAGTTGCTTCGAGACCGCTGCCGGAGTGATTCTATGACCGAGCCCCGCAAACTGCGCGTCGGACTCGCGCTGGGCAGCGGCTCAGCCCGTGGCTGGGCGCACATCGGCGTCATCCGCGAGTTGGAAGCGGCGGGCATTCGGCCAGACGTGGTTTGCGGCACATCGATTGGCGCGCTTGTCGGGGGAGCCTACGTGGCCGGCGACCTGGATCGCCTGGAAGAGTGGGTGCAGACACTCACCATGAAGGATGTGATCGCCTTCATGGATTTCACGCTGAACGGCGGACTGGTGCGCGGCGGCCGGCTGATGGACCACTTTCGCGGACACTTCACCGATCGGCCGATCGAGCAGTTGGCCACTCCCTTCTCCGCTGTCGCCACGGCGCTGGAGACGGGCGCGGAGGTCTGGTTGCGGAGCGGCTCGATGCTTGAGGCGGTCAGGGCGTCGGTCGCGGTGCCGGGATTCTTTACCCCGGTATTGCATGAAGGAATGGTGCTGGTCGACGGCGGGTTGGTGAATCCCGTCCCCGTGTCCCTGGCCCGAGCGATGGGTGCCGACATTGTCATTGCCGTCGACCTCGGCTCAGACATCCTCGGTCGTCGTCTGCGCCCTGATGCGACTTCCGTAGTGCCGGACAACGCCTTCGGTGATTGGATGCGCAGGTTGCAGAACAAACTGGGTGAGCCTGCGCAGCAGCCGCCGTGTGATGGGCCCACGATGCCGTCGATCCAGGATGTACTGTCCACCAGCATCGACATCATGCAAGTACGCATTTCGCCAGCCGCATGGCGGGGGAGCCGCCCGACCTGATCGTGGCCCCGCGTCTGGCGCATTTTCGGCTGCTCGACTTTCAGCGCGCGACGGAAGCCATTGAGGAGGGCCGCCGCGCAGTGCAGCGCGTTGCGTACAACCTCGCCGAGTTCAGTCAACAAGCACCGTGAACCCGTGGTGTCGTAATGGCCCTCGAAGCTGGCGGCCTGGCGCAGCGGGTGCCAGTTACGAGTCGGTCTTGGGAGCAGCGACTTCGAGGCCGGGGACGTTGATCGCCGTGATCTTCACCGTGGTGTGCTTCTGGCGATGGCCGGTGTGCCTGCGGGACGCCTTGCGGTTGCGGAGCTTCTGGATTTCGAGCTTGGGGCCTTTGAGCAGCGGCTCGATGACCTCGCCAGTGACGCTGGCACCGTCGATGACCGGCCTGCCGACGACGCTGGCTGCACCGCCGTTGGCGAGCAGGACGCGGTCGAACGAGAGGGTCTGACCGGGCTCGGAATCGTCCCGATAGTCGAGAGTGAGGGTGTCCCCCTCGGTGGCGCGGTACTGTCGACCGCCGTCTTCGATGATGGCAAACATCGTCTGTATCTTTGTGTGTTGAGGTTGTCTGTACTGTATGGCGAGCGGGAGGCGTGAGCCTCCCGATGGGCACGATGCCCCGCAACGACTCCCCTCCCTCGCAGGGAGGGGTCGGGGGAGGGTCCAGAAATCCGACGTTTCACCCCTCACCCAACCTCTCCCCTCCAGGGGAGAGGAGTGCCCAATTGGGGGACTGACGTCCCCCGCTCGCCTGATCTGCGATCGAGCAATGTAGCCGGTTATCGCCGGGAATGCGAGGGTTGCTGGGGGAGGAGATTGACTTCGCTGCCGATCTCGTCCAGACAGCGCACCTGCAGGTGTTCGGGGAAGACATCCCCCCGACTGCGGATGCTGACATAGACCTCGTAGGCTTCTTCGAGGCCGGTGATTTCGCGGCGTTTGCGGTTGATGAGGTAGTTGGCGACCCGCTGGTGGACCTCGACGTCGACCCGGTGGACCTCTTGCTGGTTGGCGGAAGTCATCAGGGTCCGCATGACCTCGATCGCCATGCTCTCGGCGGTTTTGACCTGTCCGACCCCGTTGCAGCAGGGGCAGTCGTCATAGATGCTGCGGCGGAGCGAGGGGCGGATCCGCTGGCGGGTCATCTCGATGAGGCCGAACGGGACTGATGCGCAGCACCTTCGTGCGGGCGCGGTCGCGGTCGACGGCGTCGCGCAGCGTGCGTTCGACCTGCCGGCGGTGGCGTTCGTCGCGCATGTCGATGAAGTCGTTGACGATCACGCCGCCCAGGTCGCGCAGGCGAATCTGGCGGGCGATCTCCTCGGCGGCCCGGAGGTTGACCTGGTAGGCGGTCTGCTCGGCGTTGTCGTCGACGCGGAAGCTGCCGCTGTTGACGTCGATGGCGACGAGCGCTTCGGTCTGGTCGATGACGATCGACCCGCCGCCGCGGAGGGGCACATGCCGCTTCTGGATGTTGGCGATCTCCTCCTCGATGTTGTACTTGTGGAAGATCGGATCCTTGCCTTCGTAGAGCTGGATGCGGTTGACGTGTTTGGGCAGGACGACCTTCATGAACTCGCGGGCGCGCTCGAAGGCTCCGGCTCGTCGATCCAGACGGCGTCGATCTCGCTGGTGTAGATGTCGCGGATCGTGCGGATGATCATGTCGCTTCTCTTCGTAGATATCGACGGCGGGCGGGCTGGTTCTTGATGCGGCGGACGATGCGTGCGCCACAGCCGCAGCAGGTAGTTCATGTCGCGCTGCAGGTCGTTCTGGGAGCGGTCGATGCCGGCCGTGCGGATGATGAAGCCCAGGCCGGCGGGCGGGATCGAGTTCGCGCATGACCTTGCGCAGTTTGCGACGGGTGTCGTCGTCGTCGATCTTGCGGCAGACGCCGACGCGCTGCAGTCCGGGCATCAGCACGAGATAGCGTCCGGGGATGCTGATGTAGGTCGAGAGCGTCGGGCCCTTGGTGCCGATGCCCTCCTTGATGACCTGCACCAGCACTTCGCTGCCGCGCTGGAAGATCTCCTGGATGGGCGGCTTGTTGCGGGCGCTGCGATCGTTGAAGTGCTTCTGGCGTTCGCCCGCGACCCGCTTGGGCCCGCCGTTATCCAGTTGCTGCCGCTCGGACTCGCTCAGCAGATGCTTGTAAGTACTGGTATTCGACGTCGATGACGTGCAGGAAGCCGTTGCGACCGACGCCGAAGTCGACAAACACCGCCTGAATGCTGGGCTCGATGTTGACGACGCGGCCCTTGTAGATGTTGCCGACATAGTTCTCCTGGCTGCTGCGTTCGACGTACAGCTCTTCGAGGATGCCATCCTCGACGATCGCGATGCGGCTTTCCTCCGGCTGGAGGACGTTGATCAGCATTTCTTTTTTCATGGCACGTCCTTCGTCCGGGATGACGAACCGTGCGTGTCTGCAACCAGCCGAAATCGCCTTGCGGCGGTTGGTCCCCCGATCCTGATCCACCGACTGAGCTGCTCGCAGAATCAGAGCAAACCGCAGGCAATGGACGTCGGAGGTCGGGTGGCTGAACTTCTCGAGGCGTGAGGGACCGGAGCGGTCCGAGCGGGAGCATCGGCCGATTGCCGTTGCCGATCTGGCCGTGCGACCTGAGGGCAACCGAGTCGAGAGACTCAAGTCGGCTGCCTGCGGGTGACATCGGACGCGGATCGCCAGAGGGAGGGCGATCTGTGAGGGTGGGCTGACTCACCCGACAGCAACAGTCTGCATTTGCCGAAGAGCCTGAGTCATGTGCATCCGCTCGATCATCACCTGGGCCTGAGAACAGGTTGACCCACATGGCCTTTCCGGCCCCAGAGGCGATGTTTTCCGATTCCAACGGAGCAGCCCAATTCACCAGATCATCGTCCCGCCGATGCGACCTCGAGAAGACAGAGACGCACTGTTCGAGTGAGAGTTGTTCGCATGAATGGTCCCGACTGGCTACGTCACCAGGTCGGGCGTAATCTTGTTGAGTTCGCCACGCAAGAATCCTTCGATGTCCCTGGCCACTTCCAGCGTCAACGCGTGCCTGGCAATCCCTTCCGCCTGGGGAATGTTCAGGTGCCGAATGACCTCCTTCAATTCGGGGATGGCATGCGGTGTGACACTGAGCTGCCTCAGACCCATCCCGACCAGCAGCGGGACGAATTTGGGGTCGGAGCTCATCTGGCCGCACACCGTCACCGGGACATCATTATTTTGACCGGCCTGAATCACCATGCGAATCACTCGCAGGATGGCCGGGTCGGCCGAGTTGTAGAACTTGGCAACCGCCGGATTTGACCGGTCCGCCGCCAGAGTATACTGAATCAGGTCGTTGGTGCCGATCGAAAAGAAGTCCACCTCCCGAGCAAATTCTTCAGCCATCAAGGCCGCCGAAGGGACTTCGACCATCATCCCCACCGGAACATGCCGGTTGAACGGGTCGCCGCGCTCCTCCAGATCCTCGATCACATCCCCCAGCAGCAGCCGGGCTTGCCGCAACTCCATCAGCGAGGAAACCAGCGGAAACATGATCCGCACGTCACCCAGCGACGCCACACGGAGGATCGCCCGCAACTGGGTCTTGAACTGAGTGACGTTGTTCAGGCTCAGGCGGATGCTGCGCAGACCCAACTCGGGATTGGCCCCCTCGGGATACAGCTCAGGCATCGCTGCCGGGACCTTGTCGGCCCCCAGATCCAGCGTTCGAATGACCACCGGATGGCCCGCAAACGCGCTGACCACGGTCTTATAGGCCTCGAAGTGATCTTCTTCTGTCTGCTCCCGGCTGCGTTCGAGGTAGAGGAATTCGGTCCGGTACAAGCCGATCCCATCTGCCCCCAGCTCCCGACAGTGTGCAGCCTCCTCAGGAAATTCGATGTTACCCAGGAGCTGGATGCGGACGCCGTCGCTCGTTTCTGACGGGAGGGGCTGCAGTGATTTCAGGCGCAAGGCCACCGACCGGGCCCGTTCTTCTGACTGATGATAGCGGTCCAGTGTCTCCTGATCCGGATCGATAATGACCTCGCCCCGGTTGCCATCGATGATGACGGTGCTCCCCGCGGAGACATCGATGAGGAAGCTGCCCAGTCCCACGACGGCCGGAATCTCGAGGGCTCCGGCCAGGATGGCGGTATGGGAGGTGTGTCCGCCGGCCTCTGTCGCAAATCCCTGGACATGCTTTTTGTCGAGGGTCGCCGTCTCGCTGGGAGTCAGGTCATAGGCGAGGACCAGAACCGGAGCTTGGAGATTGGCCAGCTCCTCCCGTCGTTCGCCCAGCAGATGTCGCAGCAGACTCTTTTCGAGGTCAAAAAGGTCGATGGCCCGCTCAGCCTTGTAGCGATCCCCCAGATTCTGCAGCACCTTCGCATACCGACGCAGCACCTGGCTGAGGGCAAACTCGGGCGAGAAGCTGCGTTCGCGAATCAGCTGTTCGATCTCACCCTGCAGTTTCGGATCGCGGGCCATCTGCAGGTGCGCACCAAAAATCGCACCATACTGCTTGCCCAACTGGTCGGAAGCCAATTGCTCGTTGCCGGAGATCTCGCGGCACACGTTTTCGAGGGCACAGCGAAAGCGGACGATCTCGGCATCCACGGCATCCACGCTCACGAATCGCTGCGGGATGCGGAAGTCTTCAGCACCGAGCACGAGCACCTGCGCGATGGCGACTCCCGGAGAAACGGCAATGCCTTGTTTGGTCAGCATGAATGTCGGGCGCAGGACGGCATCAACAGGTCGGAGCGACGTTGAGACTGCCAGTCAGGGAATCCTCTCATCTACGAGCGGGCTGGGGACGTCAGTTTCCTCGGCCAAGGCAAAGTCGGACTCAAACATCCTCACGATCGCGTCTGCCAGCGCGGGAGCATCGGCTCCCTGCACTTCGACAATCAACACAGCGCCGTGCGGGGCCTCCAGCATCATCAGATCCAGCATCGATTTGGCATCCGCAAACTTGCCGTTTCGCTGAAAAGTGACGGATCCCGGGTAGTTTTGTGTGAACTTCGCGATCGTCGAACACGGGAACAGATGGAACCCGCTCTCCAGGTTGACGGTGACTTCGCGCCGCACACGTGTCGACATCGCTCAATCTGCTCAGTTGAGCCGGCAACTACCGGGAGTGCGCCCACCACCCGTTTTGTGTCGGCGATCAGAGTTGGTTTTCGTCTGCCTCTCGCAGCAGGCCCATGACTTCGTCCTGGCTAGAGGACTGTCGCAGAAAGCTGCAGAAGTTCTCGTTTTTCAGATGACGCGAAATGCTTTCCAACCCCCGGAGGTGATCCCCGGGTCGATCTGGCGGAGAAATCAGCAGAAACAGAATGTAGACATCCTCGCCGTCCAGACTTTGAAAATGGACGCCGGACTTCGCGAGTGCAATGGTGGCGAAGATCGAGTCCACGGAGGGGTGTTTGGTATGCGGAACCGCGATGCCGCGGCCAATCCCCGTCGACCCGAGCTCTTCCCGTTTGAGAATGGCACTCACGATGTTCTCTTCATCTTCCGCCGCAATGCAGCCCGCCGACCTCAGGCTGGCTACCATCTCGCGGATGGCTCCCTCCTTCGAATCGGCGGCGAGGTCGGGAATAATCGCTTCCCGCACCACAAATTCAGCGAGATTCATTCGTAGATCCTTACCTGTCCCTGAACGTGCTCGTCCCTGAACCATGCACCCGAACCGATGGCTCCGGGCGCATCAACCCCGCACGACTCGCCACGCACGCGTCGTCCATTTCCCTGGGGTCTAGTCCTCTTCCGACTCAGTCTCCACGACACCACCGGCCAACTCATTGAGCGGACGGTCGCGGCGATGGTCTTGAAGCTTCTCTTTGTATTTACGGATTTGTTGTTCCATCTTGTGCAGCGTCTGGTCGAAGGTGGGAATCACCTCGAATCCCGTGACCTGCGCCACAAAGTTGTGCTTGTGCTCCGCATCGACGAGCAGTTCGGTTGAAACCCGGTCATCCACGAAATCCACGGTGACCTGGATCGCCGTCACACGCTCGAAATACGTGAGCAGCTTCTCCGCCTTGCGGGACATATAGGCTTGCACCTCGTCCGTAACATGACCATGACGGCTGGTGATCGCCACTTGCACAGATGTCGTCTCCCGGTTCTCGTTCATCAAGATACCCCCGGATCGAGGACGTTGACGGACAACGCCAAGGACGTTCCTCCGCTAAAAACCTCCGCGGGCGAATCTCCTCGCTTTGTTGAACCGTGCATCCTAGATCACGCCGCTGCAAAGCGAAAGGGGCCGGCCCTCGCATGAGCCACGATTGAGGGTAACCCACTCCCTCTGTGTCGTGGTGTTACGCTGCTCCCTCAGGCCTGAGCTGCTGCCAGCGTCTGGATTGCGCCTTACTGAGGGAATCGCGTCTGCGCCAGATTCTTGAGGACAGATAGGCGACATGCAAGGCCAACCTATTCACCCGGCCCTCCCGTGAGGATAAACTTCTCTGGATACCGATCCTGTTTCCGCAGTGAACTTCCCCCATGCCCACCTACGTCTACGAAGTGATCGACCCCACCGGCGAACCGGGTGAAACCTTCGAGATCATCCAGCGCATCAGCGAACCGCCGCTCACGGTGCATCCCGAGACCGGCCACCCGGTCCGCCGCGTCATTCAGCCGGTGTTCGTGGGAGGCCAGTGGACCGAGTCTTCCATGCACAAGCGGATGAAGGACGACAAAAAACTGGACCAACTCGGTTTCACCAAATACGTTAAGTCGGGGGACGGCACCTACGAGAAGCGGGCCGGCAAGGGCCCACAGGTCATTTCCCGCGATCAGCCGATCAAGCCACAGGACCTCAAATAGGCTGCATCCCAGCTTGGTTCTGCGGCTGTGTGCCACTGGCTTTGCCAGTGCAGCGACCTGAGATGGTACTCTTTGTGACGCACTGGCGGTGTCAGTGGTGCCCGGCATGAGATCGGACCGGTCGTGATGCACTGCGATCGCGTCCCATTTCGGCCCGGTTGTGTTCCCCGCAATTGCCCATTGCCCCCGCTTGAAAGTAAGAGGGAAGCGCGCATGATCGCAACCATCGCGATACGCATTCCGGAGGGCCAGGCCGTGTCAGCGTTCAAAAGGACTGGACTGTATTGTCTCACAGCGGTGCTGGTTGCCCATCAGGCTACTTCAAGCCGCGCGGCGGCTGTGGTCGATTTCCACATTGACTCGCTGAATGGTGAGACAGGAAATCCGCTGATCCTGGATGTGAACGGGCTTTCCGACAATGGCGTGACGTTTGATGCCCGGCTGACGATGGTCGGCAATGGCAACCTGGAAGTGGCAGCGTCGGGCGTCGGGGTCGGCAATAGTCGTGTCAACGCCGGCGAGACGATCGATTTCCTGCTGAGCACGTTCAACGTCAGTGGCGGCAGCGTGAACATTGACGGATTCCTCTCGGGCATATTGACAAACGCGGCCGACACCATTGATCGGGCCACGTTCTATCGTGATGCAGGACGAACGACGCCTTATGCGATGCTCAACGGGACCAATTTGATCTCGTTTGATGAGCCCCGAAAGAGCACCCTGTATCTGCGGGGAGAAACGGGAGCAGGTGGGACGACCAGCTTTGGTGTCGACTCGATCTCTGCCCGGTTCGTCGGCATCCCCTCCAGAGCCGCGTCTGTGCCCGAACCCGGCTCGCTCGCGCTGCTGGGATCGCTGGGCTTGGTGACGGCGGGGGGCTGCCGACGGAGACGGAACTCCACAATCAGGCGGTAGGTGCCCCTCCCCATCCCCGGCAGGCTCTGGACTCGCGAGTCCTCGGACCCGTTGCAGCTCCACGTCGCAGTCGACATTGCGGCCCTTGAGCGATTTCCTCACCTGTAGGGCAGATTCTGCCGATTGCAAACGCAGGGGCGGTCTGGGCCGGTGATTTCACTTCATCGCCAACGAATCGCCTTGTGTCCAGGAGGGACGCAGCGTGTGCGGGGCAGGGAGGATTTGTCGAACGAGTCTGGTGCCACTTGTGCTGAGTGTCGTGCTCGGCGGGAGTGCAGTGCGCGCTGATCTCGTGACCACGTTCGACATCGGTGCCCAGTTGCCCAATGGCAATCCAGTCGTGCTGAACCTCCTCGGACTGTCCGACAACGGCGTGACGTTTGACGCCCGACTGACCATGATCGGCAGCAGCAGTCTCGTCACTTCGGCGAATGGTGTCGGCGTCGGCAACAGTCGCATCGAGACTGGTGAGACCATCGACTTTCTGCTGAGTGTGCACAACGTCAGCGGGGGATATGTCAGCATCGACGGTTTCACGTCCGTTGCCCTCCGGTTTGCCGATGATCCCGCAGACCGCGCCACATTCTACAAGGATGCGGCCCGGACCCTGGCGTATGCGACACTCAACGGGACCAACGCAATCACCTTCCCTCAGCCTTTGCATGCCGCCTTGTATCTCTCGGGGCAGGACGGCGTGGGAGGCAAGACCAGCTTCTCGGTGAAGGCCCTCTCGGCCCGGTTTCGCGGCACCAGCGTGCCCGAACCTCACTCCCTGCTGCTGTTGGCGTGCGGCACCATTTCGATCGTCGCAGGGTCGATTGGCCGCAGGATCGCTCGATCCTGCCGATTGATGTCCTGACGACGAGCCACCTCAGCGGCTAGCCGGTTGGTCGTCGATTGGCATCATCTCCGCGCTGAGACCGTCTTGGCAGCTGTTCGCTGGCCGGATTATGCCTTACAGAGCCTTCGGAAGGCTCCGCGTCCGTTTGTCGGGCCCCCCTTGCTCGGTCTTGGTTCATCTCACGCGCAGAAACTGCCGATTCTCTGAATCGACCACCCTGAGCAGGTGGTTTGCTGTCAGCTGCGCGTACTGGGCTGGTGAACCTCAGCGCACCCATGGGCAGGCGTCTGACTGGCTGATCACGCGTCAAAGTCCACTCCATTTGAAGGTGACGGTCTTGTCAAACTGGCGAAAACTGCGAAACAAAGGGCTTGCAGTCCTGACGACCATGCTCTGTGCTACAACGGCGCGTGCAAATATGGTCACCACTTTTGATCTCGCGAATCTCTCCAATGGCAACCCGATCGTGGTTAACCTCATCGGTCTGAGTGATGGCGGCGTCACCTTCAATGCGCGACTCACGATGACCGGCAGTGGCACGCTCAATTCGACCGCCAACGGCATCGGAGTGGGGAACAGCAGCATCGGTGCCGGAGAGACCGTCGATTTTGTGTTGAGCGTCCATAACGTCAGTGGTGGATCCGTGTCGATTGACGGCTTCACGTCGACAACCCTGAGATCTGCCGATGACCCACAGGATCGTGCCACGTTCTATCAGGATGCGGCGAGAACCATTGCCTATGCGACACTGAACGGGACGAACTCGATCACATTTCCGCTGCCGCGGAAAACGGCCCTCTACCTGTCTGGTCAGACAGGCGTCGGTGGGAGCACAAGTTTCTCCGTGTTCTCGATGTCCGCCCAATTCAAGGGAGTCGCCGTACCCGAGCCCGCCTCGCTGGCAATGATGACGCTGATGGTCCTGGTGATGGGCGTCTTCCGAAAGGTACTGTCCGGGGGGCGATGACGCCGTGCACCCTGAGTACAGGGAGCAAACCCTTCAAGAACGTGTGCCTCGGCTGTGTCAGCCGTGCGAGCACGACGAAAGCCGCTCGCTTCTCGCACTCTCGAGATGGCAGAAGTGGCACACGGAGTGATGTTCTTCAGCCCCTGCCGAATCACCAAGCCTGATTGCGGAGGCGAAGTCCGGCACCGCCAACCATACCCTCGCATGCTGCGTTTCCGGATTCGATGCTGCATCCGAAAGACCAACGTGCTTGCAGACGTTTGACAGAACAAGCAAGGCTTCGCCCATTGCTGTCCTGAGACTGACTGGTGAACTCCCCGAGAATTCCCCCTCATCGACACCCGAATTCTAGTTGTGCGTCGTCTGTAAGGTGGTACGATCGGGGGTGCCACAGACAGTTGGGATCATGTACCGGATCTCACACCACTCACGCGGACTGCCCGACGATTCGCGCATCTCCAGCGTGTCTCTGTGGTGCCGGTGTGTACGAAGGAGAGGATCAGCGCATTTCCGCAGACGTTGCGGAGACCTCTGGTTCGCGGGCTTCGCTCCTCCGGCGGATCATCGTACTCACTCGCTTGCCTCAGGGAGAGACTCATGCTGCGCACCCCTGCTGTTGCTGTTCTGGCCATTCTGTTCGTACAGGTCGCGGCCTTTGCCCAGCCGACCGATGTCCGCACAATCGATGGCAGTGGGAACAATCACTCCCGTGACGACTGGGGTCAGGCCGGCACGAAGTTTCTTCGTCAGGCACCGGCCTCGTATCCAGATGGTTACGGTGATCTGATGATGTCTGAGGAGACTGACCCTGCCCGGGAGAATCCGCGGTACGTCAGCAACCATGTCTGTGTCCAGGAAGGCGTGATGCCTAACAGTGGGCAGATGAGTGACATGGTCTGGCAGTGGGGCCAATTCATTGACCACGACATCACCCTAACTGTGAGCGGGCCGGAGTTTGGCGACGCGACAATGCTGGTCCCGCAGACGGACCATGATGGAATGCCTGCACCGGATCCCCAAGGGATGGTTATGATTCCCTTTTCGCGGTCGAAGTTTGCTGTTGGGACAGGCGTGCTCGGCCATCCGCGCAGCCAGGTCAACGACATCACTGCCTGGATCGACGCCTCCATGGTCTACGGATCTGATGACGACAAGGCGTGGGAATTGCGTCAAGGCGTCGATGGACTGCTCAGAATCGAGAGCAATGGGCTGCTCCCTAAAAAAAATGGCGAATGGTTCGCCGGTGATGTGCGCCGCCGAACAGATCGGTCTGACGGCCATGCACACACTGTTTGTGCGCGAGCACAACCGGCTGGCCAGGCTGATCAAGAAGAAGAATCGCAACTGGACCGACGAGCAGATTTATCAGCTGGCCCGCAAGATTGTCGGGGCCGAAGTGCAGATTATTACCTACAAGGAGTTCCTGCCGGCCCTGCTGGGTTGGCGGGCCCCAAGCCCTTTGGGAGGGTGGAATTACGACAAGGCTGCCAATCCCACGATCACCACCGAGTTCGCGACCGCTCTGTACCGGTTTGGTCACAGCATGCTCGCCCCGAACCTGGCCTTGATCAATGAGCGCGGCGACACATTCGGATCCGTTCCCCTGCGTGAAGCATTCTTCAATGTCACCTACTACGACAACAACCCCGCACTGATCGACGACGTGCTGCGGGGACTGGTCTACCAGTCGGCCCAGGAAGTCGATGCGAAAGTGGTCGAGGATGTCCGCAGCTTCCTGTTCGGCATGGGTGGCGTCGGCATGGATCTCGCGGCCCTCAACATCCAACGCGGCCGCGACCATGGCCTGCCGGACTACAACACCGTCCGCACCTACTACGGCTTGGCGAAGGTCAAGACCTTCGGCGAAATCAGCAAGGATCCCCAGGTACAGGCTTCTCTGGCCGGGATGTACCACAGCGTCGACAACATCGATCTGTGGGTCGGTGCCCTGTGTGAAGACCATCTGAGTGGCAACTGCAACGTCGGCCAGCTGCTGGCGACCGCGATCCGGGAACAGTTCGAGCGACTCCGCGATGGCGACCGCTTCTTCTGGACGCGTGACGAAGACCTGAAGACCTCTACAGTCCGTGGAATTATCAACCTGTATGGTGTCCGACTGTCCGACATCATCAAGTGGAACACCAACGTCCGCCGGCTCCCGTTCGACGTGTTCCACGTCTATGGCCAGTAGTCACTCGCTGGCGTGACCACCACGAGGGCGGTTCCTGCGAGGTGATCTTGCGGGGGTCGCCCGTTTGCTTGCGCCGCGGGTCCTCCACACCGGGGCGCTTTCGACAGGGCAGATCGGCGTCTATCATGCCGGTTCCAGACCTGTCCCTGTCGAGGAGCCTTGCATGTCACATCGCGTCGTTCGTTATGCGTTGATGACATTCCTCGTGCTGGTGGGTGCAGTGTGTCCTTCAGCGGTTCGCGCCCAGAGGCCGACACCGGACGAACTGCCGCAACACCTGACGGTCTCCTCCAGCTATGAGGTGAGTGTCAACGGGAAACCGCTGAGGGTGTATGAAAGCACCAAGGCGACCAACCATGGCACCAACGACATCACACGGATGTCGCTCACCGGCTTTGATCTCAACGGTCGGGCGGTTGTCCGCGTCATGCCGCGACGCGACTTCCGCACGTTGACGGTCCGACCGTTTCGTGCCGGGATCACCCCCGAAGTCCGCGACGGGTCGCTCGAGTTCACCGTGGACCAGCCCGGTCATCTGGTCGTGTTGGCAGACGACTCCTACGAAAGTGCACTCGTCATCAGTGCGAATCCCCCGGAGGAGCCGCCTCCAGTCGACACTGTTGAGCACTACTATGGTCCGGGCGTGCATCGCATCGGCCATCACTTGCCATTGCAGTCGGGGGACGATGTCTACCTGGCAGAGGGAGCGATTGTCGTGGGCTCTTTCGCCCTGGAAGGGGTGGAAGATGTCACGATTCGCGGGCGGGGAATGCTGGCTCTGGGGGAGGTTCCGCATCAGGAGAACTACCGGGTCTTCAAGGGTGATGGAACGAAACGCGTGCTCATCGAGGGCATTACCATTTGCGATGCCCCGGGATGGATCGTCTCGTTCTGGGGACGCAACGAAGACCTCTCGGTTCGCAACGTCAAGCTGTTCGGCAACTGGCGCTACAACACCGACGGCGTGCAGACCGGGACCGATGGACTGCTCGTCGAGGACTGCTTTCTGCAGTGCAACGACGACAACTTTTCACTCAACGGCGTGTGCCGCAACGTCGAGATTCGCAACAACGTGCTGTGGAACCTGTACAACGGCGGCGTGTTCATGCTGGGGTGGGCGACCGGGCCGCAGTTCGTGCTCGAACATCATCGGATTCACGACAACGTGATTCTCCGTGCAGGAGGCTGCTGCGAATACGACCGCAAGGCTCCGTTCTCGATGAAGCTGTTCGGCTCGCAACGGGTCGCGCGGGATCTCGAGTTTCGCGACATCGACATCGAAGACATCGCCCCCTTCGGCCGGTGGATTGACTTCCAGGCAGGCAATGCGACCGACAGCGACGTCAGCGACATCCGCTTCGTCAACATGCGCGTCCGTCAGTCGTGGCAAGTCGCAGGGGAAGTCCACGGGATGGAGGACCGCCCGATCGAGGGACTCGTGTTTCAGAATGTACAGATCGGCGAGACGCTGATGGACATTCCGCAGGTCGGGGGCCTGAGCCTCATCAACACGCTTGGCACGCGCATCGAGGGAAAGACATTCGCCGACCAGACGTCCCTTGTCGATTCGCCGTCACCCGAGGCGACATCGCAACCGACCCCCATGGTGAGTGCAGAGCGATCGCTCACTTACAGTGAACATGTGAACACACCACTTGGTAAGTCTGGCTCAAATCTGGTCGAAAACCCCACGTTTGCGGAAGGCCTTCGCGGTTGGAAGACGACTGCAGATGGAACGGGACAGGCGGACGTTGTCGACATCGCAGCAGACATCGCCAGTGCGCCGGGGAATCTTGTGGCGATCACCCGCCGGCGCGATGCATCAGTCGGCATCGAGACGGACATCACCGCCGTCCTGCGGACTCATGGTCCGGGCACCTACGAGTACACCGCCGAAGTGCGCGGCGTGACGGAACCGGTGCATCTTAAGGTGACGTTGATCGTCGAAGATGCCGCCGGTGTGCAGCAGCATCCCTCACGCGATGTTCTGGTGGATGCCGACGCGTGGGGCGTGGCCCAGCGGCAGCAGCCCCTCAACTGGCGTGATCTTAAAGCCGCCAGCCTGCGTGTTGAATCCGGATACGGAGACCGGCAAGACTTTCAGATTCGAGAAGTCGTGCTGCGCAAGCTGGGCAGCCACGCCAGACCCGCGAAATCATCTCACCAGTAGATGTACCGCAACAGCAGCTCCCGCTCGCGCCGGGGCAGAGCGTTGACGTCCGGAACGATGAACCGGTTGTCTTCGAGGTCGAGCAGAATCTTGCCGCTCTCCCCGAAGTCCTGCACCTGGCTCTGCGACCAACGCATGGTGAATGACACCGGTCCCTGGTCCGAGCGAGCCTTGATGATGAGATAGCCATACTCCAGCTGCATGGCGTCGATACCGGTAATCGTCCGCAGCAGATAGCGCCGGCTGAGAGCGGCGTCGATGAGTTGCTGCACCTCCGGGGACCAGTCGTCCAGCTGACGCAGGATGCCGATCTCCTGTTCATTGCCGTCGCGATCCCACATCCGCAGGCTGATGAAGTCATTCGGGGCGGACGCCGGAAAACAGCGGACAGCAAACACCCCGGCAAACGATTCGCCGTCAGGCAACTCCACGGTCAAACTGTCGCGTGGTCCATTGCGCAGCGTGGCATCTCCCGGCTGGAGCCAGCGTGGCGTGAGGTGCTGCGCCGCGTCATCGATGACATCATCGACTTGTGCTGGTGTGGGTTCCTCGGGTTCCTGGGCCTGTCCATTCAGCGCCAACTCGAACTGTTTGTTGCGGGAGATCCGTGTCTGAATGCTGACGAGTCGGGCGTACTTGCCCCCCAGCGTCATCAGTTCGTCATGCGACCCCTGTTCAATGAGCCGGCCCTGATCGAAGACCAGAATGCGATCGGAATCGCGGAGTGTGCTGAGTCGATGCGCGATGGCGAGTGTCGTGCGTCCGCGCGTCAGCACGCGCAGTGCTTCCTGGATCGACTTCTCCGATTCCGTGTCCACACTACTGGTGGCCTCATCGAGGATGAGGACCTTCGGGTTGTACAACAGCGCGCGGGCGATCGACATCCGCTGCTTCTCGCCCCCCGAGAGACCAGCCCCCCGTTCCCCCAGCCAGGTGTCGTACCCCAGGGGTGTGCGGAGGATGAAGTCGTGCGCCTGCGCAGCTCGTGCCGACTCGAGAGTCGCTTCGCGGGTCGAATCGGGGCGACCGTACACGAGGTTGTCGCGAATGGTGCCGCGGAACAGAAAAGGTTCCTGGAGGACGACCCCCACATGGCTCCGCAGGTCGTGTTTTGCGAGGTCGCGCAGGTCGATGCCGTCCAGCATCACCCGGCCTTCGTCCACGTCATAGAAGCGGCTGATGAGATTGACGAGTGTGGTCTTGCCGCTGCCGCTCCGCCCGACAATGCCGATGCGCTCTCCCGGCTTGATCGTGAAGTTCACATCCTTGAGGACCGGGCGATGCCGCTCGTAGCCGAACGTTACATGCTCGAAAACAACTTCTCCCTCGGCGGCCGGGAGTGACTGCGGAGCCACCGGCTCGCGGGTCTGTGTCGGGGCGTCCAGCAGTTCGAAGACACGCTGACAGCCGGTGAGAAAGTTCGTCAGCCACGTCGTCAGTTGAGACAGCGTAGCGAGCGGCGCGTAAAACATGGCGAGGTACGCCAGGAACGCCATGAGCGAACCGAGCGTCATCTGCCCGGCCAGCACATCCCGACCGCCGACGTACCAGACGATGAGCCCTCCCATGCTGAAGATGAGGGCCATGATCGAGGAGAACGTCGCCGTCGAGGTCTCGACCGCGACGCGCGAATGCCGGAGGTACTCACTCGATCGGGAGAAGCGGTCAAACTCCTTGGGTTCCTGGGCGAAGGCCTTCACCACGCGAATGCCGTTGAGCATGCTTGCCAGTGTGCCGGACTGTTTCGTGGCGGAGTCCCAGTAGCGGTAGTACCGGGGGTAGACACGACGCCAGAAGTACAGACTGCCGGCAATGACGAGTGGTGCCGGGATGAGCGTGTACAGGGCCAGCCTGGGATTGAGAGTGAACAACATCGCCCCAACGGCCGTTACCTGCACGATCTGCAGCAGGAACCCGCCGGTGAACTGTTGCAGCAGGCTGTGCAGCACCTCGGTATCGTGAGCGACCCGGCTTGTCAGTGAGCTGACCTGGTGTTTGTCGTAGTAGCTGACATCGAGCGCGTGCAACTTGCGGACCAGTTCGGCCCGGAGGTCGAACGTCAGCGAGACTCCCACCCGGTTGGCCAGTCGTCCCTTGGCCCAGTTGACGAGTCCCAGCACCACGCGCGTGCCGGCGAGAATCATGACGACGGTGGACAACGCAGCCAGCATCTCCGCCGACGCCGGGCTGACCTGCCCCTGCCTGAGAATCTCATCGACCAGATACTGCTGCAGCTTGG
Organism: uncultured Planctomycetaceae bacterium; assembly: GCA_963707405.1. Lineage (GTDB taxonomy): Bacteria > Planctomycetota > Planctomycetia > Planctomycetales > Planctomycetaceae > CAVPPT01. The sequence goes on along the minus strand of CAVPPT010000024.1, from coordinate 6,329 downwards.
GCGGCGCGAGTTCGGTCGCGACTCCCAGAAGCATGAGCAGACACATAGCCAATGCGCTCGGCCAGTAGGGCATCAGCATCTGTGCCAGTCGGATCGCAATCGTCCGCCGGGGCAGACACCGCGGGCACGATTCGCCTGCCGTTGGCAGACGCAGTCCGCAGTTCGGGCAGTGCGCCGTATCGACCTCTTCCTCGGGGCGGATGGTGACCTCGCCCGTCGTCCGCAGGTCTTCGAGCTTGCCCGCCACGCGATGGAAGCGGGTCGTCAAAGCGTTCGAATACCGCACAAGATCGACCCACGACCCATCCACCCAAGCCTGCAGGAAGCCCGAGCCGATGGTCCCCTGGCTACGGAACTTCTCGACCCGGTTGAGGGGAACGGAGCCGACGATGGTCGACTCGGGCCCATCGGTGACGACGGCGACATTCTCCGAAGTCGCGATCAGCCAGTGCGGACGCACATCCCCAGAAAGCGACAGGTCGCTGGTCGTGGCAAGCAGAAACGGAAGACCGTTGAGGTGGTGCGTCTCCAGCAACTGCTGGATCGGCGTGGGAACATCTTGTCGCAGCATCTAAGGGCTTGGGTACTCGCGCACGGTCTCTTCGGGGAAACTGCCCCGAGCAATCGTAGACATCCAGGAGGGGTGAGTTCGCCGCGGCGCTCAACTCGGTGAGCATCGTACGCAGTTCGACCCGGTCGAGAAGTCCCCTCCCTGACAAGACGCGAGAAACGCAGCTCGATGCCGCAAGGAATTTGCCCGACACTTGAACGTTCGGACCGACACACTGCGAGCGGGCGTCAGGCGGCGCCCCGACGAAGCTGACGCAACAGGTGCTCGAACTGGTCGTTGCTGGCGAAGGGAATCACGATCTGCCCGCGATCCTTCCCCTTCAGGCGAATCTCGACTTTCATCCCCAGCAGGTTGCGGAGCTGCTCTTCCAGTGAACGCACGTGGTTCGAGTGCTGCGGGGTCGCTGGGGAGTCGGACTTCGGCAGGGGCAGCGTCTCGGCCGGCCCCTGCTGAGCGGCACGCACGGCGGCTTCGGTCTTGCGGACGCTGAGTCCTTCCCGCTGAATCTGTTCACACAGGGCGAGCTGCTGTTCGAGGGGGAGCGGCAGCAGCGCCCGGGCATGACCAGCCGAGATCTTCCCCGCGTGCAGCGCCTGCTGAATGGCCTCGGGCAGCTCGAGCAGGCGAAGCATGTTGCTGATGGCGGGCCGGCTCATGCTCAGCTGTTTGGCCAGTTCCTCAACGGTGGTCCCGAACTGCTGCAGGTATCCGCGAAAGGCCTGGGCCTTCTCCAGGTCGTTGAGGTCTTCGCGTTTGAGATTCTCTTCGAGGGCGTACTCGCAGGCGGTCTGGTCGACCACATCGACGACCCGGCAGGGAATCTGGGCGAGGCCAGCCTGACGGGACGCCTGCCAGCGGCGTTCTCCGGCGATCAACTGGAACTGCCCCTGTACAAGTTCTCGCACGATGAGGGGCTGCAGGATCCCGTGCTCGCGGATGCTGCCGGCCAGCTCCCGCAGGCTCTCGGTGTCGAAGTGCTTTCGCGGCTGCCAGGGGTTCCGCTCGATGGCGTCGATGGGGACCAGGACCAGGGACGCCTTGCCGGGCGGGGCCGCCTCGGTGTCGGCCATGGGCTGGTTGCCCAACAGCGAACTCAATCCGCGGCCAAGGCGACGGCGGGGTTGTGAATCGTGGGTTTCATCACTCATCAGAGGGGCCTTCCTTGGCTGATAACTCGTCCCGTTCGCACTCCGGACGAACCAGGATCGAGTGGGGCGGGGATTCTAAAACCGGTCAATGGGTGGAGACAAGACCTGTTCCACAGACGGTTTCACGCGAAACTGGGATCCATGGGATAAACAGGAGGTTCTGGTTCACATTGTCGCGGTGCGACAGTCGGCCAAACAGCGAGCGACGAGTGGCGAGAAAGGGGGACCCGAAGTCAAGCTGGCAGCTTTGATTCCCGTGCCGAGCCGTCGTCGAGGGCAAGGAGACCCCGCGGGAAAGACGAAAGCCGGTCTCATTTAACGCGCGGCCACCCTGCCACTTTACTCCTCTGCCACTCCGAAGGCACCCGCTCCTCTGCGAGTCGCGGCTGAACCGATCAACCCGTTAACCCATCAACGTCAATGATGGCCGCCCTGGATTTCGCGGGCCCGGGCCATGGCATCCTCGGCTTCCTGGATCCGACCGCATCTCATGCAGATCACCGACAGCTGCGTGTGCGAGAAGGGATCGTTGGGTTCCAGTTCCACCACTCGCAGAGCATGCTTGATGGCACTCTCGAAGTGCCCTTGTTTTTGCAGGTGCACGGCCAGCGCGGCATGGGTCAGCGTGTGATTGGGGTCGACCTCCAGAGCCTCGTTGAGCTTCGCGATGGCCCCGTCCAGGTCCCCCGCATTCTTCAGTTGCGTGGCCTGATCATAAATCTCGTCGGCGGTGGCCATCAGTCGTCTCCCCGAAATGTCCGTAAGGCTAGTTGCTGACCCGCAGGTGATGCAGGCCAGCCTTATGATAGACTCGATTCGCCAGCGAGAAAACCGACGTTCAGATTTCCCCCACTCACCTGGTTTCACGTGAAACCAGTTTCTGCCGGAGTTGCACCCCGCGGATGAACAAAGTCCCAGCATCACCAGAGAGAACGACGGTGAGTCGGCACGAGCTGGTGATTGTCGGCGTCCTCTCACTATTGGGGCTTTTGTTGCGCGCCTGGCACCCGCAGCGCATGGCGGTCGAGCACTTTGACGAAGGCGTGTACGCCTCGAACCTCTACTGCCCTCCCCAGTACCAGTATCCGGCCCGATACCTCTACGCCCCTCCTTTGCTGCCCAGCTTGCTGGAATGGTTTCTGATTCTCGGGGGGACACCTGTGGCGGCGATGGCTGTCAATGTGCTCGCCGGGTCACTGACGGTCACTTCCGTGTGGTGGGTGACCCGCAACGGGTTTGGCCCGGTCGCGGCTCTGGCAGCGACGACTCTGGCCGCAACGAGCGAGTTTCACATCGCCTTCAGCCGCATGGCACTGACCGACGTTCTACTCTGCCTGTGGATGCTGTGGGGGGTGTACTTTGCCTGGCGGGGGATCATCACCGGCATACCGGTCTCGCTTCTGCTGGCGGGACTGTTCGCAGCCCTCGCCTGGTGGACGAAGTACAACGGGTGGTTGACCCTCGCCATCAGTGGAGCCGGGCTGCTGGCCTGGCTGTGCGTCCAGCAATTTCGACCCGGCTGGTCCCCCAGTGTGCGCTGGGGAACGATCGCTGGGCTGGCCGTCATTGGCTGGTTGCCCGTGCTGTGGGACCTCCAGAGTGTGGGCGGATATGCCGTGGTGAGTGCCAATCACGCCCGATACTTCGGCGGACTCGAGGGCTGGTGGGACCGGCTGACGCGACAGTTCGTCACCATGAGTGCGTTCGACGGACCAGTCACGCGCCCTCGGACTGCTGGCCGCTGTCGTCTGCCCAGCCATCCTCGTGTCTCGCAATCGAGACCGTCTCAGTCATCGGGCGGTGCCAGTGCTGCTGGTGATCGCAGCTGCCGGCATGCTGGGGGGGTCACCGCTGGCATTGTCAGTGCTCGGTATCGGCGGGGTGATCCTGTCGCTCACACTGCTGAACAAGCCAGCAGTGGCACCCACACACTGGTCGACGCTCGCCGTGTGGATGCTCACGGCATGGCTGGTCGGACTGTTGGTGGCTCGTGCCTCTTTATCATCCGTATCCGCGGCTCACGCTCCCCTGGCTTGTCGCCGCGTGGATGGCAGCGGGTCTGGGAATCAGCCGGTCGGTCGGTGGGATCGATTCCTGGAGAAAAGCTCGCTGCCCGGCAGGAGGTGCACTGGTCGCGGCTAGTGAATCGCCTCGGTCGTGTTGTGGTGCGGCAGCGTGTTGTGGGGACTCACGTCGGAAGAGTCACGAACGTCGGTTGCCTGGCAGTCGCGCGCGGTGTGGGTCCCCGTCGCCGGGCAACTTCTGGGGGACATCAACCAGTTACTGGGTGATGAACCGACTGCGGCGGACGGGCCGCGGGCGTGGTGTACGTCGTCGGCGAACCGGGGCTGTTCTTCCACCTGGCGAATCAGGTGGCAAGCCGTGGTGAAGCGTTGCTCATCCTGCCCGCAGGGGATCTGGCCATGGTCGTGGCCGCAGGGACCGACACGCCACTGGAGACGTTTGCCATCACCGCCCAACATGCCCAGAGGAGTCCGTTGGAGGAGTCAACCAACAGCCGACTGCAGCCGATGGGGACCTACTCCTTATCGACCGAGCTTCATGGTGCTGATCGACGAGTACCCGCCGGCAGTCGGCGCACGATCCAGAGCGGTTGCCGTCGGAGGAAGTGCGACTGTATCGAGCGACGAGGGGCGAGTAGCGAGAGGCGAGTACGGGACAGGATTGCGGCGTTCGGGTATCGTTCATCGCGGTCCGGGACAGCCCTGCCCACTGCGATCAGCGCAACATACCGGAATCGTGGCGTCAGTCCAGTTGTCGGACGTGGTCACGGGCCTGTCGGACGCCGTCACCGGTCGCCGGGCTTCGAATGCGTCATCGGGGAACGGACGCGGTTCGCCTTCCTCAGCCGGGGCGGTCGGTGCCGGGGAGGCGGTTGGATGGGAGATCGACTCCAGCGAATGGCCCCCACCGGGAGTTGACGATTTCGGTGTAGCGCCGAGCCATGGCGTGCGATCGCCGGGCATTGGGTCGACCGCCGAGAGCGGGGCATGAATACTGAGGTGTTTCGCAAACGACTGCCGGTCATGCCTCGGTCGCTTTGAGTTGTTCGCTCGGTGGGAACACTTCGAGTGCCGGCCGCCTTTGTCTGCGGATCGCTCACGTGTCCCACGGCCTCCAGTGGTGCGCGAGGCTATGCGCCGTCCTCCGCATGTGAACGGAATCCCGCCTGTTCGATTCCGGAACTGCGGAGCAGCGGGGCCAGATGACCGGATCGTCTCCCGGAGGAGTGATCCGAATCTCATGGCTGGTGTCGAACTGTCTGCCGTCGGAGGTCACCAGTCGACCATGCAACAGCACCTTGTCCGAGCGAGGCACACCCTCGAGTGGCAACTCGAACTGATAGCCGGACTGGATGACGCCCTTGTGCCAATGCTGACGGACTTCGGAGAGATCGTACGACCAACGACCGATCGGTTCGGTACCTTCCGTGCCGCCCAGATCGAATGCTTCGACCAGAATCTTGCCTGGAATCTTGACCAGCTCTCCCTGGTCGTCATGCGGGATCAGTACGACGGAGAGTGCATCATCACCCGGCTGCTGATCGTGTTGGCCCCCCCGGTCATCAGCGAGCTGAACTCGATGCCCGCCACCGGTAGTAGGCATCCTCAGCATCTTCGGGGATCGCGGGTCGGTCGGTCCCGGCGAGTTGTTCGCGCAGACTATCGGACTCTCGCTGCGAGCGTTGGAGGTTGCGTTCCATCACCTCGATCTTCGACTGATAAGTCGAGAGCATTTCCTCCTGGTTGCGAGCCGGGCCTCGAGGTGGTCCCGTTGTCTTGTCGAGGCACAGCCCAGCACTGCTGTCAGCAGTGCAAGAGAGAGATACCGTCCCACCGGGACATCCGTGTCCGTCGCGTGGTCATGGTCAGTTGCCGGGTTCGGGTCGAAGGGAAACGACCAGCATCAGGGCTGCAGCTCAGGTTGTCGGAGGATGCTCAAACTGCTCCAGAATATTATCGATCAGGCCGTAGCTGCGCACCTCTCCGAGGACATGAAGTTGTCGCGATCGGTGTCGGCTTCGATCTTTTCGAGCGTCTGGCCGGTGTGCTTCAGCAGAATCTGGTTCACTTCGTTTCATCTTGATCACCTCCTTGGCATGAATTTCGAGGTCAGTCGCCGTCCCTTCCATCCCCGCCAGCGGCTGATGAATCATGATGCGGCGTTGGGCAGGGCGTTGCGTTTGCCCGGAGCCCCGGCCGTCAGCAGCATGGCCCCCATGCTGGCGCCCTGGCCGATGCAGTACGTCGCGACATCGCAGGTGATGTACTGCATGGTGTCGTAAATCGCCATGCCGGCCGTCACCGACCCGCCGGGGGAATTGATGTACATATGAATGTCTGCCTTCGGGTCGTCGAACTGCAGAAAAAGCAGCTGCGCGACGATGGTGTTGGCCACGTCGTCGTTGATGGCGCTGCCGAGGAACACGATGCGATCCTTCAGCAGGCGGGTGTAGATATCCATCGCCCGCTCTTCGCGGCCGCTCTTTTCAATGACAAAGGGAATCAGTGGCATGGTGAGTTTCCTGTGCGAGTTCGCCGTCCCGTCGCGGACCTGCCCGGTGGGTGGACGCTGCCTCATTCTTCAAA
>CAVPPT010000023.1:0-86129 GCA_963707405.1 uncultured Planctomycetaceae bacterium | reverse complement strand
GACTCCCGCTCGCCGCCTGACTACTGAAGACTGATGACTTCATCGTGGCGGTGGGGAGGACCCGGGCCGCCTCCCCGCCGCGAGCACACACAACATCCGGCCTGTGTGAAAGGGTGGAGCCATGCACGAGCAGTCACCTTCATCGACGACGCAGGTCCTCTGGCCCGGGGCGCTGGTGCTGGCGAGCCTGGGCTTCGGAGCGCTCGGCGTGTCACTCTGGCGGGCAGTCGACGTCGCGATCTCGCACGACGCGGCGTTCCTCGCCCAACACCAACAGTTCCAGAAAGAGACCGTCACCGAGATCCGGCATCTGGCGGAGAACGCGGGAATCTTGACGTCGGCGGACCTGTGCCCGGTCCGTTTTCGGCTGCGTTGGGACGATGGGCGGTCGATTCCCATCCATCGTCCCGACTGTCAGCTGGAGAGAATCTCTGCTACGGATATCGTGCATGTCGCGCATCTGTCGATGAACGCGGGCGGCACGATCGAGTGCGGCCTGAACCCGCCGGGGAATTACCGTCTGACCATGGAAATGCCCGACGGCATGTCCCTGGTCCACGACTTTGACGTGCTGCCCGGGGTTCCTGTGGATCGCATGGTGGTCGCTCCGAGGAGTTCGGCGGGAGAAGAGACAGCCATGCAGGTCGCCATCGACTGGGGCGACTTGTCCACGGACACCCCATTGATGGCCGTGTGCCGGATCGAGCCGGCCCCGTATGTCCACGGACAGTGGACCTGGCTGCCCCCCGCGAACTGGCGGCCGGTGTCCGTCATCGCGGGCAACAGCGCCGCTGACGACGCGGAGCTGGCACTGCAGCACTGGCGGCTCGATGCCGACACGTTTTCGGCGGAGGAAGTCTTCGTGTCCTTCCAGTACTGCCAGCTGACGGAGATCACGTTTCTGGCCCGGTGCCCTTCACCAGTCGCCGCGGAAGACGAACTGCTCGACCTGGGGACGGTGCGGTTTGGCGGCATCCCAAAAGACCATGGAGAATCGTCCACCACGACGACGTCGTGGTTCACCGAGCGCCCGCGCCCCGCTTCGAGCGCCGGCAGCGCGACTGGCACGTCGCCCTGCCGGCCGATGTTGTCGAGGCAATGCACACCCGGCTGCAACAGTTGCTCTCGCGTGGTCTCCGAACTCAGGACGCTGATTGTGATCTGGGAGCAGACTCGTAAGGCAAGCTCCTGAATGCCTTTCTCAAAGCTCCCTGAATCTGCCGAAGACGGCAGGGACGAACCTGTTCTCCGTCATGACGAAGATTGTCTTGATGACACGACAGCGGAGTGATTCGCAGCCATTGAAGCCTGCGTAATGCGCAGCGGGCGACCACTCCGACAACACGTCGCGTCAACGTCAATTCGCTGAGGTTGGACCAACCGAAGCGGCCGAGCGTTTCCCCCAGGTGCTGGCGGTGGCGGTGGCGGTGGCCGGGCGGAACGGTGCCTTCCTGGTCGGCATCGTTGTCATTGCGATGCAACTTCTCGGGACCGTCCTGGGGTTTGTCGGACGGGTCACCTGCCTGAAGGCCCCCAGCGACCTGTTGGGAAAGAACTTTATCTATATCGCGGTGGCCTTCGATGTGCTCTGCCTGCTGATCACGGTCGCGGGCAGGTTCACCACGCTGCCGGTTGTCTTCGATCGGGCCTATGCCCTGCTGGCACTGGCGGCGACGATCCTGTTCCTCGTCTTTCTCAAGCGGGTCGCCGCGTATGTGCAGGACAGCAACGTGCGGGAAACGTGCTGAAGATCGGCGTTGGCGTGTTTGCCGCCGTGTTGATCGGCATCTTCTTTCCGCCGCTCCTGCTGGTCGCCCTGCTGCTCCTGCTGGTCGGGTTTTTGATCTACATAATGTTGCTGATGAGTTTGCGCGCGAGCCTGGCTCCGGCTTGACCCTGTCGTTGAACAGGCCGGGAGCGGGCCACGCGGGCGGCCCAGGAACCTCACGCGAATGGGCTTTGAACAAGTCCGCGACCAGGCCGCCATCCCTGGAGCATCGGCCTGGCTACACTCAAGAATCTCCGAAGGCCATGTGTCTGCGAGATCATCACGTCATCTTGGGGACCGGGGGGCGGGTTCCCGTTGGGCGATTGTGTCCCTTGATGTAGGGACATCGGCCGGAATTCCCCAAGTCTCTCCTGTCCATCTGGGGAGTATAGCGTGCTGCCGGCCTGCTCCATCGTCACACGCCTTGTGCGATCGGGCGTTGCTGATAGAGGTACTTCTGGAAGCTCGCAAAGACGGTGCCGATCTCCTCCGCCTGTCCCAGGTCGGCGACGGCGTCGGCGATGGAGTTGTTGTATTTCAGCCGCAGCAGCGGCGTCAGCTTGTCCTGGTCCAGTTCCTGCACGCCCTTCGCTCACGTAGTGCGCGAGCACGAAGTCGAGGAAGGCTTGCTGCTTGGCGTTGAAGTGGGAGCTGATCTCGACTTTGGCCATGTCGGCCCGTTCCTCGCGCGTCAGCGTCGGCAGCGCGTAGGCGACGTAGGCCAGCACGTCGAACAGGTCGCTCTTCTCGGCGTCGATGATCCGCTGCATCTCGGCCATCTGCTCAGCCCCGAATCCCTTCTCGGCCAAGCCCTCCAGCAGCTTGGCGCGGGTGTCGGGGGCGCTCCAGATGGCGCGCAGTTCGGCTTCGTCCTTGAAGAACTCGGGCAGCTTGCCGAACAGCAATTCCATGAACTGCTGCGCCGACATGGGCGTGCCGTCCGGGTGCCAGAAGCTGGTCACCATCATGTGCTGGATCGTCCGCTCCTTGCCGTCGGCGAGTTTCACCTTCGCCTTCTTCTTCGCGCAGGGCGCTGCCGCACTTCGGCAGGTTCTCGGACAGACGCACGGCCGCTGGCCACAATTCGGGCATGGTTTCGGCGCTGGCTGTTCGCACACGCAGGGGCGCTGGCCGCACTTCGGGCAATCCTCCGGCTCCAGCGGTTCGCCGTCCCATTCCGGGTCGTTGAAGTGATGGTGCGCCTTCACGAAGTCGTAGATCGTGAAGTAGTCCTTGCCGTCGTACAGCCGCGTGCCGCGTCCGATGATCTGCTTGAACTCGATCATCGAGTTGATCGGCCGCATCAGCACGATGTTGCGGATGTTGCGGGCGTCCACGCCGGTCGAGAGTTTCTGCGAGGTCGTCAGGATCGTGGGGATCGTCTTCTCGTTGTCCTGAAAGTCCCGCAAGTGCTGTTCGCCCAGCGCCCCGTCATTCGCCGTCACCCGCTGGCAGTAGTTCGGGTCTTTGCTGGTCTTCATCTGGTTGATCAGGTCGCGCACGGCCAGCGCGTGGTCCTGCGTGGCGCAGAACACCAGCGTCTTTTCCCGCTGGTCGATCTGCTCCATGAACAGCTTCACGCGATGCTTCTCGCGTTCCTTGATCTCGATGATCTTGTTGAAGTCCGTTTCTTCGTACCGCTTGCCGGCTTCAATCTCGCCCTCGACGACCGTGTCGTCCGACGTGTAGACGTACTCGTCCAGCGTCGTGGAAATCTGCTTGACCTTGAACGGCGTCAGGAAGCCGTCGTTGATGCCGTCCTTGAGCGAATAGATGAACACCGGCTCGCCGAAGTAGCGGTAGGTGTCCACGTTGTCCTTGCGTTTGGGCGTGGCGGTCAGACCGAGTTGCACGGCGGGGGCGAAGTATTCCAGGATGCCGCGCCAGTTGCTTTCGTCGTTCGCGCCGCCGCGATGGCATTCGTCGATGACGATGAAGTCGAAGAAGTCCGGCGGATACTCGCCGAAGTAGGGCGACGGGTGTCCGTCCTTGGGCGGCCCGCTCATGAACGTCTGAAAGATCGTGAAGAACAGGCTGCCGTTCTTGGGCACCTTGCCCTTCTTGCGGATGTCGGCCGGCTCGATCCGCACCAGCGCATCTTCGGGAAAGGCAGAGAAGGCGTTGTACGCCTGATCGGCCAGGATGTTGCGGTCGGCCAGGAACAGGATGCGCGGCCGGCGCGACGGCTCGCGGCCCGCTTTCCAATCCGGCAGGTTCCAGCGGCTGTGGAACAGCTTCCAGGCAATCTGAAAGGCGATGAAGGTCTTGCCCGTGCCGGTGGCCAGCGTCAACAGGATGCGGTCCTGCCCGTCGGCGATGGCTTCCAGCACCCGCTCGATGGCGATGTCCTGATAGTAGCGGCCCTGGAAATAGCCGCCTTGGTCCTCGAAGGGGACGGCGGCAAAACGGTCGCGCCACGCATTCGCTTCGGCGAAGGTCAGGTTCCACAGTTCGTCCGGCGTCGGGAAGCGGGGCACTTCGCCCTCGGTCCCTTCCTGCATGTCGATGCCGTAGATGCCTTGGCCGTTGGTCGAGTAGGTGAAGCGGACGGCCAGCTTGCCGGCGTAGTTCTTCGCTTGCGCCACGCCTTCGGTCAGTTCTTCATCCCACGCCTTGGCCTCGACGACGCCCAGCTTGGTGTTGCGATAGATCAGCACGTAATCGGCGGTGAGCGGCTTGCCGCGCCGGCCGAAGCCTTCGAGTCGTCCCAGCGTGATCGGATACTCGCGGCGGATGCGGCTCCCTTCGACGACGCCCCAGCCGGCGGCTTGCAAGGCCGGGTCGATGTGTTCGGCGCGGGTTTCGGCTTCGTTCATGCGAGGTTCGCACCGCCATGGATCGTCGGGACGTATTCAACCGATACCAAGCCGGGGTTCATCCAGACGCAATCCTGGTCGCACGTGAGCAGCACGGTGCCGGCCGCCTTCGTGGTGGCAGCGATCCACATGTCGTTCTGTCCAGTGTTGTGACCATGGGATCTATCGGCGATGTGAATCTCCGCATAGACCTGCACGACGTCTGGCAGCCCTGCATCGACGCGGACCAGTTCTGAGAGGAGCCGTTCCAACAACTCCAGCTTACCCGTTTCCCAGTTCCAGATCTTTGCCAGGGCACGAAGTTCGCCTTCAACGATCGTCGAGTAGATGGGCCGGTCTGCTCGTTCGTGAAGCCGATAGTTATCTCTCAGGTAGACGCCCGTGTCGTTCTGGCGTATCCAGTGGACCAGGACGTTGGTGTCCAGCGAGAGCAGATCATTCGGCCGCAGCGTCATGAAATCTGCTCCAGCGCCTCTTGGATCTCCTCCTCAGATTCATCGCCCGGCCAGCGTCCCATGATGGCCGCCATGCCGCTGTGCGCTCCCTGCGATCTTCGCAAACGACTTGGGTCCAGCCGATTGCCACTGGCGACGGGCGGTGTCGAGAAAACAGATGATGCGCTGGAGCCGTCCTCGATGGACTCTGCTTCGACACGGAGCAAGTCGCCCGATGCGCGAAACACGCTGGTTCCCAGCACCAGAACCGGTGTTCGCCAGAGCTCCTGAAGCCGGTCGGAAAGCTCTTCCGGATAGACGCCGGCGACCCGCTCACCCGAATCGAGCAACAAAGAGAATCGCTGTGTACTCGCCTCCAGTCCATCAAGGTTTCCAACCAGGCGGACTCGTTGAGGCGTCGGCGTGCGGCCAAACAATCGAAGTGAGCTTTCGATTGTTGACCGAGTGACATGTACTCCATCACGCTCACATGCATCAGGTGCGCTGCCGGCAATCCAGAAGCCCGTGAAGGGACCGGACTTGAAGAACCGCTTGAGTTTCGCGATCTGGCGAAGAAGCTGGTAATCGAACGCGTCACTGTCACTGGCGCCGCGTCGATGTCACTGAAGACTTTCATCAACAGGTCCAGTCCGGTCTGACAACCGGCCGGTCGACCTGACTCGAACAGCTCCCGCTGCTCGTAGATCTCACTCGCGGCGTCGCCGAGTGTTGGCAATTCGAACTGCAGCTCCGTGACTCCGTTGCCACCATGCCCGATGAATCGCAGGTCACTGGCACGTCTGAGCCAGTTCGGCTGCCTGCCGGGCGCCTTGCTGCGGCTGCGAATCGCCATCGAAACCGCACCACGGATGGCGACCGGCAGTTCAGCCAGCAGGATTCCCAGATGGTGTGTCGGAATCCGGCCCTCAAAGTGACGGTCACTTTCGAGACAGACTTCATGTAAGTGATTGGTCATGGTCTGGTCCTCCGTTCGCTGCAACGGGGAGTCTATTCAGAGATGCGTCTATTCTATGCGTTTGATGACGGCGTTCTGCCAATTGTATCGCCACCCCTGATGACTCGTCGATGTGCAGTTCAGGGCGAATTTGTGCCCCAAGTGGGATTCGAGCTGTTGGAATGCAGGCGTCATGTCTGTGCCGCCAGTTCCTCAATCTCACTGACGACGCGGTCGAGTTCGTCGATCAGTTCATCGCTGCCCGCCTTACGGAAGGCGGTGACGGAGCGCGGTAGTACCAGAGGGTGCCGGCCTTGCCGCCGGTGAAGCGCGGCCCAGAGGGCCTCCCCAAGCTGCCGATGATCCCGCAGAATCGCGCGGGCGTTGTGCAGCTTGTCCGCTGCCGACACCAGCCGCACACTGGCCGACGCCTGGGGAACGTGCGCGATGTAGTCTTCCTTTCTCTCTCGCCAGGGCGGCTTGGGAACCACCACGGCGTCGGTGCAGCCTTGCACAACCTCGGCCACGTCGTCGCCGAAACGTTGCCGGATGTCTGCGATCCGGCCTTCACCTCCGGCATCCTCGGCTGCATCATGCAGCAGTGCGCCGATGGCCTCGTCCTCGTTGGCACCGTATTCCAGGGCGATGCTGGTCACGCCCAGCAGGTGGGCCACGTAGGGAATCTCCGTCCCCTTGCGTGTCTGGCCGGCGTGGATCAGCGTGGCGTAGTGCAGGGCCTGGTCGAATCGGGACGTAAGGGTCATATCAGAGTTGTCCGCTGAAGGCCTGGTGCAGCAGCGACTTCTTCAATTCGTCGAGCGCGGTGAGTTTGCGCTGATAGAGGGATTCGAGACGTTGGGATTGCTCGCGAAGGGCATTAAGCTTTTGGACTACAACTTTTTGCTCCGTGACCGGAGGGATTGAAATCGGGTATTTGGCAACGCTCTTTGCACCCAGGTTTGGTTGTGCAGCCCCGTTCTCGAACCCTTTGACGAGCCCCTGTCCGAGTGGACTGGTTAAAAACGAGTAAAGAAACCTGCTATCCAGCAGGACACTCGGGCGAAGTATGACCAGAGAGGATGCTACCGCTCCGACTGTATAGGGATCGACCAATGCGGTTTTCCCAAGCGTCGCTCCGCGTAAGCAATAGACCAAGTCTCCCGGTTGAATCTTCCCGCTCCGAAGTGAGTCGTATTTCTCCGGAGATATGAAATTCATTTCCCTCTGAGACAGAGTACCGTCACGCTGAATGTGTCCTGTGTTGATCCAAGGTATCCCCGATTCAACGTATTCATTCCGGTTTGGGTAGTTCTTTCCTCGGTCACCGTTCTCGAAATCACACACGTCGCCCAGCCGCTTCTCCACCCACCCGTCGCCGCGTTGGGTGAAGACGGCGTTGAGGTGGCTTTCAAACAGAGCACGGGCGTTTTGGAGGTTCTTTTCGGCGTTGGCTTTGGCGGTGGCGATGCCGGCAAACGCTTCGTCCAGGATGCCCACGATCCGCCGCTGTTCGGGAAGGGGGGGATGGGGGACTGTCAGTTGTTTCAACTGGTCAAACTTAAGATTGTTGATGTTCGCGCCGTCAGACAAGTCGCCGATGAAGTCCTTGTACACCGGCGATGTCATCAGGTGGAAAAGATACTTGGGCAACAGGCCGTTCCTTGGTGTAATTAAGCCCATGAAGCCACCGAAAGCGTAGCCGTAGTCGTCATCAATATAGGCGACCTTGCCGAGATGGCTCTTGCTTCCGCTCGCCGTGCATATCATTAGCGAGCCCTTCTTCACTTTCTTGCTGTCCGGCACGACAACCTTGTCGTTGATGTATTTCAGTTCCTCGAACGTGAGAAGATTGGTCGTGAGGTCGATGTTCGTTGCCCTCAGGACAATGTTGTCCGAGACATCGACTTCATCGCCTTTGGCGTAACCGTCTTCGACGGCGAAGATCGACACCCCTGGTTCGAGCCATCGGACCAGGGGTGTTTTCGTTTGTGGCTTTCACGCACCGATCGGCGGTCGCCCGCGCGATCGCCCTGTTAACATCTTTGGCGATTTCGTGGTCACGCAGCGGTGGCCCGTGTGAGAACGTGGCGTTAAACAAGCGGGGGGTGTTCAACAGAGAGACCGAGAGTTCTGGCGGGATGCTTGCGGGGTCCGTGAAGAAACGTGGCGTTTCCTCTCGGTGCCCGTGTCTCGATCTCGAAACAGTGAGATTCGCGGCTGGGCGAATCGACCACTCGCGATTGTCGCAAAGTCTTTGACGGGCTTGGGATTTGCGACCGCGCATGACAAAACGCCGAGCGTTGAACCACTCGGCGTTTTGCGTTAACCAGACGGGGACGTTATTTCGTCCCCGAAATCAAGGCTCCCCGTGCTGGACGCGAACTCTCAACCCATGGGTGAACACTTTGGAATGCTTCAACAAGCCGAGAGCCGGTTACAGGCATAAGACAGGCGGTCTGTGCCGCCGCTCGCAAGCCCGACTGGCCTCCGTAGTGCGTTCCGTTCCGACCATACAGTCCACGTAGTCACTCCTTGCCTATCTTGACACTGATTTCCGGGTCTGGCTGGAGGGGGATAGTCTCAGAGGGGACCCACCGACCCCCGGGGGGTCTGGGTTCGATTTCCGGTCGACCGGCGACCGAGGCGACATTGTCGTCACCCCTCTTCGGTCAGCCTTCGGCGGTACTCAGCCTTGGCCTCAACCATGTCACCGTTCTCCGCATCCAGGATCGTTGGAGTTGCTTCTTGACCTTCCGTAAACAACACGATCCGCCGACCGCCGAATTCGTACTGCCGACCGCTCAACAGATTCCTGTCGCTGGCCAACCGCAACAGCCAGCGGAGCATTTCGATCTTGCGGTTGGCACTCGATAACAAATGCGACTTACGAGCACTGTAAGTGGCTTCCACCAACAATTCCAGAATGTCGATCGCATGATCTGTCACACGCTGGCCAAAAATGAAACGCTGATTCTTCGGAAAACTATCGACACGATCCAACAGCCATTTGGTGAAGTCATACCATTTGATCAGCACCACCGGCGGATCAGTCTGCTTTGCCACGGCTTGCCTTCAACAAGTAGCCAGCACGGAGGGGGTCGGGAGTCTTTTTCCGTCAAACCGCTCTCCGTACTCGAATACCGAAGCTCGGGAAAAGACTCCCGACCCATTGAACGAAGCCGATTTTCAAACTCGCGCGCCGCCTGCGGCGACGCTCGCTTTCAAAAGGGGAAAAAGGAAGAAAGGATAAAGGGCTATTTCCACAACCGCTTTCGCCTGTACCATCCCAACCCTGCCAATCCCGTCAACAACAACGCGAACGATCCCGGCTCCGGGACCGCCGAGGTTGAGGAAAGACTTGCGACACGAAAACCAAAGCCGAGGTTCTCGAACGTCGGGTTGATGCCGCCCCGCGTCGACGACAACAGGGTGCTGGAATTGAAGAACCAGAAGCCGCCGCGGAAACCGCGAGAAGACGAAACCGAACTGTTTGCGAGGTCTAAGGACGTCTCTTCCCACTCGAAAACGTTACCACTGAGTCCCCTGACCCCAAACGCACTCAACCCGCCGGCCAAGTTGACATCTGCTGGGCCCGGCTGGCCATTATAAACGGCCTCGTTCGCCCCCGTCCCGCTGGCAACTGCCGTAGGCACCGTGTCACTTCCTGTGCCGTAGTTCCAATAGCCGCCTAAGCCACCATTCGCGGCTGGATCGTAATACGCCGCCTTGTACCATTCGTCCATACTCGGCAGCACATAGGTCGCCAGACTGTTGCGGAACGGGTTCAATGCATCAAATCCGGCGTCGCCGGATGTCCATAACGCAATGTTATCGTTGACGCCGGCCGTCGTGAAATTGTAGGCGGCGGTTCCGCCCGTGCTGGTGTTCAACCAATTCACGAAGCGAGCCGCTTCATTCCACGACACTGACGTCGCCGGCTTGTCGGTCCCGCGTGTGTCCTTCGTGATTGTCAGCGATTGTGAGGCATTGAACTTTGTGATCATGTCCTCGCTGACTTCGAACTTCCCCATCTGATACGTGTAATCCACCTTGCCCGCCAGATTGGGACTCCCCGTCGTATCGTCCGCGTTGCCCGGACTGCCGATTTCCACAAACTCCATGTTGAACTGGTTACTGCCACTGCCGAAGGAAATAATACCAGCCTTCGCGGTGTGACTGACTGACAACGCCATGAGGCTTGCCAACGTGAACGTTATCCAGAAGTTTCGCATTTCGTAGCCTATTCGTCGGGGAATTGGGGTTTGACATACTCACAGAGAGACGCACAAAAAACACCTGCGTGCCTTCGCAGCGACGGCACTCGTTTCATCCACTGAAACGGTGAGGAACCGGCCCAAGCCCAGCCGACCGGATAGTGGTTTTCGTGTTTGGGGCCTCCAATTTCGTCGATCTCATGAATCTGCGCTTCGACCGTATCAGGTAGCCCATTCTGGGTCATCATATTGTTGGTCGTTCCGGTCAAGCTGCCTTCGGCACTGGGCCCATTGTCGCCAGCGACGTAGATGATCAGTGTGTTCTCCGCGTCAGGCAAAGCACGCACGGCATCGAGCAGGCGTCCGACGTGATGGTCCGTGTGGCCCAGGAATCCGGCAAACACTTCTTGGTGGCGGGCATAGAGTCGCTTCGCATCCTCAGAAAGACCGTTCCAGCCAGGAATCTCTTCGGGTCGCGGAGTCAGTTTGGTGTTTTCCGGAACCATGCCAAGCGTCTTCTGGCGGGCCATCGTTTCTTCACGGACCTTGTCCCAGCCCTGATCGTATCCGTCACGGCGGTTTCATGATACCGCCTTCCGCTGCGGACTGCAGCAATCACCGCGACCAGCGTCGTCGCGCCTCGGGATGCATCTGGAGCCATTGCTCCGGCAGCAGTTCAGCAAGGGCATCCGGCCGCGTGCCGGAGAATCCGCACGAGCAGGTCCCGCACATAGGCGAACGGTTCCACCTGATTCGCCTTCGCGGTGGCCATGATGCTGTACAGAATGGCGGCCGCCTGGCCGCCATTGTCGCTGCCCAGAAACATCCAATTCTTCCGGCCGATCGCACAGGGCCGCACCATCCGCTCGCTCAGGTTGTTGTCGATCGACAGCGCTCCGTGCTCGCAGTAGCGGGTCAGGCCGTCCCAGCGGGGCAGCACATACCGGATCGCCCGTCCGACCGGGCTTTTGGGCAGCACCTGCCGCTGGGCGGTCTGCAGCCAGTCGTCGAATTCCCTCAAGACCGGCAGTGACTGCTCCTGTCGCAGCTCGTGTCGCCGAGCGTGCCAGTCCCGCCACTCCTCCTCCGAGGTCAGCCCCTCGCCATTGATCAGACTCTGCGCCTCGCGCTCCACGGCGTACAACCGGCCGATGGAGGCCAGCGCCCTGTGCGCAGGCTCCGGCTGCACCGTCCGCGCCTCGAAGAACTTCCGCCGCGCGTGCGCCCAGCACAGCACCTGATGGACTTTTCCACCGGCGTAGATCCCGTCGTATCCGGCGAACGCATCGGCTTGCAGGTACCCCTCGAAATCCGCCAGGAAGGATGCCGGACCATCCCGTTTGCGACTGGTCGTGTAGTCATACACGGTGTAGGGATGCCGCCAGTCCCCGCAGTAGACCCAAAACCGGGCCGTGCGGGTCTTGGGCAGCGCCCGATCGAGGACCGGCACCGGCGTGTCGTCGGTGTGAATGGCATCCGAGCTGCGGACCCGCTCGATCATCAACCGGTACAGCGGCTCCAGAAGATCGGCCGTCTGCAGCGCCCAGCGGCAGAGGGTGCTGCGAGACAACTCGACGCCCGCACGAGCGAATACGTCTTCCAGCCGGTACAGCGGCAGATGATCGGCGTACTTGCCGACCACAATGGCACTCAACAGGCCGGGACCAGGGAGGCCCTTCTCGATCGGCTTGTTCGGCGGTGCAGCGATGGCGACGTGTTCCTGGCAACAGCGGCAGGCGTACTTCCAGCGGACGTGCTCCAGCACCTTCAGCACCGCTGGGACGAACTCCAACTGCTCGCTTCGCTCACACCCGATCCGCTGTCGCTGCTCACCACATTCCGGGCAGCACTTCTCATCGTCAGAGAGATCGTGTTCGACGGTTTCGCGGGGGAGATGGTCGGGCAGCGACTGGCGTCCCCCGCCGCGACGCCGATGCTCGCGCACGACGACGGCCTCGTCGCCTGCGGCATCAGCTGTGGAATCATCGTCTGCCGATTCGTCCGCCTCGTCATCACAAAACAGCGGGAGCTGATTGGGATCGACGCGTTCGCTGCGCGGTCCGTACTTGCTGCGGAGCAGTTGCTCGACGTAATGCTCCAGTCGTTCCGTGCGTCGTTGCAGACCGGTGATGGTGGCCTGCTGCTCATCCATGATCTGGTGGCAGAGTGAGACATCTTCGGGATGGGAAGCGGCTTCCGTGCTCATGTCATTTCTACTACCGCTGAGCTGCAGAAATGGTTTGCCGAAAACGGGACCGTCGCAGAAAGAATTCCCAATTTGAGCGGACTCGCTTGCTGGCAACGTCATGCACTCCGCCGATAGCGCTGGCGGCGCTTCGCGCTGGCCAGTTCAATTCCACCCAACAGCAGCGTCAGTTCCGTCGCCGAGAGCGTCACGTGCGACGCCTCGCTCGGAGCCGCTGGCAATTCGACCGTTCCCGATTCGAGGCGCTTGTACCAAATGCACAAACCATCCCCGTCCCAATACAGCAGCTTGACCCGGTCGCGGCGGCGGTTCACGAACACGAACAGTCCGCCATCCAGGACATTCTGTTGCAGATGCTCCTCCGCCATCCGCATCAGTCCGTCGAAGCCGCGGCGCATGTCCGTTGGCAGCACGCACAGAAAGATCTGCACCGGCAGGCTGAGACTCAGCACGGCTGTTGCTCCAGAACCGCCAGCACGGCGCACAGTGCCTGTGCATCAAAGCCCGGTTCAACGCGCACGGACTTCCCGTCGCTGAGCAGGATCTCGATCCGTCCCTGCGGTGCTGGAGTCGATTCCACCGCGATCTGTACTGGCACAAATCTGGAGCGAGGTTTTCCATTCGCGTTACGCAGCCGCTTCCGCCAAGAGAAAAACGACGGCTGCGAGACACCCTCGGAATCGCAGAACGCACGAATCGACTGACCGCTCTGCTGCTGAAGCTCAATCAGATCACGCCAGAACCGCTCGCGATCGGCACGGCTGCGTTTGGTTTTCTTCGCCATAGCCTCTCCTCGTCAATGGAACGTGGATGACGAGTCGAGACTACCACGGCCTGCAAGATGTGGTTCGTGGGACGGTTACCCTTTGGCGTACGTCAGCCCGCGTTGAAACTCGCAAAGATCGCCCAGCGGCTTTGCTTTGCCACCCGTTCTTCATAGCAGCCCCCGGATCGTTCGCCAGCACTTCCGCGCTCTCGGCGTCCAGCGCGGCGATTTCGTCCATGATCTCCTGCGGGCTGCGATGCGCGACTTCCTCGCCGCCGTTGGGGTTCTTCACCGACAGGTCGAAGGTCGTCGGGTCGATGTCCTTCGACGTCCACGGTCCACGACTTGGTCCGAGTCGGCGAACTGTCTTTTGCAGCTTGACGAACTCGGCCAGGTCGTCGTCGTTGAGCGGGTTGGTCTTGCCCAGGTTGCGGCCGGGGTCGAGCTGGTAGTACCAGACCTTGCGGGTCGGCGCGCCCTTCTCGAAGAACAGCACCACGGTCTTCACGCCCGCGCCCTGGAACGTGCCGCCGGGGCAGTCGAGCACGGTGTGCAGGTTGCAGCTTTCCAGCAGCAGCTTCCGCAGGCTGACCGAGGCGTTGTCGGTGTTCGACAGGAACGTGTTCTTGATGACCACGCCGCCGCGCCCGCCGGCCTTGAGCATCTTGATGAAGTGCTGCAGGAACAGGAACGCCGTCTCGCCGGTGCGGATCGGGAAGTTCTGCTGCACTTCCTTGCGTTCCTTGCCGCCGAAGGGCGGATTGGCCAGCACCACGTCGTAGCGGTCCTTCTCCTGGATGTCGGCCAGGTTCTCGGTCAGCGTGTTGGTGTGGATGATGTTCGGCGCCTCGATGCCGTGCAGGATCATGTTCATGATCGCGATGACGTAGGCGAGCGACTTCTTCTCCTTGCCGTAGAAGGTGCGTTCCTGGAGCGTCTTGAGGTCCTTGGTGGTCAGCTTCGTGCTTGGCCTTCAGGTAGTCGAACGACTCGCACAGGAAGCCGGCCGAGCCGCAGGCGCCGTCGTAGATGCGTCTCGCCGATCTTCGGGCTTGACCACCTGCACCATGGCGCGGATCAGCGGGCGCGGCGTGTAGTACTCGCCGCCGTTGCGCCCGGCGTTGCCCATGTTCTTGATCTTGGCTTCGTACAGGTGCGACAGCTCGTGCTTCTCCGTCTGCGAGCGGAAGCGCAGTTCGTCGATGTGGTCGATGATCTCGCGCAGGTTGTAGCCGCTGTGGAATCTTGTTCTTGATCTCGCCGAAGATCTCGCCGATCTTGTACTCGATGGTGTTCGGCCCGCTGGCCTTCTGCTTGAAGCCGTGCAGGTAGGGGAACAGCTTCCCGTTGACGAAGTCGACGCAGGTCGTCGCCGGTCAGCGCCTTGTTGTGGTCGAGCTTGCCGTCCTTGCCCTTCGGCGCGGCCCAGCTTTCCCAGCGGTACGGCTTCGTCGAGGATGTAGGCGTACTTCTTGCCCTCCAGCGCGGCCTCGTCGGCCTTGTCCTGCTCCAGCCCGTCGAGGTACTTCAGGAACAGCAGCCACGAGGTCTGCTCGGTGTAGTCCAGCTCGGTGGTGCAGCCGGCCTCTTTCCAGAGGACGTCGTCGATGTTCTTGAAGGCTTGTTCAAACATGGGCCCAACATACCGGGGCGGTGAAGAAATGTCGCCTGTCGGGAGTAGGTCAGGAGCCGGCCTCAATTGAGCCCGGGATGGGGGAGGTTGGCCCTGGCCGGCGACATGCGGACCGGACCGTGGTGCCCACCTTTGTCGCCCCTTGTCTCACGATCCAAGGGGCTGTCTCAGACCTCCACGAGAAGGATCAGCCCCGCGCCGACGCACCTCGGCCCCACAGGATGACCTGCAAGCGCGTTCATTGTGTTCGGGCGTACATTTACACTAAGACCGGGGCACGACGCAGCAGCGGCGATTGTGTGCGACAGGGGGGAACATACCGGAAACCAGATGTCTGGACGGATACCCCATGCGTGTTGCGGTAAGCCCGGAGATTGCCATGCACCCTGCCGATGCGGAGCTGACAGACGACAGCGCGGAGAGCCTCGCCTTAGCACACGTTGCAACACTCGATCCGAGGAAGGGGGTCGTGCTCAGCTCACTCCTGATCGGTCGGCCGGTTCCGACTGTCGGGCGAATGCTCCTGGGGGCGGTGGTTTCAAGCGGACAACGATTGCGCGGCTGGCCATGGAGGCGGAGGACGTGTCGCAGATGAAGCAAAAGGGCTCGTGGATACAATCCTGCAGAGCGGCGGGGTGACGTATCATCCGGTTGACGGGTACATTCCAGACAGCGGGTTTGCGGTGTCGATCTTCCCGGAGGACTCCGCCATCATCCCGGTGGGCAATCTTGAGCCGGCGAGCATCGTGTCCTATCTCCAGCAGCACAAGGAGGCGTGGGGAAAGGATGGGGTGCACTTCGGCGCATGGTACGACACAGACGAGCAGGTTGTGTGGTTGGATAAGGTGGTGGTGCTGAAAGACAAGGATGAGGCGGCGCGTCTGGGCGTCAAGCACAACCAGAAGGCGATGTATGACATCGGTTCGCAAACGACAGTCGACTTGGGTGGCACTGGGCGAGTCAACGACGAGGGGGACAAGAGCATGAGGCAGATCAGCAAGAAAAAGGGTGACAAGGGGCGACTCACGGTCGCAACCGTTCCGCGAACCCCGGAGGAATTGGCGGACATGGCGAACCGCGCCTATGAGGCGATCACCGGGAACAAGCCCACCGAGGAACAAAAGGCTGAGGCTCTGGCGCAGGCCCGTCGAGGCGCTGACGACTAGGGGCTTGTGCAACAGGTCGTGAGATCGGCCCTCTTGCCGTTTCCCTGCCCGAAATCGACAACCTGCGATCGCTCCCTGACGTTGGGGTCACAAGCGCGACAGCGGACGAATTCTGGAAGGCTCAGCGAGGAATGGACCGCGCCGCATACCTCACCCCCCACACGGCTGGAGACTACGAAAAGATGACACAGGACGGCTCCCGGCTCTTTCTGTCAAAGGACGGCAAGGTCGGATATGTAATCAGCAAGCAGGGGGACCTGCAGAATCTGTTCAACAACCACGGGCCCCGTGGCGCTGGGGCTGCTGCGGTAGCGAGCGCGATCGGGAATGGTGCCAGAACACTGGATTGCTTCGGACCGTTCCTGCCCCGGCTGTATCACCAGATGGGGTTCCGTGCGTTCCAGACTCTGAGGTTCGCGGATGAGTACGCCCCTGAGGGCTGGGACTATCAGGAGTTCGGCCGACCGGACGTGGTGTTTATGGAACTGCCGGACGGTGCCCCTACGAAGTTCGCCAAGATCATGGAGGGGGTCGGTCACCAAGGGGAGTACGTGCACCCGACTGACGTGGTTGGGTACGAAACACGGTTTGACTACACGAAAGCGAGGCAGCCAATGAGCAAGGAATCCACCAGCAACTCCGGCATCCCGGACCCGAAGCCACGAGAGGAACAGGCCCGGGAATGGAATGGCGGCGTCGAAATGGCACGCGCGCTGGGAATGATTGACGACGAAGATGCCGAGTGGTTCTCACGGCCGGTTGAGGACTTCGCCGACGCCGAGCACCCGCCGGCCGATTGACGCGACACTTCAGGCGACACCCCGACAATTCTCACGACGTCGGGACGATGGTTCACGAGGCCGGGTGAATAGACCGGCACCGAGGAGTCGTGACCCTCATTCGACCCACAGGATAGGCCGATCCCCGAACGCCGGGAATCCTACCCCGGTCCTCCTGTGGGTCGTTTCTCCACACACAGGCCCCGTGATCGGCCCTTGCCGTTTCTCTGCCCGGGATGCACAATCACCTGCATGGCCGAGCAAAAGCAGCACGTCGACTTTCACCGGAAGTTGGGCCTGAGGCGGGAGCTGTTGCAGCACGCCCGGCCCGGCAGGGTCTATGTCCCGTTCATCGGAGACGGGGATATCGCCGCTGAGGTCTACCAAGACCGTGAGGTCTGGAGAGTTGACCCTTGACTGCCGCTAAGACTCACGAGACCAAGGATGGTCGTGCGTTACTGGAGACAAGGGTAGTCGACGAGCTGCTCACGCTCCAGTTTGAGACGCGCGACCGCAAGTTTTACGGGCGGGTGGGCGTGACCGTGGTGGTTAATGCAGGCCACATCGTGATGACCAACATCGTCAGAGAGCAGACCATGAAGTAGCACGCGACACGTACGACCAACGCGGGAAGGAACAGTTGAGCAGTACGACTCCACCCAGAGGAGCAAGGCATTGGCCGACCAGAAAGCCAAGGACCCCAAGATTCCGCCCCCCAAATCCCGCCAAGAACAAGCCCGGCAGTGGAACTCAGGGATCGACGCAGCGCTCCACCAGTTCGGGCTGATTGACGAGGAAATGGCGGCCATGCACCGCCTGACCCCGGACGACTTCGAGGGTCCGGACGAAGAGGACGCCGACAAGAAGGCCGACTGACGCTTGCGGCCGCTGGGGAAACCCCATGGCGTCTTAAATCGCCCTCAGAACGTGTTGAATGATCTGGGCATCCTGGCTCCGCTGGAGATCGGCCCGTGCGATGTGGAGGAACTCCGATTCGAGCGGGATACCGCCGCACAGCACCCGTTCCGTGCCAACCTGTCCGCGCGACTTGACAGGCAAGACAACGAAGCCCGCGATACCTGACTCGCTTTCCGCCCGCCTGCTACAATTCCGCATCGCGGGATAGGGTAGCTCCCGAACGCCGGACACCTACGCCGGCCCTCCCGCGCATCTTCTCTCGACGTAGGACGGCCCGCAGTAGGACGCGGCTGATGGACAACCTGCTCCCACCCACGTGGCTCGATCTGGAGCCAATCAACGCTCAAAAACCTAACAGGGGAATGGTGCCCATCTGTGAGGAGAGGACTACGTATCTATACCGCAAGGGTGTCGCATCCGACTGGTTTTTGAAGCGGTGGCCGCTGAACCTGTCGGCATTGTTTCACGATCTGTTCGAAGCTAAGCGAGCATATGAGGAGAAACCTCGCGAAGTGAGTTACAAGGAACATGCTAAGGAAGGGAACAAGGTCTGGGTAAGAGTTCGGCCCTCTTCTCTCTATTGGCGGTGCTTTGAGGCGTGGCGTGCGATCCACTCCGCACACCTGTGGCTAGACTACAATCACTTCCGCATCGATCGACCAAGTCGAGAAGTCTGGCCGGACGACTCCATCACAGTGGTGCCAACACCAGACGACCCAGCGGGTGTACCTGGCTCAGAAGAATGGATTAGAGTGGTCAAGGACTATGAGGAGACTGAACTCAAGCGCTTCGAGCGTGCGCTCAAAGAAATGGTCGATTATGTTGGGGCCTTGGCAGTTAAGGAAGCGGTAATCCACGGGGCGAAAGGGTCGAACGACGGGAAGAAGGCAGACGTTGATCCACCGGTCAAGCGATTGACCGCCGACGTTGCAAAACGCACCGTCACTCTCGACGGAACCTGTCATGAGATCGAAAGTGTACTAGCAGTTCGATGGGTTAAGGTCTTGTCAGACCACGCTACTGAGTGGATTACCGCCAACGGCTTGGTTCAGTACGACAACACCTTGAACGGTGCACGGACCGACCTGCTTCGCAAGTACCTGCCTGAATGCGTCGCGAGTCTTATTGAGTCGAAACCAGGTGCCGGTTCCCGCCTCAAGATTTGAACTTGCGCAGCAGTGCGCAGGAACTGCGCAGGAATCACGTAGATGCGCAGAGGTAGTCGGGCCACGATGGCGGCATGGACACGACACCCACTGACCCCATCGACTTCCTGCAGCATCTGACGCCTGCGCAGTTGGAGGCCCGCCTGGCCGACCTCGACGCGCAGAGGACCGTAGTCTCGCGCATCTTGAGGTCACTCCGGGCCGGCGAGCGTGCACGCCAGCGGCGGGCCCGCCAGCAGGGAGGGACCGCCAATGACTGACCCCCGCTTGGTCAACGCTGCCGGGGCGGCTCATGTCTGCTCAGTGAGTAAGGCCACTTGGTACCGCATGGATGCCGCCGGCAAGACCCCAGCACCAGTCCGACTCTCGCGTGGCTGTGTTCGCTGGCGAATCAGTGACCTCGAAAGCTGGATAGCCGCCGGCTGTCCCTGTCGGCAGGAGTGGGAGGCGCAGGCATGATTATTGACACCCACCACCTGCAGGACCTGCGCCAGCGGACTCCTCAGACGAGCAGATCGCGGCCTGCGGGTTCTACACCGAGCGCAGCTACGTGAAGCTGGCGTCGATCGTCGGCTGGAAGGCGTGGCCGAAGAAAATGGGACCGGCGCTGGTCATCCCCTTCCGACATTCGGACGGCACTGTCAACGGCTACGCGCGGCTGAAGCCGACCAGTCCCAAGAAAGACCGGAACGGCAAGCCACGAAAATACGAGTCGCCCAAGGGACAGCGGAACCGGCCCTACTTTCCGCCGGGCGTCATCGACAAGTTGTCGGATGCCGGTGTGCCGCTGTGCATCACGGAAGGCGAGAAGAAGGCTGCCAAGGCCGATCAAGAGGGCATCGCCTGCATCGGACTGGTGGGCGTGTTCTCATTCAACACCAAGGGCCGGGCCGAACTCTGCGCAGAACTCCGTGACATCGCCTGGAACGGCCGTGACGTCAGAATCTGTTACGACTCGGATCTGAACACAAACGAGAATGTCCGCGAGGCGGAACGTCGCCTGGCGGCAGCACTGCAGCAGCTTGGCGCACGAGTCGAAGTTGATCCGCCTGCCTGATGGACCGGGAGGACAGAAGCAGGGCCTGGACGACTACCTGGTCCGGCATGGGCCCGTCGAGTTCATGCGGCTGTGGGATGCGGCGGAAGATCCCGAACCAGTGGAGGCTGGCGAGTCCATCGACGCTGCAGACCCAATGGCACTGCGCGGCTGTTCATCGGCCAGTGCGCAACGCAGGGGCTGCAAAGGACGCTGGTCTACTGGCGCACGCGACTTCTGGGTCTACAGAGAGAAGCGATATCAGGTGATCCCGGAAGAGGACATCCGCTGCCGGGTCACGCAGGTTCTCGACAAGGTGGGTGTGCCGGTGGTGCGCGGCATCACAACGAATGTTGTCGAGGGCGTGAAAGCCGAGACGCTGCTGTGCGCTTGGACGATCAGCCGAAATGGTTGGGCAAGGATCGGCCCGAGTCCGGCAGTCTGGTGTCGATGCAGAACGGCATTCTCGACCTCGAAGCAGTGCTGTCCGGCCAGGTCGACCCGCTGAGGCCGCACACTCCGCAATGGTTCTCGCCGGTGTGCCTGCCGTATCCGTTCGATCCATCGGCCGGCTGTCCGGGCTGGCTGTCATTCCTGCAGCGGAACCTGGAAGGGGATGCCGAACGAATTGCCGTCCTCCAGGAGTGGTTCGGCTACTGTCTGACGATTGACACGTGCCTGCAGAAGTTTCTCCTGGTGGTGGGGGAAGGTGCCAACGGTAAGTCGGTGGCTTGCGCGGCACTGACCGCACTGTTGGGTGAGGCGAACGTCTCCGCTGTCCCATTGGAGTCGTTCGGGCAGCGGTTCCAGCTCTATGCCACATTCGGCCGGCTGGCGAACATCGTGCCGGAAGTCGGTGAACTGGATCGGGTGGCGGAAGGCTGCCTGAAGTCGTTCACCAGCGGCGACCGCATGCTGTTCGAGAGAAAGCATCGAAATCCATTCGAGGCGGAACCAACGGCGCGGCTGGTGCTGGCGACCAATAACCTGCCCCGGTTCTCAGATCGCTCTGGCGGCCTGTGGCGGCGGATGATCCTGATGCCGTTCAATGTCCAGATCCCGGAGTCAGAACGCATTGCAGGGCTCGACAAGACGTCCTACTGGGTGAGGACTGGTGAGGCGTCCGGAATCTTCAACTGGGCTTTAGAGGGCCTGCTGCGGCTGCGGCGGAACGGTGAGTTCACCAAATCGTCGACCTGCGCAGAGGCATTGGCAACTTACAGAACCGAGAACAACCCGGCCCGCTGTTTCTTACTGGAGTTCTGCCGGGCTGACCCACAGGGAGAAATCATCACGGCTGACGTTTACAAGCGATATGCCACCTGGTGCGAGTCGAACGGCCACAGACCGCTGGCGTCATCGGCATTCGGAAAGGAAATCGTTCGGGCGTTCCCGCATGCCGAGAAAGCGAAAGTCCGAGGCGGTGGCACACGGAAAGAAGGCTACAAGGGTGTGTGTGCGTCGTGAGGTGTCGGAGGTGTCGGGGTTGTCTGAGGTATTGCTATTTCCTTTCGTACAGATGAAGACAGCACTCGCCACGCGCAAAGAAAAGGAAGTAGGGAAATCCCCGTCAGGTCCGACAGGTCCGACAAGAAGTGCCGCGAACGTTTGAACCCCAATGCCGCTGACAACGTTGAAACACGTGTGACGCCTATTGATCTGGAGGTGACTGCATGGCCCTATACCGCAAAACGCTGACCCGCTGGCTCGACTCCGAGGGCAATCGCACCAAAGCCGGCACTCCCGGAAGCCGGAAGGTCCGGAACCGCTCCAAGCTGTGGTACGGCCGCTACCGGGATGCAGCGGGCATCGTCTGTGAGGTCAAGCTGGCGTCCAACAAGCCGGCTGCGCAGACGATGCTCAGCGACCTCATCCGGGAGGCGGAACGCGGCAAGGCCGGCATCGTGGACCCGTTCGCGAAACACGCGAAACGGCCGCTGAGCGAGCACCTGGCGGACTTCGCGTCTCACCTGACGGCGAAAGGAAATACTGCCGGCTACGTCACCACCACCGTCCAGCGCGTGACCGCCATCGTTGATGGCTGCGGCTTCAGGCGGATCGGCGACATCAGCGCGTCGCGTGTGGCGGGATGGCTCAGTGACCAGCGGGAGGCGGACGCGTTCGGGGTGGCGTCGTCGAATCATTACCTCACGGCTGCGAAGGCGTTCACGAAATGGCTGGTGAAAGACCGCCGGACCGGAGACGACCGCCTGGCCCATCTGTCGCGGCTGAATGCCAAGGCCGACATCAGGCGTCAACGCCGGGCACTCACTTCCGAGGAACTCAGCCGGCTCATCGAGGCGGCCCGGACGAACGGGGACTGCTGCGGCCTGACGGGTGAGCAACGGGCGATGCTCTACACGGTCGCCGGGTACACGGGACTCAGGGCATCGGAGCTGGCGTCACTCACCGAGGCGTCATTCGACCTGAAGGGCGACCCGGCAACCGTCGTGGTTGAAGCCGGCTACTCGAAACACCGGAAGCGGGACGAGCTGCCCGTGCACGGTGACCTCGCACAGAAGCTGCGGGCATGGTTCACGTCGCGGGAGATGCTGCCGGATGAGTCACATCCCATCCTGTCGCTCACAACGGAACTTGAGCGATCCTGCGGGCCGCTGTGGCCCGGACGCTGGGCACGGGACCGGCAAGCCGCTGTGATGTTGCGGCACGACCTGCAGGCCGCCGGCATCGCTTACGTTGACGAGCAAGGCCGGCAGGCGGACTTCCATGCTCTGCGGCATACGTTCATCAGCATGCTGGCTCAGGCCGGCATTCATCCCAAGACCGCGCAGGAACTGGCCCGGCACTCGGATATCAATCTGACGATGCAGGCTTACACGCATCTCCGCACGGCGGATCTGGCATCGGGACTCAGTGCGCTCCCCTCGCTCACATCTTCTCGGGAGACGCTCAAGGCCACCGGGACCACCGATGATGCTGCCGGCAATCCGCCTCACGATGAGCGCCGAAGTGCTCAATCTGTGGTTGCACGGATGGTTACACGCGCTGACGACATTCGATGCAATTCCGTGAGAATGATTGAGACTGGCAAGGTGATTGCTCAGTCGTGTAGAGCGCGCATCAGGCGACGATGCGAAAGTTGTTGAGTTGCAATCTGTTGAGCACGATTGCGACTCAGTGAGTGAGACTCAGGATGATGATTGCGAGAGACAGGACTTGAACCTGCACCCCTTGCGGGACTGGATCCTAAATCCAGCGCGTCTGCCAATTCCGCCACTCTCGCAGTAATGAATGCACCCACGATACGGGTACCGCCCAAGTATCGCGCTCCACTCGTCAATCTTCAAGCGGCCTCGGCGAATCGGCCGCCCTCCGCAGTGACAGCACGCGCGAGGAGAAACGAGGGATCTCATAGAAGTGATCATTCCTCCAGGCGGGTGCGAAGCTGGTCGAGTTCCTCGTCCGTCAGGCGGATGCGGGAATCACGCAGCATGCGGATAAAGTGGTCGATCGCCTGCGGCTCGGACTTCAACGAAAAGCCGATGTTGCCGTCCGGACCGCCGGACGTCGCGTGCATCTTCGGCACCTACGCTCGCATGGTGAGGGCGATGCAGCCTGATCGCGGTATCCGGCGAAACCGCGGCGAATTGGACTGATGCGACGTATCCACTCAGCGCCCGTCCCGCTTGGCCTGACTGCGTTTGCCGCGGGCCGAGACATGACCCCGGGTGCGCGTGGTCAGGCCGCTCCGAGCAATCCGCCGCTGCTTGGCCGCCGCCGTCGCCTTGAGTTGCTTCTTGGAGTTCGTGGCCAGACCACTGGAGGCGGCGATTCCCGAGATCAGCGTTGCCCGGTTTTTCGCCGCGCGACTCTGTGCCGATGCCTTGGCAGACTTCGCGGCTGCGGACGGGGGCGTCGATGTCGAGGGTCCGGCGACTCCGGAGTGAGATCCGCCTTTGGCTGCGGCACCGGTGGAGGACTTGGCGGTTGCTTTTTTCTGGGCCGACTTCGACTTGGCAGACACACTCGCCGGCGTCTTGCTGGTGGTGGAAGACGACTGCGCTTTGCCCCGCGACTGGCGTGTGGCATCGTCCAGCTCGAGCGTGACCTTGCGGAGTTGCTTTCGTGAGGCAGCGCGGGACCGCCGCTCGACCGTCGTTCGTCGACGCTTCGTCGGACGGCCCTTGCCAGCTGATTCCGGCTCTCCGGCAGCGCTGAGTTTCTCGACGCGGGCCTCCAGGGCTTCCAGAGCCTCACTGAAGATCTGCTTCTTGACTGCCGTGCGGGATCCAGGCTTCCCGACATCGATCTTGGCCTGCTTGCGTCCCTGGTCACGTCCCAGGTCGCGCCACTTGTCGAGCCACTTGCGGGCGCATCGCCCGTATTGCTGGACTTCACGCAGGTTCAGGCGACCCAGCTGGGGCTGACGGCTGGCCCGGACAAGCTCAAGCTCAGCGGGCGTACATACGCTTTTCACGCGCGAGAGTGGAACACTCATCAGACTTCCCTTCCAGTTGCCGATCCGTGGAATGAGGTGGAACCAGACCGCGACTGCCTCGACGCATCGTCCACAACCGCGATCTCAGCAAGTCATCTGCTCACACAAGCACACACACGAGCTTTCTGCCAGATGATAGACCGCCACGCAGAGGCATTCAATCACCTGTCGTCACAAATCCAGGGTTGATGACTGTTTCAAAATGAGATGGGCGTGGCGCAGATTGAGACCACGCCCTTCCTTGCGTCAGGGCGCCACCCCAGCGAGAAACGTGTTTGCTGCCCAACATCACAACTCGGAACACATGAACCACCACAAATGAGTGCCGACACTCCAGAGAATCCGGATCCATCAACCTCTGGAGTGCTGTCTACTCACGCGTCCGGGCAGCGGGCGGAGATAAGACGCCCGGCGATGCGGCGGGCGATGTCGATGGTGGCGGGATTGCCTGACACATGCCGTGTGACATAGGCCCCTTCCATGACGAGGCACAACTCCTGGGCCAGGGCCTGGGGGTCGTTTGCCCCGGCTGAGGATGCGAGCTCTTGGACGATACGCTCGATGGCCTGCTTGTTCTGTGCAGCAAGTACATGAGCCGGATCGTGAGGCAGCGGGAACTCCATGGCCGCGTTGACGAAGATGCACCCCTGGAAGTCGTCGGATTCAATGATGTGTTCGACGACATCAAGTACGGCGTTGAGCTGGCCGAGAGGTGTGGGCCCGCCGCGCTCCTGGATCATGCTGCGAAAGGTGTTCTGCAGCCATTCGTTCTGCATCTTGAGGGCGGCGAGCATCAGGTCTTCCTTGCACTCGAAGTGCTTGTAGAAGGCCGTCTTGCTGATGCCTACGTCGGTGAGAATCTGGTCGATGCCCACATTGCGAAATCCGTCGCGATAGAAGCGGCGGACGCCGGCCTCGACAAGTCGCTCGCGGGTCGGTGTTTTCATGATTGTGCCCCGTTGTCAGCACGCTGGAGGTTGACCACGTACGTGTTTAGCGTTTCTGTCGACTCACGCTGTGGCGAGGCGGAGGTGGGGGGTGAGGGTGTCGAGGAGGTCGTCACCTTGCCTGGAGGCCGTGATGATCACTGAACGGAGGATTTCCCAGGCCTGCTTGCCAGCAATGGTCTTGTTGCCGCAGGAGAGTTTGCGGTCGATGACTGCCGGACGCAGTTCGCGTTCGGCCCGGTTGTTGGTCGGTTCCGCCGCCGGTTCCCCCAGGCAGCCATGCAGATCCTCCCGCACTCGCTCCAGCCGTTTGCGGAAGCGGACTTCTTCGGGTTCGGGCGGAGAGCGGCTGAGCAAATACTTCAGACCGCGCCCGAGTTGCAGAACTTTCAGGGCATAGGCCACCGGTTCCATCTGCTCCCGGTGTTTCCAAGTGGCGATCACATCCTGAAGATGCAACTTCCACAGCATCAGGTCGGAAGAGTCGATCCCCCGTTGCGCAGCGCCTCTTGATGCTCTGTGAGCACCTTCAGGTGATGCGCGATGCACTTGTGCTGGCGACAGTCGATCGCGTTGTAGCTCGCCAGACAATCACTCACCAGCAGGCCGCCGAAATCGTTCCCCAGCGTGTCGATTACCACATCCGAGCCGCGGCCCGGCTCAACGCGGTACAATGTCGCCTCGGGTGTGGTGAAGACCCATAGCCACCACTTCGGCCCGCCCACATACCAGCGGGTCTCATCAGCGAACACCGCCGCGCTCTGGCGAATCTGCTGGATGAGTTGCCCGTGGACGGGTTCCAGTCGACCGGCCGCCCGCTGCAGGAGCTGGGCCAGTCCCCCTGGCGAGAGTCTCAGACCGCACAGATCCTGCAGGGCCTGACACGTCCGCCGCATCGTCAGTCCCGACCGATGCGAAAGCAGCAGGGCCAACGCCTGCGCCCGAGGCCCGAGGTGATTTCCCGCTGCCCCCACCGCCGTCGAGGTCTGCAAGGGGTGCGTGCTCTGGACAGGCCCGCACTCCGGACACACGCCAGTCCACGTGGTGATCTGAAAGCACCGGGGCCGCACCGGAGGGATTTCTTCGAGGTACTGGTCCCGCTGCTGAAGATCGCTCAACTCGCCCTCACAGTGCGGGCAGCACGGCAGCGGAACCTCGATGTGTTCGTCGATCTGCTCGGGCCGTTGGCGATAGGCCCCTTCGTGTCCCTCCTTGCGGCCGGGACGTTGTTTCTCGGACTCGGGCTTCTTGAGTCGGTCCCGCCGACGAAACGGGGCCGTCTGCCGATGCGCGGCCTGCAGTTGCTCCTCCAGTGTCTGCACGTGCCCCACGAGTTCGGCGACCCGCTGCGTGAGCCGCGCAATCTCCACCGCCTGCTGCTCGACCAGCACCACCAACTCCCCGTATGTCGGTTTCCCTTCCGACATCGCCATCCTCCGAACAAGAGGATCGCAAACCCAACAAAACTTGCAAGATCAATCCACCGCACGCTAAACACGTACGGGACCACAAGTCAACCCGGGAGTTGACCTCAAGTCAACTATTCAAGTCGGCGCTGCGGCCGATAATCACCGCAGTGTTCCACACGCATCCGGTCGTCACTCCGGGTCTCGACAGTCTCTTGTTCTGAAGGAAACCGCCATGAAACGCTCACTGTTTCTGCTGTACGGTATTGGCTGCCACCTGCTGTTTCTGGTCACCTTCGCCTGGATGGCGGGCTTCGTCGGCAATCTGCTGGTCCCCAAATCGATCGATACGATCGTGGAGGGGACGTCCACACGGGCAGCGGTGCTGATCAATCTGCTGCTGTTGGGGTTGTTCGCCGTGCAGCATTCCGTGATGGCCCGGCCCGCCTTCAAGCGCGTCTTGACGCGGATTGTACCCAAGCCGATTGAACGCAGCACCTATGTGCTTGTCAGTTGTCTGGTCACACTGTTCGTGATGTGGCAGTGGCGCGGGATCGACGCCATCATCTGGGACGTGCAGCGGCCTGCGGGACGCCTGCTGTTGTGGGGCCTGTTCACCTTGGGATGGCTGCTGATCCCGATCGTCAGTCTGATGATCGACCACTTCGATCTGTTCGGCACGCGGCAGGTGTGGCTCTACTTCCGGGGCCGCGATTACACGGCACTGCCGTTTCGCGTTCCGCTGCTGTACAAGCATGTGCGTCACCCGCTGTATATTGGGTGGGGAATTGCCTTCTGGGCGACGCCGATCATGACGGTCGGGCATCTGCTGTTCGCCGGAGTCTTGACGATGTACATGGGGCTCGCGACATTGATGGAGGAACGCGACCTGATTGCTCACTTCGGACGGCAGTACCAGGAGTACCGGCGTGCAGTTCCGATGTTCGTTCCCCGCTGGTCGCCGCGGATATCGACGGGCGCGATCTCCCGGCAACCTGAGATGGTCGAGACCAGCCCTCTGATCCCCGAAACCGAGGTGTTCCATGCCGCGACTCATTGAACGGCCCATCGTCGTGACGGCGGCGGGGAACAAGCCCAAGCGCATCGAGGAGTTTGCCGGACGCGCCAGTTCGGGACATGACGCGGTGAGCATTGCCCGGATGGTATCGCCCGCGGGCTGGGAAGAGCCGTTCCAGCAGCCCGAGTTCGAGGAGATCACACTGGTGTTGCGCGGACTGCTGCGGGTGGAAACGGACGCAGGAGTGCTGGATCTTCGAGACGGTCAGGCAGTCGTCGTCGCGGCGGGGGAGCGTGTCCGTTACAGCACGCCGACCGCGGAAGGGGCCGAGTACATCGCCGTGTGTCTGCCGGCGTTCTCTCCGCAGACGGTTCACCGTGGCGAACCCTGACCGCGCGCGGGTTGATGACGGCACTTACTATCACGGGACATCGTGAAGACGAAGGAGATTCTCATGGATCGAATCATTGCAGTTAGCGGGTTGACGCTCATCGCGGTTACCACTGTGGCGCTGGGTCTGGCCGTGGATGAGCCTGGTTCAAGTCAGGCACTCCGGGTCGCAGCACCGGACCCTGTCACGAAGACCGCCCCGGCCGGCGACCGTCCGGCGGGCCTCTATCCCGGCTTTTCGGGATACACACGCTCGGTGACGACCAGCTCACCGGAAGCACAGCGCTGGTTCAATCAGGGGATGCAGCTCGTCTATGGGTTCAACCATGATGAGGCGATCCGCTCGTTTGAAAAGGCCGCTGAGATCGATCCCTCCTGTGCCATGGCGTGGTGGGGAGCCGCGTATGCGGCGGCATGCACATCAATAACCCGGAAATGGGTGAAGAACAATCGCGTCTCGCGTACGAGGCGGCGAAGCAGGCCCTCGCAGCGATCGATACCGAGACGCCCGTCGAACAGGCGCTGATCCGGGCCGTCAGCCAGCGCTACGAGTGGCCCGCTCCCGAAGATCGTGCGCCGCTCGACCAGCGCTATGCGGACGCCATGGAAGCGGCGTGGCATCAGCACCCGGACGATACCGACGTAGGGACACTGTTCGCTGAGTCGCTGATGAACCTGCAGCCGTGGGACCTGTGGACCGGTGATGCGCAGCCGAAGGGCCGGGCGTTCGAGATTCTCGCCGTGCTGGAGAAGGTGATGGCGACGAATCCGCAACACCCCGGTGCGAACCACCTGTATATCCATGCGATCGAAGCCTCACCGTGGCCCGAGAAAGGACTGCCGGCGGCCGAGCGACTGGGAACGCTGATCCCGGGTTCGGGTCATCTCGTACACATGCCCTCGCACATCTACATCCGCACGGGAATGTACGACGAAGCCGCCGAAGCGAACCGCCGGGCGATTGCTGCGGACGAGGCATACTTCAAGCTGGCTCCGCCCCCCGAGTTCTACAACATCTACTTTCTGCACGACCTGCACTTTCTGGCCTATGTGTCGATGATGCAGGGAAACTCCCAGGAGGCGCTCGCCGCCGCGCGAAGAATTGAGGCCGACATCCCGCCGGAGTTCCTCAAGAACTTCGCCGCTGTCGCCGATGGTTTCACGCCGACGACCTTGCATGTGTTGCTGCGGTTCGGCAAGTGGGATGACATTCTGGCGGAGCCTGAGCCTCAGGAATGGCGTCTGCTCAGCCGGGCCGAGAGGCACTTCGCACGTTCGGTGGCGCTCTCCAACCTGGGACGTACCGAGGAGGCGCGGCAGGAGCTCGCACTGCTGGATGATGTGTCTGCTCAGTTCACCGACGAGTGGAAGATGGGCAACAACGCGGCAGCCGATGTGGTGGCCGTCGCCCGCTCCATGGCCCAAGGGGAACTGGCATACCGTGAAGGTCGGCATGAGGAGGCCTTCGATCTGCTGCGGCAGGCGGTGCTACTCGAGGAGCAGCTCGCATACGACGAGCCCCCCGGCTGGATGCAGCCGGTGCGCCATGCACTCGGGGCGCTGCTGCTGGCGGACGGACATCATGCCGAGGCTGAGGGCGTGTACCGGGCGGACCTCGAGCGACATCCTGGAAACGCGTGGTCGCTGCTGGGACTGCAGCAGTCGTTGCAGGGACAGCAGAAAACCGAAGAGGCACAGGCCATGACGGCGCAGGTTAAGCAGGCATGGTCGCGGGCCGATGTCTCGCCGGTCGCCAGTTGTTACTGTCATCCCGCCGCACGGAGGCCATAGACGACACAACTTTGACATCGCACGATACCACCCTTTCGTCGTCCCTTTTCCCAAGCGACCGACTCCCTCGGTCGGGGGAATGACGATTGACGAACAAGGATTGTTGTATGATGAAGTGCAGGGGCACTGGGCCAAGGACGAATGGGGAAAACGGCGTTACTCGTCAACACATCAACCTCCCACCGGCGCTCAGGCGCGATGAATGGAGCAGGCAGCGAGATGCGAGTCAGGTGTGTTCGCCACTCGCCTCTCATAGCTCCCGGCCGGTGTCGGCGAGGCGGCGAGGGGGATATACTGGATCGGGGACGGGCCGGCTGAGCCGTCCATTTAACCGCGACGCCAACCCAGACAGTAAGCCTCATGTACTTCATCGACCCCCATGTGCACATGGTCTCGCGGGTGACCGACGACTACGAGCGGATGGCGCGGATGGGCTGCGTCGCCGTCAGTGAGCCTGCGTTCTGGGCCGGGTTCGATCGGGGGTCGGTGGAGGGCTTTCGCGACTACTTCCGACAGTTGACGGAGTTCGAGCCCCGACGGGCCGGCTGGAGTCGCATTCAGCACTACGCGTGGTTGTGCATCAATGCCAAAGAGGCCGAGAACGTGAGCCTCTCACGCGAGGTGATCGCGATGATTCCCGAGTTTCTGCAGAAGCCGGGTGTGCTGGGGATTGGTGAGATCGGTCTCAACAAAAACACACCCAACGAGTGCACCATCTTCCGCGAGCATCTCGAACTGGCTGCCAAGACTGACGAGCTGGTGCTCATCCATACGCCGCACCTGCAGGACAAGTACAAGGGGACGCGGATGATTGTGGACATGCTCGCCGAACGCAGCGACATCCCCTCCGAGCGTGTGCTCATCGACCATGTGGAAGAGCACACGGTGCGGCTCGCCAAGAGGCGGGCCACTGGTGTGCGATGACGTTGTACCCCACGACCAAGTGCACACCGGCTCGCGCGGCCGACATCATCGAGCGCTATGGGGACGAGCGCATCTGTGTGAACTCGGCGGGGGACTGGGGACCATCGCAGCCCCTGGCCGTGCCGGACTTCATCCAGGAGATGCGTCACCGCGGTCACACTGAGAGGATGATCCGCAAGATCGTGTATGACAACCCGCTATCCTTTTTCAGACAGTGCGACCGCTTCGAGTTCACTCCTCCCGATGGCTGGAGTGACTGACCCATTGCATCCGGCGGCGGGGCGATCTTGGGGTCGCGCGTGCCGGCTGCACAGGGGATGCCTCAACGCAACATGTCGCGACGCGCGTACTGTGCAGGAATGGTGACGCTAAAGTCTTCCAGTCGTGCGTCGGGTCGCCGCCGCGCGACGGCGCGGACATACCCGATCCAGTCGCCGCCGTCGGCAGCGACTGCCTCCATTTCGATATGGTTGTCAGGACAGGCGACTCGCTGCCAGTCCAGCCAGCGCTGCCAGCCATCGGGCATGGTGTCGGCCAATTCCACAGACACGATGCCTGAACGTTCCCAGTGCCCGCGCCACCAGTCGGCCGAGTGGAGGCACCTCATGCCCGGCTCAGGCTCCCACCAGGCGCGGAGATGCTCGGGGAGCGGACCCTGGAACTCGCCCATAAGTCCGGCCCCGGCGATGGCGATCGGACCACCCGGCTTCACGAAGCGAACCACATAGTTGAGGTACAGATCGTCGGTCCCGTAATAGAAGAACGAGTCGATGGACACGATCGCGTCGAAGAAGCTTTCGGCGAACGGCAGGTCGTGCGCATCAGCATGGATGGGGAAGACGGCACGATCGACGCCTGCATCGCGAATCCGCTGGAGGTTCTCACTCGCACTGAACCACAAATCGGTGGCCCAGACCTCCACACCGAACTCACGATGCAGAAAGATCGAGGACAGAGCCCGCCCACAGCCCAGATCGAGTACCCGCATGCCGGGCCGCAGATCCAGCACTTCGCTCAGCCACTCGGTGAGCCACAGAGGGTTCGCCCCGCCACTGACGCCGGCGATGAGCCAGTCTGGGTGATACGCCGATCCCTTGGGAAACTGCTCACACGTCAGTCGTTCGTCCATGGGGGTCGCCGTTGAGAGTCCGGTGAGGGGATACGGTGTCCTTTTCGTCATTCCCGCGAAGGCAGGAATCCAGAACTGGGCCTACTTCGTCTGGATCCCCGCCCCGCGACTTCGCGGGTGCAGGCACTGCCCGGGGAGATGTTACGCGAAATCACACTCCTCACGCACGATGAACTGACAGCCATTCGACAGGAATGGTTCGTCAGGTTTTAATGCCGTCGCTGAGCTTCTTACAGATGTGGAGGGCATCTTCTACTTCGCGCTCGATGTCGTCCAGGGTCTTCCCGATCGGTTCCTGCAGGACGAGCAGACGCAGAATGTCGATGTTGCTCTTCCAATACTGCTTGATGAACTGTTTGACCTGGCCGATGTTGCCCGCCACCATGCGGACGAGCATGCGCACCAGCAGGCTGTTGAGGGTGTTCCAGGACTTGATGAGCGACAGGGCACCTTTCTGGCCCCGTTCGAACTGTGCGGCCAGATTGTCCTTGCCCGCTTTCTTTAAGGCCGACTGTGCGAGCGTGAACAGCAACGCCGCCTGGATGGTCACCAGCATCTCCTGCCCCTTAGTGATCGAGTCGAGATCGTGGGGCAACTGGGCCAGCAGATCGCGCACGGCCTTCTGCTCTTCAGGTGTCGGCCCAGCCGTCTGTGCGGCAGGTGCACCAGAGGAGGCACCCCCACCGCTGAGTTTGTAGGTTCCGTCATCCTCCTGTGCAGGTGCTGCCGCGGCAGCCGGCTTCGTCGCTTTTGGTTTTTTGGGAGCCTTCTCCTCTCCAATGGTGATGGAACCGGCGGATTCCCCCTTCAGCAGCGATCGCAGTTCGGCCATGTCCTCCGGGCGACGCTTCACCTCGGTCTCCAGTGAGGACATGACGGCGGTGTTCACATGATCGGGCACCTCGTCGCGCACCTCCTTCAGATCGCGAAATCGTCCGACAGGCACGTGCCCTGTCATCGCTTCGTACAGAATGACTCCCAGCGAGTAGATGTCCGCCCGATGGTCGAGTGCGTCGTCCCCCCGCAGCTGTTCGGGAGCCATGTAGTAGGCAGTCCCCATGGCTGAGGTCGTAATGTTGGAGCGGCCATGGATCAGCCGGGCGATGCCGAAGTCGGTAACTTTCACGCCTCCTTTGCGACTGATGAGGATGTTCTCCGGTTTGAGGTCCCGGTGCACGGTAATCTCGTGAGCGTGCTCCATGGCGTTGCAGACAGAGATCCCGAACGTCAATGCCTCCTTGAGCGTCAGGGGTTTCTGGGAACGGTTTCGGGCGCTGATGAACTGGCGGAAGCTGACGCCATCGACCAGTTCCATCGAGACGGTGGGGACGCCGTCAATGATCGCCATGTCGTGCACTCGAACGATGTTCTTGTGCGAGAGGCGGCGTGCCACCTTGGCCTCACGGACAAAGAGTTTAAGGGCGCGCTCATCACGCTGCATCGAGGTGAGCAGCAGCTTGAGGGCGACCCGTTCATCCAGCATCGTGTCGAGGGCCTCGTACACCTGGCCCATGCCCCCCTGGCCGATGAGCCGGACCACTTCGTAACGCTCTCCGAAGATCTGCCCGGGTTGCAGCGTCTGCTGCACAAACTCTCCCTCGCCGCCAATACTTGTCGAGCGACCGCTGAGGGTCTCGAAGCGGCTGGGATGCGGTGTCTCCTGGTGTGCACTGGGAGTTCGTACGGGTGCGGTTTTCGGGGGCGCGGGCGGTGCCACAGGGGGAGCCACCGGGGCTTGGGGAGCCGTTCCTCCCGCCGGTACATGCAATGTCGTTCCGCAGCTGGAGCAGAACTTGCTGCTCTCGGGAAGTTGTGCTCCGCATTCGTGGCAAAACATTGCGTGGCCCTCAGCGTTTGTTGGTGCAGACGAGGCAATCGTATCAGCAGTCCTCAATCGGTACGACGTTCGTGCGGTCTGTTCTGGCAGAGGCTCTGTCCTATGACGGTTCCAGCCAGTTCAATCCGTACTGGAAGCGGGGCGTCACTTCGATTCGAACATCGCCGCACTGGATGCGGGTTCCCGGAATGACGGCGGCCAGCTCGTGGACCTTGAGGGTCCGATCGTTGACGATCAGCGTCGCCGCACGCGCGGATGGTTCGATCCATAATCCCCCCTGCAACAGGTGTAGACGTGCATGCTGCTCCAGCACGGAGGGATGGGGAATCAGCACGGGACTGTTCAGGTCCCGGCCGATGAGCAGGCTGCGTGGAAACAGGATGTACTGTTCAAAGCCGGCAAGGTCATCGGTACGGCGAAGTCGTGCCGCCGTCACACTCGTGGGCAAGTTCCGTGCACTGGCGGTCACATCAGGGTCCACACCGAAGGCGGCATAATCGCCCTGGGGGTCAAAGGCATTCTGGTGATACAGGTCGACCAGCAGCGTTGGCCCCTCCGCAGGGCGAACCGCCATGCCATTCTGCAACGGGATCTGTTCACTGGCTCCCAGCGTCTTCCCTGCCACGAGGGAGCCGTTGCGCAGTTCGCGTTTTTCCAGAGGACCTCTCCGCCCTCAAAGACGACCTCTGCATGATGTCCGCTGATCTTCATGGAGAGCTGATCGTTCTCCGGAGAGCGCGGATAGGCGCGAATCACGACATCGTTGTCCCGATCCTTTCCCAGTCGGAACCGCTCGCCTGCCATCACGCACAGGTTTCTCTCCCCGGTGGGTGAGGTGATTCTCAAGGCCACGCGGCTCACCCCGTGTGCCGGGGTTGGCGTGACCGCGACCTTCGGAGCAATCTCGGTTACTTCTGTCTCCGGAGGGGTCGGTGCTGCCGGAAGTGTAGGAATCACCACCGTGTCTGTGGACGTGATTTCAGGGGTAGTGGCAGTTCCGGGAGTGCCCAGCATCGCGGAGAGTACCCGGCTCAGCTTCTGCGCATACCGCGCAGGTTCCATCCGAAACTTCTTTACCGCCTGGATGTCACCCATCCGCAGCTCGAGGCCGACCGGCAGGATGGTGTCTTCCAGATAGACCGCCAGGAAGGGCTTGCGGCGGTTGAGCGCGAAGTTGATCTCATTCTGCACATGGGGCGAAGCCACCGAGCGCGGCGTGATGAACACCGCAAACAGAGCGCTGCCATCGAGGGCCCGTGCGATCTCCTCGGGCCATTCGTTTCCCGGTGCGATCCCTTCATCATACCACAGGCGAAACCCCTGGGCATGGATGGCCTCGATCTCGGCCAGCACCAATTCGCTGTCCGCGTGCGAATAGCTGACAAACAGAAATGGCTGATC
This sequence comes from uncultured Planctomycetaceae bacterium, assembly GCA_963707405.1. Taxonomy (GTDB): domain Bacteria; phylum Planctomycetota; class Planctomycetia; order Planctomycetales; family Planctomycetaceae; genus CAVPPT01. The sequence goes on along the minus strand of CAVPPT010000023.1, from coordinate 50,970 downwards.
CCCATGATACGCCTCGATCATCGATGGATCAGCCCCCGCACGGTACGGTTAAATGCTCTCCTCGCGAATGGATGCCCGTCCACTGGCTCTTCACGCTATCTTAACACAGCAGGCGACGAGGAAAAAGGAGACTCTTCCCGGTCCAGGCTGATTGCCGACCGACTCACCCGGCCGGGGGATCGGGCAACTGGATCTGGATCTCACTGTCCTGCACGCGCAGTGGATAGCAGTCGGTCCGCAACTGGGCCTTGGGGTTATCCAGCCAGGTACCATCCTTCACACAAAAGCGCCAAGCATGCCAGGGACACCAGACTGCAGTTCCCTCCACGTCCCCTTCGGCGAGCGACGCACCCATGTGCGGACAGGTATCGTTGATAGCGAAGAACTCCCCATCGACGCGAAAGATGGCGACCATACGGCCATCGACCGGAAAGGCCCGCCCCTGTCCTTCCGGGATGTCATCAACTTTCGCAACACTCTGAAAATCCGCCATTTGCCTCACGCCAGGTCGTCTCGGGGGACACACATCAGCGGTCACTTCCCCGGCTGAATCAGGAAAAAGCCCAAGATTCGCGGGCCACTCGTCGATTCTAGGAGTGGAGAAGTTCGGTTTCCATCGGGCCGTCCCGAAACAGGTCCGTCCTGGGAGCCGACTCGCGCGAGGCGATCGGCCGATCGAGCGAACGCTCTTGGAGATCGCCCCGGACCCAGTCGCTCACACGGAGGTGGGGAACGATGCCTGCGCCAGGCACTCAATACAGTACGCTCACACATGCCGCTCGTCGCGACATCCCGCGACTCTTCCGGCTGGACACTTCGTCCCGCGTGCTGGACATCGGCTCTCCACAGGACCAGGTAGTCTTGCAACTGCGCAGGCAGGGCATCACCGCCTTTGGTCTGTTCGATGGTTCCCCGACGAACCAGGAGTCCGATGACATCCCCGCATTGCAGCCGGCCATTCTGCATGCGGGCATTCCGTTCATGGCCCAATCGTTTGACGGCATTCTGCTGCGACATTCCGACATCTACCTCGGCCCATTGCGTACTCCGGAAGCGTGTACCGCGACGGCCAATCTGCTGGCATGCCTCAAGCCGCACCGATCGCTGATCGTCCTCGATCGATTCCCTCTCGACGCATTGCAGACGCATCTGTCGGCTTTCCCGGGAGAGGCCCGCCTGATCAGCATCGGCAGGGGTGGTGTGCTGGGGGCCTTGCTGCGCACGGTAGGACTCTCGCGGAGCCGACCAATGACGGCCCTGCAGTTCGACATTCCCGAACAAGCCATCTCGCGGAAGGCATGGCATCGCCTGGCGCTGCAAGCTGTGCGCGGAGGACAAAGCGCGCCGTCAAGTGCCATCCCGCAGCCGCACATCCCGGTGGGCCGTGCGGCCAAAGCGCGCTCATCTCAGCGCTCGTAGTGGTAGTGGAGACGGGTGCCACTGGCTCCACCAGTGCGTCACGACCACTGCAATCACATGATGTTGCACTGGAAAATCCAGTGGCACACAACAATCAGGTCACGGACCCGGTGACAGCGAAACCGTCTTGCCGTTGATCCGATACTGGATCCCCAATGGCTCACACAGTGCCTGAAACAGCTCGGCGGCGGAGGCTTTCTCCAGCTTGAGCGAGACCTTCTCATCGAGATCGATCCCGGCCGCGCGGAGGGCGGCGGCATTGTACTCCACGATCATGTCGTTCGCTTCGAGTGTGCGAATCACGGCACTCAGCGGCTTGCGGACCACCTGAAACGTGAACTGACGGCGCTCCAGCGGGCCGAGCGAAACGTCGCCCGTTTGCTCAGGTCGACGGCGGGCGGGATTAAGGGATTCGGCAATCCGCTCGTGTTCGAGGGCCGTCGCCTCGATGTGCAGTTGTCGTCCCTGAACCTTCACGATGGCCTGCGGCCACTCGCGCTGGACGAGGTCCGCCGCTTCGGCCGCGTTCATTCCACGGGGAGTGCGTCGTTGCTCAAATGTGATCCTCCCCGCTTCGCGATAGATTTCGGCCCGGCGGCCGTCGTCACTGATCCGGCAGGCCAGGTCATACTGACCCAGCACCAGCATCAGAGCCTCGGGCACAGTGACATCGTGCAAACTTCCGGCCGCCCACAGGTCATGGGGGACCAGATCGGCCTGTTCGAGTTCAACGCTTCCGCGATCGGCAATCACCTCGAGGACGTCGATCGGGCGGGCCAGATCTTCCCACGCGAAGGTGTGTCTGTGGGACCAATCGACCGCTTGTGGTTTCGCCGGCGGATCATGGAGTGCGCGAGTCTCGTCATGCATTCGCCGGATCAGGGTCAGCGTGCGATCGACGTCCTGCGGCGGTCCAATGACGACTGTACTGCCGACGGTTGCGATATCGGCATCGAGCTGCGCCGCGAGCAGGGAGAGCCCTTCGAGTAACGTCGTCTGCGTGAGCTGCACATCAATGATGCGGTCGGGGTCAATCCGGCGATCCAACAGGATCGCCACCTGATGCAGTTTGCCCAGTCGCGCGATCATCTCACGCACGGTGACGCTCGTGCGAATGACGTTGACGGGACGCTCCAGTTCCCGGCGGAACAGACTCCCGGTATGCCAGGAGATTGGCGCATCATCGGTGTTCTCTCCGGCGATGGAGCGACAAGGCAGCAGGCCGGCCCATGCCACGGCGATCAGCGTGAACAACAAGGGCACACGAGTGATGACCCGGCGGCCGGACATTACGCTTCGACCTTCTCCAGCGGCGGCGTGCCTTCAATGAGACGCTGGAGCAGCAGTTCATTGACCCGTCCACGAAAGTAAACACGACCATCCAGTTCGAGGACCGGCACACAAGTATCGAATCGAGTCTCCAGGTCGGGATGCTGGCTGATGTCGACGACAGTGAGCGGAGGCAGCCACGACTGATAGTCACGGAGCATCGCCTCGGCCTGTTCGCACAAATGGCAGCCGGCTTTTGTGTAGAAGTTCGCCGTGTGGAACCTCAGGCCGTCCACGGAGGGCTGCCACTCGATTGAGGATTCGGGTTCGCGCCTGAGGGCCCAGGCCCCTCCCATCAACAACATCAGCGACAGGCCGAACCAGGCGGTGGGCCGGCGATCCATCAGGCGGGAGACCGGAAGTTGTCCCGGATGGGTGCGTGATGCCAGCAGAATAAGCAGCAGAATCGTTCCGGTCAGCAGGGCGATGCTGCCAAAAGCCCACAATCCTGCGCACGCGGGTCGGTCGGTCCACGCTCATGCACTCCATGGTATTACAGGCGCGTTGCCACGTCACCCTCAGCTCCCCAAGGCTTGAAGCAACCCCCGCAAATGCCGGGGGGACTCCACCAATGTCCGCTGCTTTCGCTAACAGCGATTGTGGGTGGGCGGTACAGTGGTCACAATCCAGTCTGCGGGTTCCGAGTCGTCCGATGGGGCACGTTCGTGTCCGTCGGCGTCGCTGGGACGAAGTCGGCCCGTGAGGCGATGTCTGTCAGACTGAAACCTGTCGTTAGTGAGCAAGTCCGCATTCCGGCTGCCTGTCTCCACAGGTGCGGGGAGAGCGGCTTCGATTCCCGAGTTGTTCGATGTCCATGAACCTCAGCCTGAGTTCGTTCGCCGGTTTACTGCGACGCAGCGGGCTGATGGACTCGGTGCGCATCGATCAGCTTGTCGCGGACTATCGTGAGCGGGCGGGAGACGCCACCAACGGAACCGAGTTTGCTTCGCAGCTCGTCCAGCAAGGGCAGCTGACGACCTGGCAGGCACGCAAGCTGTTGCAGGGCAAGACCAAAGGGTTTCGGCTGGGGAAGTACCGCCTCCTCTCCCAGTTGGGCAAAGGGGGGATGAGCACGGTCTACCTGGCGGAACACCTGGTGATGCGACGCCAGTGTGCCGTCAAGGTGCTGCCCACAAAGCAGACGCGGGATCCGTCGGCCTTGGGGCGCTTTCATCGCGAGGCGCAGGCGGTTGCGGCCCTCGACCATCCGAACATCGTGCGAGCATACGACGTCGATCAGGAAACCGAAGCCGGAACCGAGATTCACTTTCTCGTCATGGAATATGTGGAGGGTGCCAATCTCCAGCAGGTCGTCGAGGAGAAAGGCCCGCTCCCGCTGCCTGTCGCGGTGGACTACATCATGCAGGCGGCGGCGGGGCTCAGCCATGCGCATGTGGCGGGGCTCATTCATCGCGACATCAAGCCCACTAATCTGCTCGTCGATAACCAGGGGGTCGTGAAGCTGCTGGATCTGGGACTGGCCCGCTTCTTCGATGAGTCGGACCAGGAATCGCTGACGATCGACCACAATCAAAAAGTGCTGGGGACGGCCGACTACCTCTCTCCGGAACAGGCGGTCGACAGCCATCGGGTCGATGCCCGTGCCGACATCTACAGTCTCGGCTGCACGTTCTACTATCTGCTCAGCGGTCAGGCTCCGTTTCCGGAAGGCACGCTTGCCCAGCGACTGCTGGCGCATCAAACGCGCGAGCCGGCTCCCATCACCAACTTCCGCAAGGACCTTCCGCTCGGGGTGATCGGTCTGCTGGAACGGATGATGGCCAAGAATCCCGACCAGCGGTTTTCATCAGCCAAAGAGTTACTACAGGCGTTTGGGGAGCAGTTTCCCGAACTTCGGAACGCAACGGTGCGCAGCAACATCCAGCGAACTCAGCGGGCCTCTGAACGTGAACAGCCTCGTCGTCCAGCGGCCGTGCAGAACAAGCCTCGATCGATACCGACCGGTACAGCCGTCGCCCAGGTAGAGCCGCAACTGGAAGGGTTCCTGAAACAGCTGCATGCGGAATCGACGCAAACGACGCCGTCCCGTCAACGTGCGAAGCGGCCCTCGACCGCCTCACAAGGGCCGGCTCCCGTCCTCGATCTGCTGCCGGCCGACACAGCGGTCAGCACCACCGAATCGGAACTTGTGGTCACGGACTCCGCCCTCATCGCGGGCGAGAGTTCGAGTGCCTCGATGCGTCGCCGTGCGGCACAAAGTCGCCGCAGTCTGTTCTTCGTCACCTGCGTCGCTGTTGGAATCGCGACCATCTTCGCGGTGATCGGATTCCTGCTTGAGCAACTACCCGACCCTTCCGGAAGTGCACCGTCTGTGGCCTCAGCGAGTCAGCCGGCGAAGCCTCGTCCGATGTCGGGCGGTGCAGGAATTGCTGCCCGACGCGGCCCATTATCTACTGGGGCGGCTGCCGTCGTGCGGCCAGTGCCGATGCCCCGCGAGGACCTGACCGTCGGACCCACCGGACACTTTGCCACGATTCGGGAAGCACTCGACCATGTGCGCCTGACGCACAACCCGATGACGAAGCGCGAGACACAGATCATCCGCGTGGCCGGAGGAGCGAAGTATCCCGAGTCCATTGTGCTCGACAATACGCAGTTCGGAACCATCCCGCGGGGCGTGGAACTGATCTGCGAGGATCATCCACCGGCCATCCTGGCACCGCCCCATCAGCAACCGGCGGTGGAGCTGTACGGGGTCGAGGGCTTCCGGCTCAAGGGCTTTCGGATCGAAGCACCAGGCCCGGTGGCCATTCGCCTGGGGGGATATCTGGTCGGACTCACGCTGGAGGATCTGCAGGTGAGCGGATTCACTTCCCTTGGTCTGGAAGGTAAGGGGGTGACCGGGTTCTCGAATGTCGATCGGGTCACGCTGAGGAACATGGCTTTTCGTCCCGGGAGTCCTTCGGCCGCAGGGATACGCCTTGTTGAGGGCACCACACCGACGAAGGAAATCCTCGTGCTGAAGTGCCGTTTCATCGGGGCCATGAATGCGGGCATTGAGTTTCAGGATGATGTGTCCGGCGTGGAAGTGCGGGAGTGCCTGTTCGACAACCTGGATCGAGCGATCTCCTTCGGACCGTCCACAGCCGACATCAGCGATATCGTGCTGCGGAACAATACCTTTCACCGGTTGCAGCGGGGCATTGTGTTCGCACCGAGGACATCCCTGCAAAGTGTCGGCGTGGCGTTTGATCGGAATCTGTTTGCGTCTCTGGCTGGTGGAGAGGCCGTAATCGAGGAGCCGCGCGCGGAAAACTGGCAGCGAATGTTTGAGCAGGCACTGGGCAGTTCCCGCTGGAACTGGACGCAGCGCGCCGAGCCGGGGAATCCGGAGTTGGGCGAACTCGATCTGTTTCGTCAGGACGGCCGCACGCATGTGAGTGTCCCGTTCGCGTCCGAGGACCCCGATCAGCCTGGGTACCTGCGGCCGACACTCAAGGATGTGCGTACTGCGATCCCCCGGGACACCAAGGGGCCCAAGCAGGTCGGGGCGCTGCCTCCCTCGGTGGGTGATTGAGCGTGCGGGTGCCACTGGCTCCGCCAGTGTGTCACAACGAGTGCGACCTCCAGACGTGGCACTGGCAAAGCCAGTGGCACCCCACCCCAAGGTGTGACACCGCGAACATCGCTCAGCGTACCCTGCGACTTTGCGTGAGTGTCCTGAGCACTGATGTCGACGCTGGCAGCCGCGACTATGGAAGACGGGTCGAAGAGCGTCCCCGATCATCTGCAATCTCAATGCTCGCTCGGAGCGAATGGACCATGCCCAAGGCCGTGTACACGCGATCACACTCTACGCAATCGACCCATGTTATCTAGTCAACTGCATGCCTCCCTAACCTCCATGGGAGATGGATGTTGCAGTGATTGACCGGCGGGAGTCTGCCTTCTCGTCTCGTGTCCAGAATCTTCCTGGTGGCCATTTTGTGACGTAAACAAACGCCTCACAGACACTTGCGATGTACACGTTGCCAACGGCCTATCGGATGGCTTAGCATGAAATCGCCAAGTCATCGATTTTGGCTCAAGTCGCAGTCCACGTCGGGAGAGGAGGGGTCACGGATGGCGGGTTAGATTTCGCGCGATCTGGCTGGAGCAAGCCGTTCGAGCGGGGTTGTCCTGAAGGCATCCGTTATGGCCCATCGACATCACTCTGGTCGCCGACACTCCCAGAAGCGCGGACACAATTCCTCCCCGCCACGATATGCCCGGCAGCGAATGCTTCGCGGGAAGTCGGCCCGGTCGTCGCTGATCGCCGAACGCAAGGGCGAACCGTTCTTCGCACCGGACGTCTGGCACGAACCCACAGGCCGGCCGCATGTCGAAGTTCTGTCCCAGTCACCGGGTAGCGGCTACATGCACCCGGTCACGGTGCAGGAAGTCGCCGAACGGATCGAGGAGCTGCCTGGGGGATTTCTGGCCCCGCTGGAGGTCGTGCAACTCAGCCGGATGACGCGCAAGCGCAGCCTGTTTCCCTGCTATGGTTTGCAGTGGGGAGCCACGGTGTACCTGTACCCCATCGAGGAGACGCTGATCGAGATGTACTCCCGTCCCCCCCGGCCCGCACAGCTGGTCGAGTCCCGGATGTACGGTGGGCGCTGGTATCAGGACGGCAGGCTGTGGTGCCTGCAGTGGACCGAGCGGGCCCTCAAGGACTTTTACCTCAACAACATCCTGATCCACGAGATCGGGCATGTCTTCGATTGCCGGAACTCGAACTCTCGTGACCGGGAACGGTTTGCCGAGTGGTTCGCCATCGAATATGGCTACCGGGCGTCACGTCGCCGGCGCTGAGACCCTGCCCGGACCGCAGGCGTCTGATGATCCGTCTGGACAGCACCCGGCAATCGGTGTCTAATCCCGCCCCTTAAGTGCCCCGTTTGACAATGGGTGAGGGGGCACTTCCGCGCCGGCACAGCCGCTCGCCTCATTTTGCATGGATGCCTCTGTGGATGGCTTGACGCGACTCATTCCGTTTCTGTGGCCGCACCGTAAGAAGCTGATGCTCTCGGCGGGTTTCGGCCTGCTCGTCGCTGTGCTGTGGAGCGCCAACCTGTCGGTCGCGTTTCCCGTCGTGAAGGTCCTGCTCAATCGCCAGGATCTCCATGAGTACGTCGACGCTGGCCTCCGCGAGGCCGAGGTGACGATTGCGGATAAGGAATCGTACCTGGTCGATCTGAATGTCCGCATTGCGGAACTCGAGGCCCAGCAGCCCAAAGACGACCTGGCCCTGGTGGATCAGCTGCAGAAGCGGATCGATAACGCGCAGAAGCTGACAGACGCCCGGCGGACGCACCTGGCGATGACCTGGGTGCAGTACTACGTCATGCCCTGGGTGCCCAAGGACCGGTTCGAGACATTTGCACTCATCCTGTTTCTGCTGCTCGTGGCGACGGTTCTGAAAGGCATCTTCATCTTCATCCAGGACGTACTGGTCGGCAGCATCGTCGAACTGGTGATGATGTCGATTCGCAAGCAGTGCTTCCGCCGGGTGCTGACGCTCGACTATCAGACACTCTCCGCCGACGGGACCGCCGACCTCATGTCGCGGTTCACCTTCGACATGCAGCAGATGACCACGGGCCTGGAACTGCTCGGCGGGAAGCTGGTGCGAGAACCGATGAAAGCCGGGGCCTGCATCGTGTGTGCCCTGTTCATCAACTGGCAACTCACGCTGCTGTCGCTGATCTTCGTGCCGGTGATGGGTTACGCCTTCTACCGCTATGGGAAGATGCTCAAGCGCGCCAGCCATCGGATGATGGAAAGCATGTCGCGCATCTACAAGGTACTCGAAGAGACGTTCGACGGGCTGAAGATCGTAATCGCCTTCGGCGTGTGTGCTGCGTCATCGCCGGCAGTTTCACGAAGAGCACAAGGAGTACTACGGCAAAGCCATGCGAGTGGTGCGCATCGATGCCCTGACCAAGCCGACGACCGAGATCCTGGGACTGCTCGCCGTATTCGTGGCGATGCTGCCCGGGGCCTACCTCGCGCCGACGGGTGCGACGACTGTCGGGGGTGTGCGGTTGACATCTTACCCGGTCTCTCCCGAACGACTGGCGCTGCTGTACGCCATGCTGGCCGGCGTACTCGACCCTTGCCGCAAGCTGTCGTCCGTGTACTCACGACTCAAGCGTTCGACCGCAGCGATCGATCGGGTGTTCGGTCTGATGGACCGGCGACCGGTCGTCGTCGATCCCGAGAATCCGCTCCCCTTCCCGCCACATGCGTCCTGCATCGAATTCCACGACGTCAGCTATCAGTATCCGGCGCGATCGGTCGACGCGAAGACGGCCGGCCCTGGAGCACGTGCAGCTGCGCATCGGACATGGCGAGGTGGTGGCCTTTGTGGGCGAGAACGGCAGCGGTAAATCGACACTCATCAACCTGCTGCCCCGCTTCTTCGATCCGCAGCACGGCGCGGTGCATATCGACGGGATTCCGGTGCGGCAGGTGGCCTTGCGTGATCTGCGCCGGCAGATCGGGCTGGTCACGCAGGAGACGATTCTCTTCGACGACACGCTGTACGAGAACATCCGGTATGGAAAGCCGAATGCGACCCGGCAGGAGGTCGAGGAAGCGGCCCGCAAGCGCACGTCACGTCGTTCCTCCGCGACCTGCCGGAAGGCTTCGAGACCCGCGTCGGCGAAAAGGGGCGGGATCTCTCGGGAGGGCAACGCCAGCGCATCGCTCTGGCGCGGGCAATCATTCGCAATCCGCCGATCCTGATTCTGGACGAAGCGACCTCTGCCATCGACGCCCAGAGTGAAGCCCTCATCCATCAGGCCCTGCAGGAGTTCGTCAAGGGGCGGACGGTGTTGATGGTCACGCATTCGCTCTCACCCAGCGTGTTCGCGTTGGCCACCCGCATCGTCGTCATGGATGAAGGACGACTCGCCGCCACTGGAACGCATGACGAACTCGTCGAGAGCTGTCCCGGGTACATTCGGCTGTACGAGGCCCGCTCGCGCCGAAAAGCCGCCTGACACAGTGCCAATCGATCTGCCATGGACACGGCTGCTCTCCCCAGTTCCCCAGCCACCGGCGATCGACGCTCGCTTGCCGTCTGGCAACTTACGGACGGCAAACCGGGACACGAGAATCAGGCGCGGGGGACTCATTGATGCCTTGAAGCAATATCGCGACGTGACCTGCTGTCCCATCGCGGTTCCTCCTCACCGGCAGCAAGTTCGGGATGCCCTCACCGGCCAGTTTGGACCCGGTGCGACGCTGCCCGATCCTGACCTGATTGTCGCGGTCGGACATGCGACCCATCTGCCGGCTCTGGCCGCGCGACGTGCGCGAGGCGGTCGCGTGATCGTGCTGATGAAGCCCACACTGCCAATGACGTGGTTCGACCTGTGTTTCGTGCCTGAGCACGACCTCGTGCATGCTCCCGCCGGCGTTGTCACAACACGCGGAGTACTCAACCCGATTGTTCCTCCGCGGACGCGCCCCACCGGGCATGGACTGATCCTGATCGGCGGACCCTCACGACATCACGACTGGTCGCCGGATGAATTGATCGCACAGATTCGCAGGCTCGTCACGCTTCTCCCACAGCAGCGCTGGGTCGCGACGACCTCCCGTCGCACTCCGCAGGACTTCACCAGTCGGCTGCGTCTGTCGCCCCTCTCACACCTCGAAGTTGTCCCTGTTGAGGACACCACGCCCGACTGGCTGCGGACGCGGATGGCCGAGAGCGAAGTCGTGTTCGTCACGGAGGACAGCGTCTCCATGATCTATGAAGCACTGACGTCCGGGGCCGATGTGGGACTGCTGCGCGTGCCGGTACGACGAACAGGCCGGGTGACGGCGCGGTGTCGATCAGCTCATCCAGGATCGCCTGGTGATTCGCTTCGAGAACTGGGAACGCGAACGCTTTGAACGCCGCCGCCCTCTGCGGTTGCAGGAGGCCCAGCGGTGTGCCCGTCTGGTCCATGATCTGTTTCTGGATGCTGCCTGAGTTTTCTGAACAGGGCCCATATGCCGCCACGACCACTCACTGTTCTGCAACTCGTGCCGTCGCTCGTGAGCGGCGGTGTCGAACGAGGCACACTCGAAGTCGCCGCCGAGCTGGTTCGCCGGGGACATCGATCGCTCGTGGTGAGCGGTGGCGGTCGGCTGGTGGGTCCGCTGGTGAATGCCGGCAGCGAGCACATCAGCTGCCCCATCGGCCTCAAGTCCCCCTGGACGCTGCGGCACGTCGGCACGCTGCGAAAGCTGATGGTCGCACGGCAGGTCGATGTCGTGCATGCCCGCTCGCGCGTGCCTGCGTGGATCGGCTGGCTGGCCTGGAAGAGTCTGCCCTCAGGGCATCGTTTGCGGTTCGTTACCACGGTGCATGGCCTGCATTCGGTCAACCGGTTCAGCGAGATCATGACGCGGGGTGAAGCGGTCATTGCCGTCTCGAATTCGGTCCGCGAGTATCTCGTCTCCGGCTTTCCGCGCTGGATCCTCAGCGGATCCAGGTCATCGATCGAGGTGTGGATCCTCGGGAGTTTCCGCATGGCTTCCGTCCGGGTCGCGACTGGCGATCGCGCTGGGAAGCGGAGTTTCCACAACTGGCAGGCAAGCCGCTGGTGACGCTGCCCGGTCGACTGACGCGCCTGAAGGGGCACCTCGAGTTCCTGCGATTGATCCGGGAGTTGAAAGACCGAGGACAAGTGGTGCATGGGCTGATCGTCGGGGACGAGGATCCGCGCCGGCGGGAGTATGCCCAGACGGTGCGTGAGCAGGTACGGGAATTAGGGCTGTCAGCAGATATCACAATTTGCGGGCATCGCGCGGACATCCGGGAGGTGTATGCTGCGTCGTCGGTGGTGCTGTCGCTGTCGTCGAAGCCGGAGTCATTCGGCCGGACGACGCTGGAGGCTCTCAGCCTGGGCGTGCCTGTCGTGGGGTACGATCACGGCGGCGTGGGCGAGATTCTGCAGTCGCTGTACCCGGCGGGAGCGGTTCCGGTGGGAGATCAGCGCTGGTTGCGACAGACGGTCCAGGCGGTGCTGCGGCGTGCCGTTCCACCAGTGACTCGGGTCGACCGATACCGCCTGCAAGACATGCTGGCCCAAACGATCGCGCTGTACGAAACTCTCGCGGCGGATGGCTCTCTGACTTCCGCGCGTGCCGCCTGAGCCGGCAGTTGTCCCATGTTCCTGGGATCGGATTCAGGGGATGTGGAGATGAAGGGTGTGGCTGGCGTCGCTTGGCGTTCCCACGCCCATCCGGGTCGGAGGCTGCCCGGGCAGCCCGTTGAGTTTCGGTGTTTTCGTGGTTGCGTTCAGACGGCGGGGAGAGTTAGCGGGCCGGAGGAAATTCGAGGCGCAGAGCGGAGCGATGGGCGTACCACTCGAATACCGTCGGTGTGTTGTCCCGCCCCCCTTGCACAAGCGGCCCATCGCGAACCTCCCGCATCCTCCGGGCGTCGGCTAATATGGCTCCTCGCGAACCACTCCATCCCTGCTGCAGGACGATCGACCCGACATGCTCAACAAGTACTCCGCCCAGATCACACAGCCCGCCTCCCAGGGGGCCTCGCAGGCCATGCTGTATGCGACCGGCCTGACCACCGCCGACATGGACAAGGCCCAGGTCGGCATCGCCAGCTGCTGGTACGAAGGCAACTCCTGCAACATGCATCTGCTTGACCTGGCGGCGAAGGTGCAACGAGGGCGTGCAGCAGGCGGGGCTCGTCGGCATGCGGTTTAACACCATCGGGGTCTCGGACGGCATCTCGATGGGGACCGACGGCATGAGCTATTCGCTCCAGTCGCGCGACCTCATCGCCGACTCGATCGAAACCGTCATGGGGGCCCAGTGGTACGACGCTTTGATCGCTCTGCCCGGCTGCGACAAGAACATGCCCGGCTGCATCATGGCGATGGGGCGGCTCAACCGGCCCGCATCATGATCTACGGCGGCACGATCAGGGCGGGCTGCTCGACAGAAGCTGGCAGGGGTCAACGGAGTCGATGCCGACAAGCTCGACATCGTCTCGGCGTTCCAGTCGTACGGACAGTGCGCTGGCCGGGCACGATCACGCGAAGAACAGCGCCGCGAGATCGTGCGCTGTTCGATCCCCGGTGCCGGGGCTTGTGGCGGCATGTACACCGCGAACACCATGGCCAGCGCCATCGAAGCGATGGGGATGTCGCTGCCGTATTCGTCGAGTACGCCCGCCGAGGATCCCGGCAAGATTGAGGAGTGCCTGAAGTCCGGGGCGGCGATCCTGCATCTGCTGGAAGGAAGACATCAAGCCGTGCGACATCATGACGCGCGATGCCCTCGAAAATGCCATGGTGATGGTGATGGCGCTGGGCGGATCGACAAACGCGGTACTGCACCTCATTGCGATTGCCCGCTCCGTCGGTCTCGACCTGACGATCGACGACTTCCAGAAGGTCAGCGACCGCGTTCCCTATCTTGCTGACCTCAAACCGTCCGGCAAGTACGTGATGGAAGACCTGCATCAGATCGGGGGCACCCCGGCGGTGCTGAAGTATCTGCTCGCCGAAGGGTTCCTCAAGGGGGACTGTCTGAGCGTGACGGGTCAAGCACGCTGGCCGAGAACGTCAGCGGACCTGCCCGGACTGAAGGTCGGGCAGCAGGTGATTCATCCGCTCAGCGATGCCGATCAAGGCCAGTGGTCACATCCGTATTCTGCGGGGTAACCTCGCACCCGAAGGGGCCGTCGCCAAGATCACCGGCAAGGAGGGGCTCGTCTTCTCCGGGCCGGCCCTGTGTTACGACAGCGAAGAGGACATGCTCCACGGCCTGGAACGTCAGGAGATCAAGGGGGGCGAGGTGATCGTCATCCGTTACGAAGGTCCGCAGGGCGGGCCCGGCATGCCGGAGATGCTCACGCCGACGTCGGCCATCATGGGGGCCGGGCTGGGAGACAAAGTCGCGCTGATGACCGACGGCCGGTTCTCCGGCGGCAGTCACGGGTTCATCATCGGACACGTCACACCGGAAGCGCAGGTCGGCGGCCCGATCGCCCTGCTGCAGAACGGGGACGTCGTCACCATCAGCGCCGAGACCAACGAGCTGTCGGTCGCCCTGTCGAGTGCTGAGTTGTCCCGCCGCCGGGCTGCCTGGAAGCAGCCTCCCTACAAGTTTACTCGGGGGACGCTGCACCGCTACATCAAAACGGTGAAGTCGGCGAGTGAAGGCTGTGTGACGGACGAGTGACTCCCTCGTAAGCCCACGGGCAGCGTCCCGTGGGTACTGGAACGTTGCGCACTGGACAATCCAGCCGTGACACCCATTTTTCAACGGCCTGCAAGTGCTTTGTCACGCCGTGGATTTCGGGTTGTGTGCCACTGGCTTTGCCAGTGCCACACGACTAGATCAACTTCGTTGTGACACACTGGCGGAGCCAGTGGCACCCAAATTCAAACTGTTGACAAAGCACTCGAGGGGCTGTGAAGAAACCATTCCCTCTCGTTCCCCTGGCTGACGCCATGGGCTATGGTCTTGCGCCCTGATCGGGCGAACTCGATGTGCATCACGCCAGAAACGCCCCAGAGAAGATCGCACCCGCAATCGATACACATGGCATCCGCCTCCCCCTTCAGGCCGCATCCTCTGTTGAGGAACGGCCATCTGCAGACGTTGGCGGGAACATGGTTTCCGGGACCGGCTCCTGACACCGGGCGCTGTGAACAACGGGTCGTCCCGCTGGCCGATGGCGATCAACTCGTCCTGCTCGACGAAGCAGCCGACACCTGGGCACCGGATCAGCCGGTGGTGCTGCTCGTGCATGGGATGTGCGGCTGTGCCGAGAGTCCCTACATGACCCGTATCGCATCAAAGCTGCGGGCGCGGGGGCTGCGGACGATGCGCCTCAACCTGCGAGGCTGTGGAGCGGGTCACGGACTGGCGAGGCACCCTTACCATGCGGGGCGTTCGGACGATCTGCAGGCCCTCGCCGCTGCGGTCAGCCGGACGTTGCCCTCGACGCCACTGATGGTGGCCGGGTTCTCACTGGGAGGCAATCTCGTCCTGAAGTGGCTGGGGGCTCATGCCGATGAACTCCCAGTCACCCTGTGCCGGGCTGTGGCGGTCAATCCTCCGGTCGATCTCCAGGAATGCACCCGCACAATCGCGCGGGCTGCCTGGGGGCTGTACGATCGGCACTTTGCCAGGCTGCTGTACCGGCAAATGCTGTCCACTCCTCACTGGCTTGAGGACAACCCGCTCACGGATCCCCGGCGGCGTCCGAAGCGCATCATCGATTTCGACGAGCACTTCACGGCCCCGCGCTCGGGGTTCTCAGGAGCCGGGGAGTATTATGCCCGCAGCAGCGCGGCTCAGTTCGTCCCGGCGATTCAGGTGCCGACGCTCATCGTCTCATCCCGCGATGACCCGCTGGTGCCAGTGCGGATGTTCGAATCTCTGGATCGGCCCGACGCCGTGCGAATGCAGTTGACCGACCGCGGAGGGCATCTGGGGTACATCGCCGGGAATCGCGGGGACGGTGAACGTCACTGGCTCGATGTCCGCATCGTGCAATGGCTGACGGAAGAGCTGCCTCGATCAGCCCGGATATGACGGACGTGGATCGGGAGTGTCGGCCACCTGCGAAACATCCACATGCTCCCGCGTTTTGCGGGCGCGGCTCCCGCTGGCAGCGAATCAGAACGTCGATTACAGTGGCGGGCCTTGGTCATACGGCAGGAATGCGAAGCCTCAGGAGTCACTTGTGAAAGTGCAGATTGTTCTTCTTCCGGGCGATGGCATCGGTCCGGAAATCGTCGCTCAGGCCGAGCGTGTCCTCCAGCGAATCGCCGCACGCTTCGGTCATCAGTTCGAACTCAGCAGTCATTTGATTGGCGGCTGTGCCATCGACACGCATGGCGACCCGCTGCCGGAAGCGACGCTGTCCGCCTGCCGGGCTGCCGACGCCATTCTTCTCGGCGCTGTCGGCGGACCGAAGTGGGACGACCCCTCCGCGAAGGTGCGTCCCGAACAGGGCCTGCTGAAGATTCGCAAGGAACTGCAGCTGTTCGCAAATCTCAGGCCGATCAAGCCGCACCCGGCTCTGCTCGATTCGTCCCCGCTGAAACGGCACATCATCGAGGGGACCGACATCCTGTTCTTTCGCGAATTGACGGGCGGCATCTACTTCGGCGAGTCGGGACACTCGCAGACTGCCGAGGGAGAAACCGCCTTCAACACCATGACCTACTCGACGACCGAGGTCGAGCGCGTGGTACGACTGGCAGCAACGGCGGCGACGCAGCGAAGGGGGAAACTGACCTCCGTCGACAAGGCGAACGTGCTCGAGGTCTCGCGACTGTGGCGGCGGGTCGCTGCCCGTGTGGTGAACGAGGAGTTCCCCACGCTGGAATACGATGTGGTTCTCGTCGATGCGATGGCCATGCACCTGATCGCCAGGCCCGCAAGTTTCGACGTCGTGGTGACCGGCAACCTGTTCGGCGACATTCTCACCGATGAAGGCTCGATGCTGCCCGGCTCGCTGGGGTTGCTGCCGTCCGCGTCACTGGGTGCATCGGGGCCGGGTCTGTATGAACCGATTCATGGCTCAGCCCCCGACATTGCCGGCAAGGGGATCGCCAATCCACTGGCCACGATTCTCGCTGCGGCGATGTTGCTCCGGCATTCGCTGCAACTGGAGGACGAGTCGGCCGCGATCGAGGCGGCCGTCTCAGCGGTACTCGACGCGGGTCATCGGACGGCCGACATCGCCGGCAAAGGGCAGCCCTCGCTCGGCAGCACGGCGATGGGTGACCATGTGCTCGCCGCACTGCGATAACAGGGGCGAGTGCCCGCGTGAGTCGTCATTCCCGCGAAAGCGGGAATCCAGAACTGATGACAAAGTGACGGGATCCCCGCCCCCCGGCCCTGGAAACTCCTGTGGGGTCGCTGCGCTCCACCACAGCCACCCTCTGCCAGGCGAGCGGGGGACGTCAGTCTCCCGTTGGCGAACGAGTGGCACGCGGGTGGCTCAGATTGCAATCCCTTGCAATCTGGGGCGGCGCAGCCGCGAAGAGGTGACCGGAGGACATCCCTCCGCCAGAATGCTGTCGACATCGGAGCGACCCATGTCTGACCGCCGGCTTCCTCCGGTGGGCACCCCGAAGGAGTGTGACAACACAGCCCAGGGTCGCGAGTTTTTCGAGCGCACCCTGGGTCTTCGGATACCATAGTGTCATAGCAACCCTGCGTACGTGTTTAGCGTGCGGTGGATTGATCTTGCAAGTTTTGTTGGGTTTGCGATCCTCTTGTTCGGAGGATGGCGATGTCGGAAGGGAAACCGACATACGGGGAGTTGGTGGTGCTGGTCGAGCAGCAGGCGGTGGAGATTGCGCGGCTCACGCAGCGGGTCGCCGAACTCGTGGGGCACGTGCAGACACTGGAGGAGCAACTGCAGGCCGCGCATCGGCAGACGGCCCCGTTTCGTCGGCGGGACCGACTCAAGAAGCCCGAGTCCGAGAAACAACGTCCCGGCCGCAAGGAGGGACACGAAGGGGCCTATCGCCAACGGCCCGAGCAGATCGACGAACACATCGAGGTTCCGCTGCCGTGCTGCCCGCACTGTGAGGGCGAGTTGAGCGATCTTCAGCAGCGGGACCAGTACCTCGAAGAAATCCCTCCGGTGCGGCCCCGGTGCTTTCAGATCACCACGTGGACTGGCGTGTGTCCGGAGTGCGGGCCTGTCCAGAGTACGCACCCCTTGCAGACCTCGACGGCGGTGGGGGCAGCGGGAAATCACCTCGGGCCTCGGGCGCAGGCGTTGGCCCTGCTGCTTTCGCATCGGTCGGGACTGACGATGCGGCGGACGTGTCAGGCCCTGCAGGATCTGTGCGGTCTGAGACTCTCGCCAGGGGGACTGGCCCAGCTCCTGCAGCGGGCGGCCGGTCGACTGGAACCCGTCCACGGGCAACTCATCCAGCAGATTCGCCAGAGCGCGGCGGTGTTCGCTGATGAGACCCGCTGGTATGTGGGCGGGCCGAAGTGGTGGCTATGGGTCTTCACCACACCCGAGGCGACATTGTACCGCGTTGAGCCGGGCCGCGGCTCGGATGTGGTAATCGACACGCTGGGGAACGATTTCGGCGGCCTGCTGGTGAGTGATTGTCTGGCGAGCTACAACGCGATCGACTGTCGCCAGCACAAGTGCATCGCGCATCACCTGAAGGTGCTCACAGAGCATCAAGAGGCGCTGGCGCAACGGGGGATCGACTCTTCCGACCTGATGCTGTGGAAGTTGCATCTTCAGGATGTGATCGCCACTTGGAAACACCGGGAGCAGATGGAACCGGTGGCCTATGCCCTGAAAGTTCTGCAACTCGGGCGCGGTCTGAAGTATTTGCTCAGCCGCTCTCCGCCCGAACCCGAAGAAGTCCGCTTCCGCAAACGGCTGGAGCGAGTGCGGGAGGATCTGCATGGCTGCCTGGGGGAACCGGCGGCGGAACCGACCAACAACCGGGCCGAACGCGAACTGCGTCCGGCAGTCATCGACCGCAAACTCTCCTGCGGCAACAAGACCATTGCTGGCAAGCAGGCCTGGGAAATCCTCCGTTCAGTGATCATCACGGCCTCCAGGCAAGGTGACGACCTCCTCGACACCCTCACCCCCCACCTCCGCCTCGCCACAGCGTGAGTCGACAGAAACGCTAAACACGTACAACCCTGCAAGGGTTGCACATCAAATCATGCGATTGTGGAACCCCTGCAGGGTTCCGGGACGACGTGCGCCGGCCTTCCCAGGGTGCGCGGGGCTACGCCCGCGACCCTGGGCTGCGTTGTGGTGCCCTTTCAGGGCAACGCGAAGCACACTGCCGGTGATTCCTGCACAGATGCCTCGGATTGATCGAACGACTTCCCGGGAACCCTCTGACTTGTGGGGGATCAGGCGGTGAGCCGAGCGAGCCGGGTGAGGGGCGAATGGATCGCTGTTTCTGGAAACCCTCCCCCAAACCCCTCCCTGGGAGGGAGGGGAGTTACGCGGCTCTGCCGCCCCAGATGGCGGAGCCATCTGAGCCACCCGCGCACTGTTCGGCCAGCCAGCAGCGGCACCCGCGCCTTGGGCATGGACGCTGGAAGCCCCTCGGCTGCTTGAAGCAGCCGAGGGGCTTTGCTGATGTCCAGTCGCCACGTTCGGGCGCGTGGGTGCCTGCCTCAGGGGCCAGTGGGCACCGGCGTGGCAATGAAGATGTCGCTGGGCCGGCCGGACTCTGAGTAAACGATGGTGCCGGCGATGTCACCATTCTCGTTCAATTGAGTCCAGGTCTCATTTGAGCGATTGGAGCCGGTGAGATAGCGCACGCCCGAGGGAAGGTTCAAGACCAGATCCTGCAGCTTATACATGGTCCCGTCGAGATACACGAAGACGTTGTCGTCGAGATACATCGGCGAGTTGCGATCTTCCGACTCTCCGACGACGACTCCACTGTCATTGATTGCGTCGGCTTCTGAATCGCCGAGTTCACTCAGCCCTCCCAGAGACATCGCCCCTTGACCGCCGGGATCCCACACGAATGCCCGGTTGGCAAGCCCGAAGATCGGATCCCCCTTGTGCTTTCCTCTCTCGACGAAGCCGATCACTCCTTCAATGCTGCCGCGCCCAGCAATGACGCCGGAGTTGTTGATGCCCCGGCCGAATTCATAGGACGATGAATCTCCACTCTCAAACAACTCCCAGCCACCCCCAGAGGAGTATCGAAACGCAGAGCTTCCAGACGGACCGATCGAGCCGGTGACCTGGAGCAAGTCGTTGAGTGCATAGGGTCTCACCTCTTGATACTCCGTCTCACCGATGTGGGTGGTCTGATCGAGCAACGCGTCGTAGATCCACCCGGCTCTGTTTCCATCGGGGCGAGTCGAGTAGCCGCACATGTCCCCGAATTCGTTGATGTCCATCACACGAAAAATCGGCTCCATGCCGGGAGCGGTGCTGGGAACCTCGTGCACGGCAGGCTCATCCTCGGGGTCTGCGGGCAGTGTCACCAGAAACGTGTGCCGGTTCTGCGGGAGCTCTTCGCCGATGTAACCGGTCACGGCGACATCCCGGAAACTGTTGACCGCCCACACATAGAGCCGGCCCCAGTCCGCCGTCGGATCGATCATGTCCTTGAAGTCGTCTTCCCACAGGAAGACACCCTCGTCCCGCAGGTAAAGAAACGTACCAGACCCCGCGGTCGCCAGGTCGCCCGTCAGGTCACCCAAGTCATTCATCCGGATGGGATACATGTCCTCTCCGGGATTCGGCAGAATCTCCAGCACATAGCTGAACGGGGCCGGCGGCGGTGGTGGCGGCGGGGGCGGGTTTCCGCCCGGTTTGCCCCCTCTCGCGGCAGGAATACCCAGGGCGAGCGCCCCCATGATCGCGACTGCGAACAGTCCTCGTTGCCAGCGTGCGAGAGGGAGGTGCGTCATCGGGAGTTGCTCCTGCAGGGGGACCGGAGGGGGCATGGCACACCACCGGTGGCCCCCAAACCGCTGGTGCGGACAGCCGGTCTCAACCGACCGCGTCACCCCCCTACCGCCGCAACGTGTGACACCCGGGACAGGATTTTTCTGGAAATCCGGAAAATGATGGAAAGTGTAGCGAGTAACAAGAAATCGCCCGCTGGGCGGCACGCCCAGAGCACAAAGATGGGTGGGTCAGATTGCAATCTGGGGTGGAGCCATCTGAGCCACTCGCGTTCCCGGCGTGTACGGACCTAAGTCAGGGCGTGCCGAGAGACTCCAGAACGCCGGAGACGGCCGCCGTCGAGTCCGCAACGCTCTCTGCCGACCGCCGATCGAGACGGACCTGCAACTCACCTACGACATCCGGCGGCAGCGAGACCTTCCAGTTCACCAGCCATCGCTCTAAGCACGGGGGCGGTGCATCGGTCATCCACGAGGTCTTCACCTGGCTCAGATCACCCGTGTCACCGCCGGCGACGCGGAACCGCACCGTCCCCAGCTCGATCAGTTCATCAGCTGACGCGTCTGACATCGGCTGCCGGGTGAGAAACGCGATCTCCGTCAGTTGCATGTACTGGTACGGCACCAGCAAGAAGTCCGCCGGACAGACCGTTGCAGCCATCTGCAACGTGAAACGATCGAGGTCCTCCGGGTGAGCGGGGCAGTTCGTGGCGACGGCATAGACCGGCTGCCAGTCGGGATTCGGCTGCCAGGTCCAATTCCCAATCACTGCCGGGGCCGGGTCAATCTGGCAGACTGCGATCAAAGGTTCACGCGCCAGTGCTTCACCCCAGTCGATCGTGAGCACAATGCGAGGCGTGGCTCCCACTGTACGCCGCGGCGTCTGCACGACTCGATCGACTGGCACGCCCGGCAGCACGACGAACTCGTGCTCCAGCGTCATGCCATCGCGCATCGTCAGTGACAGTCGATAGGGACCAGGCCGCATCAATCCGAACTCAAGGTTCCCGCTCGCGTTCATCCAGACTTGCGGTTCGTTCTGCACTCCCGATCCGTTGATCCTGCCGAGCCTCGCAATGGGAGATTTCGCAGGGATGCCGAACTCGCTCGCATCTCGCAGACGAAACCGCACGGGGCACAGGTCCGCCGATGTCAGCATGCCGGCGTTTTCGGCAAGTCTCTGAATGGCGGCCACCGACTCGGTATGGAACCTTTGCTGCTCGGCCAGCATCCGGGCGTCACGCGCCATGACCACATCGAGTGCCCACCACAGGCCGCAAGCGAGTGATCCCGTGCAGATCGCCGCGATCAGCACCAGGACCGGCAGCACCAGTCGCCCGAGAGTTGCTTTCCAGGGATCGTCCATCACATCGGCCCGGTGCTGGAAGTCGGCAGTACGTACGACGCTCATCTACCGCCGCACCAGGAGACACCCGGGACAGGGTTTTTCTGGCAGATTCTCGAAATCGGGAGAAAAGTCGCGAGAACACAGTGGCGAGATGCGAGCGTCGAGAGATTGCCGGGGGTCGTCCAGATTGCAGAGGTACCTGCTTAGCGTGCCCGCGTGAGTCGTCATTCCCGCGAAAGCGGGAATCCAGAACTGATGACAAAGTGACGGGATCCCCGCCCCGCGCCTTCGCGGGGGCAGGACTCTGCGCGGGGATGACACGGGCGGCTCGAGCGCTGCCTTCTCCCCCACGAGCGATGTGGTTGGCGGAGTGCGCGCACCTGTGGGGGAGAAGGTGGCGAGCGCAGCGAGACGGATGAGGGGCGGTCCTGTGATCTGCCGATGGAGTGCTTGACCATGCGGGTCACCCCCTCACCCCGGCCCTCTCCCCCACAGCATCAGCATTGTCTCGATTCTATGTCACTCGTAGGGGAGAGGGAGTTCTCAGACGAATCACAGCGCAGCTTCCGCAGGCTGGCTCAGATTGCAGACCTGCAATCTGGGGCGGAGCAGGCGCGAAAAGGGGACATCGGGGACGTCGCTCGACGGTTCTAATCCGCCGTGCTCGTCGGGTCCGACAGCAGCCCCAGCAGCTCCCGGGCCTCAGCCTGCAGCAGTTGGAGTGTGATTCGATTCTCCCACGCGAGCGCCCGTGTGCCGTCTTCGTGCTGCTGGAGGGCCATGTGGGTCCAGTCGTCGGCTTTGTCGAGCCACATCCGGGCCTCGTCCATATGCGCGGCCTGCTGATGCGCCATCGCCAGGAAGTACCACGTGGAAGCAGGCGAAGCGAGATGGTCGGGAATTTGCTGTTGCCGTTGTTCCGAATGCATAAGGGTATCGAGGGCCGCCTGAGTCTGACCGGCACGATACAAAACGGCCCCCAGTGTTCTCAGGTGTCTGCCCCGCTCGTGCTCGGAGGCCCGAGCGACGACTTCTTTCGCGTAGGTGTTGGCATCGGTGGAATTGGCAAAGGCATCCGGCAGGAGGGTGCATGTCCACAACGCCCAACCCGCCATGGTCACGTCGGATGCAGGATCGAACTCACGCAAGATGCGTTCGCTGAGGAGTCGATGCTGCTCATTAGATCCTCGCGCAAGGAGGAGCAGTGACTCATAAGGCAGTATTCCACTGTACGCGGGATCGAGTTCGATGGCGTGGAGGAAATCCCGCTCGGCCGCGTCCCAGTCCTCCAGTTCGACCCGGGAAAGACCCCGGCCTGCATAGGCATCATCTCGCTGAGGGTCGATCTCAATGGCTTTCGATTCATCGGCGATGGCCTCTTGATGCCGCCCCAGATCCCGGAACATAATGGCACGTTGGTGCCAGGCCCCCGCGTCCACTGGATGAACCTTGGCCGTCTGGAGTTCCTCGAGACCCAGATCGGGAAATCCAAGTTCGAGATAGCTGGGAGCACGAAAACGCCAGCCATCTCGGTTGCGATGAGACAATTCAATGGCCTTGACGAAGTCGGCCGTCGCCAGCTCCCGCTCTCCCAGCTGACCATAGATGCGTCCGCGACGATACCGCCACTGACTGTCGTGAGGTGCCAGTCTGATGGCAGTTCAATATGCCTCTTGGGCATGCGCCAATTCTCCCCGCTGTTCCAGTGAATGGCCGAGATTACCCCACGCCCAGGGGCTACCGGGATTGGTCGCCACGAGACGATGATCCAGTGCAGTCACTTCCTGTTGACGTTGGCTGTGCTGCAGTTCCCGTTCCAGTTTGTCGCGCGAGTCGTCACCGCGACTGTTGATCACGTCCGCCTGCGTTGCATTCAAGGGTATCCAGTCCGCGCGCAGGAGCAGAACCTGCTCGTACTCTTCGGCGGCCTCTGCGTGTCGCCCCGTCTTGCTGAGAAGTTCGGCGATATACTGTCGTGCGACTGCATGGCCGTTGACGACGTCCCATTGCTGGTGTGGCAACATCCTGTACAGGTCGATGCTGCGGCGAATCGAGGGTTCGGCCCGCTCGTACTCGCGACCGCGCAGCAGTCGATAGCCGTAGGCTTTGTGGGCTGCCGCCAGCTGTTGTGTGCAGTCCACTTCGCCCGGGCCTATCGCATTGAGGTCATTCAGGATGGCAATTGACCTGCGAAACGCGGCCTCGCCCGCACTTTGATCTTCATACCAGATGACGTGGCCCCACCACTCATAGGCCTCGGCGAGGTCTCTCGCCAAGTCATGGTTGTCCGGTTCCTTCGCGGCCGCGCTTTCGAGGATGCCAACGCCGAGTTCGTACGCGTCCCGCCCCCGCTTCGTGTCACCAAGGCCGAAATGTCCCCGCGCGAGTTGGATGCACGTATTTGCCTTTTGGTGGAGAATGGAAGGATCATCGTCATTGGCACCCAGAAGCTGATCAAAAAGCTGGGTTGTGCGTTCGATGACATTTCGCTCCTTGAGAGTGAATGGATCCCTGGGCGAAGGGGCATAGGCAATGTTTGCCTCCAAACCAGTGTCGAAGACGACGCGGTCGCCGATCACGTCGAGGTAGATTCCGCTTAGTGCGTCCATGGCCAATACCAGATTGTGTTGAGCCCTCGCTCGCTGCCGCTCCGATTCCTCCAGATTCTCGGTCGCGGAGTCGAGTGCCGATTCGGTCTTGGCCTTCTGTGCTGAGATCAGCAATGTGACCGCCGCCAGACCCACCATCAGCAGCATGACGATTGCGGTTGTTGACCACACCAGCGCCGTGTGCCGATGCGCCCACTTCGTCATCCGCTGCCGCAGCGTGGGCCGGCGGGCCTTGATCGGCTGTTCGTCCAAGTACCGCTGCAGATCGTCGGCCATATCCTTCGCCGTCGCATAGCGTTCGTCGGGGCTCTTGGCCGTCGCCTTAAGGACGATCGTCTCCAGGTCGGCCGGGATGCGGGCGTCGACCTGCCGGGGAGGTGCCGGATCCTCGAACGCAATCTGGTGCAGCAGCTGCTGGCGATCGGACTCGGGGAACGCAGGCCGCAGCGTCAGCAGTTCGTACAGCGTCACCCCCAGCGAGTAGATGTCGGTGCGGTGATCGACGACCACCCGTTTCGCCAGCGCCTGTTCGGGGCTCATGTAGCGCAGCGTCCCCAGCAGGTCGCCGCTCATCGTCAGGCTGGCTTCGGTCTCGATGTGCGCCAGGCCGAAGTCGGTCACCCACACCTTGCCGTGACCGTCGAGCATGAGGTTGGCCGGCTTGATGTCCCGATGCACCACGCCGTTCTCATGGGCATAGTCGAGCGCACCGGCAACATCCCGACCGAGCTTCGCCGCCGACCGGAAGTATTCCCGCCGGGACGAGACATGCTCGGTGGAGAGGGCGGCGATGGGGGCTGTGTCACGCGGCGTCGTGTGGACCGGGGTTACCATCGGCGGAGCCGCGTCTGAGAAGATCGTCGGCGCCTGTAGATCGGGGGGCGTGGAGGCCGATGATCCTGGTGTCGGACCACCCTGCCGGTTGCGCAGATGTTCGATGGCTTCGGCGAGTGTGAGCCCCTCGATGAACCGTATGGCATAGTGATGCACGCCGCGATCGCAGCCCACCCCATAGACCGGCACGATGTGCGGATGTTCGAGTGCGGCTGCCGCCAGCGCCTCGTTCTTGAATCGCTGCAAGTGCCGGGGATCGAGGACGGCGGCGAACGGCAGCACTTTGAGTGCCACGCGCCGCCGGAGCGAGAGTTGCTCGGCCTCGTACACCACTCCCATGCCGCCGCGACCGACTTCGCGGAGGATACGAAAGTCACCCAGGCAACCGCGGGTCTGGTCCGCCCTCACCTCGTCGTCGGGACCCTCATTGAGAACATCGGAGCCATCCGCGATCTGTCCCATGACGGCGACCGCCGGGAGTATCTGTCGTAACTCGTCGGCGAGGTCGGGATACTTCACGATGTAGTCGTCGATGCGGGGTCGCTGACCCGCATTGAGCTGGTCCGTGAACTCTTCGACCACCTGGCCAATCAGGGATTCATCGGTGTGCGTGTAGGTGTTCATGGGCCGGACATCTCGATGCCGCGTTGATGGAGCATGCTTCTGAGCCTGACCAGACAGCGGACGTGCCGTTTGCTGACGGCGGATGGTGCGAGATCGAGCAGATGTCCAATCTCGACATTCGTCAGCTTCTCGACATGCCGCATGAGCAGGATCTCCCGCTCAGCTTCCGAGAGGTCGCCGAGGGCTGCATTCACCTGTTTGATCAGGTCGCGCTGCATGGCCTGCCGACCGGGAGAATCAGCGACGTTGACCAGCTGACGATAGATCTGGGCCGAAGCCGCCGCAGACAGGGCGGTTTTTCGGAGCCAGTGTCGAAACGGCATGGGTCGTCGGGCGAGGTAGTCCGGCAGGCGCTCGAAGGCTTCAAGTTCGGCTTCCTGGACGATGTCGGAAGCATCGACCCGTTTGCGCAGCCTGGCAGCCAGACGCAGATCGACGGCTCGCCGCAGGTCGGCGCGGTGCCTCTCCAGCAGACCGCCGATGGCGGAACGATCGCCCTCAGCCGCCCGGTCCAGCAGCAGGTTCGTTTCGTGAGAGTCGATGGCTGTCATGGCCCGCCTGTTTACCGCCCAAAACGGCACGTGCCGGGACACGAAAAACGGTGAGAATCAGAGAATGATGTCGGAAGTGATGACAGCCATGCTACTTCGGGGAATCGAGGAAATCTACAAGCCGGTGTCGTTCGAATCGCATGGGCCTCTCGCCAGCAGCGTTCGCCGATCCGAGACCCTATCGATCCGCAGAGTACTCAGACGCTCTTGCCCCAATGAATTGAATCTGGCATCTTACGACCCGCGCTGTGACCTGTGTCCTGCGGGAGGAGTCTCACGTGCCTCGCGATCAGATTCTCATTGGACTGACCTCGGCCCTGCTGTGTGCGGCAGGTCTGTGGCGCGAGAGCTGGCTGCTGGGCGAAACGCCCAAGGGCCGCAAGCTGGTGGCGTTTCTGGGAAGTCAGCGGGCCCAGTGGGCCTTGCGCTGCGTGCTGGCGGTGGGGCTGCTGTTCGGCCTGCTGCTCGCGCTGGGGGTCGTCAATCCCCTGCGCTGGGACATCTCCCGCGAGGAGCGCAGCCTGCGCCGTCAGACAACCTCGGCCTGGGCCTGATGACACTGAACGGCGTCTGGGTCACGCTCTACCTGCAGGGTGACATGCTCGATGTGAAACCGGTCGTGCAGGCCACGGACGGCGTCGACCAGAAAGGCGTCCTCATCATCAGGCTGGGGCCGGACGACGTGGGCCGTCAAGGCGATTTCAGTTGTGCTCATGGCCCAGATGTGCAGATCGTGGACGTCCTCAACACCGGGCAGTCCTTGCAAGAATGACAGCACACGCCCCTGGTCGATCTCCTTGGGGACCGCCTGCAGCGCAAGGTGAATGGCATCCCCCAGCAGCTCGCGCGTGCCAATGAGGATCGCGACTGCGATCAGCAGGCTGATGACGGGATCGATCCACGTCCAACCCGTCAGCAGGATCGCCAGTCCGGCGAGCACGACGCCCGCAGAAACTCCGGCATCGGCTGCCATATGCAGGTAGGCCCCCCGAATGTTGAGGTCCTGCTTGCGTCCTTGCAGAAACAGGAGTGCCGTCGCCGTGTTGATCACGACGCCCAGGGCGGCGATGGCCATCACCAGCCCGGCGGCGACCTCGGGCGGCTCCCACAGTCGTCCGACCGCCTCCCAGGCGATGCCGCCCACAGCCACCAGCAAAATCAGACCATTGAGCAGCGCGGCCATGATCGTCGAACTTCGCCAGCCATACGTGTGCCGGTCGGTCGGCTTGCGCTTCGCGAGACGATAGGCACCCCAGGCGAGGAGTAGGCCCAGCACGTCGCTGAGATTGTGACCGGCATCGGCCAGCAGGGCGAGCGAGTTGGTGACCACGCCGCCGACCGCCTCAGCAATGACGAACAGCACGTTCAGCCCGGTCCCCCAGGCGAACGAGCGATCGTAATGGATCGGTCCATGGTCGTGATGATGCGACATGATGTGTCAGGATGCGAGATGAAGTTCTTGGTGTCAATCGGCCGGTCGATGCGACATCAGTTCCACATCGATCGGTTCGAGCAGTTGTGCGAGGGGGGCGCGATCGATGACGTCCGGGTCCATCCAGCGGCGACGCGCCGCATCGTCAGTCAGGATGACAGGCATGCGCCGGCGGGGATGATATTCGGCGACGAGTGCGTTGGCATCCGTCGTGACGATCGTGCACGACTCCACGTCTTCCTCGTCCGAACGCCAATGTTCCCACAGACCGGCGAAGGTCATCACCGGCGACTCTGCCTGTCGGAACCACGCGGCATGATCCTTGGGCCCCTCATAGAACTCGCTGGCGGGAATGAGGCAGCGGCGCTTGCGAAAGGCGTCGCGGTACGAAGGCTTGATGTCGATCGTCTCGCCGCGGGCATTGAATGTCTTCCGTTGAAAGACGGCCCGCGAACGGCTTCGTGCCGACGGCTTCCACCAGAACGGCAACAGACCCCATTCCATCATCACCAGTTCCCATCCCGCGTCGTCGCTCAGCCGGACGACGGGCACCAGCGACGTCGGATAGAAGTCGCGCTGCGGGTCGAGCGATACCTCGGCAGGCACCGACAGGTCCGGGAACAGTTCGGCCACCTGCTTGAGATTTGCCTTGATGTTGTAGCGATGACACATTTGTCTCTCTCGCGGTTGCGAAAGACTCGCGACTATTGAATCTCGTTGCCTGTGCCGCCGTTGACGCGAATCGTCTGCGACGCATCGCCCCCCTCCTGGCGGTTCGCGATCGTGCAGTTCTGCACCCGGCAATGTTCGCAGTCATCCATCGACAGCCCCCAGCCGGCACTGTCCAGAATCATGCAGTCGCTCACCTGGCACCAGCGGCAACGCTCGAGAGTGACCGCCGCCGGTGTCGTCGAGACGGCGGTGATCAGATTGCCCTGAAACAGGCACTCGCTCGAATCGCGCACCACAATCCCGAGTTTCGCATCCGCTCCATCTCCGTAGTGATACCGCGGGTTGCGGTCGAAGACGTTGTTGGCCATCACAATCGCCGAACACCCCTCGACGAGCAGATTCTCAAAGAACCCCTTCCAGATGGTGTTGCCGGTGATGCTCGCCCCGCGTACGTCGCGCAGTTCGATGTTGACCTGCACATCCGACAGCACGTTGTCCGCGATGGTAACATGCCCGTGCCGCAGTTCGTCGGTGAAGGGCCGTGGAGACGACTTGCCGAGGATGCGGATGTTCGCCGACCCCGGAGCGTCGTGGGTGTGCTGCAGTGTGCAGCCGACGATCGACACTTCCGCGACCGAGGCATCGGTCGAATCGAGCAGTACGTTGGCCGCCAGTGCCGCTCCCTCGCCCGTACCCATGTTCGCTTCGATGTCGCAGCCGCTGACCTGCAGATTGCGAACCTCGCTGCCCCGCGAGACGATGCCTCCACCGTCGTTGTAACTGATGTGGCACCCCACGACGTTGATCTGATGCAGGTTCACGCCATCGAGATACACGCCCACGCCGTGGTTGTCGTACAGGTGGCAATCGGAGATCTGCACGTTGCGGTTGCGTTCGACAATGTGAATGCCGTGCAGGCAATCGCGAATGTTGACGCGGGTGATCGTCGCCTGCATGGTCCCTGTCAGCTCAATGCCGCAGGCTTCCGGATGCGTGCCGATGATCTCGATGCCATCGATCAGCGGCATGCGCTGGCGGTCCCAGACGTTCGGCTCGACCGTCTCCGGTGCCGCCGTCCCGCCATGTGTGCCGACGAGCCGGATCGCCGGTCCCGGCCCCTCCATCATCAGGCGGGCGACACCTTCCCCGTGAATCGATGAAAAGCCGATCTTGTCCAGGGGCAAGACCAGTGGTGCGGTGATGCGATATCGTCCGGGGGGGAGTCGCAGTCCGCCGGTCGAGGTGTCGATCGCCTGCTGCAGTGCAGCCGTGTCATCCGCCTGGCCATCGCCGACGGCTCCGAGACTGAAGATGCGGCGGCGGCGCTGGGGTTCGTCGCCGGTATCACCGCGTGAACCTCCGCGATCCCCCGGATTCTGTTGAGCCTGGGTGGTGATCCATCCGGCGGCCAGCAGGAAGAGGAGCACCAGTCCGACGAAAGTCGCACGTTTAGTCCGCGTCATCGAGTGGTGCATCAGGGTACTCCACAAGTCATAGCGTTCGGTGAGCATCTCACATCCAGTTCCGCCAATCTAACTGGGCCTCGACGCAGATTCCATGTCCAGTCCTCCCGCCGGAATTGCCACAGCGACAGGCCCTGGGCCGCGATTCGACTGATTCATCTTTCCGCGTCCGGGGCCTGAGCCCTAGAATCATCGTGATGAGCCAGTTTGCCTGTCCGCCGGCGCTTTCGGGAACGCTGCGCCTGCTCGGCGTCGGCATTATAGTTGTGCTGAGTCAGGCGGATACGAGCGGCGTTGCCGCCGATCCCGATGCCGGCCTGCGACTCCTTCAGACACAGCATGCCGAGATGTTCGCGCGCTTCTCCAGCCAACTTGAGGAGCTGGCCCGGACGACCGCCGAGCAAGGGCTCCTCGAACCGGCTGCCCTGATCCGGCAGCTGGCCGTCCCGCTCGACCAGCAAACGGCTGACATCGACGACCTGCCGGATGACGTGCTGCGCGATCTGCCGGCGACGATGCCAGCCCAGGAACGTCAGTGGCGTGCCCAGTTGCGCCGTTTGCGCGAGGACTACGCCCAGAACCTGTACATGCTGTCCCGTCGGGCCTTGCGGGCCAAACATCCCAGTCTGGCGTTTCACTTCATTCGCGAGGTGGCCTGGCATCATCCCGATCATCCGCACGCCCGGCAGTTGCTCGGATACGTTCGCCGCGACGACAAGTGGGTGAGTCCCTATGCCGATCTGATGCTGCAACGTGGAAATGTGTGGCACGAGCAGTTCGGTTGGCTGCCCGCATCGCATGTGGCGCGATACGAGGCCGGACAGCGCTACTACAAAAGCCAATGGATGTCGGCGGAGGAGGAAGCGGCCCTGCGGTCGGACTTTCGCAACGCCTGGGAAGTCACCAGCGACCACTTCGTCATCAAAACGAACCACAGCCTGGAGCGCGGAGTTGAGTTGAGTACGGCCCTTGAGGCGCTGCATGCATTCTTCCTGCGCGAGTACGCGGCATTCTTCAATACGCCGCAGCAGATGCAAACCCTTTTCGAGGGAGGGCGCGGGGACACCCAGGCTCACGGACGACGGCACGAGGTGCACTATTACCGCGCGCGGGAGGAGTTCGTCTCGCGGCTGCAGGCGCGACAGCCGGGCGTCGAGGTCTCGAATGGCCTGTACATGCCGGGCGATCGCATCGCGTACTCATTCCATAATCCCGACGATCTGGAGACGGCGGAGGAGACACTATTTCACGAGGTCACGCACCAGTTGCTCTCGGAGAGTCAGCGGATGGTGGCCAATGATCTGGGTCACAATGCCAACTTCTGGCTGATCGAGGGGATCGCCTGTTACATGGAATCGTTTCAGCACGACCCTGCCGGTCAGGTCAGCGTCGGAGACTCCCGGCACCATCGGATCACGAGTGCCCGGCATCGTCGACTCGTGCAGAACTTCTATGTGCCGCTGGCGAAGTTCACGTCGATGGGCATGCTCGAGTACCAGACTCCGCAGCAGATGGAGACGCTGCGCGGCTATTACAGTCAGGGGGCCGGGCTCACACATTTCTTTCTGCACTATGAGGATGGCCTGCATCGCGATGCCCTCATCGAACATCTGTCCCAGATTTACAGTCCGAATGCGCGCGTGCGCGCGCAAGCCGCAGTCGCTGGCAGAGCTGACCGGTGCGTCGTTCGATGAGCTCGACCGGCAGTACCTGGGCTATCTGACCGAGATGCAGAGCCAACTGGAACAGGCTGCGGCTGCTCCACCTTAGTCATCTGTGTACGCATTCACCTGGAAAGTTCTGTCCCCCCGGGCCGCCGCCCGTAGGCTTTGGCATCCTGTTACTCAACGACTCATCTAATCATCCAGTCAACTCCTGTGAATGTCACGCTGGACGAATTTCTGCTCAATGTGCGCTGGGCCGATGGGCTCGACATCCTCGTGTTCGCGGTGGCCCTGTATCTGGTGTGGCAGTGGCTGCAGCGGCGGATGACACACTCGGCCGCACTGGCACTGGCCGGCATCGTCCTGCTGTATGTCGTTTCCAAGGCGCTGCACATGTATCTGACGGTCGCGGCCTTTCAGGCCGGGCTGACCGTGATGTTGTTCGCCCTAGTGGTCATCTTTCAGGATGATCTGCGCCAGGCGGTTGAGCGCATCTCGACCTGGCAAGTGTTTGCCCGACGGACATCAGTCCCGCACACCGAATCGTTCACCCACAACCTGATCGAGGCGGTGACACTGCTGGCGAAGGAGCGGTTGGGCGCCCTGATCGTCCTGCCGGGTCGTCAATCGCTCGAACGTCACACCCGGGGTGGCGTGCCTGTGGACGCCGTCCTCAGTCTGGAGCTGCTGCACAGCATCTTTCATCCCGAATCGCGCGGACATGATGGTGCCGTCGTCGTTCGCAACGAACGCGTGGAGCGACTGGGCGTGCATCTGCCTCTCTCTTCCAATCTGGAAATGGTGGGCGCGCGCGGGACCCGGCATGCGGCGGCACTGGGACTGGCGGAGCGGACCGACGCACTGGTCATCGTCGTGTCCGAGGAACGGGGCACAATCGCCCTGGCCAGTGAAGGGACATTGGTGGAAGTCCCGACGGCCGCGAAACTGGAGGGCCGTCTACTGGCCTATGCCGCGAGGGAATCAGGCAACGTGGACCGGCCACCCACACATGGAGAGCGTCTCCGCAAGCTGGCGGCCCTGACGGGATCGTTGATCATCGCGTCGATACTGTGGTTTGTCTTCGCCTTTCGCGTCGAGACGATCCAGCGGACCATTGAACAGGTGCCCGTCGAGTTTCGCAATCTGCCCGAAGAGTGGGTGCTGGAGGAGGACGGACCCACCACTGTCCGGTTGACGCTGGTGGGGCCCGAGCGGGCGTTCGACACCTGGGATGCAGGTGACCTGAAAGTGAGTATCGACCTGCGCAACATCTCGGACGATCAGACCCAGACACCGGTGGATGAGGATGACCTGAATCTTCCCGCCGATATTCACCTGCAGGAATCTGATCCGCCGCTGCTCGGGTTCCAGCTATATCACACGACGACGGTACTGCTCCCCGTTCGGGCCGACACCGAGGGCAGCCCGCCCCATGGGGTGAAGCTGGATGCTGTGATTTCCAGGCCGGATGCCCTGACGGTGCGTGTTCCGACAAGACAGTGCGACCTGTATGACCACCTGACCACGACCCCGATCAAACTCGGCGACGTGCGTGAATCGAAATCGGTACAGGCGCAGGTCCAGTTTCCGCGAGGTGTGCAGCCGGTGCGCCCTGACGAGGCGGAGGTGGAGGTCCAGATCAAGGTCAGCCGCGTGCGTCCGCCCGGTGAGTCCGACGAATGATCCGGTGCAGACTTTTTCGACGTCAATCGGGCTGGTAGACTGCACCCGTCCTGTCTGAGTCTTCTCCCGCGTCTCCTGTGGGGGCCCGTCGATGTTGTACCCTTCGGTATTTCGATCTGTGTTTGTGCTCTGCGGTCTTATTCTCTGCTGTGCACCGCAGACTGCCTGGTCCGACGATCCGGTCCAGGCCGATGTGCTGCTGAAGAACGGCACCATCGTTGACGGGACGGGTGCTCCCGCCCGCACGGGTGACGTGGCGATCAAGGGGGATCGCATCGTCGGCGTCGGCGAGTTTGCGACCTCGGGATTCCCGCTCACCTTCGACTGCACCGGACTGGTGATCGCTCCGGGGTTCATCGATCTGCACAATCACAGCGATGCGCAGATCGTGCAGCCCGAGACGCGCGTCAACATGAACTTCGTCACGCAGGGCTGTACTACTGTTGTCACGGGCAACTGCGGCGGGGGTCCGGTCGATGCCGCCGCATATCTCAGGTCCATTGATGAACATGGAGCGGGCACGAACATTGCGCACTTGCTGCCTCACGGCAGTGTCCGCAGTCAAGTGATGGGGACGGCCAACCGGCCTCCGAAACCCGACGAACTGGCCGAGATGATCGCCCTCGCGGATCAGGCCATGCAGGATGGAGTGTGGGGCATGTCCACCGGACTGATCTACGTCCCCGGGTCGTATGCCGACACCGATGAACTCGTCGAAGTCGCCAAGGTCGTCGGTGCTCATGGGGGCATCTATGCCAGTCACATGCGGGGAGAAGGGACCGACCTGCTCGCCTCGGTGCAGGAGTTGCTGGACATCGGCCGGCGTGCGGAACTCCCGGTGCATGCGTCTCACTTCAAGTCGAGCGGGCGTGATGCCTGGGGTCTGGTGCGTGAAGCGGCGAAGATGATCGAGACAGCCCGGCAGTCGGGACAGGTGGTGACAGCCGACCAGTATCCGTACATCGCGTCCAGCACCTCGCTCGATGCCACCGTCATTCCCACCTGGGCACGTGCCGGGGGGCTGAAGGCCCTCAAGAAACGACTCGACGACCCTGAGCAGGGTGCGAAGATTCGCAACGAGATCGCCCACAACCTGAAGGCCAAGGAGGACGGATCGGCGATCCGTATCGCCCGCTACAGCCCTCGTCCCGACTGGGTGGGACGCTCGCTGACCGACATCGCCGCCGCCGAGAACTGCACGCCCCTCGACGTCTGTGTGCAGATCACCCAGGCCGGTGGTGCCCAGATCGTCAACTTCAGCATGAACGAGGACGACGTCCGGCACATCATGCAGATCCCCTGGGTGGCAACGGCATCCGACGGCCGGGCCACGCTCCCCGGTGCCGACAAACCCCATCCCCGTTTTTATGGGACGTTTCCGCGCAAGATCGGGTACTACAGCCTCCGGGAGCAGACCCTCCCCCTCGAACAGGCGATTCATTCTGCGACCGGACTCCCGGCGGAGATTCTCGGCCTGCACGATCGCGGGTTGCTCAACGTCGGACAGTTCGCCGACCTTGTGGTGTTCGACCCGCAGACGTTCGTCGACGCGGCGACGTTCGACGATCCCCACGAGTTCTCGCTGGGGACTCGGTTCGTGTTCGTTAACGGTACGCTGGCGGTGTACAACGGGCATCCCACCGGGGCACTCGCCGGTCGCGCACTGCGGCACTCATCGACCAAGGACAAGCCCGCAGAGGGTCAGTCCGCAAAGGGCGCAGCGTTGATCGAGCCGCCGCGTCGACCCCTGCTGCTGGTGAGTGTCCGCAATGCCCACGAAGCCCACGCGGCTCTGGAGGGTGGTGCGGATGTCATCGATATCAAGGAGCCGTCGAATGGCCCCCTCGGACGAGCCTCGGACGCGGACATTCGCGAAGTGCTGCAGGTCGTTCGCGAGATCTCGGAACAGACTCCCGTCAGTGCCGCCTGTGGCGAGGTGTGTGATCTCGGCGCTGAAGTGTCCGTACCGCTGCCTGCGGGACTGACGTATGCCAAGCTCGGACTCTCTGAACTGGCCGACGACAAGAAATGGTATCGCCGCTGGTGTGATGTGCGAGGTGAGTGAGTCCGAGCTCAAACGCCCCCGCCGCGCTGGATCGCCGTCATCTATGCCGACGCGGAGACCGCACGTGTTCCGGAACCCATTGAAGTCATCGATGCGGCATTGCACACGGGATGTACGGGCGTGTTGGTCGACACGTATTCGAAACAGGGACCACACCTGACCGAGCTGATGTATCGCTCCAAGCTGGCCCTGTTTTCGGGACTCTGCCATGAGCTTGGTCTGATGTTCGCCGTCGCCGGGAGACTGACCCTGGGCGACCTGTCCAAGTTGCCGGAAGACATCGACATCGTCGCCGTGCGGTCGGCGGCCTGCCGGGAGGGTGATCGCCTGCAACCGGTCTGTGCGGACAGGGTCGCGGAACTGCGCGAGGCACTCGATGTCAGGCATCGAGCGGCTGTGCGCACCGCCGCCAGGTCGTCCAGACCGGACGATCTGCCCGCAGATTGACCCACGAGACCCGCAGCGTCGACAGGTCCAATCGGGGAAAGTGCCGATCAATCAGGCCCTTTGCCGCGGCCTCGGTAAACGACAGCCCGACGGGGGCATCTACCGACTTGAGCAGCACCAGTTCACTGGCCCCGATCTCCAGCGCGATCCACGCCGCGATCGAGTCGCTGGTGACATCCCAGCTGTGAGGCAGCGTGGCGCGGGGGGCAGAGAGCGGGGAGCGGAGAGACAAGGCACTGTCTGCCTCCGCGTGTTGCAACAGCGACTCCGCGCCACATGACCGGGCAGCATGTTCGCTCCAGGCGTCCTGCAGATGATGCGTGTCGTGGACGACGACGGCTCCCGTGATGATGAGCGATGCCACCAGCAATTCGTTGACGCCCATCGCCCGCAGCGACATCCAGTGGGTGGTCTCATCAGACAGCTGATGCCGGGACTGTTCCTCGCGAACGGCGTCAACAACTGCCCCACCTCCGCAGACGAGTACGGGCCGCATCTGTGGACGTTCGGCCAGCAGCCCTGTGAGACGACGGCCCAGGTCCGCGATCGTCAGCAGGCTGCCCCCCACCTTGAGCACGACGACCGGCCCATCACTCATCATCGTCACTCGATGATCTTGCTGAGCGGATACTCGACGATGCCCGTCGCGCCGATCTCCTTCAGCCGGGGGATGATGTGGCGGACGATCGACTCGTCGAGGATCGTGTTCACGTCGACCCAGTCCTGGTCGGCCAGGTCCGAGACGGTCGGCGTTCCAGCGAGGGCAGCAGAGCGAGGACCATCTGCAGATGTTCGCGGGGCACGTTCATCATCAGCCCCACCTTGCCCTCGGCGGCCATGCCCCCTCGAGCATCAGCGCGATGTCGTCGATCTTCTGCCTTTTCCAGGGATCGGCGTAGGCCTGGTGGTTGGCGATGAACCGGGTCGTGCTCTGCAGCACCTCGTCGACGATCCGCAGGTTGTTCGCCCGCAGCGAGCTGCCGGTCTCGGTCACCTCGACGATGGCGTCGGCCAGCTTCGGCGGCTTGACCTCGGTGGCCCCCCAACTGAACTCGACCTGGGCCGTCACGCCGTGTCTCTCGAGGTACGGCTTCGTCAGCCCGACGGCCTCGGTGGCGATCCGCTTCCCTGGAGATCCTTGACCGTGCTGGACCGGCGAATCCTCCGGCACGCACAGCACCCAGCGGACCGGGCGGCGGCGCCCTTGGAGAAGACCAGCTCGGCCACCTCGTGCACGTCGGCCCCGGTCTCCATGACCCAGTCGTGGCCGGTCAGGCCGGCGTCGAGAATCCCCTGCTCGACGTAGCGGGCCATCTCCTGGGCACGGATCAGCAGGCACTCGATCTCGTCGTCGTCGATCGTCGGATAGTAGGTCCGCGAGCTGAAGGTGATCTTGTATCCCGCGCGGCGAAACAGCTCGGCGGTCGCCTCCTGCAGGCTGCCGGCGGGAATTCCCAGTTTGAGAATCGGTTCAGACATGAATGCGTATTAGGGTTACCAGTCGGGGCTGTAGTAATCGTCGCCGATTTCATGGTCGGCAAGGTGACTTGCTGAAGGTGTATCAGCTGCGAGACATCTTCACGCGGATCGATCATCGCTCACAGCAGGTCCTTGAACTCGTCGATCGAGAGTCCGGCATCGATGACGATACGTCCCATCGTGAACGCATTGATGGGATCGTTCCGTGGAACCACCACGGTCCGCGTCCCGTTTGTCATGATGATATGCTTTCCCTGCCTGGCCACAACAAAGCCGGCTTTCTTCAAGGCTCGGACCGCATCCTGATGATTGATTGCGGGCAGCTTGGGCATCGCTCACACAGCAACTTCCACTTCCCGGATCTGGGCCTCGCCGACCTGCTCTTCCACAACCTCCAGATACTCGATGATCGCCTCACAGATATTGGAGAGGGCTTCATCCTCCGTCGCCCCCTGCGAGCAACATCCCGGCAGCTGCAGGCACCCACACAGCATATCCTTCATCCGTTTCCAGAAGCGCGACTTTGTATTTCATTGCGGCGTTAACCTCCCTGCCGATGTTCCACCAATACACTTTGATTCCATGTTACGGTGAATCGCACACCCGATGCTCCAACGACTTTAGATGCCGCCGTACTTCCTCGGTTGTGAATCGGGGACCGGGGCTATTCTTGCGCCTGGCCAATTCCTGCGGGTCAGTGGACGCTAGCGCGAGCCGGTACATCTCGGACTCCGCCTGTGAGACAGGGGTGAAGTACCCGAGGATCCGGCCTTTCCCATCACGAATCTCAACCGGCAGGGAGATGTCGCCCAGCTGAGCCGCAGCCGATTCATCGAGTGTCACGCTCACCATCGCAGAGTCCTCCTCTGGGCCGAGCCGATTCACCTCGGTCATCATTTACGATTGTACACCTCCGCGGGGTCGAATACACGATCACCTTCCACACTCACTGCGCCGGTCTGGGGGTCGATGCGGCGGAAGAAGCAGCTCTTGTAGCCCTCATGACACGCCGCCCCGCCGACCTGGTTCACTCGGACCAGAATCGTGTCTGCATCGCAGTCGAAATACATCGATCGCAGCTCCTGGATGTTGCCGCTTTCCTCTCCCTTGCGCCACAGCTTCTGTCGACTGCGGCTGTAATAGCAAACCCGCCCGGTGCGGAGGGTCTCGTCATATGCCTGACGGTTCATGTAGGCCAGCATCAGCACGTCGCCGGTCGCGTCGTCCTGGGCGATGGTGGGGATCAGGTCCAGTTTCTCGAAGTTCGGTCCGGTCATGGGGTTGAATCACGCTCAGAGGTCAGCAATCAGGCATCAGGGCTGGGGTTCAACTTAGCAGGAATCCTGAAGGGTCTCCAGCAATTGGAGTGACAATCTCCTGCTGGGACGGCATCACATTGTTGCCAGCGCTCGGCAACGACTCCAGATGGTCTCTTCACTCCTGGTTCCTTGCTCGCGGCTCCCCGCTGCCTCCTGCTTGCTCTTTCCGGCAGGGTTTTCCTACGATTCCCCCCAACCTGACCGACGGGACACAACTTCCGCACACTCTCAACACTCAATGGGATCCAATGGCTGAGCAGAAAGCGACCAACGTTCACTGGCACGATCACCGCGTCTCCAGCGCCGACCGCAAGAAACTCAAGAGACACAAGGGAGCCGTCCTCTGGTTCACCGGCTTGAGCGGATCCGGCAAGAGTACGATCGCCAACACGGTCGATCACCTGCTGCATGCCCGCGGCCAACACACCTATCTGCTGGATGGTGACAACATCCGCATGGGGCTGAACAAGAACCTCGGCTTCTCGGCAGAGGACCGGGCCGAGAACATCCGCCGTATTGGTGAAGTCTCCAAGCTGTTCGCCGACGCCGGTCTGATTACGCTGACCGCCTTCATTTCCCCCTATCGTGCCGATCGCGACGCCGTGCGGGCCCTGATGCCCGACGGCGAGTTTGTGGAGGTGCTGGTCGACGCCTCGCTGGAGACCTGCGAAGCCCGCGACCCCAAGGGCCTGTACAAGAAAGCACGGGCCGGCGAGATCAAGGGGTTCACCGGCATCGATGATCCGTACGAAGCTCCGGAGAAGCCGGAACTGGTCCTCGACTCCGACACGAAGAGCATCGACGAACTGGCCGAGGAAGTCGTGGCGTACCTCGAGCGCACCGGACTGCTGAGCGCCTGATTGCTGAAGTCACCGGCGCTCGGGTCAACGTGATGGTGCGGTGGGTCGTCGCCCTCCGAACCAACCCGCGCAGGGCCGATGCATACCAGCGTAAATATCGCGGCATCCACTTGAAGAGGCGAAAACGCGATTCGCCTGCCGATCGGTCGGTCCAGGTCGTCGGGACTTCGGCGATCCGTTCCCCGCGGGCGAAGGCCTTCGCCGTCAGTTCGAGGGCGATCTCGAACCCGTGGCTGCTGTCGATTCCCATCTCGTTGACCAACTCGGCATCATACAGGCGGAAGTTGTTCGTCGCATCGTGCGTGGGAAACCGCACGAGATGATAAAGCGAGAGTCCGGCCATGCGGCTCAGTGTCCCCTTGAGCCAGGGGCCGCCGATCTGCCTTCCACCGGCGACATAACGTGATGCGCAGACGATGCGGTTTCCTTGGGCATACAGTTTGCGCATGCCGGCCACGTCGCGAAGGTCGTCCGACAGATCGCCCATCACAACGAGTGCCGGCCCTGACCCGGCGGCCTGAAACCCGGCCCGAATGGCATTGGCCGGCCCGCGTCCCAGATTGTTCTTCACCAGGTCCAGCCAGGGCCGTGTCTTGGCGAGCTTCCGCGCCACCGGAACTGTCGAGTCTTCATCGAAGTCGTACACCATCAACACCGCAAAGGGTGGCTCGATCTGCGTTTCGATCGCCTCAATCAGCCGGGGAAAGTTCTCGTGCTCGTTGTACACAGGCACGATGATCATCAGCAGTTCGGGCTGCGTCCGGAGAGGTGGCGTCGGTGAGGGATGTAGACTCTCCACGAGGGTCGAAGCCAGCTCGATCTGCTGCGTCTCCGACTCGATCAGATGGTCCCGAGGTTGATCTGCTCGCGGATCCATGGGATCACCTCATCCAGAATCGTGTCCAGCGGCGTCTTGGCTTCGAACTCCAGCAGCCAGCGCGCCTTGCTGACATCCGGCGATCGCAAGGCCACATCATGGTCGAAGGGTTCCTCGTGGATGAAATGAAACGGCTTGTCCGGACCATGCACCTTGCGCCAGATCAACTGTGCCAGTTCCAGCACGGTCGTCGCCGTGGGAGTCGAGATGTTGAAGTCTTCGCCCAAGGCCGCCGGATGTTCGACGCAGACACGAACCCCCCGGGCCAAGTCGCCTCCGTAAGTATAGTGCCGCACCTGCGTGCCGTCTCCCAGCAAATGTAATGGCTCCTGCCCCTTGAGCACCTTCTGCACGAGGTCGGGCACCACATGACTGAGGGCCAGCCGGATGTCCCCCGAGTACACTTCCTCGTCGGCCAGCGCCCGACGCTCGCCGATCCCCACACAGTTGAAGGGCCTGACAATCGTAAACGGCAGCCCGTACTGCTGGTGTGCCCCCCGCGCGAAGTACTCGCACGCCAGCTTCTGGAAGCCATAGGTCGAGGATGGGGGCGGACTGCGCAGTTCGGCCCCTTCGGGCGTGGGAAACTCGGTCGCATTCTCGAACACCATCGAGGAGGACATCACTGTCATCTTTCGCAGCGACCCGTCCCGATGCGCCTTGATCGCCGCCTCGAACGCCGCCGCCGTGATCCGTTCGTTCTCCGCCAGCAAATCGAACGCCAACCTGTGGAAGTAGGCGATCCCGCCGATCATGGCAGCTCCGGCGATGAAGTGATCGCACCCCCGCAGCAAGTCACCCAGCAGGGCGGTGTCTTTCGCTTCTCCCAGCACAAACGTGTAGCGGGGATGTGCAGAATGCGGATCGCTCACCTCACCGTACTTTGAGAAGTTGTCGAGCCCCACGACGTCGTAACCGGCGTCGAGGAACTCCTTCACGAGGTACGAGCCGATGAAGCCCGCCGAGCCGGTGATGAGGATCTTCATGAGCGAATTGTAGCCGAATCTGGCAGCTTCGGCCCTTCTGTTTCGGAGTTCAACACGGAGTCACTGAGGATTCACGACTCATCCGCTGGTCGCAACGGAAACTCAACAGTAGTCAACCACGGATCACACCGCAGGCACGAATGCATCGGAACTACGCAGGTCTGCGTGACCTGCGTTTTCTCCTGTCATCGGACGGGGATCTGTGTACAGGAGAAAACGGAGGAAACGAAGTTCAGGGCGTCCGAAAGTTCCGCTCTGACCCGAAGTGCGAAGTGTCTTAACTCTGCGAGAATCAGCCTTGTCGAGGTCATTCACGGTTCCCTTGGACCAGACTTGGTTAGCACATGAAACAGCGGACCACCAGCGAAACAGAGCGATGATGAATGGGGCGTATCATTCTAAATTGGGAACTCCAAGGACCTTGTGGCGAGCATGTAGTCGAAGCTGGCAGCTTCGACTACATGGTTCACCTCACCTCCTCAGGAAGCCAAATACATCCACGATCTCCGTTTCAGTCTGGAGCGAGTGGTACTCGTCATGGCAGGCGCCCAGAATCAGGATGTCCGCCTGCTGCAGCAGGTCCTCCAGCGGAACGAATGTCGGATCATCAATGTAGGGATCGGTGCACAGCACGCGGCCCGCTTCCATCACCAGAATCTTCCGCAGCTTGTACGAGAGCGAACTGCGCGGGTCGTCGCAATTGCCCTTGAACGCCATCCCGAGAATGCCCACCGTCATCTGCGTCAGGTCCATCCGCCGCTTGAGCTGTTCGATGACGAAACTGGGTAGTCCTTCATT
The DNA here is from genome assembly GCA_963707405.1 of uncultured Planctomycetaceae bacterium. GTDB lineage: Bacteria > Planctomycetota > Planctomycetia > Planctomycetales > Planctomycetaceae > CAVPPT01. The sequence goes on along the minus strand of CAVPPT010000023.1, from coordinate 9,090 downwards.
CACCATCATCGCATGCTGACCCAGCGTCAGCAGATTATGGTTGAACGAGCCCAGCTGCATCGTGTCTTTCAGCAGACAGGGCCCGCCGGTCCAGCCCGAACTTGCGAAGCCCTGCATCCGCGGATAGTGGAGGGTCATCGCAGCATAGATCCGCTGGAAGTCGGCCCCGTACCGCTCCGCCAGCATGTAGAACTGGTTCGAGATCGCGAAGTTGATGTACCGATACGAGTTGGTGAACAACTTGGCCAGCTCGGCCTCGACCGGTCTGAGTTCGATCACCTTTGCCCCGAAATCGGTGAAGAACTCACTGGCCCTGCGCACGGCGGACTGAGTGCAGCCCGACACCAGTTGCGGCAGCGTCGTCAGCTCCTGCAGGGCATACCCCTGGGCAATGCGCTCCGGGCAATACGCGACATCGACCGATAGTCCACGCTCCTCCACCAGTCGTCCCAACCGTTCGGTCACTCCCGGAAACACGGTGCTACGGATGATCAGTAACTGACCGCCGCGCATGTGGTCGAGGGCTTCGTTCACCACACGATCGAACGTGCGGATGTTCGGATCGAGGTATTCATCGACCGGAGTGCCGATCGTCACGATGACGATGTCCTGTGTGCTGAGGCCCACGAGATCGGATCGCAGGATCAGCCGGTCCGATTCCAGGCACCTCGGCAGCAGTTCGTCGGCCCCGCGCTCATGAAAGGGGAGCTGCCCGCTGCGAATCTTCGCCAGCGTCGCTTCGTTAATGTCGATGACGCTGACCGTGTGCCCATGATCGCACAGGGCCAGACCGAACGGCAGCCCAACATGCCCTCCGCCGCCGACGATACTCACTTGCAATGCCAAAAGCAGCTCCCTCCCGGTGGTCCACGATCTCCCAGCTTAGGCAAATGGCCGCGGAAAATCATCGGCTCACACAAGCACGCTGCGCAAGCAAGTGCGCTTAATGACTGACCACGCCAGGCAATTCAGGCGAACTGGCTGGCACGCCGTGCTCGTCTCTAACGCCTCTCCTATTCCCTTCAACCTCGTACTCCCTGCCCATCACATCGTTTGTCGGAGTGAAGGGACGGCCCATGTCGCTCACAGCCAGGCCCGCATTGCGGTACACCTCGGCATAACAGGCGAACGGATCGTCTCGGTCACCGAAGGACGTCACCAGTTCCCCGCCCAGTCGCCGGGGCAGATCGTTGTCCAGTGCATAGCGACTGGCGATCAGATAGTCCCAGTCGTGATCGCTGCACTGGAAGTACATGGTAACATCGACCCCCAGAATCGTAGGCCGGCCTGAGAGGTACCAGTCGTACACAAACGCCGGGTCAACTGTGAACTTCGCGTCTCGCGGGAGTTGCGCAAGCATCTGCTCGACAAACCGGGTGCGGTCGTAGTTGACATCATTCCAGTGCCGCAGGTGGGCGAGTGTGGCCCTCACGCCGCTGCCGGGGATCAGCAGCACTCCCACAAGCAGTCCCATCGTGATAGCGACCAGACGCGGATGGCTGATGCGTGCTGCCAGCGCACCTCCGGCGACGACCAGGGTTCGCGCGAGGCACAGCATCAGCAGCGCTCCGGGATAGCTCCAGTACCCTTTGGTGGGATGCGTTCCCGCACAGACCGGCAGCAGGTATACGCTCGTCCATGCCAGCAGCAGAATCAGTCGCGGACCACCTCGCCTCCGGACGTCGATCAGTGTCCCACCGATCAGCCCGGCGACCATCAACACAAACTGCCACAGACCGGCATGTTCCCACAGCAGTCGGGCATGATAGGCGAGCGACTCCCACGGCCAGACGAGCCGGAACAGCAGCCCGCCACTCGAACGATCGACGACGTTGCCGAAAAACTGGTGACGAAACAGATCGGGATGTGCGGTGATCAACGGCAGCCAGAATAGCAGCGGTACGAGACAGGCACCCGTCAGCAACAGCAGCGCTATCAGCTTCTCACGCCATTTCAGCGCGCTGATGACCACTACCAGCGCCGCCTGCAGACAGCCAACCAGCGCAAACGGATGCGTCAGGCCCGCCATCCCCAGCAGCAACCCGGTAACGATCAGCCAGCGACGGCGGTCGGGTTTCTCATGCCAGCGGACCAACGCCACCACCGCCGCCAGCAGGAACATCGTGCACAGCATGTCGGGACGGGCCGTCATCGCGGGAAAGTAGAACACTCGCGAGAGTGACCAGAATCCCGGCCGCCACCACACCGATCGTGCCGTCGCCATACGCGCACTGCCCCAGCCGGGCCACGATCAGCAATGCGACCACTCCCGCGATCGCCGAGGCCAGTCGCGACGTGCCGCATCCGGGGGGCAGCAGCCAGTGCAGCGGAGCCTGCCAGTAGAAGTATGCCGGAGGCAGCGCGTACAGTGCGACATCGGCCCAGTAGAAGACACTTTCCGGATGGCGCTCGGGGGCATAGGGCACACGGGGCACACCCTCCTGGGCGACCGTCCAGCCGGGGATGGCGAACCAGTCTTCATCCATGCCTCCGGACGATCGCCACAGTACCGGCCCGCGAGCCAGAGAAACGTGAGCACAATCGCGATCACGACGCAGTGCTCGGGCCTCAACAGTCCGGTCGGGCAAACTCGGTGAGAGGTGAGTCGTGAGTCGTCAGTGATGCGGTGCGCGTCGGCCATGCCGACCATGATGGAGCCGTACCCGTCGGCTGACAACCTCGCGCGGAAGGACGGTGCCGGATACCAAAACGCAACAGCGAACAATCGGATTGCCCATGCCTGCCCTGATACGCGATGCGGGCATGGCACTCGTGCGGGAAGACGTCCGGCCGAGGGACACCCCCGCGACGTCCATCACGGCCCTCCCTCTCAGGGAGGGGATGCGGCGGCACATCACCTCGCACCAACGCGACATCACCCCACAACCTTGTGTCGCTGCGCGACCCCGGATCAAAATCCGGGGCTACCCGCCGTGGCACAGTGTCGAAGCTGGCAGCTTCGACGACGGTCGCCGCGCGTTACCGCATCATCTCTTCCAGCACCGACGGTGGGGCCAGGTCGTACTTGAGCGGCTCCATCGAGTACGACGCCCGTCCCTGCGAGAGACTGCGCACCTGCGTCGAGTAACCGAACATCCGCGCCAAGGGGACATGGGCCTGAATGATGGTGAGGTGCCCCCGCGGTTCGCTGCCGACGATGATCGCGTGCCGGCTGTTGAGGTCGGCCTGGATGTTGCCGACGAACTCCGGAGGCGTGGTCACTTCGAGCTTCATCACCGGTTCGAGCAGTGCGGCGTCCGCCTTCGTGAGCGATTCGTGCACGGCATGTGAAGCGGCTGCCCGCAGAGCGTCCTCGGTCGTTTCCGACTCCTTGTACGTCACATCGGTGACGACGAAGCGGACATTCATCAGCGGATAACCGATCAGCCCACCCGACTGTGTCGATTCACGAATCGCTTCGTCCAAGACCTTACGCATGTCCTGCGGCAGGTCGCCCGGCTTGAGTTCGTTCTTGAGCGTCACCGCCTCGTCACCGGTGAACGGTTCCACGCGCACTGTCACGTCGGCGAACTGCGAATCGCCGTCGCGACTCTGACGATACTCGCCGGTCGCGACTGCGGCGGAGCGGACGGTTTCGCGATAGCTGACGCGGGGCTTGTGCACCTTGACCTTCAGCTTGAAGTCCCGCTCGAGGCGATTCCGCAACACCTCCAGATGCAGCTCGCCCATGCCGCTGATGATCGTCTGCCCGGTCTCCTCGCTGACCTTCGCCGAGAACGTGGGGTCCTGCCGGGCGAGCCGGGCGAGGGCCTCCTCCAGCTTCTTGCGGTCGGCGACTGGAATCCGGCTCGACCGCCATCGAGATGACCGTCTCGCGGAAAGGTGATCTGCTCGAGCAGGATCGGTTTGGACTGATCGCAGAAGGTGTCGCCGGTGACAGAATCCTTCGGCCCGATGACGCCGACGATGTCGCCGGCCGTTGACCTGTCGGCTTCGATCTTCTCGCGCTGATCGGCCTGGATGTGCCACAACTGGCTGATCAACTCCTTCTTGCCGGTGCGCGGGTTGAGCACGCGCGATGCCGCCCTTGAGCGTGCCCGAGTAGACCCGTACGAAGTAGCAGATCGCGTGTGCTGGTCGGCTGAGATCTTGAAGACGAGGCCGCAGAGCGGTTCGTCGAGGGTCCGGCTTGCGCGTGACCTTGCCGTTCCTTCTTGGCGATGGTCGTGCCGACCCTGTGACCGGGAGGCACGATCGAGCGGGCTGGGGAGGTAGCGCGTCGACGCCGTCGAGCAGCTGGCTGCACGCCGCAGTAGTCGAGCGAGCTCCCGGAGAACATCGGCTGCAATCTGCCCGGCGAATGGTCGCCTCGCCGCAGGCGTCGTGGATCGATCTCGGCCGGGACGATCGTCTCGCCTTCGAGATAGGCCGTCATCGACGTCGTCGTCCAGCAGGGAGACCGCATCGAGCAGCTTCGGCCCGCCACTTCGTCGGCATCGGTCGAGCGTACTCCGTCGGGAATGCTCGCGGACGTCGAACGTTCGTGCCCCTTCGATTCGGCATCGAAGTACAGCGCCTTCATCTCGATCAGGTCGATGATGCCCTGAACGCTCCCGGATTGGGCGGCGAGCCCGCCCCGATGGGAATCGTGAACGGCGACCGGCGTGGCGCGTGCAGCCGATCGCGTCATGTTCGTCGAAGGTGCGGTCGAACTCCGCGCCGATGCGGTCCATCTTGTTGATGAAGCAGATGCGGGGGACGTGGTACTTGTCGGCCTGCCGCCAGACGGTCTCGCTCTGGGCCTCGACGCCTTCGACGGCCGAGAAGACGACGACCGCGCCGTCGAGCACGCGCAGGCTGCGTTCGACCTCGGCCGTGAAGTCGACGTGGCCGGGCGTGTCGATGATGTTGATCCGGCAGTCCTTCCACTGGCAGGTGACGGCCGCGCGAGTAGATCGTGATGCCGCGCTCGCGCCTCTTCGGGGTCAAAGTCGGTTGTCGTCGTGCCGTCGTCGACATCGCCCATGCGGTGGGTTGCGCCGGTGTAGTACAGGATGCGCTCGGTGGTCGTCGTCTTGCCGGCATCGATGTGGGCGATGATGCCGATGTTGCGAATGCGCTTCGATCGGTGTGGGACATGGTGTTCAATGACCCCGTGCGGCCGGTCGGGCTCGAATGCGAGGACCGGCGAGCGGCTCAGCAGGTGGCACAAAGACCGCGCCCTCGACACCGAGGTCCGGGTCTTATGTAATGTATCGTTTCGCAGAGGCGACCGAAGTCGCCTTACCACGCGAAGTGGGCGAAGGCCTTGTTGGCTTCGGCCATGCGATGCACGTTCTCTCGCGTGGAGATCGCCGTCCCCTCGCGGTTGTAGGCGGCGATCAGTTCCTCGGCCAGGCTTTGTGCAGTCGGGCGGCCCTTCTTGCCGCGGACCGCCTCCAGAATCCAGCGGATCGACAGCGTCTGCTGCCGCTTCGAACTGACCGGCGTCGGGACCTGATAGGTCGCACCACCGACGCGCTTGGAACGCACCTCGATCGAGCGGCGGCAGTTGTCGACAGCCGGTGTGAAGACGTCGATCGGCTCGACGTCCGGAATCTGCTTCTGCACGATCTCCATCGCGCTCGTAGAAACGCCCTGAGCGACGCTCTTCTTGCCGTCGTACATCAGGCAGTTGACGAACTTCGATGCCAGCTTCGACCGTAAACCGGGGTCCGGCTTCGAGCTGCTTGCGGCTGGCGGTGAACTTCTTGGCCATGGGTGAAGTCGTCATCAAGGGACATGAAAACTGAAGTCCGAGTCGTATTCGTCACTTTCGGAGCCATTGGCCGCATGCACTTCGACATACTGTCCTGCCTGCAACCGGCCGTCGCGACAGCCTACTTCGGCCGCTTCGCCCCGTAGCGACTGCGGGCCTGCTTGCGGTCGTCGACACCCAGCGTGTCGAGCACGCCGCGGACGATCTTGTAGCGCACACCCGGCAGGTCGCGAACACGACCGCCGCGAACCAGCACGATCGAGTGCTCCTGCAGGTTGTGACCCTCGCCCGGAATGTAGGCGGTGACTTCCTTGCCGTTCGAGAGCCGCACGCGGGCCACCTTGCGGAGGGCCGAGTTCGGCTTCTTCGGGGTCATCGTCTTGACCTGCAGGCACACACCCCGCTTCTGCGGGCATCTCTCCAGCACCGGAGTCTTGCTGCGTGGACTTCTGGTCTTGCGCGGCTTGCGAACGAGCTGATTGATCGTCGGCATAGATAAATCGGGTCGCTGAGCGGCGGCCAGCGGTCAGTTGGTCGGTCGGGTGAAAGGGCAACTCTATCGGCCGCTGGTCCGACCGTCAAGATTCCGCAAGGATTCATCATGCGCGAGGCTCGAAACCCGCTCAAAGTCCGGCACTCTCGTCGTTGACCTGCCCCCAACGGGGATTACAATAACCGTTGGCTTCCGCTCGCCCCACCTGTCGATGTTTACGGGCGAACCGAGTGGGCATCGCTGTGCAGGCTGCGAAATCGCTGTTTCGCGGCCGATTTCCGACGACTGAACTCCGGTTCGCAGTCCACCTCTGCCTGCCGGCCCACGCCACCGAGCCGAGATTCCAGCCATGGCCCCCTCTTCCAAAGATCTCTTCGACGACTCCACGATGAGCTTCGGCGAGCACCTCGAGGTGCTCCGCGTCCACCTGTGGAAAGCCCTGATCGGCGTGGTGATCGGCATCGTGCTGTCGCTGTTCTATGGGTCCGATGTCATCGCCTTCGTCCGCCGGCCCATCGACAATGCCCTGCGGAGTTACGGCAAGCCGGTCGACGTCACCTACGACACCGAGGCCCTGGAGAACATCAATGTCTGGCAGAAAATCAAAACCTACTTTGTCGATCAGTTCTCCCTCGATGCCCTGAGTGGCGACGACGAGGAGCCGGCACCCAAGGAGGCATCCGCAGGGCCGGCCGCGATGACCTCCCGCATCGCCGTTGAGATCAATGCCGCCGACCTCGGAAAAGCCCTGCATGAACTCGATCCCCTGCGCTATCCTGCCCCCGCGACCGACGCACAGGATCGATATCTCTCGCTGAACCTGCAGGCTCCCGAGTTTCTCGACTTTAAGGCGGCCGCTGAACGTTCCAAGCAGGTCGTGGCCCTCAACGTGCAGGAGCCGTTCCTGACGTATCTCAAGGTGTCGATGATCGCGGGTCTGGTGCTGGCCAGTCCGTGGGTCTTCTACCAGATCTGGATGTTCGTCGCCGCCGGGCTGTTCCCGCACGAGCGGAAATTCGTGTACCTGTATGGGGCGATCAGCGGCGTGCTGTTTCTCACCGGTGCACTGTTCTGTTTCTATCTGGTGTTTCCGTTTGTGCTGAAGTTTCTGCTGGGCTTCAACGAGATGTTGAAGATCCAGCCGCAGATCCGCCTGTCCGAATGGATCAGCTTCGCCGTCACACTGCCGCTGCTGTTCGGCATCAGCTTCCAGTTGCCGCTGGTGATGTTGCTGCTGGAGCGTCTGAGCATCTTCGAGATCAGTGACTACCGGGAGAAGCGGCGAATGGCCATTCTGGTGATCTCGATCATCTCCATGCTGCTCACCCCGGCCGACCCCATCAGCATGCTGATGATGATGTTCCCTGCGTCGCGCTTTACGAACTGGGCATCGTCCTGTGCGGAATCTCTCCCTCGCGCAGCCCATTTGAAACCGGCACTGCGTAACACAACGTTCGGCAACGACGGATCTGTGTTGGAGACCGTCATCCGCTGGAATACAATGCGATGAGCAGTGGTGGTGTCTCTTCTCGTTATGAGCGTGGACCGTGCCGACAGCACAGCAGGCTTACACGGTGCTCGGAAACGAAACGCTGTGGGAGGGTGCTCATGCGGCACTCGAGTCTGCCGGGGTGCCTCATGCCATTGTCGGCGGAATGGCCGTCTGCCTGCATGGATATCGGCGAAACACCGTGGACGTTGATCTTCTGGTGCGACGGGAGGACTCGCAGCGAATCCGGGATGCGTTAAGCGCAGTGCAGTTCACCTGGTTGTCGGAACGCAAGGAGTTCCGCAGTCCGTCCGGTGTCGCGATCCCGTTTCTGCTCGCAGGTGACCCAGCGGGAGATGACCATGAGGTCCGAATTCCTGATCCCGACGACGCCCAGGACGTTGTGACTCGCGACAATCTCCCTTGCCTGTCACTGTCGCGACTGATCGAGGTGAAGATCGCTTGCGGGAGCGGCAACCTCCGCCGCACACATAAGGACTTCGCTGACGTCGTCGAGTTGATCGCCGTCCACGGCCTCAGCCGCTCGTTTGCCCGGCATCTTCACGAGTCGGTGCGCCCGGCATTCCGAACGCTTGTACTCCATGCGAGAGGTGACGCCGGGGATTGACCCCCGGCGGCGAATCAGTGAGGCCTCTCCGGACCGAGTTGTGCTGCCCGGATGGACCGCAGTGACTGCAAGCAAACAGCGCACTCTCGCCGGTTGCTGCGGGAGGGTGTCTCGCGCCGTTCAGGAATTCGTCCGGATGCAGTTCACCGCGACTGCCACCGGCTACGACCGCAAGGTCTGGGAACATCTGAGCCACTTCTACGACGTCAACGCCTGGTTGCCGCGCAACTACGTCTTCGTCAACAAGGACGCCTGGGACGCCCTCGACAAGGACACCCAGAACATCGTTCGCGGCGTCGCCCTGGTGGCCGAGAAGGCGGAACGGCCCGCTCCGAGCAGTTGACCGGCTGGTACCTCACCCAACTCGCCCTCAACGGGATGAAGGTCCAGGACCCCGGCGATCAACTTCGCACCGATCTCGAAAAGATCGGCGAGGTGATGGCCGGCGAATGGGTGGAGAAGGTCGGCCCGGACGGCAAGGCCATCGTCGACAAGTTCAAGGCGTCGAAATAGGCCGGAAGCGCAAGGGGTCCGATCCTTCCATGAAGGACCGCCAGCGGAGACGTCGGTCATGATCGCGATAGGGCGCAGGATCAGGCCGGTGCTCGATCTGATCTACAAGACCTGCGGCGGGATCGCCGCGTGTTTCTTGCTGCTCGTTGCTGGCGGTCATCGTCCTGCAGGTGCTCGCCCGCTGGACCGGGAACGTCTTTCCCGGCGCGACCGACTACGCCGGCTATTGCATGGCGGCGGCGTCGTTC
>CAVPPT010000022.1:0-85337 GCA_963707405.1 uncultured Planctomycetaceae bacterium | reverse complement strand
ATGGAGGTTGGCGAGGCGGAACTTTCCAGCGGCTTGGGCGATGTCATAGGTTCCGAACGCTGCCTCCCTCGGTGCCGCTCGTGAGCAGCACGAGTGCAATGATGCCACCCCCGAGCAGCACGACCGTTTGAGCAGTATCCGTCCAGATGACCGCCTCGATCCCCCCCAACGTGCAGTACAGAATGCTCAGCACTCCCATCAGCAGTACCGATTGTGCAGGGGTCAACGGCGTCGCCACCGCCAGCGCCAGACCCGTCAGCGACATGACGATTGCCATGCGAAATACATGGAAGATCGTGAAGCTCGCGCTGGCGAACCACCGCACGCCCCGGCTGAACCGCCGTTCCAGATATTCGTAGGCACTCGTGGCGTCGATCCGGCGGTAGAACGGCAAGGCCACGTACACCGCCACAAAGGCGACGACCGGGATCATGAAGTTGCCGAGTGCGTACACCCAGTCCTGGGCGAACGCCTTGGCCGGGAGGCCCGTGAACGTCAGCGAACTGAGCATCGTCGCGAAGATGCTGCACCCCGCGGCCCACCAGGGAATGTGCTGACCTCCGCGAAAGTAGTCGTTCGTGTTCCGGTTGCGATGGGTAAACCAAACGCCGATCGCCACCATTCCCAGCAGGTAAGCCACGAGCACCGCGTAGTCGACACTGTGGAAGCCACTCAACTGGGGGCGGGGCGACACGCTCCAGACCTTGGCGGAACGCACGCGCGGACGGACTTCTCCGCTGGCGATGATGGTCCGACCATCCCACGACACGGGGATCGTCGCGACTTGGTTCTGCGGACTCGTTCCGAGCGAGGACCAGGTGTCGGTGATCGTGTGATACGCCAGAACGTCCCGGGGAAAACCGGGATGCCGATCCTGCAGTTCGTCGGTCTGGAGAAACTGGGAGCCGTCGTCACCGCCGAGGACGAGGAGATGGCTCTGTCCAAACTCGATGCCGGTGCCCGCCGCAATGGCACGGGGGACGTCGGTGCGCTGTCGCCAGTTGTTTGTCCGCGGATTGTATTCCCAGACGTCGGCCAGAAACCGGATGTCCTCTCCCTCCTGGTGCCGCCCGCCGAGGACGTACAGACAGTCGTCGTAGCCATTGTGCTGCCGGGCGGTGATGTTGAACGCCCGGACGGGTCCCGGCAGCGGGGAGAGTTCCTTCCACGCGAATTCGCCCGGCTTGCGACGCTGCGAGAGATTGAGGGCCCAGAGATTGTTCATCGCCGTATCGAGCATGCTGCCACTCTGCCCGCCGGCAAGGTAGACCACGTCTCCGATCAGCGTCGCCTGACCGTACGCGCAGGGCTGGGGCAGCGGTGGGTAATCTGTACGGGTGACCTGCCTGGTGGACGCATCCCAGCTCAGGAGAAAGACGTCCCTAAACGTGGCGTCGGCGTCGTTACCTCCCATGCAGACGACACCGTTGGGCGTGGAAACGGCCGCTCCATATCCCGTCGGTCGCAGCAGCTTCCCTGCAGTGGTCCAGACAAGTCCCGCGGCGGTCCTCCTGAGGACGTAGATCTCATCGTGCCAGACCTTGCCGGTCTCCCAGACCGGCAACGGAAAGTTTGCCCCCCCGGCCACGATCAGAGCGTCGTTATGGACACCGACGAAGGGCCCCGCAACGCCCAGTTCATCCGGCAGATCGGGAAGTCGCTGCCAGTCGAGCGCTGAGGCCATCGTGGTGAGTGGCGAGCTGTCGAGTTCCTGGGCCGGAGACGTCGCAGGTGACGACACCAGCACGAACGCCAGGCACAGTGCTGCGATCCGCTCGCGAGTGCGACACGATGCCATCATGAGCCAGAAGTCCCAGTCTGTTCGGTCCTGACCGACTGCCCTTCGGCCACGATCGCCGCCGCGGAGCTTCGTCGAGAGATATTCATGAGTTGATCCACTCGAAGAATCCGATCTCCTGCAGGTCCCAGCGCAACGACTCTGTCCGGGACGCGTTCAACGGGGAAATCGGCAACCGTGGCGGCCCGCAGTCCAGACCGATCAACGACATGATCGCCTTCTGCGCCGCACGCGAACCATAACGGACAAATGTGCGCACGACAGCTTGTGAGCGCACCTGCTCGCAGCGAGCACCTTCGATGTCGCATGCCGCCCAGGCCCGTAGCAGTCGCTGGTAGATCGGCGCGGCGAAGTTATACGTGCTCCCCACCGCCCCCTGCGCTCCGGCCGCCAGTCCGCTAAGCAGCATTTCGTCCAGACCCCACAACACGTCGAACTTTCCCTGCGCGAACTCGATGCAGGCCTGGTACTCGTGCATTGCCGGGGACGTGAATTTCACTCCTTGGAGCGTTGGAATGCGTTCACCGCCCCGCTGCAGAAAATCTAGTGCGCTCACGGTCACACCTGTGACGGCGGGAATGTGATAGTAGTAGAACGGGAGCCGCGGCGCTCCTGCGGCCACATAGGACATTGAATCGACAAGTGCTTCAGTGGAATCGGGTTTGAAGTAGACTGGACTGACGGCAGAAATCGCGGTGGCACCGGCCTCCTGAGCATGTGCCGCCAGCCTCCGCGCCTGGGCCAGGCTTTCAGAGCCAACCTGGACGATCACCGGAACCCGTCCGCCGCTGGACCGGATGAAGTGCTCAGCCATCTGGCAGCGTTCGTCCAGCGTCAGCGAGGGACCTTCGCCTGTGCTGCCCAGCACATACAGGCCGGCGATCCCCTGCGATACGAGGTGCTCGACCATCTCTGGCACCAAAGCAGGATTGAGCGAGCCGTCCGGGTGCATGGGAGTGAACGTGGCTGCGATCAGCCCCGTCAGTGATGGTGAGTGCATGGCCGTCACACCTGAGGAGATGATGTCCCCGGCTCAGTGGAGGGTGCCGGGATTGGCTTGGGGGTGAGTTGACGTTAGCTGGCTTTCATCGGCTGGGCAAGTGGCGGGTCGTGTTGTTGTTCGTCCAGGGCCGCGTTGAGCATCCACAGATTGTGGTGGCCCATGATGCGCCGGACGTGTTTCTCACTGGCGGCGAAGCTCGCGGCCGTCCACCTCAGGGCGATTGTGCCAGCGCTTCACGCGAGCACTCCGTTGACGCGCAGCCGAGTGCCTGTTGTCGATCAGGTTGGTGGTCCCCAGGCATCTCCTCAGCTTCGAGTGCAGGCCCAGACGGTTGATCGTGAACAGCTCCGTGAGCCCTTCTTGGAGTGAATCCGCGGCGCTGGGCCAGTCGCGCTCCAGCCAACTGGCGTACGGCTTGAGCTTGCCGATATCTTCGTCCGCATCCACCTTGAAGGCAGCCTTCAGCGTGCTGCGGGCCTGATCGTGCTGATCTGTGTTCGGCCATCTGGGGCAGTATCTTCTCGCAGCGGCGCGTGGAGACGCCGGCCATCATGATCTGGAGCATCCGATCGGCCAGACGGCTGTCCTTTTGCAAGAAAGCATAGGCCGGCACGTCGACCTCGCCGGACTCGCCCTCTGGGCAGTGCCGCGTCCTCAGCCTGGGCTTGCGGATCTCCTCAATTGCCGTTCTTTCAGAGCCACATGACCGCGCTGCGTGCCTTGATAGACGACCTTCCGGTCGGTCTTCTTCCCCTGCTGCTTGGGTCCGGCCAGCTGCTGGGCATTCATACTCAGCACGGCCTCGATCGTCGCCCGACCCATCAGGTCGACCAGATCGTCGATGGCCCACTGCGCCTGCTCCACAAGACCCAAAAGCGGCAGGATCAACTGCCTGTCCCTGGCAAGCAGGCCGGCGATCTCCCGCGAGTCCGGCAGGCGATCGGTGTCTGTGGTGGAAACAACTTGGTACGCTGCGATCATCAGTGGTGGCTCCTGTCGGGAGGAAGGAAACACACTGGATGATACCCATCACCCGGCTCCCCCCAGAGCCAACACCGACCTCTCAACCTTCCACTACCGACGGGACATCATCGCAATGACGCATGCCATGGCCTTCACGGGCGTCGACGTCGTTGACGGCAAACCGCGGCGATGTAGAGTGGAAAACAGCTGGGGTGACGACGTTGGCGAAAAAGGCTTCTTTCTGCTGACCGACTCGTGGTTCGACGAGTATGTTTTCGAGATTGCTGCTCACAAGTCGGTGCTCTCGCGGCAGTTGCAGGAGGCCTTGGTCCAGGAACCGATCATTCTCCCCGCCTGGGATCCCATAGGTTCACTCGCCCGATAAGGGCAGGTCTCCCTGACAACGGTCGCTCATTCCAGAACGCTATTCGCAGACTGTTTCAGTGAATGAGTTTTTTTTGTCCCGATCAATGAGTCGTAGATCTGTTACACGAATGTCCGTACGCTACAGCCGGCTCGCCGTGCTGTCATTCCTGTGTCTGCCGATGCGAGCATATGGTCACCCCGAAGGCTTCAGTGGGATTCACGTCACGATTACCCGAGAACAAGTGCAAGCCGTCATCACGGTCCACACGCGCGATCTGGGAAAGTGGTTTCCACCTCGGAAGTATCCCAATTACGTAGCCGATGTAATCCGCGAGATGAGGCAGAGTGTTGACGACCTTATTGAACTGCAGATCGACGGGCAGTCGCTGGTCGTTGACGATGTCAATGCATATCAGCCGGAAGTGGGCCTGATCGAGATTGATGTGTCCTGGTCGCTGCCTTCCTCCGCGGAGGCAGTTGAGTTGCTGATCTGGTCCAAGCACCTGATTCGCCTGCCGCCCGGACATCAACAACTCTTGTTTGTCGAAGACCGTCGCGAGATAGCAGCTGACGCCCCACAGCGGCTAATGCGGCTGGAGGACCTGCTGACCGTGGAGCGCGATGCAGGAGTCTTGCTCCTGCCTCCATTGCAGGACGATGCGTTGCACCCATTTGTTCCTGAATCAACGCCGCTGCCTCGGGAAGGATCGAACTCACCGGTCAACCCTGCGAGCACAGACCTTTTGGAACCTCGCACACGAAACCCCAAGGTTCTGCCCGGCTCTGCCAGCGCGCATTCGTCATCGCACATATCGTTCTTCCAGTTTGGAGTCGAGCACATCATCACGGGGTACGACCATCTGCTGTTTCTGGCGGCGCTGCTGCTGACATGCACGCAACTCAAAGAGGGGATCACCATCATCACGTGCTTTACGGTCGCGCATTCGATCACGCTGACTCTGGCAACGCTGGACGTCGTCCGCTTGCCGGCGTCGATCGCTGAACCAGCAATTGCGTTGACGATTGTCTTCGTGGCCGTTGAAAACCTGCTGAGGAGAACGACTCTGTGGCGAAGGGCGGCCATCACGTGTATCTTTGGGTTGATTCATGGATTGGGTTTTGCATCCGCGCTGCGAGATATTGGTTTGGGCACCGTTCCCGGCGGCGTGCTCTGGCCTTTGTTCAAGTTTAATCTCGGCGTGGAAGTTGGTCAGTTGAGCGTGGCTGCGATCTTCTTGCCGCTATTGTGGATCGCGCGGAGAAACAGGCTGCTTCGGAAATGGCTGGTTCCTGTTGGTTCGATTCTTATTGCGCTGTGCGGTGGGTATTGGCTGGTCACACGAGTCGTGTCAGTGTTGACTACCGGATGATGGTCACGATAGTTCGCGAGGTGAGTTTATGAGGCGTATTCGTCCGAGCTTCTCAGTGCTTGGTGTGTTGATCTGGCTTGCGGCCAGTGGTGCCCTGACACACGGTGCCGAGGAGGTTGTCACACTCCGGATTCGTTTTGGCATGAAGGATCAGCAACCGACCGACTGGAGTGGAAAGCTACTGACGCAATCCGGCAAAGTGGAGGTCATCCGAGGCTGGCGGTGGACGCAAGACGATTCGGCCGAGGGTAACACGTGGTCGGTCAAGACACGTCGTCGCAAGCCCCAGGGCTCCGCCGATCGCAAACGAGTTGACGCCGGAGAGCAAATGCCGATGACCGATAACGGCATCCTGGTGACACTGTCCGGCTGCAGTGAACACGACGTATTCGAATTCGAGTCCAAAGCGGTAACCGCCAAGTTCCGTCTGGATGAGCTTCGTTACGGCAATAGTCTGGAGCGGTCGAATGGCAACCTGGTGATCGATCGTGTGCCAACCGTGCGCACGCTGTCGGCGACGACGGCGGATGAAGACTATCCGACAGTCACCACGGGAAAGGACGGACGCCTTTATGTCGTGTTTCTTTCCTTCACGCGTGGCCGCGACTTTCAGGGACCTCGCGAGGTGCTGGCGACACCGGACTCCTCGCCCGCCAGCGCGTCCAGCGGCCCCGTTCGGATGATCGAGCAGTTGGGCGATCTGGATTACCTCGCGCAGCCGGCTGGCGGCGAACAGCTTTACCTGTGCATTCTGCGTGACGGCGTCTGGGGCGAACCGATCGCTGTCACTGATGGGACGCAGGAACTCTACAGGCCGGCAGTTTCCGTTGCAGGCGACGGGCGCGTGTGGGTGTTCTATTCGGCTCACCTGGATGCCGACAAAAACCTCGACTATGGCAATTGGGAACTGTTCGCACGGAGCTTTTCCGCTGACGGAGAGGATCCGACGGAGCCCGTAAACATCAGTGGAACGGCAGGCACCGACTTCATGCCTTCAGCGACCACGGATTCCAGCGGTCACGTGTGGGTCACTTGGGTTGGCGCTCGGGGCAGCAAGTTCCACGTATTCACAGCTCATCAGGAGGGAGATCGTTTTTCTCTCCCGCAACGTGTCAGCCAATTCGAGGGAAATGAATGGGAACCTGCGATTGCCGCAGACGCGCTGGGTAACGTGGCCGTTGCGTGGGACACGTTTGAGAAGGGCGATTACGACGTGTATCTGGCCAGCCGGGACTCTGGTGGAGAGCTGAGTGAGCCGCAGGCTGTCGCGGCGTCGCTGGCGTTCGAGGTACGTCCATCGCTGGCCTACGATCGTGACGGCCGCCTGTGGATTGCCTACGAGTCGAGCGGCGACCAGTGGGGAAAAGACTATGGTGCACTTAAGAAGAAAGGGATTCCGCTCTATCAGACGGGACGCTCGCTGGGATTGAAGGTCCGCGATGCCGCCGGCCAATGGTTCGTACCGGAGGACGTCATGGATGCGATGCCAGGCGCAAATCCCGGTCCTCGCGCGTCCACAGGAACTCGACAGCCCAGGACTGCTCGGCAACCAGAGCGTTCTCCGATTCTCAATATCGCCCCCACGTATCCACGGCTGGCCTGCGATGGGCAAGGTCAAATCTGGCTGTCATTCCGTGGCAAGCCAGGTAGCAATTGGCGGGTCGGTGTGGGCTCCATCTGGTGCGAATACCTGACGCGGCTTGGCGAGGAGGGCTGGACGAAGGCCGTGTGGATACCGCATTCGAATAACATTCTCGACAATCGCCCAGCACTTGTGCCAGTCGGAGCGCAAAGCGTCCTGGCCGTATTCTCCGGTGACGGACGAGGCGAAGTGGGGTCACTGGATGTGGAGGATGTCCATCTGCCGGGTAGCAGTGATGACGAGGATCCTGCTCCCGCGCCGCGGTCGTCTCGACAGTCCCGTCGCAGCGAGCAGGCCGATCCAAACAACAATATCTTGTATAGCCTGATTGCTAGCGACATGTTCGACCAGACGGTCGGCCCGCCGCGTCTGGAACCTATCACCATGGAGACGGCCGCCCAACCGGCCACCGACGTACCGGCCGAACGCGACGACGTCCAGCGAATGCGCGACTACCGCGTGCAACTTGGGGATGAAACACTTCGCATCTGGCGAGGCGAGTTTCACCGTCATACGGAACTTTCGCCAGATGGCGGCGGCGACGGAGGGCTGCTGGACATGTGGCGGTATGCGATCGACGCCGCCGGGATGGACTGGATCGGCGATGGCGATCACGACTATGGCAATGGTCGCGAGTACTCGTGGTGGACGACCCAGAAGGCCGTCACACTGTTCACGCTCCCGGGGCATTTCGTGCCGGTCTACAGCTACGAACGCAGTGTGCGTTACCCGGAAGGCCATCGCAACTGCATGTTCGCATATCGAGGGGTACGCTCGCTGCCGCGGGTGCCGATTTCGTCGGAGGACGAGTTTGCTCCAGCCCCCGATACGAACCTGCTCTACAAGTATCTTCACTACTTCGGTGGCCTGTGTGCGTCGCACACTTCAGCGACCGACATGGGGACCGACTGGCGAAACAACGACCCGGAAGTCGAGCCATTCGTTGAGATCTATCAGGGCGATCGCAACAACTACGAACGACCTGACTCACCACGCTCAGCCGTGACGGAAGCCACGCTGAAGCAGTCCACCCCTGAGAAGGAAAGCATCGGAGGCTGGCGTCCGAAAGGCTTCGTCAATCTGGCACTCCTGAAAGGATATCGACTGGCATTTCAGGCCAGCAGCGATCATATCTCGACACATTTAAGTTACTGCAACGTATTCGTGACCGAGCCGACGCGCGAGGGAATTCTGGATGCGATTCGCAAGCGCCGCGTCTATGGAGCCACCGACAACATCATCGCCGACGTTCGCTGTCAGGTGGGCGATACCATGCATTTCATGGGGGAGGAATTCGCCGCGGATACAGCACCGACAATTGACGTGCAGATCGTTGGAGCCCGCGAGATTGCCAAAGTGACAATCATCAAGGATGACGAGGAAGTGCACGTCATCGAGCCCAACACCAAGCATGTGCATTTCCAGTGGAAGGATCCCGAACCGACGATCGGCAAGACCAGCTACTACTACGTCCGCGGCGAACAGGTGCCGGACCTCGAAGGCGCGACTGCGGGAGAACTCGTCTGGGCATCGCCGATGTGGATCAAGGTGAACGCGCAATAACTTCCGCCGATCGACTGGAGATACATCCCGCCGTCGCAATTACAAGGCTCTTAGACCGACGACCGGTTCACCACGCTCGCCTGCCAGTACTGCCACCGATTCAGCGACCCTTGGGCTGCTCGTCCAACGGTCGTCCGGCGTCTGTCCGTTGACAGGAGTCCTCATGTCCGATGGCTGGCGGACGGTGGAGCCGCTCTGCCCACCTGAAGTCAACACTGCAAGTGAAACGCCATTTTGCACTCTGCGTGATCGGCGAATAGCTCCATCGCTCGATGTGACCAGATGAGCTTGGTTAAGGGCGCATCAACATTCAGCTCGATCCGGGGGGCGCATGTTGGACGTGTACATTGAGCCTTCTACGGATGACTGGAATTGGTCGATGTCGGGAATATATCGATTGTCGTTGGGAGTCAGAGCCGGTGTGTGCATCCAGTGTGTCGGTCGACTGTCCGACTGATTTCTCAGCCTGACAACGCCGGTCGAAACCTTCTGGGACATCTCCCGCGCCATCCACTGATTTGGTCTGCATTTGAAAAGGTGATCGATGTTTTTTGAAGGTCTCAGAGCCCCCGACGGGCGAAAGGAGACCTGGAGATGACGACACGGAAGAGGCGGCGGCATACGCCGGAGCAGATTGTGCGAAAGCTGCGGGATGCGGATGCGATGCTGAACGCAGGCAAAGAGGAGGCGGTTGTCTTACAGGCTTTGGAGGTGAGTCAGGCGACGTACGATGGCTGGTGGAAGCAGTACGGGGGGATGAAGGCGGAGGAGGCCAGGCGGCTCAATGAGCTGGAGCAGGAGAATCGTCACCTGAAGGAACTGGTGGCGGAGAAGGAGCTGGACATCAAGATGTTGAGGCACGTCACCTCAAAAAACTGTCGGGCAGGCAATGCCCGCGCATGAACGCGGGCCCTTCTCGAAAGCGAGAGGCCGTGCAGGATCTGCAGACAGCGTTTGACGTCTCGGAACGTCGGGCGTGCGAGGTGGTGGACCAGCCACGCAGTACGCAGCGTTACGAGTCACAGCCTCGGGATGACGAGGCGGCGTTGACGCGGCGGATGCTGCAGCTGGCTCAGGAGCGTCCCCGGTTTGGGTATCGCCGGATCGGGTGGCTCTTGCGTCAGGACGGCTGGCAGGCGAGTGACACGAGAGTCTATCGCCTGTGGCGTCGGGAAGGGCTGAAAGTGCCTCAGAAGAGGCGGAAACGCCGGCGTTTGGGGACCAGTGAGAACGGCTGCCATGTCCGCAAGAGCGAGCACAAGGACCACGTGTGGTGCTGGGACTTCGTGTTCGATCACACGACGAGCGGGAGCCTGCTGAAGTGGCTGTCGATCGTGGACGAGTACACGCGGGAGAGCCTGGCGCTCAAGGTGGACCGGAGCATCACGAGTGAGGATGTGATCGACACGCTGGCAGAGCTGTTCGCGCTGCGTGGGGTGCCGGGTTGCATCGGCAGTGACAATGGTCCGGAGTTCATCGCGAACGCGCTGCGCACCTGGCTGAAGCGAGTGGACGTGGAGACGTTGTACATCGAGCCGGGATCATCGTTGAGCCTGCTGGCGAACAAGCGCCAGACGGGAGAATGGCTATGCGGAAAGTTTCCACAGCCGCTTTCGAGATGAGTTTCTGGCCATGGAGGAGTTCGAGTCCTTGGGAGCTGCTCGGAGGCTCACCACGGCCTGGAAGGAGGACTACAACCATCATCGCCCCCACAGTTCGCTGGGGTATGTCCCCCCGGCGGTGTTCGCAGCCACCTGCTGCGAGGAGGATGATATCGCGGCCCGCTGTGCAGGCTCCGTTCGGCCTACGGCCTCACTCCGCCCGCACAGCAGAACCTACTCAATCCGACCTTCATAACACGTGGTACAGCTTCTTGAGGCATCCCAGGGCCACAGTGACGTTCGGACGACGATGGTCTATACTCATGTATTGAACAAGGGGGGCCGAGGCGTCCGCAGCCCTGCGGATTTCGACGCCTTTCGTTCCGGATAACGTGTGCAGGTTATTCGGAATCACACCAATTAAACACTGGTTACGTGCTACAACGGACGCTGCGATGGCGCACCGAGAATGCAAACATGAACCTCAGTCAAAACCCCTTGAACTACTGAACACCGGAGTGGAATTGCAAGAATTGCCCTCGCGAAATGGCGGTTTGCCAAGCAAATCCGCGAAGGTGCAAACCGCTCTCAGTGTGCAGTTTGCGGTTTTGACGGAGTTCCATGAACAATGCAGAGATCGAATCCGCTTCCAAAGAGCTGGCCAAGGCGATTGTCGAATGCATGGCTGGACTTCAGAAAAACATGGACTCGGAAACGAAAGTGTATGCAGCTGTCCTCGTGGTTCTCGATGACTTCAGCGACATCCAGTTGTATGCGAACACGGATCAACATCTTGCTGAGACAGAGGGTACGGACACTGATCGGTGGTACTTCGGTGAATTCTGGTCCGAAGGCATGTCCATCGACTTCGATGCTCTGACGAACCATCTCGGCGAGGTTGACGATTGGGACGAGGACGAAGAACCCGAGAAGAGCAATGCCGTCGATTGGCTCGCCGCAATGACGAAAGCGATGCGCCGCGCGAGGGATCAGGGTGCGTTCAATTTCGATGGTCAAGAGGCGACCATTTATTGCAGCATGGTTGATAGCTTGAACGCCATTTGGCTCGAAGACCTATCGGCGCGTTTTCTGAACACCCCTGATGCCTATGCTGCCGCGGCACCCGGCATCAAGTCCGCTTCATCAGACTGGTATCAATCTGGTGGCGACGAGGGATCGTCAGCGTTTCGAGCTGCCTACGAATCTCGACTCTGACTGACGCAGGAAGCACGTAACCAGGCGTTGCACGCGAGCGGGCGGCAGCGTCGGTTGTGAAATCACAATCTCACGCGCCCGCCGCGTGAACTTGGTCGTTCGCCACGCCTCGGCGTGGCGAACGGTACGGATGAGCCGTGAGGTTCATCCGTAACAAACCGGTGGGGTTACCCCACCACAGAGCCCGGGACGCCGGGCGACCGCTCGATCCGGTCGCGGAGTCGACCTCGAGTGGCAACCTCCTTTCGTTCGCCGTCGTCCCAACTCCGTGGGCTGGCGAACCAAAAGGTAGAGAAGAAGGAACTCTTGAAGCAACGTGAAGGCCAGCAAATTACGTCTTGTGACTGAGGGCCAAGTGTCCTGGTTCAGCGGGAATTGGAATGTGGAGCGGTCGGGGTTAGTGAGTGACAGTGGCGACATCCTGCCCAAGGGTCGCGGCGTCGTGCCGCGAAGGTTTTTCGCGGTCGTGCTGATCCCGAAGTGGAGGAAGCTGGGCGATCGATTGACCGCCCAGGCTTCGGTCTCAGCCCCTGGGTCGGCGCTCGGGTCGCTCCTCAGCGTTGCCCTATCCTCCGCCCAGGTCGAAGTCGATTGTCCCGTGAGGCGATCCATCAGGCAACCTCCCGAAACTCCCGCGCCTGCTGGCGGGCGAGTTGACGGCGGTGGCGGGCCTCCTCCAGTTTGCGGTCGCGCTCGGCGAAGATCACCTGTGCCAGGCCGTTGAGCTTGTCGCCCGGGGTGATGTAACCGATGGCCGAGTGCAGCCGCACGTGGTTGTAATGCTCGACGAACGCCTCGACCCGGCGTCGGGCTTCTTCCACCGAAGCCGGACACGTGGGGCGAAGGCACTCGCGTTTGAGAGAGCCATGCCAGCGTTCGAGCTTGCCGTTGGACTGCGGATAGTAGGGACTGGTCCGCACATGGGTGATGCCGGTCAGGCGGATAAACTCTTTGAAGTCGCGGGCGATGAACTGCGGCCCGTTGTCGCTGATGATCCGCGGCTTGGCATCGGGATATTTCTCCAAGGCTTTCTGCAGGATGATCTCCACGTCCTGTTCGGTCATCGACTCCCGCAGTTCCCAGTGCACGATGGACCGGCTGCAACCATCGAGCACGCTGGTGAGGTAGTAGAACGTCCCCTCCACGTTGATGTACGACACGTCGACGTGCCAGTGTTCGTGGGGCGTGAGCGGCTGCACGAATCCCGTCCCCTTCTTGGAAGGCGCGGCCCACTGCCGGTCCAGCCGACCGGCGGCTTTGAGCACCCGGTACACGCTGGCCGGGCTGACGGCAACCACGTCGTCATCGAGCATCATGAACGTGAGCCTGCGGTAGCCCTCCAGCGGATGGCGGTCGTGGAAGTCGACGATGGCCGCTTTCTCCCAGTCTTCGAGCCAGTGGTCGCGGGGGATCTGGCCGTTGTGTTCATTCACTTTCCCGTAGCGCTCCTTCCAGGTGTGAAACTTGCTCGTCCCCAGCTCCAGCCAGGCGAGCAGGCGTTTTGGCGGGCGTCTCGGCGCGGTCGGTCCAGTAGCGGACGTAGTCCACCACCTGGTCCCGCGTGTCATGGGGAACCCAGCCTCCGTTCAGAGTTCCCCAGCTTCTTTTTTTGCCTTGACGTTCTCCTCGAGCAGTTCGGCGATGACTTCGTTCTTGTTGGCCGAGCTTGGCCTGGAGCTGCTCGATGCGGCGGTCCTTGGCCTGCTCGACGCGGCCATTGCGACCGTTCTCGACGGATCGCTCGAAGGCCTTGTCGGCTTGGGCCAGGACAATGTTGACCCAGGCATGAATCTGACTCGGCTGCAGGCCAAACTCTTCGGCAAGGGCCGGAAACCGCTTCCTTTCCAGCAAGATGCCTGCGAACGATCTGGGCCTTCTGCTCGGGGGTGAAACGACGACGGGTACGACTCATGGAATCTCTCCAGTCAGGTTGTACTAACCCAACCAGAACCCGATTCCATTTTCAACTGAGGCAGGACACAAGCGGCAAGAGTCGCTAAAGCGGAGTTTTTGATGAAGTGGTCACCGCGAAAAGTGTCCTCTCAGATGGACAACATCTGCTCAAGACCTCAACACACTCAGGAGAAGAGTATGAATACGAGCATCCTTACACAGATGCTGCTTGTCGTGACGCTGGCACTCACAAGTTTCGCTTCCGTTTCAGTGTTCGCTGAGACTCGCCCCAATATCGTCCTGATTCTCGCAGATGATTTGGGTTATCGAGACATTTCCTGTTATGGCAGCGATCGGATTCAAACGCCGCCAATCGATTCCATTGGCGAAACTGGAGTGCGCTTTACGGATGGCTATGTCACGGCAGGAACATGTAGCCCATCGCGAGCAGCTTTGATGACTGGACTCTATCAGCAGCGTTTTGGATTCGAATTCAATACGCGGGGGCCGACTCTCATCACCGGCGAAGTCAACACGCGGGGACTCGATCCAGAAGCTCTCACCATCGCGAACGTCCTCCAGGGTGCCGGTTATGCAACAGGCATCATTGGCAAATGGCATCTGGGCTTTCTTAATCAGTTTCATCCAACCAGCCGCGGTTTTGACGAATTCTTCGGGATTTTGAATGGAGCAAGTTCTTATTTTCACACGGCATTGCGAGAAACTTCACCTGTCTATCGTGGTACGAAGCAAATTGTGGAGGAAGCATACGTTACGGACGCACTAGCCCGGGAAGCGGTCTCATTCATAGACCGTGAGTTGTTTCAACGAAAGTGAGACAGTTCGGTATCAGTTAGAAGAGACGGTCTCTGGGTCTTCGTAAGAGAGGGTCCGTTGCCGGAGCCCCAGGTTGATCTGCTTTCGTCGGTGACGCGCCTGTGACAGCTTCCGCCGACGACGTTCGTGGAGCACGCGCGGGTTCCCCCGGTAGTAATCCACCGGTCTCAGGAACCCCAGCGAGCTGTGCAACCGCTGTGTGTTGTAATGCTTGATGATCCGCCGCAAGGCATCCTCCGCTTCGAATCGGCTCCCCGGCTCCACCTTCTCCAGCGCTTCCCGGAAAGTCCGGTTCGCCCGCTCCATGATCCCGTTCTCCTCCGGACAATGCGGCGTGATCTTGTGGTGCGTCAATCCGTGATACTCCAGCAGCCCGTGAAATTCCTTCGAGATGTAACCGCTCCCGTTGTCGCTGCGGATCTCCGGCCTCACCGCCAGCTCTCCCGTCCCGGTCCGCGGCAGTGTCTCCACCGCCCGCTGCGCCGCCAGGCTCAGCGTCACCCCGTCCATGCTCGTGAGCAGCTCGTGGTGCACAATGTATCGCGAGTATTCGTCGATGAACGCCACGAAGAAGTACATCTGAGCGTTCACCTTTACGTACATCAGGTCGGTCCCCCGAATCTCGTCCGGACGGCTCGCCTGCTCCCGCTCCCCGCGGTATCGCTTCTTCCGACGGCTCCACGAGGCCATCAGCCTCTGCTCCCGCAGAATCCGGTACACCGTCGACGCGCTCAGACACGCCACATCCTCGTCGATCATCCGCCACGACAGCTCCCGATGACGCACCTCCGGATGCGCCAGGGCATAGTCCCGCACCGCCCGCTTCTCCCGGGCCAGCGCCTCGAACGCCTGCACCACGCGCACCAGCTCGCCAGGCTCCTTCCGACTCCAGGGTTTCTCCCGCAGCCACCGGTAGTAGCTGCTGCGGGCCACTCCCAGCGCCTGCAGGGTCCGGGACACCGGCCAACCGCTTCTGGTCTTCGTCTGTTTCACTTCTTCGTGCACCCGCTGCTGCAGTTCCGGGGGAAGCTGACCGTGGTCCTCTAATCCAAGAGCGTTTTTTTTAGCTCCAGGTTCTCCGCCGTAATCTCCGCAATCACGTCCTTGCAGCGTGACAGCTCCCCCTCCAGACGCTCCTCCTTCCGGGACGGCTTCGGTGCTCGATCGTCGAAGACCCGCGCTGCACTCGACAGCAGCGTCTTCTTCCAGCCGTAGTACTGCGTCGGATTGATCCCCTCCCGCCGGCACAGTTCCGAGACCTCCACGTCCGGCTCCAACCCCGCCAGCACAATCCGTAACTTGTCCTCCGCACTCCACCGACGACGCTGCCGCTTCCTCGTCATGGCCTCGCTCCTCGTTCCTGGGCTGCGAGACCGCTATCCTAACTTCACTCCTGTCTCACTGCCGCTGAAGCACTACACGAGGTCAAAGTCCCGCTCGACAAGTTCGAGGCGACTTCGTTTGGTCGAGTGGTCAAGGACGCTGGGGCTGTGAAACCGGAAGAGGTCAACGCCATCGGCTTCATGCTGAGCGACAAGAAGGCCGGGCCATTTAAGATGGAAGTCGAGTGGATCAAGGTAGAACGGGCCGGGAAATGATCGGAATGCTTACTTCAACGTGTGCTTCTGGAAGAACTCCCACATCAGGTCGTTGGCCGAGATGTTCTTGGCCGACTTGCCGATGAAGCCCACGGGCGGTTTCTGGCCGGGCCAAGTGTGACCGCCTTCTTCAATGACGATCAGCACGACCTCGGACCCGTCCTTGCCGCCGCCGTAGTCTTCGGGTCACTTTCATTTCGTCGCCGTCCTTCGAGATCGTGTCGGTCTTCGGCTTCTCGTCGCAGCCGTTCAGCTTCACCCACGTCTGGATCGAGTCCTCGACGCCTTTCAGCTTCATGAACGAAGGCGACTTTGCCCTTCTGTCATCTCGAACGGAACGATGTTGTCCTTCGAGCCGTGGAAGTGGATGACCGGCACGGGCGTTTCGGCTTGCATCTCTTCGATGGCGATGGTCCCGGCCACGGGTGCGATGGCGGCGATCCGGTCGGACAACTCAGCGGCGAGCCGGTAGCACATCATGCCGCCGTTGCTCATGCCGCAGGCGTAGACCCGCTTCTCGTCCACCTTGACCACGGTGCCGAGATCGTCCAGCAACTTGCCGATGAACGCCACGTCGTCGGCCTTGCCCTCGGCCATCTTGCCGCTGAAACCGCCAGCATTCCATGTGCGAAACGGCCCGACGCCCGTACCGCTCGGATAGACCACAATGAAGCCGGACTCGTCGGACTTCTTGTTCAGGCCGGAAAACCAGACCATCATCGAGCCATTCATCGCCGCACCGTGCAGGGCCAGCACGACCGGCGCAGGCTTCTTCGGGTCGTAGTCCTTCGGGACGTGGACGAGGTATGTCCGCTTCTGCTCGCCCATCAGCACGGTGCGGGTGTGATCGCCGGGACTGAGAAGTTCGGGCGGTTGTGATGGCGTCTCTTGAGCCAAGGCCCAGCGACAAAAGAGCATCGTCAGGGCGATCAGGGACCAAAGATTTTTGACTCTGCTCATGTCATTCCTCCGGTTGGTGGTTTTCCACCGCTGCCTCGTAGACCGTCACAGCCGCCTTCGCCATCAGGTGTGTTGTGCGTCGGTCGGGCAGTAACGGCAGCTTCTTGAGGCCCATCTTCACGACGACCTCGGCAATCGCCTCTTCGACACTCTCTTCCAGTTTATCGACGGTCTTTTGGTCCATGTCTCACCCTTACTTTCGCACGGCGTTTGCCACCAAGCCCCCAACACCAACCAAGCATCCCATGCCGATCACCGTGTAGCCGATTCTGAATGCCATAGCATTGCTCGTCGGCTCAAATGTCGCCAAGAAACCGAACACGCAGAACGCAGCGATGGCCAAGAGGAGCAGAGAGCCGAGAACGGCGACAACGAGTTTCATTGAGCCGATCCAGTATACCGAAGTCGTAGGAGATCGAAGCCGGTTTGCTCGTGGACCTTCTCTTCGATGGGAGTGAACCCGTACTTTGCGTAGAACGCACGTCCGATGGCATTCCTCACGAACACCTCCACTTCGAGTTCTTCTCGAATTTCTTTGGCCTTGTCCATCAGCCGATGTCCAACGCCCTTTCTCTGATGACTGGGATGAACAAAGATGGCTCCCACTTCGCTGCCAATCAGGGCCACGAAACCAACTACTCGCCTGTCGTCTTCATACACCCACGTCTCGGCGTTCGGGAGATAGAGGTTTGGGATGTTCTCCCGCTCGGATGCGAGAAACTCCTGAGATAGAAACGGGTGGGCAATCTCTGAGGCAGTAGCCCAAGCTGCCAGCAGGTCTTCCAAATCCTGATCTTCGTATTGTCGAATCATCGATGGTCAGCCTCGGTCAGTCGTTAATCATGATGCGGCACTTTGATCTCGACTCCGTAGCGAGGCGCAGCTTCGAGCAGTTTCTCGATGTCGGCCTGACTTGGCGGCGGTGCGGTCTTCTGCGTCGTCGGCGAGCGGCTGCCCAACCTCGAAGAACATCTGCTCCAATCCGGCTGGAGCGACGGAGATCAGCAGCCGTGCAGTCTTGTCGCTCTCGTTCTTGAAGCAATGCAGGCTGCCGACCGGCATGTTGAGGAACGTGCCTTCGCCGGCGACGAATCGATCTTCGCCGAGTTGAAATGTCATCTCGCCTTCAAGGACGAGGAACGACTCTTCCTCTCGGCTGTGAATGTGCGGTGGAGGACCGCTGCCGGGAGGCACGATGGCCTCGAACGTGGCGTACTTGCCGTCCGTCTCTTCCCCTGTGGCGAGGAAGCGGTACACGTCGCCGACGATGCCGATGCGTCGGCCTTCGCCGGGCTTTCGGATGGTTGCTGGGTGCGTTCATGGTCTATCCTTCATTCCTTTTCTCCTACGGCACAGGGACAAACGCCAGTGCGATCAATACTGCTACCCACAATACAAATGCGGCAAGCGAGAATTTCGCTGCTGTTCGGAGCAGGCTGTGTTTGGTCAGCGCAATGTGGGACACTTCAACGATCTGCGTACCAATCTCGTTCGCCCAGTCCTCGTCGGACATTGCTTTCATGTCAGTGACTTGTAGTGCTTCAGCGGCAGTGAGACAGGAGTGAAGTTAGGATAGCGGTCTCGCAGCCCAGGAACGAGGAGCGAGGCCATGACGAGGAAGCGGCAGCGTCGTCGGTGGAGTGCGGAGGACAAGTTACGGATTGTGCTGGCGGGGTTGGAGCCGGACGTGGAGGTCTCGGAACTGTGCCGGCGGGAGGGGATCAATCCGACGCAGTACTACGGCTGGAAGAAGACGCTGCTGTCGAGTGCAGTGCGGGTCTTCGACGATCGAGTCACCGGAGCGCGTCCCGGAAGGAGGAGCGTCTGGAGGGGGAGCTGTGGCGCTGCAAGGACGTGATTGCGGAGATTACGGTGGAGAACCTGGAGCTAAAAAAAACGCTCTTGGATTGGAGGACCACGGTCAACTTCCCCCGGAACTGCAACCGCGGGTGCACGAAGAAGTGAAACAGACGAAGACCAGAAGCGATTGGCCGGTGTCCCGAACCCTGCAGGCGCTGGGAGTGGCCCGCAGCAGCTACTACCGGTGGCTGCGGGAGAAACCCTGGAGTCGGAAGGAGCCTGGCGAGCTGGTGCGGCGTGGTGCAGGCGTTCGAAGCGCTGGCCCGGGAGAAGCGGGCGGTGCGGGACTATGCCCTGGCGCATCCGGAGGTGCGTCATCGGGAGCTGTCGTGGCGGATGATCGACGAGGATGTGGCGTGTCTGAGCGCGTCGACGGTGTACCGGATTCTGCGGGAGCAGAGGCTGATGGCCTCGTGGAGCCGTCGGAAGAAGCGATACCGCGGGGAGCGGGAGCAGGCGAGCCGTCCGGACGAGATTTGGGGGACCGACCTGATGTACGTAAAGGTGAACGCTCAGATGTACTTCTTCGTGGCGTTCATCGACGAATACTCGCGATACATTGTGCACCACGAGCTGCTCACGAGCATGGACGGGGTGACGCTGAGCCTGGCGGCGCAGCGGGCGGTGGAGACACTGCCGCGGACCGGGACGGGAGAGCTGGCGGTGAGGCCGGAGATCCGCAGCGACAACGGGAGCGGTTACATCTCGAAGGAATTTCACGGGCTGCTGGAGTATCACGGATTGACGCACCACAAGATCACGCCGCATTGTCCGGAGGAGAACGGGATCATGGAGCGGGCGAACCGGACTTTCCGGGAAGCGCTGGAGAAGGTGGAGCCGGGGAGCCGATTCGAAGCGGAGGATGCCTTGCGGCGGATCATCAAGCATTACAACACACAGCGGTTGCACAGCTCGCTGGGGTTCCTGAGACCGGTGGATTACTACCGGGGGAACCCGCGCGTGCTCCACGAACGTCGTCGGCGGAAGCTGTCACAGGCGCGTCACCGACGAAAGCAGATTAACCTGGGGCTCCGGCAACGGACCCTCTCTTACGAAGACCCAGAGACCGTCTCTTCTAACTGATACCGAACTGTCTCACTTTCGTTGAAACAACTCAACCATCTGTTCACGGCGGATCGAACGCAGTACATCATCCTGAGCAACACGGCATCGCTGTATTCGTGCGTCATGTACGGAGCGGGGAGTACCGATGACAGCCGTTTCATCGAACGGGGCCTCGGCACGATCCGAGAGTTCATGGAAGACGACGGTCAGCAGTTCGTCTATCAGAAGTTCGTCGCTCCAGCGAGCGGAACGGTCAGTTTTGCCAAAGTGCGAGCCGATCTGTCACCGGCTCCGTGAACGATCTCGTTCAGTCGACGAAGTTCATGTTGGCCGACGACATGTCACCCCACGAAATCGGATTCCGGCTCAACGAGATGCCTCTGTCGGCGTTGACCGATGCCGATGGCCGGAAGTACGCGAATCCACGAGAAGTGTTCAAGCGGTTGGCCTCACGACTCCCTTCGGTGTGAGACGCATCGTGGTTGTCGCTTCTGCTTTGGGCCCGTCTTCGCCTTCTCATGATTGACCGCGGGCTTCCAGCGAAGTCATCGTCACCGTCTCGCCATGAGCAGCGAATGTGACCTGAGTGACTGCCATTTCTGAGGCAGATCATGGCATGGGCCAATGTGGACGTGCTTTGAGCACCGTGGCATTTCACACTCACCCGCCTCTCACTGCTCGGGGATCGCTGCCTGCTCAGCGTCCCGGACTTCAACGCCGACGAACATCCGGTCGTCGGCGCAACGTGCTATCTACCTTCCACGACTTCCCGGCCGAGTGCTGGGCTCACTTGCACATGACGAACTCCATTGAATCCACGTTCGCGACGATTCGCCTGCCCCTTCGCAAGACCAAGGCGAACGGAATCCGGCGCACGAGCCTTGTCTTGATGCTCAAGTGTGCTCGAGCCGGACTCAATGAAGTGGAGACGATTGCACCGACACCCGTCGATCGGTCGCGTCATCAAAGGACGTTCGTTCCGGGACGCCTCCTTACCCAAGTACACGCCGCCTGATCAACCCGCGACACACCTGTGACAATCGCTCAGAAAGGCGAGGTTCCCGAAGGCTGTGCTTCTCAATCGCAGCCACATCAGGCGTCTCCTGCCAGATGTTTGTGCAAGCAATCGTCGAGGGGTCCTGCACGTTGGCATTTCACCGTTGGAATGCTGCAGGAAACCGCAAAACGAGCGAAGACGCAAGAGAAGACGAACATGGCATGTCGTTTGCACGGATTCTTGTAAACATCAGTAATGATGACGTGGGTCGGCTGCGCCCGTTCGGCGTCCCAGAAAACCCATGACGACTTGGTGGTCCTGTTCCTCGTTGCCGAAATAGGTCGACAGAGCATCACAGACTCGCCCGACAGCAGTGTCGTATGTATTGACGCGCCTGGGTATGTACGAATCCGTTGACACAGGAGAATGCAGAGCGACTTGTTCCGGCGAATGTCGCGTCAGTCAGATCGATAAGGGACGCACCGAGGGTTCTGTGCCCGACACAATCCGCTACCATAGGTCACATGCAGTCCAGGTGCGAAGTTTTGGTCGGTCGCCAGAGTTCTGAGAGATCCTTCGAAGTTCCATGCCCATTCGCGTCGCACTGAATCACGTCACCACCTACGGTTACGATCGACTCACGTCATTGGGTTCGCAGATCATTCGTCTGCGCCCGGCACCGCACTGTCGTACTCCGATTCCCGCCTATTCTCTCACGGTCGAGCCGTCGGACCATTTCCTGAATTGGCAACAGGATCCCCACGGCAACTATCTCGCCCGATTGAACTTTCGCAAACCAACGCGCGAACTGCGGGTCGAGGTGGACCTCATCGCGGACATGACAGTCATCAATCCGTTTGAATTCTTCAGTGACGAATACGCGGAGCAGTTTCCTTTCCAATACGAGCCGTCCCTGGCAACAGATCTGAAGCCCTTTCTCGAATGTGATGAAGTTGGCCCTCAGTTGAGGGTGTTCCTCAGTGCATTGGATCGCACTCCACGCAAGACCGTCGACTGGCTGGTCGAGATCAACCGGCAGCTCGAGGAGAGAATCGACTACATGATCCGGATGGAGCCGGGGGTCCAGTCCTGCGAACAGACGTTGACCAGTCGTTCCGGGTCATGTCGCGATTCGGCCTGGTTGCTGGTGCAGATCTGCCGGAACCTGGGACTAGCCGCACGTTTTGTTTCGGGATACCTGATTCAGCTGACGCCGGATGTCAAATCTCTGGATGGCCCCTCGGGTGCAGAGACAGACTTCACCGATCTGCATGCCTGGGCGGAAGTATTCCTCCCCGGTGCCGGGTGGGTTGGCCTGGACCCCACATCCGGGCTGCTGTGTGGAGAAGGACATATTCCACTGGCATGCACGCCGAATCCACAGACTGCCGCCCCGATCTCGGGGGCTCACAGTGTCTGCGAGGTGACCTTTGATTTCTCGATGTCACTTCGGTGCGTGCATGAGGATCCGAGAGTCACGAAGCCATTTGGCGAACCGACCTGGAAGCGGATTGTCGAGTTGGGACACGAAGTGGATCGCCGTCTTTCGGCAGACGACGTCCGGCTGACGATGGGAGGTGAACCGACGTTCGTCTCGATCGACGACATGGAGGGAGCTGAATGGACTTCGGATGCCGTTGGGCCACATAAGCAACGATTGTCCATCGAATTGATTCATCGCTTGCGGGATCGATTTGCTCCGCATGGACTGCTGCACTTCGGGGAGGGGAAGTGGTATCCGGGCGAGTCCCTTCCCAGGTGGGCCTATACCTGCCTGTGGAGAACTGACGGTGAACCGGTTTGGACAAATCCGGACTTGTTGGCCGATCTTCGGTGCACATACGATCACGATATCGATCGTGCTGGTCAGTTCATCCATGAACTCGCCACACAGCTGGAGGTCGATCCAGCACACATTCGTCCCGCCTATGAGGACGTCTATGATGTGCTGGAGCAGGAACGGAAACTGCCGATCGATATCGATCTGCGACAAACTGATTTCAATGACGAAGAAGAGCGACGACGACTGGCGTGCATCCTGGAGCGTGGCGTCGCCACGCCGGTCGGGCACGTTCTGCCGCTGACGCGTGCGTGGTGGCAGGCCAACGCCCGCTGGATGAGCAGCGACTGGCCGATTCGAACCGAGCGGCTGTTTCTGATTCCAGGCGACTCGCCCCTGGGACTGCGCTTGCCGGTCGAATCGCTTCCTGTCGCGGGAGCCGACACGCGGGGGCTGGTATACACCGTCGATCCCTTCGCCGGCAGACCGACCCTTCCGGCGTATATCGACTTCCGTCGAGCAGCCCAGCAAGCGTCGGATGCCCGCCAACAAGCAGTCACGATCGAGCATCAGTCCCGCGACCGAGCCAGTGACAGGGATGCTGATCAAACGCAGCGCACGGCGTCGGCTGAAGTCATCGTCGCGACGGCGCTGTGTGTGGAGCCCCGCCAGGGGCGATTGAACGTTTTCATTCCGCCTCTGGGTTCTCTTGAAGATTATCTCGATCTGGTCGCGCGGATTGAATTGACTGCCGAATCCTTGGCGACCCCCGTTGTCATTGAAGGCTATCTCCCCCCGCCGGACCATCGCATCCAGCAGGTCAAGGTCACGCCCGATCCCGGAGTGATCGAGGTCAACGTTCAGCCTGCCGAAAACTGGCAGCGCCTGACTGAGATTACGGAGGGCTTATACGAAGACGCGCGACACTGTCGATTGGGAACCGAGAGATTCCAGAACGATGGTCGTCATACGGGCACAGGCGGCGGGAATCACATTGTCCTGGGAGGGCCGTCACCCGGGGACAGCCCCCTGTTGCGTCGACCCGACCTGATCAAGAGCCTGCTCGCCTACTGGAACAATCACCCATCGCTGTCGTATCTGTTCTCCGGCCTGTTCGTCGGCCCGACCAGTCAGGCACCTCGCGTTGATGAGGGACGGCTTGATAATCTCTACGAACTGGAGCTGGCGTTTGAACAGGTGCCGGTGACCGGGGAACCAGTACCACCATGGCTCGTCGATCGACTCTTCCGCAACCTGCTGGTCGACCTGACTGGCAACACGCATCGAGCGGAATTCTGCATTGACAAACTGTATTCCCCGGACACAGCCAGTGGCCGACTGGGACTGTTGGAACTCCGCGGATTTGAGATGCCACCACATGCGCGCATGAGCTTGTGCAACAACTGCTCGTGCGAGGTTTGGTCAGCCATTTCTGGAGGCATCCGTTTGCCGGGCGCTTGATTCGCTGGGGAACAGTTCTGTACGACCGGTTTATGCTGCCTTCGTTCGTGGCTTGTGATTTTCGCGAGGTCATCCGAGATCTGAAGGACAGTGGATTGGAATTCGAATCGGATTGGTTTGCCACGCACTTTGAGTTTCGATTCCCACTGATTGGAACGGCTGACATCGCGGGAATGCAGCTCGAGCTGCGGCAGGCCATTGAGCCATGGCACGTACTTGGTGAGGAACCAGGCGGCGGCGGCACGACACGCTTTGTCGACGCATCACTCGAGCGCATCGAGGTTAAGGTCACAGGCATGGCGAACGAGCGATTTGCAGTGACGGTCGCAGGGCGCCCGCTGCCGCTCACTACTACTGGCACCGCAGGCGAATATGTTGCCGGAGTTCGCTATCGCGCGTGGCAGCCACCACGATGCCTGCAGCCCACAATCGGAGTGCATACGCCCCTGGTATTTGACATTGTGGATCGTTGGCAGTCGCGTTCAGTCGGTGGAGTTACCTATCATGTGGAACATCCCGGCGGCGTCAATTCGCCCAATCTTCCGGTCAACGCCTTGGAAGCAGAAAGTCGTCGGGCAGCACGATTTGATCTGACAGGACACACACCGGGGACGATTGTGATGACTGATGAGGCCGTCAATCCGCTGTTTCCCCTGACACTGGATCTCCGTCGCTCTCCAGCGGGCTGATCGGCAGCTGGCGCTTGGTAGCAGCTCATCAATTCAGGGGCGATCGAATCTTGAACACTGCCGGCGCAGCTCGCACACGGATTCTCGACGAGTATGCTCCAACACAGGCCGTTTACGACGAACTGTGCGCGCCTGAGGGTCGCATCAGGCCGCACTGGGTCGGAGTCATTGACGGTTTCGAGCAGGAGCCTTCCGAGGAGCTCACTCGACGATCTGAACATGCCAATCGACTCATTCACGATAACGGCATCACGTACAATGCATTCTCGGATGCTGGAAAGGGGGTCCGACCCTGGCAAGTCGACTTGCTTCCCCTTGTGCTTCCGGCGAGCGAGTGGGACGCACTGAGTGTCGGTCTGATTCAGCGGGCCCAACTACTCTCGCAGATTCTTGACGATATTTACGGGCCAAAGGAGCTTCTCGCATCGGGTGCACTTCCACCCGAGGTGGTGTATGCGCATTCCGGATATCGGCATCAGTTCTGCAACCTCCCGCTGTCATGCGACCGCCGGCTCATTCTTGTGGGTTGTGAGCTGGCCCGGTCTCCTGACGGATCGTGGTTGGCGATGGCGGATCGGACGGAAGCCCCGGCCGGTGCCGGCTACGCCCTCGAGAACAGGATCGTCATTTCGCGCACCTGGCCGACCTTGATTCATCACAGCAATGTCCGCCGGCTGGCTCCGTTCTTCAGGCGACTCCAGCAGACGCTCGCCCGACTGACACCACGAGCGACAGAGAATCCCCGCATCGTCGTGCTGACTTCGGGACCGCTGCACAAATACTACTTTGAGGATGTCTACCTGGCACGATATCTTGGCTATAGTCTCGTGGAAGGGGGCGACCTCGCCGTCCGCGATGACTGCGTGTTCATCAAGACGCTGGACGGATTGCTGCGAGTCGATGTCATCCTCAGCAGAATCAGCGAAGCGGACATTGATCCGCTGGAACTCGATTCCTCAGCAACGAATGGTATTGCCGGGCTGCTGCAGGCAATCCGCAAGGGAAATGTCGCCATCGCCAACGCCCCGGGGTGCGGCTTTGTTGAGTCACCGGTGATCATGGCGTTTCTGCCTCAGCTCTGCCGGATGCTGCTCAATGAATCGCTGATTCTCCCGTCCGTCGCCACGTGGTGGTGTGGTGAGGAGTCGTCGAGGCACTACGTTCTTAGCAATCTCGAGCAACTGGTCATCAAGCCGGCATTTCAGCACAGCGGAAGTGAGGAAGTGTTCGGAGAACGGTTGACTGGCGACGAACGATCTAAACTTGTCGATCGAATCCTGCGGTCCCCCTTGGAATTCGTTGCCCAGGAGCGAGTCGCACGCTCCTCGACACCGATCTGGAAGGACAACGCCGTTGCGATTGCACATGCTGCACTGCGGACATTCACCGTACGCCACGGCGACAGTTATGAAGCGATGCCCGGGGCCCTTGTGCGTGTAAGCGGCTCTGCCGGACCCATGGAACTGGCGATCTCGGCCGGCGATGGAAGCAAGGATGCGTGGATTCTCTCCAACGGTCCCGTGGAGAACATCTCGCTACTGCCAACCGCATCTGATGACGCGGAATTGCGGCGCAATTCCCCGCAACTTCCCAGTCGTGTAGCCGACAACCTCTTCTGGCTCGGACGACATCTTGATCGGGCTGAGATGTCTGCCCGGCTGCTCCGCGTGATCGTGGACCGACTCTCTGGTGAGAGGGATGCCGACGAGATCCCTGAAATGCCGGCACTCATCCGGGTGCTCGCTGCGGCGGGACAGATCGAACCCGACTATGCCATCAAGGGACTTGATGGATTGCTGCCGGAACTCGAACAGCGACTTCCTGCAGCCCTGTTTGACATGACCGAGTCGCACAGCCTGCGAAGTACCGTGACGGAGATCGCACGACTGGCGTCCACCGTGCGTGATCGCTTGTCGCATGATACCTGGCGCGCATTTGACCGGGTGGACGAGCAGTTTCTTCCGCCACTACAGCAAGCGGTCATTCCTCTGGATGAAGCGCTCACGTCACTCAACCAGCTCGTCATCGATCTGGCCGTCTGCAGCGGACTCATCAATGACGGCATGGTCCGGGGACCCGCCTGGAGGTTCCTGGACATCGGTCGTCGGATCGAACGGGCCGAGTTCACCTCCAATCTGATGCGGGAAATCCTGATGAGCGATGAGGCCCCGCCGCCGAGCGTGCTGGATGCTGTGCTGGAAGTCATGGATTTGAAGATGACGTACCGCGCACGCTATCTCGCGAACTTGCGACTGCTCCCCGTTGTGGATTTGCTGATTGCCGACGAAACCAATCCACGATCGCTCATCTCACAGATGGTGCAACTGAGCCAACACCTCGATCAGCTGCCCGTCGACAGAAAGCGGGTCGGATTGACCGAAGAAAAGAAGACCGCACTGGCAGCGCTCCATCAGCTGCAGATTCTCGATCTGGACGACCTTCTCAACGAGGACACGGGTGGCGGACCGGCGGCGCTGGCGGACTTTCTGAAGAGCCACTCAGATACGGTCAAACGGCTCGCGGCATCCATCAGCGGCAAGTACCTTGTCCACTCTGGAATGCCGCGAAGCACACAGGACGAGCAGTAATTGCAGACATGAAGTATCACGTAACGCACACAACGAGGTATCGAGCCAGCGAGCGGGTGTCGGTGTGTCACAACGCGGCCTGGTTGACACCGCGGAACACTTCCTTCCAGCGACTGGAACAGCATGAAGTGTCGATCACACCGCCGCCATCCGTGACGGATTTCCGCGAGGATATCTTCGGCAATCGCGTAACGCACTTTTCCTTTAACGAGGGGTACAACGAGCTACGGGTAACAGCCAGCAGCCACGTCGAGGTCTCTGCGACTGTCCGAACAGGACCGTCACCCGACTGGGAGGCCATTCGCGATCGTCTGCTGGCAAGGCAGAATTCAGCGGATCTCGAGGCAATGCAGTTCGTGTTCAGTTCTCCGTGCAGCCGTACATCAGCCGAAGCAGCGGCCTATGGCAGAATCTCATTTGCTGCGCAGCGTCCGATTCTGGAATGCATTGCCGACCTCACATCCCGGATTTTCCAGGATTTCGAATACGACCCGCGAGCGACAACCGTCACGACTCCCGTGGATGAAGTTCTGCACTTGCGACGCGGCGTCTGTCAGGATTTTGCCCATGTCCAAATTGCGACACTGCGCTCGCTGGGCCTGGCTGCAAGGTACGTCAGCGGCTATGTGCGTACCACACCACAACCTGGCCAACCGCGTCTCGTCGGGGCCGACGCCTCGCATGCCTGGCTGTCGGTCTACTGCGGGGATTTGGGCTGGATTGATGTGGACCCAACCAACGACCGTTTCGTTGGCGACGAATACATCACCGTCGCTTGGGGGCGCGACTATGCCGATGTCGTCCCACTCAAGGGCGTTTATACGGGCGGCGGATCGCATTTACTGGACGTCTCTGTTGATGTGGTTCCTCTCAGCACAGCATTTTCCTAGCCGACAGCCGCTTCTGACGAAATGTGATGTGATCGTGACCAGCGGACGCCAGGCAGAGATCCACCATGCAATGCTTTACTTGCGATTGCAGCGCCACGCTGTTCTTTCACAACACCATCTGCCTGCAATGTCGACGTGAGGTTGGTTTCTGTCCGGTTTGTAGACAGATGACGCCGCTTCTTGACGCCGCGGGCGACATCGGGCACTGCAGGGTACACAGCTGCCGGACTCCACTGAAGAAGTGCCACAACTACGCCGTCGAAGGGATCTGTAACTGGTTTGTGGCAGCTGTGGACGCCGCCACGGAGGCGTATTGCGAGAGCTGTCGCCTCACCAAGGTCATTCCCGACCTGGCCATCCCGGACAACAAGCGCCGCTGGGCCGATCTCGAGCAGGCAAAGCGGAGAGTGCTCTACACCCTCACTCTTCTCGGGCTGGACTACAGCAGCGCCTCAAGGCCTTTGACGTTCGAGTTCAAGGGAGACCTGGTCGACAGCAGGGATTGGCGGGCGATTGTCGGTGGCGAACAGGTGATGACAGGCCATGCGGATGGGGTCGTTACGATCAATATCAGAGAGGCGGACAGCATTCAACGGGAACAGGCCCGCGTTCGCTTTGGCGAGGATTTGCGCACGCTCGTCGGACACATTCGCCACGAGTGTGGGCACTACTATTGGCAGCAGCTTGTCGCTCCGGCCCGCCTGGATGAGTTTGTCGCGGTCTTTGGCAACCCGCACACGCCTCCCTATGATCAGGCCCGTGACCAATACTATGCCAATGGTCCGCAGGTCGGATGGGGGGCGAGCTTTGTGTCCGCCTATGCCACGATGCACCCCTGGGAGGATTTTGCAGAAACCTTCGCTACCTATCTGGACATGGCCGCGACCCTCCACACCGCCGCACATGCAGGCTTCATCCATCCGATCGATCTGAAAGGAGAGATCGCCAATCTGATCGAGACCTATCAGCGGTTCGGCGTCGGGATCAATGAAGTCAATCGAGAGATGGGCCTGCTCGACCCGGCTCCTTCAGTGATGTCCGATACGATCAACGGCAAGCTCGCGTTTATTCATACGCTTGTCATCAATCAGTAATGAAGGCGGCGGTCAAATGTCTGTGCTGACCACACTACTGTGCGCGAAGTTGCGGCAATGGATTGAAATGAGAACAGGGAAATCCTGCTCCAGCTTGGTGCGAAACGGATGATTCGTGACCCAAGGAGGGAATTTCTATAGAGGGAATCGTGGTGAGGCGGGCCGGGCAATCGTAGAAACTCAAAGACGCGGACATGCACAATCGCCATGCGTTCCCGACCAAGACCTGAACCTCCGTCACAACCTCTTGAGAATAGTGAACAGGCAGGCGAGTTGAACCCAGCCCAGGAACATGATGGCCGAGCGATCTTTGCGGATGCGCAATGCGGCCGTAGTTGTGCAGCCAGGCGTTGGTCCGCTCGACGCGCCAGCGATGGCGTCGGCGGCGCAGCTTGCGGCCGTCCTGTATCGGCGGCTTGACGCGATTCGCGCGGTGCGGGCAGATCAGATCGATGCCGCGCGCGGCCAGACGTTCGCGCAGCGGATCACTGTCGGCAGCGCCGTCGTAGAGCAGGCGGTGTTCGTCAGGAAGTTCCACGACTGCCGAGTCGACCAGGCGTTCGATGTGTCGCGACTCATGCTCATGGGCGGCCGCAATCACCGCACCCAGGGGAGTGCGGTCGCCGTCCATCAGCACGAGCACCGTCGTGCCGCTCCCCTTGCGGCCGTGACCGACCAGAAAGCCCCTTTTTTTGCCCGGCAGAACGTGCCGTCGGCGATCAAGTGTTCCCAGTCGACCTGTCCCAACTCGTCGGCCAGTTCGACGAGTCGCGACCAGACCTCGGCTAGGATCCCCTGTTCCGTCCATTCGCGCAGCCGGCGTCGGCAGGTGGACTCCGAGGGGAAGGGGTCTGGTAAATCTTGCCATCGGCCGCCGTTGCGCAGCAGCCACAGCAAAGCCTCGAGGACCGCGCGCGGCGGAACGGGAGGCCGCCCGCCGGCGCGGGTGGGCGGCTCCCAGGGAAACAGATCCTCGATCAGAAACCATTGCTCGTCCGAGAGTTGCTTGCGGTCATCCGTCCTGGACGCCATCACGTATCCCCTGAGTGAGGGGAAGCACGCTGGCGTCAACATGGGTCATGCCCTCCTTTCGGAGAGCATCAGCATGCAATCGGCAGGCCAATCTGTTCAGTAAGTTAGGGGTTTTGACGGAAGCTCTAGTTCAAACGCATAGCAGGATCTGCACGCCAACGTGACCCGCAACCACTGCTGCCGCACGATTGACGAACTGACGAAAAGCGTCACGCACTACCTGCGAACCGGAAACCTCATGCAGCAATGCCAATACAAATTGGCATCATCGCTCACAGGAACTGGGCACAATCACGCACGGTAATTCTGTCCGTCAAAGATGGCGAAGCACGCCCTCAGACTTGTCCAGAAACCCCAGGACACGCCGCGCCAGTTCCTGCTGCGCCGTCTACACCTGACGCTGCTCTTCACTCAGCGGGGCCACGCGGGTGTCATGAACCTCAGTCAAAACTCCTTGAACAACTGAACACCGGAGTGGAATTGCAAGAATTGCCCTCCCGAAATGGCGATTTGCCAAGCAAATCCGCGAAGGTGCAAACCTCTCTTAGTGTACAGTTTGCGGTTTTGACGGAGCCTCATTACGTTTGGCAGCGGTGCCAACCAGTTTGGTATCGAGTTCGTCGAGATCGGGAGTCCGGGCAACCCCGACGACGCCATTCCGGATGCGACGGGCTCGGTCTGTTACATCTATTCGATGGGCAAGTATGAAGTTAGCCGAGACATGATCACCAAGGCGAATGCCGCGTGGAGACTGGGGATTACGCTAGATTCGATGTCTTTTGTCACCGGCGGCGCTCGTGACGCGATGCCCGCCACGGGCATCAGTTGGTTCGAGTCTGCAACATTTGTGAACTGGCTGAACACCAGTCAAAGATATCAGGCGGCGTATAAGTTCGATGGCAGCGGCAGTTTTCAGTTGTGGGACAGCGGAGACACTGGTTACGACGCGACGAACGCGTTACGCAATACGTTGGCGAACTATGTGCTGCCCAGTATGGACGAGTGGCACAAGGCCGCTTACTACGATCCTAACACCGGGGCGTATTTTGGTACCCGTCTTCCGACGGATCGGTGCCGACGGCCGTGGCCAGCGGAACGACAGATAAGACGGCTGTGTTTGAGCAACCCCTTGCTCAAGGCCCTGCGGACATCACTTTGGCGGGTGGGCTGAGTCCGTTTGGGATCATGGGGTTGGGGGGCAATGTGTGGGAGCATGAAGAGAGTTTCTTCGACCTTAGAGGCTCTTTCAAAACATCTAGGTTTAGTGAACAGATTGGCAAGCGAATTGCATACCGATGCCTGCGAAAGGAGGCATCACGATGCTCATCACCCTGCTCATGTGGCCACCTCGTGGTCGCAATCGAACAGGGTCCAGGACGGCCCCGAAGTTGTTTCTCAATGATGAGCAATGGTTAACGATCGCTCCGTTCTTCCCGCATCCGCCAATGACCCGCCGGGGGGGCCGCCCGCGCGTGCCGCCGCGGCCTTGCCTGGAGGGCGTGTTATGGGTGCTCTCGACCGGGGCCCGTTGGGAAGATTTACCAGAGCGGTATCCCAGTCCTGCAACTTGCTGGCGGCGGCTGGACGAGTGGACTCGCTCGGGTGCGTTCCTCAGGGCCTGGCGGAAGCTGCTCGGACAGCTCGACCGCTTGCGCGGTCTGAATTGGGAGGAAGCGATCGGCGACGGGACGTTTGCTCCTGCAAAAAAAGGGGCGCAGAGATCGGCAACACCAAGAAGGGCAAGGGCACCAAGATCATGCTGATGGTCGATGGTGCCGGCACGCCGCTGGCCGCGACCATCGCCAGCGCCAACCAGGCGGAAGTCAATCTGATCGAGCGGCTGATCCAGCAGCGGACTCTGCGCCGCAAACCCAGGCGGTTGCTCGACGATCGCGCTGCTGACAGCGATCCGCTCCGCGCCGGCTGAAGGCGCAGCGCATCGAACTGATCACGCCGCACCGCCAGAACCGCAAACGACCGAAGACTCAGGACGGCCGGGCGCTGCGGCGCTACCAACGTCGCTACCGCGTGGAGCGCAGCATCAGCTGGCTCCAGAACTGTCGACGACTGACCGTACGCTACGAACATCACGACTACCTCTTCCGGGGACTCGTCCAACTGGGCTGCCTGTTCACGATCCTCAAGGGGTTTTGAAAGGCCCTCTATGCAGATTTTGAGCGGCAGGTGGTCGATCTGCAAGCGGAACTATCGGGCGAGGTTTATCGTCCCGGCGAGTACCACTATTTCCGGATCCACGAACCGAAAGAGCGATTGGTGGCGGCCGCACCCTTTCGGGACCGAGTGGTGCACCACGCGATTGTGCGAGTCATCCAGCCCATTTTCGAGCGGCCGTTCATTGAAGATTCGTACGCCAGTCGGCCTCGTTTTGCTCGACCGCCTGCGTGAGTGGCACCAGATACGCCTCAAAGTCCGCCTGCGCACCGGACCCGTCCCCAGTATCACGCCGCATCAGGCCACGGCGGCAGGAAGTTTACGCGGCCAGTGCTTGTCGATGCGAAGCTGCCGTTCCTTGAGAGCGACGCGTCCTTTCTGGACACCGTGGTAGACGGCCTCCCGGTCGGTCTTCTTCCCCTGCTGCTTGGGACCGGCCAGCTGCTGGGCATTCATACTCAGCACGGCCTCGATGGTCGCACGGCCCATCACGTCGATCAGATCGTCGCTCGCACACTGGGCCTGCTCGATCAGGTCCAGCAGCGGCAGGATCAACTGCCTGTCCCTGGCAAGCAGGCCGGCGATCTCCCGCGAGTCCGGCAGGCGATCGGTGTCTGTGGTGGAAACAACTTGGTACGCTGCGATCATCAGTGGTGGCTCCTGTCGGGAGGAAGGAAATCACACTGGATGATACCCATCACCCGGCTCCCCCCAGAGCCAACACCGACCTCTCAACCTTCCACTACCGACGGGACATCATCATCCGGTTCGTCGCCAGGACACTGCGCACCGTTGCGTCGATCGCAAGCAAGTGGACCACAAGAGTAGCTGCCCTTGTCCTGCCTCAGTTGAAAATGGAATCGGGTTCTGGTTGGGTTAGTACAACCTGACTGGAGAGATTCCATGAGTCGTACCCGTCGTCGTTTCACCCCCGAGCAGAAGGCCCAGATCGTTCGCAGGCATCTTGCTGGAAAGGAAGCGGTTTCGGCCCTTGCCGAAGAGTTTGGCCTGCAGCCGAGTCAGATTCATGCCTGGGTCAACAGTGTCCTGGCCCAAGCCGACAAGGCCTTCGAGCGATCCGTCGAGAACGGTCGCAATGGCCGCGTCGAGCAGGCCAAGGACCGCCGCATCGAGCAGCTCCAGGCCAAGCTGGCCAACAAGAACGAAGTCATCGCCGAACTGCTCGAGGAGAACGTCAAGGCAAAAAAAGAAGCTGGGGAACTCTGAACGGAGGCTGGGTTCCCCATGACACGCGGGACCAGGTGGTGGACTACGTCCGCTACTGGACCGACCGCGCCGAGACGCCCGCCAAAACCCTCCTCGCCTGGCTGGAGCTGGGGACGAGCAAGTTTCACACCTGGAAAGGGCGCTACGGGAAAGTGAATGAACACAACGGCCAGATCCCCCGCGACCACTGGCTCGAAGACTGGGAGAAAGCGGCCATCGTCGACTTCCACGACCGCCATCCGCTGGAGGGCTACCGGAGGCTCACGTTCATGATGCTCGATGACGACGTGGTTGCCGTCAGCCCGGCCAGCGTGTACCGGGTGCTCAAAGCCGCCGGTCGGCTGGACCGGCAGTGGGCCGCGCCTTCCAAGAAGGGGACGGGATTCGTGCAGCCCCTCACGCCCCACGAACACTGGCACGTCGACGTGTCGTACATCAACGTGGAGGGGACGTTCTACTACCTCACCAGCGTGCTCGATGGTTGCAGCCGGTCCATCGTGCACTGGGAACTGCGGGAGTCGATGACCGAACAGGACGTGGAGATCATCCTGCAGAAAGCCTTGGAGAAATATCCCGATGCCAAGCCGCGGATCATCAGCGACAACGGGCCGCAGTTCATCGCCCGCGACTTCAAAGAGTTTATCCGCCTGACCGGCATCACCCATGTGCGGACCAGTCCCTACTATCCGCAGTCCAACGGCAAGCTCGAACGCTGGCATGGCTCTCTCAAACGCGAGTGCCTTCGCCCCACGTGTCCGGCTTCGGTGGAAGAAGCCCGACGCCGGGTCGAGGCGTTCGTCGAGCATTACAACCACGTGCGGCTGCACTCGGCCATCGGTTACATCACCCCGGGCGACAAGCTCAACGGCCTGGCACAGGTGATCTTCGCCGAGCGCGACCGCA
Source organism: uncultured Planctomycetaceae bacterium (assembly GCA_963707405.1). GTDB lineage: Bacteria > Planctomycetota > Planctomycetia > Planctomycetales > Planctomycetaceae > CAVPPT01. Next base: position 50,770 of record CAVPPT010000022.1, on the reverse strand, counting down.
AACTGGAGGAGGCCCGCCACCGCCGTCAACTCGCCCGCCAGCAGGCGCGGGAGTTTCGGGAGGTTGCCTGATGGATCGCCTCACGGGACAATCGACTTCGACCTGGGCGGAGGATAGGGCAACGCTGAGGAGCGACCCGAGCGCCGACCCAGGGGCTGAGACCGAAGCCTGGGCGGTCAATCGATCGCCCAGCTTCCTCCACTTCGGGATCAGCACGACCGCGAAAAACCTTCGCGGCACGACGCCGCGACCCTTGGGCAGGATGTCGCCACTGTCACTCACTAACCCCGACCGCTCCACATTCCAATTCCCGCTGAACCAGGACAGGGGAACCCAGCCTCCGTTCAGAGTTCCCCAGCTTCTTTTTTTGCCTTGACGTTCTCCTCGAGCAGTTCGGCGATGACTTCGTTCTTGTTGGCCAGCTTGGCCTGGAGCTGCTCGATGCGGCGGTCCTTGGCCTGCTCGACGCGGCCATTGCGACCGTTCTCGACGGATCGCTCGAAGGCCTTGTCGGCTTGGGCCAGGACAGTGTTGACCCAGGCATGAATCTGACTCGGCTGCAGGCCAAACTCTTCGGCAAGGGCCGAAACCGCTTCCTTTCCAGCAAGATGCCTGCGAACGATCTGGGCCTTCTGCTCGGGGGTGAAACGACGACGGGTACGACTCATGGAATCTCTCCAGTCAGGTTGTACTAACCCAACCAGACTCCGATTCCATTTTCAACTGAGGCAGGACATTTGTCGACATCGCAATTCTCTGGCCGGCGATTCTGGCAAGGACCGCGGCCTTCTTTCGCCGTTCCAAGCTAGCAGGCTGGTTGCTGGTCCCTTACCTCGTCGGGGTGATATTCGTTAGCGTACTGAACATCACCATCTGGCGACTCAACGACGCCTGAGACTCCCGTTGCACACAAATCGCAGAGTCATTGATGAGACGGAACGTCAACATCGCTGTGTTGTGGATGCTCATGTCGCTCGTATGTTGCTGGGCAGCGATTGCCAAGGTGCCGGCGGGGGAGACCAAGTCTACGGGGACCGGATCACCGCGTCCCGTTCTGCAGATCATCAACGGCAGCGAGCAGCCGCTGGAGGTCTACTGGCTAGAGTCCGACGACGAGCGAGCCTCCAATGGGCGTGTCGAGCCCGGGAAAGAGAGCGTGATCACCACGACGCTCGGCCACTGCTTTGCACTTGTCGGTCTGGAAGACCGGTTTGAGGTCACGGTCACGAGTGTTGTGCCGGTGCAGGCGGTGCGATTCGATCCTCCCGACAGAGATGGCGTGCCGGCCTTTTACACCCAGCGACTCTTCGCAAACGGGTTCCCCATCGTGGCCTCAGCGAACGTCAATCCGTACGCGCTCAAGGAGGCTGCCTATCTGGTCAATCTCATGCTGGCCAAGCGGCCGGACGTCCGCACGGCGATGATCAGGAGCGGCTCGCGTCTGTGTATTCTGGCGCACAACGAATTCACGACAGACCAGCCGGAATTTGAGCGACTAAGCGATCAACCGCCAAGTCAGTTTTGCGGGATCTCCGGCAAAGACTATTGGGATGCCCGGGCGCGCGGCATGGGAGGGAGTGAACGTGATCCGTTCTGCTCCTGTGCCGAAGAGAACCTGCTTGGAAACCCGGGTGACCTGTATGCTGCCGAGTGCATCCTCATCCACGAGCTGGCTCACAACATCCATCTGCGCGGGATGGTCAACGTCGATGCCACCTTTGATGGACGCCTCCAGGCGACCTATGATGCGGCGATGTCCGCTGGTCTCTGGAAAGGGAAGTACGCCAGCGTCAATCATCACGAGTACTTCGCAGAAGCGGTCCAGTCCTGGTTTGACAACAACCGCGAAAATGACCACGACCACAATCATGTCAACACACGGGAGGAGCTGCTCGAATACGATCCGCGTGTCGCGGAACTCTGTCGTGAGGTGTTCGGCGACACTAAACTCCGCTACACGAAGCCGGCTACGCGACTGAGCGGCCATCTGGAAGGCTACGATCCTGCGACCGCACCGATATTCGAGTTGCCCGATCGCTTGAACGAGGCAAGACAGCGAATCCGTCAGGCCGCCCAACAGCGCGGCCAGGAGCCTTCCGATCCATGACGGAGCGGCTTACCCCTGGAGATCATCCATGATGAAGCGATGCAGCTGCATCTTCCTGGTTGTCCTGCTGGCCTGGACTGGAGCGAAGTTGTCGAATGCCGCCGGGCCAGACAGGAAGCCGTTGAAGGTCTACATTCTCGCCGGCCAATCGAACATGCAGGGGCATGCGCATATCAGCACGTTCGACGCCATGCGGCTGAATCCCCAAACGGCGCCCCTGCTTCAGGAGATGCGCAACCCCGATGGAACGCCGCGCGTTTGCGAGAAGGTCTGGATCTCGTCGATCGGCTCCGCTGACGCAGAGCAGACGGGCCGCCTGACCACCGGTTTTGGAGCGCAGTCGCGAGGCCCAAAGATCGGTCCTGAATTCACCTTCGGCATCACCCTGGAAACTCGGATCGATGAAGCGATCTTGATCATTAAGACGGCATGGGGCGGCAAGAGTCTGCACACGGACTTCCGCCCGCCGAGTGCCGGGCCTTACGTGTTCAATGAAACTCAAGTGCAGCAATTCCAGAAGCAGAACAAGAACTTCGAGCAGATTCAGGCGGACAAACTCAAAGTCACAGGGCACTACTATCGCCTGATGATCGACCACGTGAAGCAAGTGCTGGCGGACATCAATCGAGTCTACCCCGACTACGATGCGCAACAGGGCTACGAGTTGGCGGGCTTCGTCTGGTTTCAGGGCTGGAACGACCTGGTGGATCGCGGCACCTATCCAGATCGCGATCAACCGGGTGGATACGACCAGTACAGTGAACTGATGGCTCAGTTTATCATCGATGTCCGCAAAGATCTGTCGGCACCCAAACTGCCGTTTGTGATCGGCGTAATGGGCGTCGGCGGCCCGACAGACAGATACGGTCCGGATCAGCAGCGTAACAAAACCGTTCACCAGAACTTCCGCAACGCCATGGCAGCACCGGCAGCTCTCCCACAATTCCAGAGGAACGTCGCCGTCGTGCTGACTGAGAGCTTCTGGGACATGGACATCGTTCGTTTGCGCAACGCGAACAAGCGATCACGCCTCAGTTGGAAGAGGTGGCGAACTCCGTCAAAGTCAGCACCATGACGCGCGGCGAAGGCCAGAACGCCATCGACAAGTTGTACGCCGAAAACTTCAACGAGCGTGAGCTGGAGATTCTCAAGACGAGCACCTCCAATGCGGAGTACCACTACCTCGGCTCAGCCGGCATCATGGCTCAGATCGGCCGGGCCTTTGCGGAGGCTCTGCTGGCGATGGAGCGGGAGTAGCCTCGCGGACGCGTTCCAATGGGGAGGCGGAGACGATGATAACATTCAGGCAGAATGTTTCTCGAAGGCGATTCGTGATCATCCTTGCCGTCGTGATGGCGTGCGCCTGCCTAGCACGGGCGACTCGCTCCGCGAGTGCGACGGAAGTGGCGAGCACGCTGCCCAACATCCTCATCGTGTATGCGGACGATCTCGGATACGGCGACCTGTCCGTCTACAACCCAAACGCCGCCTTCCAGACGCCGCGGCTGGACCGCATGGCTGCGGAAGGTATCCGGTTCGTGGACGCTCACAGCCCGTCAACGATCTGCTCGCCATCACGATATGGGTTGTTCTCCGGCAATCTGCTGTGTCGAACGGGCCGCCCTTCGACGGCCTTCGAGGGCCCCGGCGGACCAAGCTATCTTGCCCCGGGTCAGTTGACGTTAGCTGAAATGCTGAGGAACCGGGGATACCGAACCGGAATGTTCGGCAAATGGCATCTGGGGCTGACGTGGTATGACAGCGAGGGAAAACGCCTTGGTGGAGGCTTCGAGAGCTCACTGCTCATCGACTACGAGCAGCAGCACACCTCTGGAAGACGGACCGAACAACCGTGGATTCGATGAGTCCTTGATCACTCCCAACTGCCCGACGACTGATCCCCTCTATGTCTACATTGAGAATGGGATGGTGCCGGTCCCGGCGAGCCAGCGACACAGGCGAGACCGGCTGCCCAATCCGGGTGGCAAATGGCGTTGGGACAACGACGAAGGCTGGATGTCGCCCGACTACCGTTTTGTGGATGCCGATCTGCTCTTCCTCGACACGGGCCTCCAGTTCATCATCGACCATCGAAAACGTTTCCCGGATCGACCGTTCTTCGCAGTCCTGGCGACGCAGATTGCTCATGCTCCGGTGCTGCCGGCCGCTGAGTTCAACGGGACGACTCAGGCCGGCCCCCGGGGTGACTTCATTCGTGAACTGGATTCGCTGACCGGCCGTCTGCTGGATGCCATCGACACGCTCGGAATCGATGACAACACGATCGTCATCTTCAATTCAGACAATGGTCCCGAAACCGTCCACACCGACTGGATGAGGAAAGACCACAATCATGATCCGGCCGGTGGCTTTCGAGGGATGAAGCGTGACGGGTGGGAAGGCGGTCATCGCGTTCCGTTCATTGTGCGGTGGCCCGGACGAATCCCGGCAGGACAGGTCTCAGATCAGCTGACCAATACCACTGATCTTCTTGCGACACTGGCATCCGTGGTGGGCTATGAACTGCCCGATGATGTTGCGGTGGACAGCTACGATCTGCTGCCTGCGATGCTGGGAATTCATGGCGATAAGCCCATTCGCCCTTACATGCTCACGCAAAGCTTCCGAGGTGAGTTCCAGCTGCGACAGGGATCCTGGAAGTACCTGGATCACACCGGTTCCGGCGGGAACGACTATTCCAGCGGCATGCTGCAGGAATATGCACTACCGGAAACGGCTCCGGATGCCAGTGGACAGCTCTACGACCTCGATCGGGATCCCGGTGAGACCACCAACCTGTTCTTTGTCGACACGCCCAGATGCATCCAGATGCAGGCGCTGCTGCAGCAGCTGACCGGGAAGACGGGCCGGACTGCTCCCACAGGCCGCCAACCGATCGGCATCAGCAACATCCCTTGGGCGAAGCCCGCACCGTCTACGGATTGATTCCCCAGAAAACTCGCGGCTCAGCCCACCTGAAGCAACAGATGATTTGCCTGCAGTCCAAGTTGATGAGCAGCTAATGTGGGACGCGTCCCGCGGCGTGGTCACGAGCCGGACGAGCATGTGCCTGATGGTCATCACCTTGCGACCTTCCTGTTCCGTTTCGTCCCACCAGCACCTTCGGCCTCCGAGCCCTTGACGTTTGTGACCTTGAGCAGCGACTCCCTCTGAGCCCATGAAAGGCTGCGGTCGAAGAGGACGGGATACGACTCATAGCCGTGGCCGGTCACCCCCTTGCTCTTGATGTGGGCCAGCTCGTTATCGTAATGCCGTTGGAGGATGGCGAGCTGCTCCGAGTACTCCGGATGGCTGGCGACGTTCTCCATTTCGATGCGGTCACTTCCCAGATGAAATAGCTCATCGGTGGGCCTCATGCCGTTGCCGCCGTAGTACCAGTAGATGTATTTCCACTCAGGCGTGACCACGGCCAAGGACTGCGCGGACCGGGTGCCCCAGAAGTTGAAGAGCGGCAGAAACTCGCGGACCTGGCTGGTGGGATTCGTCAGCAGAGGGATGAGACTCTTCCCGTCGATGCCCTCGGGCGCATGCACTCCCGAGAGCGCGAAGATGGTCGCCGCCATGTCCACGTTGGCGGTGATGGACTCGCAAACCTGGCCTGCATGTTCTTGTGGCAGACGCGGGTCGTAGATGAGCAGCGGTGCCTTGGACCCTTCCTCATACGGAATGACCTTGTCGCCGAACCCGTGTGAGTCGCTGTTGTAGCCGTTGTCAGATGTGAAGATGATGACCGTGTTGTCAGCCAACCCTTCGCGCTCCAGTCCCTCGCGAATCATGCCCACGGCGGCGTCGACGCCTCCGAACAGGTGAGGGCGACCGCTGCAGATTTATTGGGCACGCTTTCAACCCCGGTCGTGAACCCTGGAGCGCGTAACGGAGACCGAGCGGTGATTCTGATTCCGTGGTAGGCTGATCTTGGAATCGAATACGGCATCGGCCGAGGCTCGCCCGTGATCGGCTCAGTTTTTGCTCTCCATCACAACGTAGAGCGAAGGAGCGGAACGCGATCTGTTTGTGTCAAATCGGGCACGGTGGCTGTGCGGGGACGCACGCATGGAGCGAGAACAGACGACGTTTCCGCGTCAACTGTGGCCAGCCCCGCCGAGCGATTTATTGCATGACCGACGTCACTCAGATCTTGTCATTGATCGAAAATGGTGACCCATCGGCCGCTGAAACGCTTCTGCCGCTGGTCTATGACGAACTGCGAAACCTCGCCGCCGTCAGGCTTGCGCAGGAACAACCGGGGCAGACGATCCAGGCGACGGCGCTCGTGCATGAGGCGTATTTACGCCTTGTTGACGTAGAGCGGGCCCAGCATTGGAACAGTCGCGGCCATTTCTTCGGTGTGGCGGCTGAGGCAATGCGGCGAATCATGATTAACCGCGCCCGCGACAGACAGCGACTCAAGCGGGGCGGAACCGCGCGCCGCATCGACCTCGACAAAATCGAACTGGCCCTCGAAACGCCGGACGAGGATCTCCTCGCGCTGGACGAGGTGCTGCAACGACTTGCCGAGGAAAACCAGGAATGTGCTGAGCTCGTGAAGCTGCGGTTCTTTGCCGGCCTGTCGAACAAGGAAGCCGCCGCCGCAATCGGCGTTTCCACCAGCACGGCAGACCGGTACTGGGCTTACGCCCGCGCCTGGCTGTATGAGGCGCTCCGTCCCTGAGTGGACACTAGCAACTCGTCATGCGAGCGGCGGGCGTGAGCCCGCTGAACAATCAGGATTTGCACTCGGCGAGGGACTCTTCTCCCGGTCCGCCGTGCAATTTACCGCAATTCTTCAAAAACCTGCTTCCGCTGTGGGGCAATTCAGGTCCAAATGGGGCACTGTAAGTAGACGGATTCGGGAGCCGTTCCATGGTCGAATCGAAACTAGACATTTTGGCAGTTTTCACCGTGGCGGCCGCGTGCCGCACGGCTGAGGAGCGAGCGAAATACCTCGACGAGGTCTGTGAGAGCGAGCCGCACGCGCGGGCCCGTGTGGAAACCCTGCTCCGCGCACACTCCGACGCCGGCAATTTCCTGGGTGGGGATTCCCCCGAGGCGACGCCTACGATCAACCAGCCCCTCGCCGAAAAGCCCGGCGATACGATCGGCCCGTACAAGCTGCTGGAGCAGATTGGTGAAGGGGGGATGGGGACGGTCTATATGGCCGAGCAGAACGAGCCGGTCCAACGACGCGTTGCTCTCAAGGTCATCAAGCCGGGGATGGACAGCCGGGCAGTGATCTCCCGGTTCGAGGCCGAACGGCAGGCGCTCGCACTGATGGACCATCCCAACATCGCCAGGGTGCTCGATGCCGGCACCACCGACAGCGGCCGGCCCTACTTCGTCATGGAGCTGGTCAAGGGGATTCCGGTCACCCAGTATTGCGACGAACAGCACCTCTCTCCCCGCGAACGGCTGGAACTGTTCGTGCCGATCTGCCAGGCGGTCCAGCACGCCCATCAGAAGGGGATCATCCACCGGGATCTGAAGCCCTCGAACATCCTCATCGCCCAATACGACGACAAGCCGGTCCCCAAGGTGATCGACTTCGGTGTCGCGAAGGCGATCAGCCAGCGGCTGACCGAGCAGACGGTCTTCACGCAGTACGGCCAGATCGTCGGCACACTGGAGTACATGTCCCCGGAACAGGCCCAGTTCAATCAGCTCGATGTGGACACCCGCAGCGACGTCTATTCATTGGGAGTGCTGCTGTACGAACTGCTGACGGGCGAGACGCCGTTCGACAAGACCCGTCTGCGTTCGGCAGCGTTTGACGAACTGCTGCGGATCATCCGGGAGGAGGAGCCACCCAAGCCCAGCACCCGGCTCAGTACGGCGGAGGGTCGGGCGTCGAGCGCTGCCAATCGGAGTATGGAGCCGGCCAAGCTCAGCGGTCTGATTCGCGGCGAGCTCGACTGGATCGTGATGAAGGCCCTGGAGAAGGACCGCAACCGGCGCTACGAGACGGCCAGTTCGCTGGCCGCCGATGTGCAGCACTACCTGCACGACGAAGCGGTCGTGGCCTGCCCACCGTCGGCAGCGTATCGGTTCCGGAAGTTTGCCCGACGGAACAAGGTGGCAATCGCGACAACGGCAGCGATTGCGCTCGCATTGATCACTGCAGTCGTGGGAACATCCTGGCAAGCCTATCGGGCTACCAAAGCGGAACGCGAGGCTGTCGCATTCGCGGAAGATGCGAAGAAGCAGGCCGTACGTGCTGACATGCAGGCCAAACTCGCGAGAGAGGCTGAAGCAAAAGCGATCGCTGAAGCGGATAGAGCAAACGAAGAGTCGCTGCGAGCCAACGAAGAAGCCGTTAGAGCCAAGTCCGAGGCCGCCATTACCGACGCGATGAACGATTTTCTCAACAACGACCTATTGGCTCAGGCAAGTCCAAATTACGAACCGGACCGCGACATAAAACTTAGGACAGTTGTGGATCTGCGCGGCAGAGAGAATTGAGGGCCGTTTTCAGAAACAACCGCTTGTGGAGGCGGTCGTTCGCAGCACGCTGGGTAAAACCTATCACGCATTGGGAGAATACGAAAAGGCAGAGCATCAACACCAACGTGCTTGGCAGATCAGGCTGCAGGAGTTGGGGTCAGAACATCCCGCCACACTGAGCAGCGCGTATAGCGTGGCGCACAGCTTGGTTGGACTCGGACGATACAACGAAGCAGAGCAATTGCTTCGCCAAGTTTCGGAACTCAGGCTGAGCGTGCTCGGTCCGGAGCATGGCGACACCCTTAATTGCACGCTTGATCTAGCATACACCTTGTTCAAATTGCAGTGTTTTGTGGAAGCGGAGGTACTGGATCGCGGAGCCTTGAAGATCGCTGAATGCACACGTGGAAAGGAAGATTGTCGGCGACGCTTAGTTGCATGAACGACCTTGCGATCGTCCTTCAAGGTCAGGAGCGACACACTGAAGCGGAAGAACTTCTTCGCCAGACTCTGGAGATCAGAAAGCGAACACTGGGTGCCGAACACCCGGATACGCTGGCGACGATGAATAATCTTGCGAACTCTCTATCTGCCACAGGACAACTCGTCGAAGCTGAAGAATTGCATCGCCACGCTCTCGACCTCAAGAAGCAAGTGCTTGGCCTCGAACACCCTGACACGCTGGGCTCCATGTACAATCTGGCACATTGTCTCTCAGAGATTCAGCGACATCGTGAAGCGGAAGACCTATATCGGCAAAGTGTGGATATCAGATCTCGTGTTCTTGGACCAGAGCACCCGGATACGCTTGACGACGTTTCCAGTCTTGCAACCTGTTGTTTCAGCCAGGGCCGGTTTATCGAAGCAGAGGAGCTGTACCGAAAAACACTAGAAATCCAAGAACGAGTCTTCGGTCCGGACAATCAAGACACCCTGTCAAGCATGTTCAATTTAGTATTGTCTCTGATGAAACTCGACCGACTCACAGAAGCCGAGACTCTCGGCGACAGGTGCCTGGAAATCCAAGAACGAGTGCTTGGCCCTGACCACCGTGACACAATGAAGTCAATGTCGCTATTAGCGAGCCTCGCATCACGTGGAAATCGCCACGCGGAGGCGGAAGAAGATCTACCGACAGATCATCGTAGTCGACCCGAAAGATGCCCGATTACAAAGCAATCTTGGCTACACCCTGGAAAAACAGGGGAGATTAGATGAGGCGATCACTGAGTATCGCGGGGCCATCGACCTCGACCCGCAATTCGTTATGGCTCACAACAACCTCGGCCGCCCTGGCGCGGCAAGGGAAACTTGGAGAAGCCATCGCCTGTCTCCGCCACGCCCTCGACCTCGACCCGACGAGCGCTGGAACGTACAGCAACTTGGCTTGGCACCTCGCCACGGCGGAAGACACCCGGCTCCGCGACCCAAAGGAGGCCGTTGAGCTGGCCCGAAGGGCCGTCGAGCTGCAACCCGGAAGCTGCCAACCAGTGGAACAACCTGGGCGTCGCACAATACCGTGCCGGCGACTGGCAGGCTGCCGTGGATGCGTTCCAGAAGGCCGACGAACTAATCGGCGGTGCCGGAGATCGCGTGCACCGGTTCTTTCTGGCCATGGCCCACTGGCAGCTGGGCAATCAAGTCCAGGCACGTGAGGCCTATGCGCAGGCTATCACCTGGCTCAACGAGAAAAATCGCAACGAAGAACAATACCGCTTCCGCGACGAAGCGGAGCAGCTCATGGGCATTGCCGCCGCGGACCGAGAGGGCATCGTGCTGGCCAGCTTGACCCGAGCCGTGGAAGCTGAACCTGAGAACGCCCAGGCCTTGAACGCCCTGGCCCGCTTCCTGGCCACGACAGACGCCCTCCAGCTCCGCAACGCGACGGAAGCGGTCGAGTTGGCCCGCAAAGCCGTGGCGATTGACGCGGCGTCGTGGGCATTTTTGGACACTCTCGGCATCGCGGCCTACCGGGCGGGCGACTGGAAGACCGCCCTGGAGGCGCGGGAGACAGCGCAGCGAGCCACTGGTGGCGGCCCATACGACTGGCTGTGGCTCTCGATGATCCACTCTCAATTGGACAACAAGACAGAAGCCCGACAGTGGTATGACAAGGCCGCTGAGCGAATCGAGAAGGGGCCGCCACCGAAACTACCCAAAGAGACGATCGAGACTCTCCGACAGGAGGCGGAAGCAGCGCTGGGAGTCGTTGAGAAAAAGTTGCCGGACACTGATCCGAAACCGGACAGGAGCGAATACAACAAGCCAGGCGGAGCTGGATCAGAACTAGACCGTTCGCTCCCGTTTCGCATGGCAAGAAAAAAATCGGCCGGTGAGTGAAGTCGCCAAACACCCCTCACCGGCCGTACGGCCGATTGCCCGAGCCCACGGTCTGCGCACTCGCGGCTTTCGGCTTTGAAGTGAATTGTAACGCGCAAATCGCTATCAATCACGGGAGACAAATATCATGACACACAAACTACGACACAAGGCATCATCGTCGCCGTATCCCTCGCTGCCCTGTTGATGTCGCCCGCCGAAACGTGGGCCAAAAAGGGCGGCAAACCGGGCGGTGGAGGCGGTGGCGGAGGTGCCGCCTACACCATTATCCCGTTCACGCCGGCGGGTTTAACATCCGTTTCAAGTTATGTCGGTGACATCAACGAGCAGAGGCAGGCGGTTGGCGGCGTGGGACTGGGCAATGGCGCTTCTTTGGCGATTCATCTGGACCTTGACACCGGGGCGTACACAACATTGATCGGGGGGGCTGCTGCTGCAGGAGTCAACAATTTTGATGAGACGGTCGGGGACAATGGAGTTTGTGGTCTCTTCTGGAGAAGTCCGTCAGCAACGCCAGTCGAGTTGCCTCCTCTTACGGGCGATCTGACGGCGTGGGCTGACTCGCATCAATGATGACGGCATCGTGATCGGGTACTCGTCGGACGGAAGCTCCGCAGTTGGCGTCGTCTGGCGCGTCGTCGTGGATGGCACTGTGTTTGTCGACGGACCGGTCGAACTTCCGTCGTTGCACGTGACCTCCGGGACAGCCGTCGGCGACATCAATGAGGTCGTCGGAGGAGCGGCCCAGGTCGTTGGCACTTCCGCAGACGAAGCTGTCCTCTGGACGATCGAGTTGAACACGAATGGCACACTCGCAATGCCCAATGCTCCTTCGCCGCTGGGGACGCTGCATTTGCGAAATCCATCGTGGTCTCAGGGCCTGGGAATAAACAACCTGGCCCGGGTTTGCGGCGATTCCGACAGTCGTGCGTTTGTTGGGTCGGCGACTCAGCAATTGCAAGCTCTACCGATTCCACGAGACACATTGAGTTCCAGGGGTAATGATCTGAACGACACAGGAAAAATCGTCGGGTACGTAGAAATCAAGCTCAAAGGATCCAATCTACCCGTGGGAGTTAATCACGCGTACTTGTGGAACGCCGGCAAAGCGATCGATCTTGACACACAGATTTCTTCGAGCAGCGGATGGGATCGGCTGACTGCGGCGGATGTGATCAGCGATGACGGATTGATTGGTGGATACGGGCGTTTCGATGTAAATCGTCGTGGGTTCCTGTTAATTCCCAATTCGCAATGAGTTAACTCAGGACACACCAGAGCTCCTGAGCCTGGAACCATGAACACGATTTTCGGCCGAAACGCGCAGTCCGGACGCAACGCCTTCAAAAGCTCGCTCCTACCGGTTCAGACGTGGCCAGATGGCCAAAGGGAACAAAGGCGGCCGTCCGCGAGCATCCAAGCCCCGAGGTGCTGCACGGCGAAGAGCATACCTTCCGATTGCACTTGAACTTCATGCCAGTCACTGTAGGTCAGGCTGTGCCTGACGATTGCAGAGTGTCACGGCAGTATGGCAGCGGCAGGCGGAGTCTGCCTGATGAAGACAAGAAGAGAGTGCCGCGCGTGTTTCCATCAATGCACAGCACCCCGGATGTTTCAAACAGCCGGGGTGCTGTACTCGCTTGGGGCAAGGTCATTCCGGCCCGAGGCCCCAGGCGCTCATCCCGCCTGACACGGCGACTGGCCGCTGCTCATCGCCGCGACAGTTCACACAGGGGGACGATGTCCATGCTTGACTTCAGCAGCTCACCGATCGTGACCCGGGCGAAGGCGGCTTCGGTCGCCGCATAGGCGCGATCGAGTTCCTTGTGCAGCGGGCACAACCGGGTGTGAGAGGGCAGCCCCAGCGGGCAGTGCCGGATGCGCTCCAGTGGTGCGACCGCGTTGACGACATCCAGGATGGATGTTCGATCGGCATTCGCCAGCAGCGAGTAGCCTCCGCCAGGCCCCGGTCGCGACTGCACCAGTTCGGCGGCGACGAGCTCCTGCAGCACCTTGTGCAGATACCGCCGGGGGACTTGCCGCCGTCCCTACAATGGGCTCGATGCATCCCCCTCGCCCGGCAATCGCACCGGGGAATCACGCGAAAGGGCCCACGAGATGAGCAACCAGATTCAGGTCATCGCCCCCTACTGGCTGGAGAGTGCCCAGACGTGGGTCTTCGACGATCCGCGTGTCGACCTGCAGCAGGAGCCGTTCGTCGAGGGCATCCCGGAGATGATTGACGACCTGACGGGCGACATCCCCGACGCACGGGCCGGCCCCCCTCGGCGTAATACGGTGCGCACTCCGCTTTGATCCAGGCATCGAAGCCGGCGGTCCCGAGAATCGCATTGAGCCGCTCATAGAACACATGCCGGGGCCCCTGGGCCGGCTGGGACGTCGCGATCCAGAACTCCCCCTGCCGCTCCCCGTTCCGCCGTCCCCATGCCATCGGTCTTCCTCCCTGATGATCCTGATCCCCCCGCAGCGCCTCCCGGAGTACCACAGCCGTCAAGCGAGTTTTTCAACGGGCTGCTAGTTGTCCTGGTAGTCTGAACTGCCAGTCAGTTCCCCGCTGCGCACATTGATAAACCACGCAGTTGTCCGCCCCGGCAAAGAGGCCGTCGCATGCCAGTAGGCACCGCGCTGTTCAAGCGCGGCAGGCGACTCACTCCACGTGCGATCACCAGTGATTCCTGTGTCGGTCGTCGAGACGAGCAGGGCGCGGTCGAGCGGTTTTGTCGCGGAGTACGTCACGTGCGCGATTCCGTTTGCGGATGTTGCAACAGTTTGCCGACACCAGAGTCCGTCTCCATGAACGATGCTCTCGGCAAATGCATAGCTGTCAGGCGCGTTCCACGGCGGCGCATGCCCGTGACGCAAGCCGGGAATCAGGGTCACCAGGTGAGGACCGGGCGCGGCGCGATAACATGCCGCCTGACAATCGAGTGGAAAATGTTGATCCTGCGGCCACGAAAACCATAGCACCGGAAGCTTCGCGCATTTCATCCGCACCAGCGGATCCCAGACGTGTCGGTAGAGTTCGTTGGTTCCGAGTGCCTTGCCATATTGGTTGTCGGCGTCGAACAGATGGCCACAGCCGTAGGTGGATATCGCAAAGGCAAAGCGCGAATCGATGCCGATGACCGTGCTGGTAACGACGCCGCCCCACGAGATGCCCATCACCCCGATCTTCTTTGGATCAACTTCGGGTAGCGAGCGCAGCAACGAGTTCGCCAGCACCGTATCTGCGACCGCATGATATATCCATTGGTCCTCGAGGGGCTCGGACGAATCGCCATAGATGCCATCCCGCGCCGGTCCGGCCCAGGGGTGGCGCTGCCAGGTCCGGCGATTCACTGGGGCGCGCTCGTCGGTCTGTCCCTCGACCGCAATGCTGATCGCGGCAAAGCCGTGGTCATTCCACTTCTTCACCCATTCCTTGAACGCCGTGCCGCCGCCACCATGCACCAACACCACGCCGGGCAGTTTCCCTCGATGCTTTGCAGGCACGCCCAGCCACGCAAACACTCGTGTCGGGTTCCCCTTCCATGGTGGTGCGTCGAAAAAGATTGCCTGGACACCGTCTTCAGCGGTAAATCCTTCCACGGCATGCGTCGCCGGCGCGTCGGTGAGTTCGCCAAGTGCGAGAACCTGTTCGCGCTGCGCCGACCAATCGTCGGCGTGAACGGGGGCCAGCGAGACGATCACCAGAGCAGAGATGGTGAGCAAGTTGAGTTTCATCGATCACGACATCGTGTGAGGCCACACGTTACTGGGGGTGCTCCTGTGCAACTGATTCAGCGGCGGGCCGACTGATCGACTCATGACTCTGAGCAGCATGGTGACACCATCAATGGTGATGCTTGAAAGGCCGCGTCGTCGGCGTTGCCACCGGCGAGCAGATACGCCAGCAGGTCGAGGATCTGTTCCTTGTCCAGCGTGTTCAGCACGCCGGTGGGCATGATGGAAAGCGGGAGACGCGATGCGGTCGTCGATGGATTGCTTCGGCGATTTCCAGCTTCTTGGGTGGGGTTCCGGACAGAATCGTCAGCGTCGTCGCGTCCTCGGAGGCGATGATGCCGATCGTGCATCGTTCCATCTTCCAGCGCGACAATCACCTGGCGATACTTCTCGTCGATGTTCCGCGAGGGTTCGAGAATCTCCCGCAGCAAGGCGCTCGCATCATGCTTGTATTTCTTCACCGTGTCGTCGATGTTCGGGCCGACGGACTGGCTTAAGCGCCCGCGAGGCTCGGCGAGCCGGCCGCGTCATCCTTGTTCAGCTTGTGGCACTGGACACAGCCGAGCGTGGCGAACAGTTGCTTGCCTTCGGCGAAGTTGCGGTGTTGTCCCACGCGCTTCAGGTCTTCGGTGAAGTCGCTGTGTTTCCATTCGGTGAGCTTGATTTCCTGCTGGGGATTCTTGGCGAGAAACTCCTTGAGGTTGTTGGTGACGAAGAGCGTGCCGCGCATCAGGCGGTGGTGGCCGGGGAATGAGCAGATATACGGATAAGCCCCTTCCGCCGTCGGTGCGGTGAACTCGATGACTTCCTCCTGGCCGTAATCGACAAGCTGACTGTGCCAGAGGATGTCCGGGCTCTCGGGCACGAAGCCGACATCGAAGCCGCTGGGCGCCGAGATTGATCGCCGCCAGTCCGACCTCATCGGCTTTGCCCGGATTGACGAGCATGATGTTGTGCGGCATGAAGTCGTAGTTGGCGAAGGTGAGCTTCACCTTCTTGCCCGGCTTCACGGTGAGTTCCTTCACGTCATACATCATCTTCTCGGGAATGGTGGCGATGCGGATCGTGGTCAGTTCGCGGCGTGTCGCTGAGGATGCCGGACTTCTGCGATGAGGCGAGCTCCGCTTCGGCGATGATGCCGCCGCGCATGGTCTTCTCGACGTTGAACCAGAAATGCTGCACGGTCTTCGCGGCGATGCGCGCGTGCGGTTCGGGCGAATTCAACAGCTGCTCGCAGCAGTTCGAAGTCCTTCACGTTGTGCTGCTGATGCAGCCAGAGCGCTTCGAGCAGATGATGCGCGTCTT
Organism: uncultured Planctomycetaceae bacterium; assembly: GCA_963707405.1. Lineage (GTDB taxonomy): Bacteria > Planctomycetota > Planctomycetia > Planctomycetales > Planctomycetaceae > CAVPPT01. The sequence continues at coordinate 34,815 of CAVPPT010000022.1, read as the reverse complement.
CCTTCTTCGTTCGGATCGAACTGCTTGATCCATTCCTTCGTGGCGGCGATGACTTCCTTCGAATCGCGCTCGCTGAGTTCGATCCGCGTGCGGTGGCGAATGCCGTCGACGGGCGATTTCAGGTTTTCGAGCAGAGCGGGAATCGGCTGGCCGTCGATCGGCGACGGGCTTCTGCAGCGGTCGACCGATGGCGGTCATGCGGTAGATGCGGCCGTGCGCGTGGTCGCGGTTGGGATCGCGCACGTTGTGCTGCATGTGGCCGATGATGACGTTGTGCCAGTCGCTGAAATACAGCGAGCCGTCGGGCGCGAAGATGGCATCCGACGGGCGGAAGTTCTTGTCGCCGCTCATCAGCAGGCCGCGCGATTTGTCCTCGGTCTTGCGTGCCGTCGGCGTTGATGACTCGTGACCGTCAGTTCGTCGCCCGCCGGTTCGCCCCACACGGTGCCGGTCTCGGGATTGCGTTCGAGGTGATAGTGCTTGATGCCGAGGAAGCCGATCACGTTGCAGATCAGGAAGTCGCCCTGCATCGACTCGGGGAAGTGCGTGCTGCTGACCACTTCGCTGGCGGTGACGGGACGGACTTCCTTCTTCAGCAGCTCGTGCATCTTGAAGCCGTTGCCCTCGGGCCGCACCTGATAGGCGCGGCCGCCGGTGCCGTCGGTGGCGTAGTGATAGCCCCAGTAGTCGAACGAGATGCCGTGCGGGTTCGGCGAGTTCGTCGCGTGCATCGAGATGGTGAAGCGGCGCGGATCGAAGCGATACATCGCCGACGCGGACGACTGCAGCGACGGTCCCCACGGATGCTCGTGGTTGTGCACCATGAAGACGCCGCTCTGCCAGTAGATGCCGCCATCGGGACCGTAGATCAGGTTGTTCGCGCCGTGGTGCGTGTCGGACGAAGTCGAGCCCCTGCAGCATGATGGTGCGCACGTCGGCCACGTCGTCGCCATCGGTGTCCTTCAGGAACAGCATCTCCGACTGACAGGTGACGATCACGCCGCCGTTCCAGAACTCGAAGCCGAGCGGATTCTGCACTTTCGCGAACTCCGTGACGCGATCCGCGACGCCGTCGTTGTTGTCGTCGTGAAGAATGATCAGCGCGTCGTTCATCGGCTTGAGCGGTTCCCATTTCGGATAGGTCGGCCACACGGCGGCCCACAGTCGGCCCTTGGTGTCGAACTGCATCTGCACCGGATTCACGAGCTGCGGGAAGCGGGCTTCATCGGCGAACAGGTTCACCTCGAATCCCTTGGCGACCGCCATGTGCTTGATGCCCTCTTCGCCGCTGATGTAGTTCAGCGTGCCTTCCTTCACCGCGCTGGAGCTCTTGCTGCCGCCGCCGACATTCGAGATGACCGGCACGGGCTTCGGCACGTTGCTGTCGTCGACGGCTTTGTCTTTGCCGGCGGCGCGCGCCCAGACGCGCTCGTCGCGATTCGCCGTCATCACATCGAGCATCGACAAGTTCGGGCTGGAGCACGTCGGCGTTGGTCTGGTCGTTGACGAATGTCAGCGTCGAGCGGCCGCCCCAGATGTCGTTGCCATCCGAGGCGCGGTAGCGGTTCCACCAGTGCAGGTTCTTGTCGAGCACGGCCTGCACGCAACGACTCCAGCGAAGGCGAAGCTGCTGACCGGCTTGCCGAGCAACTGCCTTGGCGATCACTTCGGCGAGTTGGCGGTTGCCTTCCTCGGAAAGATGCACGCCGTTGATCGTCAGCGGCTGCGTCGCGGCTTGCTGAACAGCTCCAGCGACGGATGGAACAGATCGACAAACGCGACGCCCGCTTCCTTCGCCGCGGCTTCGCGTCGCCTTGGTGTAGGCTGCGAGCCGCACGTTGTGCGCCTTGCCGTCGGGCACGTTGGGGTTGTGCGTGTCCTCGTGCGCGATCGGGCTGAACAGCACGATGCGCGGGAAGTCCTTCCCGTTCGGCTTCGCGCCGCGCGTCTTCTTCACGAACTCGAGCAACTGCTGTCTTGTAGTCGTCCGGCTTGGCGTCGAACGATTCGTTGTAGCCGAAGAACGCGAACACCACGTCAGGCTTCACCTGCTGCAGATACGCGGTCATCGACATCTGCCCGGAGCTGCGCGGGTAGCTGTTCGGCCGGTCGCCGCTGGCGCTCATGTTGCGGAAGCGAACCTGCTGGTCGACCAGTTGGCTTTGCAGCAGCGTCTCCATCCAGCCGTCGTGCTGCATGCGATCCGCCAGACCGTTGCCGAGAATGGCGACGACATCCCCTTTCTGGAATGCGAACGGCAGCGGATCGCGATAATCGGCCGGCACGTCGGCCAGAGCGGGTTCCGGCGGCGATCGGCTGTCGGCTTTCTGCTCGCTTCTTGTCGCCGTCCTTCGCCAGGCTCGCTCCACCGGCGACTGGCGCGCCCGGTTTTCCGTCGTAAGTGAGATAGCTCAGCTTGCCGCCGTTCTTGACGTCGATTTCCATCGCCTGCGGTGCGGCGACGCCGGTCGCGCGAAAGACTTCCTTGCGATCCGCATCCAGCAGCGTGAGCGTGAATCCATCGAGACGGCTCTCGAATCCGCTGCGGTTCCAGATGCCGATCTTCTCGACGTCCATGCGCCTGTCCGAGATCGAGTTCCCACCACGGATTCGTTTCACCTGCGTTCGACGTGTGCGTCTGCCCTTGCTTGCTGTAGTCGGGATCCTTGTTGCCATCGATCGCCTTCGACGCGACCGCCGCCGCCGTTGGTGCTCGACTGAGTCGCCTTCCCGCTCGGCGCGATGTTCTTGCCGCCGCTGATCACTTCCACTTCCGCGAGCGTGAGGATGCGTTTGTCGCCCGGCAGTTCGATGCGGACGAACCGCGCGGGCTTGCCGGTGACCAACGCCGCAGCAGGCGAGTCGCTCGGCTCTGCAGCCTGTCCTGGCGGTCTTCGCGCTTCTGTCCGTTCGCCGTGCCTTCTTGCTCTCGTTCTTCTTTCGGCCTGGCGCATTCGGATTCTGCGTGTTGTTGTTGGCCGGAATCGGACTCTCGAATCCGGCATACATTTCCGGCTTGATGCCCCGGGCGTGGCTGCCATTGCCGAACGTGTTCGGCTTGAACGGCCCGACGAAGGCGATGTTGGCGTCGGGCTTGATCGCATCCTCCAGTCCCAGCGCCCAGAAGCAGCCGTTCACCAGCATCCGACGATAGCCGTCGTTCAACAGGTCTTCCGGCGTGCCGTAGAGCGAAGTGAAAACGCGGCCCGTTCTTGCCGGACGCGGACTTGTAAGTGCGCGTCCATTCGGAAGGCATCGGCGGCTTGGTTTCATCGACGGGCGAATCGGGCGTCATGCCGTTGAGCGGCTGCGCCATCGTGAGGATCTCGCCATCGGTCGGCTTGCCGACATAGCCGCCAGCCTGCACCCAGACGTCCTTCACGCCGCGCAGGATCGGATGATTCTTCTTGCCGTCGACGATCGTGATCCGCGTGCTCTGCTGGTGATTGCGTGCCGTAATGTCCGACCCAGGTCTGCCCCAGCACCTGATGCCCGAAGCCGAGTTCGTAGTCCGCGCCCTTGTAGTCGAAGGAATACTTCGCGAACGGATCGGTCGCCTTCATCTTGAACGCATGCGTCGCCGTGCGCAGTCCCGACCACCGGTCCGCCGCGATTGAGATAGTCATCGAAATGCTTCATCTGCTCGTGCGGGAAAGTTCTGGAAGCGCAGGAACACCACCGCCAGATCCGCCGTGTCCAGCGCCTCCATGCCCGGCATGTTCGAGTTGCCGGGGACGATCTCGCCCGTCTCCTGGTCGACATTGAACAGCACCGTGCACTTGAAGCCATGATGCTTGGCCAGAATCCGCGCCAGCGCCGGCAGCGTTTCCTCCGAGCGATATTCATGATCGCCCGCGAGGAAGACGATGTGCTTGCCGAGGCCAGGACCGCTGTCTCCCTCGTAAACCACGACTTGAGCCGAGGCCCTTGCGGCCAGCATTAGCAGTCCCACCATCGCCGTTGTGATTCTCATGGCTCGCATACATGGCACCTCACTTATTAAGGATTGAACTGGCTCTGGCCGGGCGATGGACAAAAGGGGTCGTGTCAGACGTCTCATTCCGAGGCAGATGATTTCACTTGTTTCATGGGATGATGTGGCGGCAAATCCCGATCTGCCCTTTCGAATCTGTATCGCCCCGTCACTGGGCTGCTTTGGTCACGATCCACAACGCAGGTTTTAGTGAACATTGGCAGGTGAGTTGCGTGCCGGTGTATGTCCGGAGGTCCTTCACACACACTCCAGAGAGTCACGTCGATCGTTGGCGAGAACATTTCCCCGGGGGGCGTGAGGATGCGGTCGGAGTGGAACTGACAGCTGAACCATGGTTTGCGATCGCCAACCTGTTTCTAGATCCTCCGGCGAGCCCCAAGGCTGGACGGCCTTCCATCCCCGAGTGGCCCGGTCAAGAAGGAGTGAACCGGATCCTGACAATTGGTGCGCAATGCAAGCAGTGAAAAAGGTTACAAAGACACTTTACACCGAAGACCACCTGCTGGCGAGGACTGCAGGCCTTGCCGACCATCAGTGTGCTTGTGGAGCCTTGGCGCACACTGGTTGGGGATCTCGCCCCGCTGAGTGAACTGGATACGTTCGAAAGGGGCGGCGATTCCACCTTCGTCCCGGCGGTAAAAGGGACGGCCAATTGGGCCTGACGCGAGCTGATGATAACGTTGCCGAGACTGAACTGATCGAGCCGGCGCTCAATACCATTGTGCTGGAGTGCGCTGAACCGGAGCATCCGCTGTATGACAAAGCGGCCGACAGCGACGCGAACGGCTGGAGCACCGCGGTGTCGAGCTGGTGACGCCGCACTGCCGGAATCGCACCCGACCCAAGCTCCAGGACGGCCCTGCGTTACGAATACCTCTCGGACAGGTCGCTGGGTTTTGTGACACTGGCCTGCGTGCTGACCCTGCTGTGTGAGTTCGTGTAATATCCCTCATCTTGCCGTGTTCACCAACCAAGGTGTCGTGGGACGTGCCCGATGGGCTTTCACCAGAAGGGGCGACGTCACCGCCGCCGACTCTTTCAGGTTCTGGTCGACCCTCTTTGCTGTCCTCAGCCACACCGCCACCGTCCCGCTGGCCATCGCGATGCCGATGCCATGAAGGCGTCCACTCGATGACGCGGTTTTTCCCACTTGCCGCTGGAAGAACTGAAGCGGCTGGAGCGCGCCGAGAAAAACTCGGATCGGGCGCGGCGGTTGCGAATCGTCATTCTGGGTTGAGAGGGTTGGACCGCACCGGCCGTGGCGATGGCCGTCGGGCTCTCGCGACGCATCTGTCAGCGTTGGGTCGCCCGATACAACGAACGCGGTCTGGCCGGCCTGGATGACCTGCGGGGCCAGAAGCCTGAGTTGCCGCTGACCCAAGAGTAACAGGCGGCCGTTTGCGAGCGGGTCGATGCGGGTCCGACCGATCAGGATAGGGTCTGCTCGCTGCGTGGCAAAGACGTGCAGCGCATTCTGCCCGAAGAGTTCGGGCTGCTGCGATCCCTCTCAGGCGTGTACTGGCTGCTGCATCGACTCGGTTACAGTTGCTTGCGACCACGCCCACGGCATCGCAAGAACGATCCGGCGGCCATGGAAGCCTTTCGGTCAGGTTGGCCCGACCGAATCAAAACCATCGCCGCGAAGCATCCCGGCCAGCGACTGCGGGTCTACTTTCAGGATGAGTCACGGTTCGGCCAGCAGGGGACGACGACCAACGTCTGGGCTCGGCGTGGGTCGCGCCCCACAGTGGTTCGCCAGACGGAGTACGACTACCTCTGGGTGATCGGTGCGGTCTGTCCTGAGACGGGACACGCCGAGAGCTTGTTCAGCCCGCAACTCAACACGCCGATCATCAACATGTTTCTGGAGCGGTTCTCGGCGACGATTCCAGAGAGCGAACATGTGGTGATGGTCTGGGACGGAGCCGGCTTCCACACCGCCAAGTCCCTGCGGCTGCCGGATTGATTCCGAGACGACAGGCGGACGAATTGACGACCTTGGGGCAGTTCCTGGAGGACTACATCGCCAGTCGGAAGGATGTGAAGCCGGCCAGCAAGGTTGTTTGGGGCCATGTGGTCCGCGACTTGAAGTCACACTTCGGTTCCGATCGGGACGTGCGCACGATTACGGCGGGAAATGCGGATGATTTCAAGCAATTCCTCATCGGGCGCAAGTTGGCTCCGACGACGGTTCACAAGCGGCTGCAGACAGCCCGTTCGTTCTTCCTGGCCATGCGACGACGAAAGATCATCAGCGAGAATCCGTTTGACGGTGTGAAGTCGGCTGCTATAGGGACGAAGGATCGTCAGCGGTTCATTCCGAGTGAAGACATCGACCGGGTGATAGGCGCGTGCCCCGATCACCACTGGAAGTTGATGGTGGCACTGGCACGTTACGGTGGCCTGCGTTGTCCGTCTGAGGTGCTGTCGCTCCGGTGGCAGGATATTGACTGGGAGAGCGGTCGCATCACCGTGACATCCCCCAAGACGGAACACCATGCGGGTGGGTCATATCGGGTGATCCCGCTGTTCGCCGAACTTCAGCCGTATCTGTCCGAGTCATTCGAACTCGCCCTCGACGGTGAGGAGTTTGTGATTGATCCCAAATATCGCAGGGCAGCGACGGGACCGGGAGGGTGGATCAATGCCAATCTGCGGACGACATTCCTGAAGATCATCCGCAGGGCCGGCCTGAAGCCTTGGCCACGCCCCTGGCACAATCTGCGAGCTTCGCGAGAGACCGAACTGGTCGAGCACTTCCCGGTTCAGGCTGTGACGAGCTGGCTGGGGAACACGCCGACCATCGCCATGAAGCATTACCTGATGGTGACCAGCGATCACTTCAGCGCGGCCATCCGGGGAGATGCAAAAAGCGGCGCAGAATCCGGCGCAGTCAGTGCACGCACGGGGGCGCAGGGAGCCGCAAGCGAATGGGAAGGCACAAGAAAACCCCTGTTTTGCAGGGGCTGGCGATGAGTTGCAACTCTGTGCGACCCAGCCAAGCGGAGAGGGAGGGATTCGAACCCTCGGTACCCTTGCAGGTACACTGGTTTTCGAGACCAGCACGATCGGCCACTCTGTCACCTCTCCGGAGGTCGGGGGTGCTGCCCGATGTTCGGACCGGTCCCCGCATCTGCCCGACGCCCCGTAGCCCTTGCGTGACGGCAGACTTTGAGAATCATAACGGCTGGCGACGATTGTTCAACAAGCGCCCAGGAGGGTCATGCGATCATGCACCGATGGCAACTCATGCTGGTTTCAATGGCAGTGGCGTTGGTGATGCACGCCGGACCGTCGGTTCCGCTATTCGCCCAGTCCGCAACCGATTCTCCTGACGGCGACGGCACCCGACACTCCGGGAACTGCCTCGACGACAACTTCGCACCGCAGCGGCTCGTGGCGTGGTGCATTGTCCCGTTCGATGCCCGACAGCGCTCGCCCAGAGAACGTGTGGAGATGCTGCAGCGGCTAGGGCTCCGTCGGGTCGCTTATGACTGGCGGGCCGAGCATGTCGCGTCCTTCGAGGAGGAGATTCTCGAATACCAACGGCACAGGATCGAGTTCTTCGCCTTCTGGGACTGGCACGACGCCTTCGCGCCACTGGTCCGAAAGCATGGCATCCGGCCCCAGTTCTGGATCACGAACCCCAGTCCTGACGCCCAGACGCAGGCCGACCGCGTCGATGCCGCCGTCGAACAACTGCTGCCTCGGGCGAAACAGGTGCTGGCACTCAACTGCACGCTGGGGTTGTACAACCACGGCGGCTGGGGAGGTGAGTCGGAGAATCTGATTGCCGTCTGCCGCGGACTGCGGGCCCGTCTCGACAGCGATGCGGTGGGCATCGTCTACAACTTTCATCATGGCCACGCCGACATCGCCGACTTCGCGAACGCCTTCTCCCGCATGCAGCCGTACCTGTTGTGCGTCAATATCAACGGCATGGATGACGCGGCAGCCGCGAATGACCCGGCCCGGAAGATTCTGCCCGTGGGTCAAGGGAGTCACGAGCGCGCCATGCTGCGCGTCATCGAGCAGAGCGGGTATTGCGGACCGATCGGGATCATCGACCACACACCGACGACGGACTCCGAGGAGACGCTGCGAGGCAGCTTGCTGGGCCTGTCGAAAATTCGCGCAGAGAGAAAGCCGTAGTTGAAGCGACCAGCTTCGACAGCTGGTGTGAGTGTTCCGCAGTGCGCGCTGTGATCCCTGTCGGCCTCCGAGGGAGGGCTTTCGAGAATCGTCCGTCTCCGATGCCTGACGGGCGGCTATTTCATCTTGCCGACGATCGCCCCGATTTCTGCGGCGTCAAAGGCTCGGAGCATGGACGTCTGCACCATGTCTTGTTTGCGAAGTCCCAAGACCAGCGACACCGCTGTCGCCTCATCCGGGACAGTCATCACCAGTACGCCATCAACGTGACCGAGCGTCCAGGACTGGAACTCGACCTTGCCTCCGGCCGCCTCGACACTCTTCTGGAAGGCCTTTGCCCTTTTGGGTGAGTTCTTGAGGTTGGCCACTCCCTGGTCCGTGAAGTTCAGCAGTACGACATAGCGAATCATCAGAGTCTCTCCTGTGTTGAAGAATGCCTGTCTGCGTCAGATCAGGCGTGGTAGTGCAAACTCGCAAGCAAGTCGGGATCGTGTCGTGGTACGGGGGCCGCAGCGGATAACGGCGCAGAAACAGCCAACCTGCCAGTCCGCACAGACTTGCGATCCCGGCGACTTCGGGAAGTCCGAAACGAGGCGTCGGCCCGGTCACGGGCGGAAAGATCATGATCGACAGGTCGAGCCAGCGACCGATCAGCACCACAACAGCAACCCGCAGCATGATGGTCTCACTGCGTTTGGAGCGGCGGGGGAGCAGCACGAAGAACGGAATGACCCAGTTCAGGACCAGACTCCCCACGACGAGTGGGGCCCAGGCAGTGTGAAGACGCAGGACAAAGTACGAGGTCTCTTCCGGAATGTTCGAGTACCAGATCAGCATGTACTGGCTGAACCAGATGTACATCCAGAAGCAACTGAAGCCCAGCAACAGTTTGCCGAGGTCGTGTAGATGATCATCGGTGAAGGCACCCGCGAGCGGTCCGAGTCGCCGTAGACCGATGCACGCCATGATCATGACCGCCAGCGTCGCCATAACGAGACCCGAGAACTGATAGACACCCCACATTGTGCTGAACCACATCGGCTCCAGAGCCATGATCCAGTCGATGCCGGCCAGCGAGATAGTGATCGCAAACACCGCCAGAAACACCACCGAGACCCGTGTGTTGAGTCGGGCCGTTGCCGGATGGGCCAAGTTGTCCTGGTGACGGGAGCCGGCAACCATCCAGCGGGTCAGGATGATCCACAGCAGCACATACCCGACCGCCCGGAAAGCAAAGAAGTTTGTCGTCAGCCAGAGTTCCTTGAACCAGAATGTCCCCGGTCCATCAGGACCATGGGAATGCCAAGCATACTGTAGCAGGCGCAGGGCGAGCGTCGCCAGCAGCAGCACGCCCGCGATCGGCAACAGACCGGTCATCGCTTCGGGAACCCGCCGGAAGGCGACGTTCCAACTGGCCCCGCAGACATTAGTCAGGGCGATAAACAGGGCTCCACCGAGTCCGAGTGTGACGAGGTAGAACGACAGCAGCAACAAATTGGCCCAGGCACGTGCAGGATTCACAGCAGCCGCGATCGCAAGCAGCACGGCTCCTGCGAGCGTGAGCAGCATCAGTTGGCGGGAGACGGCCGGTCTGGCGACGAAGGGACGCGGGGTCATGGCTTGGCCTCCTCAGTCACGACAGGTTGCCCTGCGGATTCCGCTGCGGCTTCGGCCGACGGCGGCGCGTTGGCGGCTGCTCCCTGCTGCAGGCTGCGGACATAGTTGATGACATCCCAGCGGCGATCCGGGGAGAGTTGTGCGGCCATGGACGCCATGCTGCCTTGCCCATAGGCGAGGATGTGAAACAACTGGCCATCCTTCATCTCGACAGATTTTCCGGTGGTGAGTGGGGGTGGGGGCGGGAAACCTCGTTTGGCAACAGGCCCATCACCAGCACCTGTCGGCCCGTGACAAGGCACGCACGAGACGCGAAAGACTTGTTCCCCGCGCTGGACCGATGCCCGCAGCGTTTCACCGGGATCGACCACTGGAGGCTGATCGCCGACAGGAGGTTGATCACCCGAACCCGGTTGCGCCGTCGATGTGTGCTGATCTGTGGAATCATCCGCCGCCGGGGTCGATAACTCGGCGGCATAGGGATTCTGCAACTCTTCACCGGCGCGGACAGCGTCCTCCTTCGTCGCAACATAGTGCAGCGGCAGTGGACCCCGGGCGATCGTACCGGCAACCGGTACCTGCAGTGTCCGCCCATTGGTTAACGCTATGCTGGCTGAGTAGGCACTCGCGGCGGGTGAGCGTTTCATCTCCGGCAGGAACTCGAAGTTCGGTTGCGAATGATCGACATTGATCGCCGCCGATAACAGGACGACGAGGAGCAGCAGACACATCAGGGCAATGTTCGTCCGACTGAGGCTCATGCGAACCTTCCTCCCGGGCCCGTGTATTCGGACGCCTCGATCACGTTGAACTCCTGCAGAAATCGCCGCGTGGCGGGAACGTCGAACGCCGCATCGGCTTCATCAATGACCAGCACGAAGCGGTCGTCCGTCACTCTGGGATCGATGACATCTGCCTGCTTGCCGGGCCACAAGCGAGAGACCTGGAACAGTGCAAACACCGACGCGAAGCCTGCCAGGAGCACTGCTGCCTCGAATGCCACCGGCACGTCGGACGGGAGCGAGTTCCACGGCTTCCCGCCGACATCGATGGGCCAGTTGATCGCTGCCGTCCAGTGTTCAAACCACAACATGCCGATTGCTCCAAGCATCCCGAAGACGAAGCAGACCCAAGGCAGTCGCGAGGGTTTCAGGCCCATGGCGTGGTCCAGTCCATGCACGGCATACGGGGTATAGGCATCAACGATCCGCCAGCCTCGACGACGAGCCGCCTGCGTCGCGGCCAGCAGGTCGTTTTCGTGTGCAAACGTCGCCAGAAGAGTGCGGTGACTCATGCTGCTTGCTCCTCGACTGAAGTCTTGTGCGGCTCGCACTTCGGGAGCTGGGCGGCCCCCTTGACCTCGGCAATGGCAATCGCCGGTGCGATCCGGCAGAACAGCAGGAAGCACGTGAAGAACAGCCCGAAGCTGCCGACAAGCGTCGCCACTTCGATGATCGTGGGGACGTAATGGGTCCAGCTCGACGGCAGAAAGTCGCGATACAGACTCGTGACGATGATCACGAATCGTTCAAACCACATGCCGACATTCACCAGAATGGCGATCACGAAGACCACCGGCAGAGTCGTGCGGACTTTCTTGAACCACAGGAGCTGCGGCACGAGGACGTTGCAGGTCACCATCGTCCAGTAGGCCCAGCTCATCGGCCCCAAGGCCCGGTTCAGGAAGACGAACTGTTCGTAGGGATTGCCGCTGTAGGCGGCCATGAAGAACTCAGTCGCATAGGCCAGACCGACGATGCACCCCATCGAGAGCATCAACTGGCACATGCGTTCAATGTGTTTGATGGTGACGTAATCTTCCAGGTGCATCGTCTTGCGGGCGATGATCATCAGCGTGAGTACCATCGCCAGTCCGCTGAAGATGGCTCCGGCAACGAAGTAGGGCGGAAAAATCGTCGTATGCCAGCCGGGTATCACAGACGTCGCGAAGTCCATGCTGACGATCGTATGGACCGAGAACACCAGCGGCGTCGCCAGTCCGGCCAGCAGCAGGTAGACGGTTTCGTACCGATGCCACGTGCGGGCCGAGCCATCCCATCCCAGCGAGAGAAACGACGAGATGCGCTTCTTCCAGCCGGGCTGCGAACGATCGCGAATTGTTGCCAGATCAGGAATGAGACCGACGTACCAGAACACGGCTGAGATCAGCAGGTAGGTTGAAATGGCGAACACGTCCCACAGCAGCGGCGACTTGAAGTTCACCCACAGCGGGCCACGCGTGTTCGGATACGGAAGCATCCAGTAGGCCAGCCACGGTCGGCCCATGTGGATCAGCGGGAAGATGCCGGCACACATCACCGCGAACAGCGTCATCGCCTCTGCCGACCGGTTGACTGCCGTTCGCCACTTTTGGCGAAACAGGAACAGCACGGCGGAGATCAGCGTCCCCGCGTGTCCGATACCGACCCAGAACACGAAGTTTGTGATGTCGAAGGCCCAGCCGACCGTCTTGTTCAGACCCCAGGTGCCGATGCCGGTGGCGATTTCGTACCAGACCGCCGCCACTCCGACGAGCAGAGCCACGAGTGATACACAAAGCGCTGCCCACCATAGTCCCGAGGGCCGCGCCTGCATCGGGGCGCAGATGTCGCGCGTGACATCGCCCAGCGTCTTGTCGCCGGTGATCAGCGAAGGATGACGCGAGTCGGTTCGCTCAGACATGGCCCCCCTCCTCCTGCGTCAGGTGGTCCTGCTCAACATCCAGGTCGTCGTCGGCCCGGTTCCTCACCACTCGGAGATAGGATACCGACGGCTGGAAGTTGAACTCCTCCAGAACGCCGTAACGTCGTGGATTGTTCAGTTCCTGCGCGATGCGACTCTCCGGATCATTCATGTCGCCAAACACAATCGCCTGGGCCGGACATGATTGCTGGCAGGCAGTCTGAATCGCACCATCGAGGAACGGCTCTCCCAGTCGGCGGGCTTCTATCTTGCCATCCTCGATGCGCTGGACGCACATCGAACATTTCTCCATCACGCCCCGCGAACGGACTGTGACATCCGGGTTCAGGGCTAGGTTTTCCAGCGCAAAATTCCGCGGATACGCGAACCAGTTGAACCGGCGGACCTTGTAGGGGCAGTTGTTGGCACAGTACCGAGTGCCGACGCAACGATTGTAAATCTGCTCATTGAGCCCACCGGCACCGTGGACAGTCGCCAGCACCGGACAGACCGTCTCACAAGGGGCGTTGTCGCAGTGCTGGCACATCATCGGCTGGTGCGCAACGTCGATGTCGTCACCCGCGCCGGAGTAGTACCGGTCGATACGAATCCAGTGCATCTCCCGCTGCCGCCGGACTTCGTCCTTGCCGACAACCGGGACGTTGTTCTCCGACTGGCAGGCGATGACACAGGCCGAGCAGCCGGTGCATGCATTGAGATCGATCACCATCCCCCAGGAATGGCCTGTCCTCGGATGGTCGTCGGGCCAGAGCTGGATGTCGCCATGCAGGTGTGTTTCGGGGGCACCCGCATGTGGATCCCGGGCGAACGCCGGCAGCGTCGTCTCCTGTACGGCGTCCCGCTTCTCAGCACCATAGGGCGCGACGTGGGGCGGCACTTCAAGGGAGTTGTGCTCCTGAGTCGAGGCCAGCTCATGCCGACGTCCGGTCCTGAGAATGGACACATCACCACGCACATATCGCAACGTTCCCGCGCCGGTTCGATCAGTCCGGCAGCGTTCTTGCCGACCCGCTGTCCGGGTGCCACCGTCGGCCGTGCCTCCAGCCACTGAGGTCCGATGTTCGTAAACCGCTCGGTCCCCTTGACCCCATAACCGAGTGCGATGGACAGCACGCGGTCGTGCTGAGCGGGCTGAACGTGTATCGGTAACTCCAGACTGAAATCCGCTTCCGTCGTATCGATACGAACGACATCTCCGTCTGAGACTCCCAGTTCCTGCGCAGCCTTGGGCGAGACACAGACGTAGTTGTCCCAGGTGATCTTCGTGACCGGATCGGGAAGCTCCTGCAACCACGGGTTGTTGGCGTGCCGGCTGTCCGTCAAAGCGACCTTCGTATGCAGCGCCAGGCACCATTCGCTTAAAGGAACATTGTTGACGAGCTGAACCTTGTCCGCCTGAAACTCACTGACTGCCTCGGACCCTGGGGTTGCCTCCTCAAACCCGTCATGCAGCGCCTGGTCCCAGGTGTGGACGAAGGATGACGGGTCCGAAGATGAGAGGCGCGGGAAGATCGTTTCCGCCCAGTGTCCCCGCAGAATGTCATAAGCGGATCGATCGTCTCCCGACCAGCGACCCAGGCTTTCAAGAATCGATCGGGTATCCCCCAAGGGAGCCAGCAGGGGTTGTGACAGACTGACCAGGCCATCAACAGGCTCGGCATCCGACCATGCTTCGAGCGGATGATGGTCCGGACAGACGAATCCGGTCAGCGAAGCGAAGTCGTCCAGACGCTCCGACAGGCTGACGACAAGGTCCACCTTGCCGATCGCTTCGGAGAGGCGGTCCCGATCGGGCAGGTTATGCGTCAGGTCGGTTCCCGCGACGAACAATGCCGACACCTTGCCGCTCCGCAGTTCGTCGATCAGCGCCAGCACGTCGCGGTCGTTGCCCTGACGCTGACGACTCGGACGGGCGATGTCGAGCGTCTTACCGTAATTGCCCAGCAACTGATTAATCCCGTTCACCAGCACCTGGACAGCGACATCCTGGCTGTCACACAGGACGACGCTCTCGCCGCGGGTTTTCCAGAGACGATCTACCAGCGCCTGTAGTTCACGCTCTGTGATGGGCGATGCACCGGCCGGCTGCAGGTCGATCGACTCGGCCGAGCGTTTGGTCAAGCGGGCGTACAGATGATTCAGAACCACGCCATATTCGTCCGGTGCCAACCGGATGCGGTGGTCGGCGTTACTGCCGGTCATCGACATCCCGCCTTCCAACTGTAAGTGCCAGGACATCTCCGGATGTTCAGCCGTCGGAATGCGGCGAGTTCTCCAGGCTGCCGCGAACTCAACGGGGGAAATCCAGGTCCCCAGAAAGTCCGCTCCGAACGACACGATGACCTGTGCGTTTTCGAGCTGGTAGTGCGGCAGCACACGGGATCCATGCGTTTGCTCGTGTGCATCCAGAATGGCCGAACTGCTGAGGAGATCAAGAGTGATGTGACGGGCGTCTGAGAACCGGGCCAGGAAGGCATCGATGGACGCTTGCAACGTCGGGCTGGTCACGGTTGACGTGACAAAACGGACCGCTCCTTTCGCACTTTCAATCTTGTCCAGTGACTGAGTGATCGCCTGATCCACATCGTCCCATTCGGTCTGCTTGCCCTGCCGGAGGGGATGCCGGAGACGATGGCTGTCGTAGAGCCCCAACGGCAATGCCTGTCCAATCGCACACAGTCCACCGCGCGACAGCGGATGTTCAGGCATGCCTTCCATCTTGATCGGCCGGCCATCCCGAACGACGGCCAGCAGTCCGCAGCCGGCCGCGCAGCCGGCACAAGTCGATGCATAGGTGATGGACCGTCCGGGGACGACGCCTTCGGGACTCTCGACGAAGGGCAGGGCGGTCTGTGTCGGGGTACGTCCACATCCCTGTGTGGCGGCAAGCGATAACGTGAATCCGGCCGATTCGAGAAACCGACGTCGCGATATCGCGAACGATCCGTTTTGCGGCTCACCCTCCTGCGGATTCACGTCGTCACCCGGCCGGATTCCATCCCGTTCGGCAGGGCTTTTCCAATACTGTGGTTGGGGTTCGTTGTTCATGGGGGCCAATCAGTAATGACAGACGGCGCAGTCCGTAGATGCGTGCACCTCGCGCCCGTTGACGCCGTCGGCGGTGGCTTCGCGATGACAGTTCACGCACCAACCCATCGACAGCGACTCGAACTGGCGTATCCGCTCCATCGATTCGACCGGACCATGACATTTCTGGCATGTCACTCCCGCAGCGATGTGGGCCCGGTGGTCGAAGTACACAAAGTGCGGCAGGTTGTGCACGCGAGTCCATTCAATCGAGTGTGCCTGTGGCTCGGCGATGGGTTGCTGGGGATCCTTCACTCCCAGGGAGTCGTACAGCTTCTGCAACTCAGCGGAGATGACCGGTTGGGGCTTACGCTTCTGCTCGTCGGCAAGGGTGATCTCCTGTTGCAGGACATCGAATGAGCTCGTGACATACTTGTGACATTTCATGCAGACGTCCGTGGAGGGAATCCCGGCGTGCCGACTCAACGCGGCAGCCGTGTGACAGAACTGGCAGTCGATCCCGAGTTCGCCCGCATGCAGCCGGTGTGAGAAGGCGATCGGCTGCTCGGGTGCATACCCCTGTTGATTGTCGGGCAACCGCCACTCGCTCATGCCGGATGTGAGCACGATCAAGCCGAAGAACAGCCCGACAAGCAAGATCACATTGACAATCGTACGATGCATCAAAGACCTCGTTACTTCCTGTCTTCGTCCGCCCGTGTCAGCATTTGATTTCCGCGTTCTTGCGTGCGTAGTACCACCAGTTCACGAGCAGGCAACTGGCGTAGTACACGGCGAACCCATACAGGGCATACTCCGGAGTACCGGCTTCAATCTGAGTCGCGAAGATCATCGGGATCAGGTAGGCACCGTAGGCCGCGATCGCCGATGTCCAGCCGAGAACCGGACCCGCCTGCTCTTTGGAGAAGATGATCGGGATCATCCGGAACGTTGAACCGTTGCCAATTCCGGTCGTCGCGAATAGCACGACGAACGTCACCAGGAAGGGAATGAAGTACTGCTCGGGTGTTGTGCTCTTGCCGGCCAGCGAGACGATGTAACCCGCCAGAATCGTCGACGCCACCATAATCCACGTGTCCCACTGCGTGACTCGCGCCCCCCCCAGCTTGTCCGACAGCCAGCCGCCGACCGGCCGGATGAGCGCCCCGACTGCCGCACCGATCCAGATGTAACGCGACGTGACCAGTCCGTTCGTCGGCGTCACGAAGACGTCATCGATCAGTTTGGGAAATGCGTTCGCGTAACCGATGAACGAGCCGAACGTCATCACGTACAACCAGGTCATGATCCAGTTGTGCTTGTTGCTGAAGATGGCGAACTGTTTGTTCAGGGGCTCCTGGATCGTCCGGGGCGTCAGGAATCGCATGCCCAGCATCGTCGCGGCGACGGTGGCGGCCAGCACCAGAAATGTCCACAGCAAGGCGGGAATCGGGAGCTTCACGAACACCAGCAACAGCACGCCCACAGCCGTTCCGAGGAAGCCGACCGCTTGCAACCACAGATACTTGCCGATTGCGCCGGGCGTTGGGCCGCAGGCATGCTGTGGCAGATTGTTCATGAAGGCCCAGGCCAGCAGGGCCAGCACCGTCATGATGGGCACCCAGACGAGGGCCGCGTTCTGAATCCAGATCTGCTGTGGCTTTCCGTCGACGGCAAACATTTGTGGGTCGCCGCCGATGCCGCCGAACAGGCCAAACGTAATCACCCAGGGGATCAGAAACTGCATGACGCTCACGCCCGCGTTCCCCAGTCCCGCGTTGAGACCGAGGGCCAGTCCCTGCTTTCGCTTGGGAAAAAAGAAGGAGATGTTGGACATACTGGAGGCGAAAGCACCACCTCCCACTCCCGAGAGTGCCGCCAGCACGATAAAGGTTGAGAACGGCGTCGCGGGATTCTGGATGCAAATCCTGCCGCCACCGCCGGGATGATCAGCAGGACCGTCGTCATGAACTTGACGTTGCGGCCCCCGCAGATCGCAATCATGAACGAGTTGGGGATGCGTAGAGTCGCTCCCGCCAGACCGGCCACCGCCGGCAGCGTGAACAGCAGCGCCCGATACCCGGCATCGTCATAGGGGACGCCGTCGTGGTGAAACGTGAACTTGAACAGGTCCGGATTGGCAAAGTGCAACCGCTGCATGATCTTCGCGATCATGCCCCAGTACATCCAGACGGCAAACCCGCACAGTAGATTGGGAATCGAGACCCAGAGGTTCCGATTCGCGATCGCTTTTCCTTCCGATTCCCAGAAGGCCTCGTCTTCCACGTCCCAGCGCTGGGGAGTTCTTGCCATGGTGTGTTACTCGATCAAGGTTGGTTCGTCCGGAACGGACCTCGCAGATGCGAAGGAAGTCGTCACGGCGGCAGAAGACAGCGTTGGTTGTGAAACGGTCATAGGATCTCCGGCTCCTTCTCGGCATCGATGCGGGCCAGGTGGTCCAGTGAGAGCGGCCCCGAACCCCGCCAGACCAGCAGAACGAGCGAGAAGAACACATACGCAGTGAACTGAAAGTCCACGTTCTCGAGGACACTTCCCTGAGTTGCCCCTGTCAACGAGATGACCATCGCCCCGAGCAGGATGATCGCGTTCGCCGCTGCCGCGACGCGGGTGACAAATCCCAACGCCAGACTCGCACCACCGACGATGTGGGCGAACACCACGGACCAGGCAATCATCGTCTGCCCCTCTCCGAGATCAGTTCCCACCGTTCCCTCCAGCTCGGCCATGTTCATGATGAAATAGACCCCCTTGATCACCAGCGCGATGCCGAGGTAGATCCGCAACGCATCCATCGGACGCAGGTGGCGGATGCCGGGAATCAGGTCGCGAACTGGCGGCCGGTCCTTGAGTTCCTCGCGGCGGCGAACCATCGCCCTGTGGAACTCGTCGGCCGCTGCCTTCTCATCTGCGGGGCTGAACCGCACGGCAAAGGCGAAGAACGAGAACAGCGTTACGAGGCACCCCAGAATGAGAAGTGCATTGGGATACGACAGGCTTTCCGAACGAAACAGGAAGCCCGCACTGACGGCCCCCATGTTCCCACCCGCACCGACGATCCCCGCCACCGATCCCAGCGCCTTCTTGTTGATGAACGGGACCACCGAGTAGGTCGCCCCTTCTGACATCTGGACGAACAGGCTGAACACGATCATTGCCGGAATCGCCAAAGCCAGCACTCGCATCTGCGAAAACAGCAGCAGGGCGATGCCTTCAATGAACAGGGCGATGAACAGCCAGTGGACCCGTCCCTTCAATCCACGGGTCCGCACGAAACGGTCGCTGATGAACCCACCCAACGTCCGCGCGAAAATGTTCATCAACCCGAACAATCCCGCCACCAGCCCAGCCGTCCTCAACCCCAGGTCGAAGTAGTCCATGTAGTAGATCGCCGCAATGTTGTTGATCGTCAGTTCGATGCCGAAGCAGGCGGCATAGATGAAGAACAACGCCCAGACGCGGTAGTCCCCGGCGGCAAGTCCGAACGATCCCTTGCCCGTTTCCGTCTTCACAATCTCACCCGACTCCCGCAACTCCTTGAAGTTGCCGTCTGGCAGATCTGTTGTGAAGAAGTAGTAGGCGATGCCGGTCAACAGGCAAACGGCACCGGCGGCCACCATCGACAGCCGCCACGACGCGGCATCGGTGAAGCCCATCCACAGGAAGACCGAGAAGACAATGGGCATAACGATTTGCGTCACACCGCCACCCAGGTTGCCCCAGCCGGCCGACGTGGCATTCGCCGTGCCGACGACGTTCGGCGCGAACATCACGGACGTGTGGTACTGGGTAATGACGAACGACGCGCCGATCACGCCAATGCCCAGCCGGAACAGCAGAAACGATTGGTACGAGTCGGCCAGCCCAATCGCCATCACCGGAAGCGATCCGAACACCAGCAAAAAGGTGTAACACAGCCGCGGGCCGATGCGGTCGCAGAGCCAGCCGATGACCAACCTGGCAATGATGGTGATGGCCACGGACGCAATGATCGTATTGCCGATCTGCTCCTTCGTCAGCTTGAGCTCCTCACGCACGATGGCCATCAGCGGTGCGATCCCAAACCAGGCAAAGAAGCACAGGAAGAAAGCGAACCACGTCATGTGGAATGCTCTCATCTGTGGCGTCTTCAACGAGAACAGATCGATTCTCGTTGCCTTGTTGCGGACTTCCATGTGCTAACTCTTCACTTCTGGCCGTACCAGCGGACGACTTGCGTCTTCCGCCAGAGGTAGGGGTTGGGAATCACCAGTAGGTGCACCAGCCGCGTGAACGGGAAGAATCCGATCGTCAGGAACGCCAGCACGATATGCAGCTTCACGAGATGCGGCATGGCCACGACGTAGCTGATGTCGGGATTGAGCTTGAAGATTGACCACAGGTAAGGAGACAGATTCGTGGCGAACCACGACGATCCCCAGGGATAGAACAACGCGATCGCCACGCCGCTGGCTGTCTGTACGAGCAGCATCGCGAACAGAATCCAGTCGTTCATGGAGGTCACTTTTCGGATGCGGGCGGTCGTGGCGCGCCGCAGCATCAGACCCACCAGGCCAATCAACGTCAGCAGTCCGAACGCCAGCGCCGAAATCTCCAGGACATACAACCGCAAAGGGTGGCTGTTCCACACCAGAATGCTGCGCGGAATGAGAAACGCGATCAGATGACCGGCCGTCACCGCGAGAATGCCGTAGTGGAACGGCACGACCGTCCAGAAGTGCTGTTTGTTCTCCAGGAACTGACTCGACAGGCTCGAATACGAAAACGACTGCTGACGGTAGCGGTAGATTGTCATCAGCAGGAACGTGAACAGGCACACATAGGGCAGTGCGATGAACAGAAACTGATCCAGGGCCGGCGAGTTCATCAGTGGGGTCTCCTTGCAGGACCGCTCTGTGCCGTGAGTTGCACGAGGTCGACGTGAACAGGATGCGTACCGCATCCGTTGTCGCCGCAGCCCCCTCCGCCGCACCCCAAGTCGACATCGGCTACGGGAAAGGCATGCAGCAGATCAACACAATCGGGCAGGGCATGACCATCCCGGTGATATGATTCTGAACCATCGCTGAGTGATTCGCCGTCGCCCCACACGTGCTGCAGAATCTCCGCGAGGCAGGCAATGACGTGTCGATACGGGCTGTTGCTCTTCTCCACAGACGTGTGCAACTTGACCACGGCCGGCAATACGCAGGCAGTGACAAAGCGGGTCGCCTCATCTTCCGGCATAGCTCCAATGACGGCGAGCACATGCGTCATGTGGTCGGTGAGTTCTATCGACTCGGGAAGGTTGTACTTCCGGAGTTCCTGTCGCATCCGCACCAGAAACATTCCGCGGGCATACTCTTCGCCAAACAGATGCCAGCCCACTTCCAGGGCGCAGCTCGGATTGACGTCGAAGGTGTCCGTGAACGCTTCCTCGACTTCCCACAGTTCGTGCTGCTCGATGAAGGCACCGAACTCGGCCATGTGCCGGGCCGCTTCGGGCAGTTCGCCCTGCAGAATGATGTACAGCAGTTCGGCCGCTTCGAGCGTTTGCTCATCCGGATAGGACAGCAGGTGACTGAGCGATCGGAGTGTCTTCGGACCGGCCATCAGAGCCCCCTCCTCGGCCCGCCGACGAAGCCGAATCCGACTTCTTCGCGGTGCTCGTGTGGTTCCTTCATCATTTCAATCGCTTGTTCCCGATGCATGGGCGGGATCACGAACCGATCCTCAAATGTGCACAGCGCCGTCAGCTTGTAGATCTGCTCCGCCTCCTCACGTGTGCAGTCGGCTTCCCGCAACATGCGGTTGGCCATTTCGCGGTCGACATCTCCGACGGTTTCGGCCCGGCGATGCCAGCGGACGGCCTTCTGCTTGGCAAGGGCGTACCGGACCACGCCCTCATGACCGGCACCGAAGAGATTCGCCAGAAACTTCATCGGAACGCGGGACTCGTCGATGTCATGGAACAGGTTGTCGGTGTTGTGGGTGATCATGTCTTCCGGTTTGCTGGCCTGCACCGGCGACATCGGTGGGACGTAGAACAACATCGGCAGGGTGCGAAATTCGATGTGGGGTGGCAGGGCGATCTTCCATTCCATCACAAACTTGTAGACAGGAGAGTTCTGGGCCGATTCGATCACGCCCTCGGAGATGCCGTTCTTCCTGGCTTCGGCGATGACTTCCGGATCGAATGGGTCGAGGATCATCGACCGCTGCCCTTCGACCAATTCGTCGTCCGGCAGCTTGGCGACCTCTTCCATCTTGTCGGCGTCGTATAGCAGCACGCCGAGGTAGCGAATGCGGCCGACACACGAGTGGAAGCAGGCGGGAGCTTGCCCCGTCTCCAGTCGCGGGAAGCAGAGGATGCACTTCTCGCTCTTGCCGGTGAACCAGTTGAAGTACGTTTTCTTGTACGGGCAGGCAGCGACGCACGAACGCCAGGCGCGGCACCGCTTCTGGTCGATCAGCACGATGCCGTCCTCGCCCCGCTTGTACAGCGCCCCCGACGGGCAGGACGCGACGCAACACGGATTCAAACAGTGATTGCAGATTCGCGGGAGGTAAAAGAAGACCAACCGCTCGACCGAACTGAGTTGCAGCCGTTGCTGCTCCGTCAGTCCTTCGAGATTGGGATCGTTCTGTGCATAGATGGGGGAGCCGCCGAGGTCGTCGTCCCAGTTGGGGCCGGACTGCACATCGATCTTTTCGCCATCGATCATCGAGATCGGTTCAGCAGTTGGCTGATCGGAGCCCTCGGGAGCGCTGAACAGGTTCTGATAGTCGTAGGTCCACGGCTCGTAGTAATCATCCATACTGGGCATGTTGGGATGATGGAAGATGTTGGGGACGACTTTGGTCTTACTCGTCGACTTGATGTGGAGCTTGCCGTCGCCGTTGGTCTCGAATCCCCCTTGATACTTCTCCTGGTCTTCCCACTTCGTCGGATAGCCGGTGCCCGGTTTGGTTTCGACGTTATTCCACCACATGTATTCCGCCCCCTTGCGGTCGGTCCACACGTTCTTGCAGGCGATGCTGCAGGTGTGACAACCGATGCACTTGTCGAGGTGGAACACCATCGAGATTTGAGAGCGGACGTTCATGTCATATACCAGGGATTCGTGACGTCATTTCGGTGGATCAGTCGTGTGCCTGACCCTCATGTCTCATCAACCAAACATGGAGATTGCGATCACAGTCACCGCGGCAATGATCGCACTGACCGTGATTGCCAGCCATGTCGTTCGTCCCAATCGTTGACAATCAAGAATGGCGATTCCAACGAGCCCCACAACGGACATTACGAGCATCGCGATCGCGTTGCCTGTCGCCACGCCGAGCAAGAGAACGAGAAGGCCAACGATCGCCACGATGCTGTCTTTGCGTGACGGACTATCTGCTGTTGGGTTCATTGCTCGCTCTCTCACAGGTGGTTGAGGATCGTTTCACTCATCAGTCAATACACCGGCTTGCCCGGTAGCTTCCGCACCAGCAGATGGGTATCACGGTTGCAGCCCACAGGTCCCCAGTAGTTGAAGTGGTACGAGAACTGACCGTAACCGCCGATCATGAAGTTGGGCTTCAGCCGGGTCCGGGTCAGGCTGTTGTGCCCGCCCGCCCTGCGGTTCTTGCGCAGCGGTGAAAGCGGGATCCCATGCGTTCGCTCGGGTGCGTGGTACTGCATACAGATCCCCGGCGGGATGCGGGCCTCACGACGGCACAGGTCACCACTACGCCGTGATCGTTGAAGACTTCGACCCAGTCGTTGTCGGCAATATTCAGGCTCTCGGCGTCCTTGTCATTCATCCACAGGGGATAGACGCCGCGCGAGAGCGTCGTCATCCGCTGGTTGTCGCCGTAGGTCGAGTGGATGTGCCACTTGCCGTGCGGCGTCAGGTAGTTGAGCATCAACGTGGGACCGACAGCGGCTCCTGTCTCGCTGAACTGCAAGTCGGAATACTGCGTCGGCAGCGGCTTGGGCTTGTACGTCGGCAGATGCTCCCCGAAGTCGATGTAGACGGGGTGGTCGAGATAGAACGACTGGCGACCGGTCAGCGTCCGCCAGGGCACGAGCGCCTCGACGTTGTAGGTGAACGGCGCGTAGGTTCGCCCGTTCTCGATGAGACCCGACCACATCGGGCTGTTGATGAACCGTCGCGGCTGGCTCTGGATGTCTTTGTACGACGTCCGAAAGCCGCGGTTCTTTTCCGCCAGATGCGCGAGCGGCACCCCGGTCTTCTGCTCCATGTCCAGATACGACCGGTAGGCCAACTCGCCGTTCGTCACCGTGGCGAAATGCAGAATCGCATCACACACATCGACATCGCGATCAAGCGAGGGATAGGTCTTGCCGTCCCATGTTTCGGTGCGATGAGTCTGGAGGTACTCGTCGTATTCCTCAGTGATGGAATACTTCGTGCCGTGTGCCCCGAGACCGTTCTCGCGGACCAACGGACCGTACGAGATGTACTGTTTGTAGACGTTCTTGTAGTCCCGCTTGACGATCTTGAAGCCGGGCATCGTCTTGCCGGGGATCGCCTCCTGCTCCCCGCGAATCCACTGTTGCATCCCCGGCTGAGCGATTTCTGCCGCTGAGTCGTGTGCAAGCGGAACCGTGACAACATCTTCCACCGGCTCGGGAAAGTGAGGCTCGGCGACTTCGGAGAACTTCTTCGCGATGTCCTTGAAGATCGCCCAGTCACTCTTCGACTCCCAGCACGGCGGCACCGCCTTGGACAGCGGATGAATGAAGCTGTGCATGTCGGTCGAATTGAGATCGGCCTTTTCGTACCACGTCGCCGCCGGGAGGATGATGTCGGAATACAGAGCCGACGTATCCATGCGGAAGTTGAGATCGACGACGAGGTCCATCTTTCCCTGGGGAGCGTGCTCGTGCCACGCGACTTCTTTCGCACAGCCCTCGGCGAGATCTTCACCGACCGCGTTGTCGTGCGTCCCCAGGTAGTGACGCAGGAAGTACTCGTGACCTTTCGCACTGGCCATGAGGGCGTTGCCCCGCCAGATGAACCAGACGCGCGGCCAGTTGTCTTCCGCATCAGGGTCCTCGACAGAGAACTGCATCTCTCTGGTTGTCAGCCGCTCGACGATCCAGGCGATGATCTCTTCGGTCGTCTCCGCACCTGCTTCCCGTGCCTGCTTGACGACTTCGATGGGGTTCTCGGGGAACTGCGGATAGAAGGGGAGCCAACCCTGCCGCACCGCCCGGACCTGCATGTCCATCGTGTGCCCTTGGGCCGTACTGGCTGACGCGGGGTTCTTCGGGACGGTGTGATAGTCGGTGAAATCCTTCTCGTAGCGCCATTGGTCGGTATGCACGTAGTGCCAGCTGGGCGTGTTCTGCAGGCGAGAGGGTGGGAACCAGTCCTTCGCCAATGCGATTGAAGACCAGGACTCTGCGGGTGCCAGCTTCTCCTGGCCGACATAGTGTGCCAGTCCGCCGCCGTTGACCCC
Organism: uncultured Planctomycetaceae bacterium; assembly: GCA_963707405.1. Taxonomy (GTDB): domain Bacteria; phylum Planctomycetota; class Planctomycetia; order Planctomycetales; family Planctomycetaceae; genus CAVPPT01. Next base: position 9,851 of record CAVPPT010000022.1, on the reverse strand, counting down.
CACACATCCGCAGAACATGAGCGCATGAATGCCGGCCCGGTACATCAGGTTGGCGTGATACCAATGATTGATGCCGGCCCCGATGAGAATGGTGCACTTGCCGCCCGTGTGTTCGGCTGTGGTCGCCCATTCGCGGGCAAAGCGAATGACGACGTCGCGACCGATGCCGGTGTAGTTCTCGCTCCAGGCAGGAGTGTACGGAGCATCTGCGTCGTCATAGTCGACCGGATACTCGCCCGAGAGACCCCGATTGACGCCGTACTGAGCCATCAGCAGGTCGTAGACCGTGGTGACGACGACTTCTTTGCCATCTGCCGTCGCGATCGTGCGGACTGGCACGCCCCGTCGGGAAGTCTTGCCGGCTCCAAAGTCATCCAGTTCGACATCGACGACGCCGTCAGAGCCATCAAGGAAGCTCAGGGCCGGCTGAATGTCGCTGCCGTCCTGGCCATCCTTGAGTTGCAGGTTCCACTTGCCCTTCTCGGCACCCCAGCGAAAGCCCGAGCTGCCCATCGGCATCTTCGGCCCGCGCATAGTTTCGTCCCACATCAGGAACTTCCACTCGCCGTGTTCTTCACCGGCGTATTTCTCCAGTCGTCCCGCTCTCAGCAATTGTCCCGGTCGGGCAACTCCGTCGTCACCTTCGACGATCTCAACGAGATACGGGGAATCGGTGTACTTTCGGGTGTAGTCCATGAAGTACGGGACTTGCCGCTGGTGATGGAATTCAGTGAGCAGCACATGGTTGACAGCCATCCACCACGCACCGTCCTGTCCCGTGTTGACGGCGACCCATTCGTCGGCATACTTGGCGACCATGCTGAAGTCGGGTGAGAAGACCCACAGCTTGGTCCCGTTGTGACGCCCCTCGGCCAGGAAGTGGCAATCTGGCGTGCGCGTCATGCCGATGTTGGCCCCCATCGAGACGAGCATCTTGGCGTGATACCAGTCGGCACTCTCCGCCACGTCGGTCTGTTCGCCCCATGTCTCGGGGGATGCGGGCGGAAGGTCGCAGTACCAGTCATAGAACGACAGCGAGATGCCGCCGATCAACTGCATCAGCCGTGCGCCGGAGGCATAACTGATCATTGACATCGCGGGAATCGGCGAGAAGCCGGCAATGCGATCCGGGCCGTGCTTCTTGATCGTCTGAACCATCGATGCGGCGATGATCTCCAGCGCGGTGCCCCAGTCGGTCCGCCGCAGTCCGCCTTTGCCACGCGCCCGCTGCCAGCGCTGCCGGGCCTGGGGATTCTCGACGAGACTCTTCCAGGCATCGACCGGATCGGCATGGTCGGTCCGGGCCTGCTTCCACAGATCGAGCAGCGCCCCGCGGATGTAGGGGTACTTCACGCGCAACGGACTATAGAGATACCAACTGTACGAGATACCCCGTTGGCATCCGCGCGGTTCATAAGGAGGGATGCCCGCTTCAAGAAGCGGATAGTCGAGTCCCTGCATTTCCCAGGTGACGATGCCGTCCTTGACGAAGATGTTCCACGTGCAGCCGCCCGTGCAGTTGACACCGTGCGTGCTGCGGACGACTTTGTCGTGCTGCCAGCGGTTGCGGTAGAACTCTTCCCACTCCCGCCCTTCGGGGTCCACTTCATCTCGAATCCAGGCGATCGCGTCACGGATACTCATGAATGACCTCGTGGCGAACCCAGTTCGCCGGATGCGGTTGCCGTGGGGGATGAGGAACTCGAGTGGCCTCTGTATTGTGGACTTTGCCCGTGGTGTGCGGCGGATACGCTGGCGTCGACGAGCGGACGCCGGACGCCATAGAAGCGGCCCTTCCAGATGGCGTCGAACAGAAAGATGATCGCGGCGGCCGCCGCCAATCCGAGCATCAGAAAAGTGATGCGGTTCACGGGGGCCTCAGCTTCTGTCTGTGCTGCCGATGCTTCGAAGTATGCCGTCAACGCGTGGATCTCTTCCGCTTCGAGTGGATGGCCCTTGAAAATCGGCTGCATGGTTTCCGTCGCCGGTGCCATCAGCCACGCAGCGAGGGATTGACGCCCTTTGAGACGTTCGTAGACACGTGTCAGGTCCGGCCCGAGGCGACCGCCACCTAGGGCAGCGAGATCATGCATGCTGTGGCAAGCAATGCAGGCAGTGCCGCCATTCTTCAAGTGGTGCTCGCCTTGGAAGATCGCCCGGCCAGCGTTGCGGTCCGACTGGGTAAAGGGCTTGTTGGAGATCTGGACACCCTGGAACTGCGACTTTTCCAGTTTCGACTCCGCTTCGATCAGCTTGATGATCTGCTCGGCCCGGTAGCGCGTCATTCCGGGAGGCACGGGCATCACCACTCCCCGCGACTCTTCCACCATCTTGGCTGCGTAAGCGTCGCCGCTGTCGACGACTGCCTTGGGATTCTGCATGAAGCCGATCAACCACTCGGCATCCTTACGCTGGGTGACGTCCTTAAGGTCCGGCCCCGTCAGTCGACCACCGCCAATTGTGTGGCAGTTCATGCAGTTCTGGCGGAAGTAGTCGGGAGTGTCCTGCGACCGTGCAACGGCCGACACCAGAATCGCCAGCAGGAATACGAAGACCCGGCGAGCGTGCAGTGTGGCGTGGGATACTTCGACCGGCGCAGGGAGGTGTTGGCGCTGAGTCCCGCAGTTTGCTCCGATGCCCCTCAGCACAGGTTGCATGACTCCGCCTTGTTGTCGCTGAATGGTGCCCATGGTCAGCCTTTGCAGAGTTCCGTTCACCAAGGTGCACGTGCCAATAGCGGATAACAGTGTCCTTTTATCCGAATGCGGCTCCAGATTAGAGGCCGTCAAACAGGATGTCAAGGTCCGCTTATCCGTTTTTCCCGTTCTTCCCGGCTCGCTGAGAGAGGCCGCGTCCGGGGCCGTCCGGTCCCGGACCAGAGTCATGTCGGATCACAAGGACCTGGTCAACGATGCGCATGCAGCCACACATCAGGGGTGACGCAACGACACCCGCGGTGGGTACCCTCGTTGCCGTACTCCCTCCCACTCAACAGCAGGTCACTTCCGGCTGTCGGTCCGGATGTTCAGCGCGAGCGTTGTAGATGCAGTCGGGTTCGGCCGCCAGCGGATCGCCGGTGACAGCGAACGCCCGACTGCGACTGCCACCGCAGGCATCCTTGTAGTCACACCAACCACACTTTCCCGTGAGTTGGTCGTTGTCTCGCAGCACCACAAATGACGGATGTCGCTGGTAAACATCGACGATCGAATCCTGCGGAAAGCGGCCGCAGACCAGTGGCAAGAACCCCGCGGGGTAAATCTCCCCGGTATGGCTGACAAACATGATGCCCCGTCCATCGCGAACTCCCAGCGGTGCCCGGTACACTTTGCCTTGCGCGGCGACACCGACGTTTCTGGGCTCAGCCAGCGGATCGGCGTGTTGCTGCATCACGAAGCGGCGGTAGTGCGGGGCTTCTGTCGTCTTGACGCCGAACGGTTTCTTGAGTGACTGTCGGTACAGCTGGTCGAAGACGACCTCGTACTCACTGGCCGAGATGCGCTGCTCCTCAACCCCCCGGCCGACGGGGACCAGCAGGAACACTGACCACATGGCGATGCCGTACATGGAAATCAGCTCAGCGATGTCATCAATCTGGTGCACGTTGCGTTGAGTGATGCTCGTGTTGATCTGGACCGGCAACCCAATCTTCCGGGCGTGGACAAGCATCTGCATCGTGCGATCGAAGCTGCCAGTCCAGCCCCGAAAGGCGTCATGAGTCTGGGCGTCGGCACCGTCGAGGCTGATTCCCAGCCGCACCACACCGGCCTCCTGGGCACGCTCAAGTGCCTGGGGCGTCGCGAGGGGAGTTGCCGACGGGGTTAAGGCAGCCTGCAGGCCGGCCGCCCGCACGTGGTGAATCAGATCGAACAGGTCGGGGCTGCTTGAGGGGGTCACCCCCCGTCAGAACCAGCACAGGCGGTCGAGGAAACGTCGCTGCCTGATCGATTAGCTGTCGCGACAGGTCCGACGTCAGCTCGTCGGGCAGAGCACACGCCTGGGCGGAGGCCCGACAATGCCGACAGACGAGATCACAGGCCTGGGTGACCTCGTAGTACAACATCAGCGGTTGAATGTCGTAGTCATCACGAGTGTAGGCGGCTGCTGGCATGTGGGCTCACTTTCTGTGATGTCAATGCGGGAACAGCCGACTGCGGACCCACTGGGTCCGGCGCACGGTGGAGGTGGGCGAGCATCCGTTCGGCCGAAAGTTCACCACTGTGAATGCAGTGAGGAATCCCCACCCCTCGGTAGGAATTTCCAGCCAGTTCCAGTCCGGGGAGATTCCCCACCTGCGCCTCAATGCGCGCGATTCGATCCAGGTGGCCGACATGATACTGGGGCATCACACCCGGCCATCTCGTGATGTGGGCGAATGCAGGTTGTGACTTCAGGCCCAGCAGCGGAGTCAACTCCTGTGTGGCAATACTGAGCAGGCAGTCATCGCCAACAGCCAGCGCCTCAGGCCGTGTGGCACCGCCGAGAAACACCCGCAGCAGGACATGTCCCTCCGGGGCCCGTTCGGCGTACTTCACGCTGCTGAAAGTGCAGGCGATGATGGAACGATTCTCGATTGCGGGTACGACGAATCCGTAGCCATCGAGCCGATGTGCGATCTGATCACGCGGGTATGCCAGCGACACCACCACACAGCCTGAGTGCTTGATGGCAGCCAGTTCCGCCGACAGGGACCCATGGACTCTCTGCAGCAGGCGCACCGCCCCATCGCTGGGGGTCGCCAGAATGACTCCGGAAAACGCTTCCGACGCCGAAGGGCCTCCCAGAACCGAGACGTCCCAACGGCCGTCGGGCGTGCGCACCAGACTCTGCACGGGGGATCGCAGCTTGATGGTCCCGGCTGGCAGTCGCGACTGGAGCGTCTCGATCAGATGCCCCAGTCCTGCGCACGGTGCCACAAACATCGACTGGCCGGCGGCACCACTCTCCCTTCTCGGCCCGTCCTGATTTTTCTGACGCAGGGCGTGACGCGCCGCACGAATCAGACTGCCGTGCCTTGACTCCATTTCGACGAATCGGGGCAAGGCTGCCTGCATGCTCAGCTTCTGCGGATCGGCCATGTAGATGCCGCTGACGAGCGGTTGAACGAGCCTCTCGAATGCCTCGCGGCCAAATCGGCGTTGAGCGAACGCGGCAAAGCTCTCATCCGACGACTCATTCCGGCGGAGCACGAAACATTCGCCCGCCAGTCGCACCTTTCCCGCCGTGCTCAGAATCGGCGACTTCAAAGCGGGCCACAGTCGGGACGGGGCCATGATGCCCAGATGTTCGGGCAGTGGATGCAGCTCCCCCGAACGCACGATCCATGTCTGCTTCTGCTGAGCGTTGGTGTCCTGCAACGCGTCGGCGATGCCGAGCCGACGACACAGATCAACGCCCCAAGGCAGCGCTCGCAGAAGACTGTCGGGCCCGAGTTCGATCTGAAACCCGTCAGTTCTCTCGGTGGCGATGACGCCTCCGCACCGTTCACCGGCCTCGAACACGCTCACCTGGAGGGACGGCTGAAGTTCGATGAGACGATGGGCAGCTGCCAGCCCGCTGATCCCGCCACCGATGACAGCAATCTGTGGAGCCTGTTCCATCAATCGGGTTGAGATCATGGGTACTGTCGCCTGCAACACTTTGGGCCGTGCCCCTCGCGAAGTGTCCTTTCAGCCGGACTCCTCGCCGATCCGTCGCACCTTTCAGCCGGCCACTATCGGACAGGTGGACCATTTTGTCCGGAATTATGGCAAAGTACCGGTTGCAATTTCGGATGTCAAGGTCCTAAAATAGCCCGGAGGGCCGTGTCCGCCTGAAGGAAAGTCCGGAACCATCGCTCATGATCTCCCAGACTGTTGAGTATGCGCTCCGAGCGATCGTGACCATTGCCCAGCACGATGGAGAGCCGTGCACTGCGCGAAAGATCGCGGAGATCACCCAGGTGCCTTCGGCCTATCTGTCGAAGTTGATGCAGGGACTGGTGCCGCACCGGGCTGGTGCGTTCCCAGCGAGGACTCCACGGTGGATTTGTGTTGACGACAAATCCCGGGACGCTGACCATCTGGGATGTCGTGGACGCGGTCGAACCGATCAAACGGATTCGTGAGTGTCCGCTGGGCATTCAGTCGCATGGACCAAACCTCTGTCCGCTGCATCGACGTCTGGACAAGGCACTTGAGACGATTGAGAACCTGTTCCGCGATACGACAGTGGCGGAAGTGCTCTCTCAGCCTGGCAATGTCACGCCGTTGTGCGAGAAGAAGAAGGTCTTCAGTCTCGCGGGGGTTCCCTCGACGAACCGGGCCGCAAAACGGAAGTCTCGCAAGAAGAGCTGAGTTGTTAGTTCACACAGATCGGAGGAGAGGACATGCAGACCAAAGAACGTGTTTCGCCAGCGACCGCTGTTGGTGACATGGTCGTATGCTGCCCGAGTGCCGCCCGTGTATTCGAAGAACTCGATATCGACTACTGCTGCCATGGCAAGGTGTCACTTGCCGACGCTTGCGCCGGCAGGAATCTGGACCCGCAGGCCATCATCTCGCGCATTCGTGCGGAGCAGTCCAGAGCCGACTCGTCTCCTGAAGAACAAGACTGGTCCACTACCTCACTGACGTCGCTCTGCGATCACATCGAACAGATGCATCATGAGTTCCTGCAGCGGGAACTCCCCCGTTTGTCGGCCCTGACGCAGAAGATTGCAGCGGTCCATGGAGAGAAACACCCCGAGTTGCACAAGCTCGCAAGTGTTGTGGTTGGCCTTCAGGAGGAACTGCAGACGCACATGTTCAAGGAGGAGCGAGTCCTGTTCCCGGCCATCCGCCAACTGGAGCGGTCGGCCAACCTGCCCCAGTTCCCGTTCGGAACGGTGGCCAATCCCATCCGGATGATGGAACACGAGCACGATTCCGCGGGCCAGGCACTGGAGCAGATCCGCAAGCTGACCAACGGCTTTCAGGCCCCGGACGATGCCTGCGGAATCTGGCGGGCGGCACTCACCGGCCTGCAGGAACTGGAAGCCGACCTGCATCGGCATATCCACAAGGAAAACAACATTCTGTTCCCCAGAGCGGCGGAACTCGAATCCTCGCTCGCGGACAGAGTCTGAGGCGATGTACCACTGTGAGACGGATTCACATCATCGGCGGCAAGAATCACGGCAAGACCACGCTCGTCTGCGCACTGGTCGAGGAACTCACGCGGCGTGGACTGCGTGTTGGCACCATTAAGCACACACATCACCATCACGAACTGGACACGCCCGGGAAGGATTCGCACCGGCATCGCAAATCGGGAGCCGCAGTGGTTGGTATCCTTTCCAGGACGATGAGCGCTGTCTTCTGGCCCAACACGCCGACCGACTCGTCCGACGACGTGACACACACCGATGAGCGATATGCTCCCTTCGACGAGGCGTTTTCCATGTGCGATGTGGTGGTCGTCGAAGGCGACACGCGGACCAACGCTGTGAAACTGGAAGTCTGGCGTGCTGCCCTCGACACTCCGCCGATCTGGAAACAGATTGAACATGTGCATGCCATCGTCACCGACGATCCGGTCGACAACCATCGCCCGGTCTTACCCAGATCGGATGTTCCGGCCATCGCCGACTATCTCACGCGGATTCTGGAAGGATGGCCCGACAATGCAGTGTCGTGAGCACGGATGATCCATGTCATGGACATCTCCGAAAGTGTGCAGTTGCTGCTCAGCAGCAAGACTTGTGTGATCGATCGGTTCTATGATCATTTGCTGACGGAGTTCCCGCAACTTCGGCATCACTTCGAAAATCACAACTTGCGGACTCAGGCGAGCATGTTGACCGTGGCCCTGGCATCGGTCGAGGCATATTATGTGCATCGGTTTCCGGCGACGGAGCATTACCTCAAAGTGCTCGGGAATCGACACTTTCACCAAGGCGTACGGGTCGAAGACTTCCCCAGTTTTCAGCTCGCGTTGCTGAAAACTCTGGAAGAGTTCTTCGCCGAAGACTGGCAACCAGCACTCGCGACCCAATGGAGTGACGCACTGGAACTCGCCATCAAGACAATGCAGGAGGGTTACAAGGACACCTACACGGTGTAGTGTCGTCCGGGCATGTGTCAATGATCGCGCCGGCGTGAGAAGTCTGCGGACTGCGAACGTCGACGGGAGTCGTGTGGAGGCGAAACGCTTGGCGAGTAGACGAGGCGGCCCCAAGGCAGCGCCCCGCCGTAGTCCATGAGAATCTGGACCGCGGCATCTGCCTGCCCTCTGGAAACAGCACGTCCGCACCTTTCGTTCGCGACTTCCTGCATCTACGATGCGTGTGTGTGCATGCTCCTGTTCCGGTCCCGAGTGGACGGCGATGTCGAAAGAGGGAATGGTTTACCTCGTGGGTGCAGGTCCGGGCGATCCGGGACTGCTCACGGTGCGGCGGACAGGAGTGTCTGCAACGGGCCGACCTGGTGCTCTACGACGGGTTGGCCAATCCGCTGCTGCTGTATCATACGCGGGCCAAAACCGAGAGGACCTCGCGCAGTCGATGGAGCCGGCGGACGACGACTCGATCAGGTGGAGATCAACGACCATCTGATCACGGCGGCGCGGGAGGGCAAGACGGTCGTGCGTCTGAAGGGGGGCGATCCCTTCATCTTCGGCCGGGGGTCGGAGGAGGCCCAAGCGCTGGCCGAGGCCGGAATTCCGTACGAGGTCGTGCCGGGCATCACCGCGGCGACCGCCGCCGGGCTCTATGCGGGCTTCTCGCTGACGCATCGCGAGTCGTCATCGGCGGTGGCATTCATCACGGGGCATGAGGACCCGACGAAGCAGGAGACACTTCTGGACTATGCAGCGCTTGCGCGGTTTCCGGGGACGCTGGTGTTTTACATGGGACTGCACCGGATCGAGCAGATCACGCGTTCGCTCATCGATGCGGGGCTCTCGTCGGCGACGCCAGCGGCAGTCATCAGCAAGGCGTCGCTGCCCGCTCAACGGGTGGTGAGTGCCCCGCTGGAGATGCTGGCCCAGGAAGCGCGGGCGGCACACCTGTCGGCTCCCTCACTGATTATCGTCGGTCCGTGCGTCGCCCTGCGACAGGGGAAATGCTGGTACGAGTCGCGGCCGCTCTTCGGAGTCACGATCGGCATCACGCGGCCTGAACATCAGGCGCAGGAGGTGATTCACGATGTGCTCGAACGCGGGGCCCAGCCAGTATTGCTGCCGACACTGCGGATTGAGCCTCCGCACGACTGGTCAGCAGTGGATGCTGTCATCGAGCGGCTCAACGAGTTTGACTGGCTGGTGTTTTCGAGTGTCAATGGAGTGCATGCACTGCTGGGTCGTCTGTGGGAACAGGGACGCGACGTGCGGGCATTGTCTCGTCTGCGGATCGCGGCGATTGGTCCTGCCACAGCAGACAGTCTGAAACAATTCTCGCTGCGGGCCGATCTGGTGCCTGAATGCTATCGTGCCGAGGACCTCGCCGCCGAATTGCAGCGGTCCGCCTCAGGAGCGAGCATCTTGTGGGCGCGGGCGAACCGGGGGCGGGATGTCTTGCCGACCCAGCTCCGCAAATGCAGTCGCCACTTCGAGGAGATCGTCGTCTATCATCATGTTGACCTCGACGCCTGGCCTGCACAGAGCCGGGCGATGCTTGACGATGGCGACGTCGACTGGGTCGGACTAAGCAGCCCGGCGATTGCCCGACAGTTTGCGGCGCTGATCTCTGCGGAAGCCCGAGGGCATGTGGGAACGAAGACCCGGCTCGCCGCCATCAGTCCGGTGACGCAGCAGGCCGCCGTCGAAGCCGGGCTGCCGATCGCCGCCGTCTCTGCAGTGCATACCTGGCACGGGCTGCTTGACGCGATCGAAGC
>CAVPPT010000021.1:0-192336 GCA_963707405.1 uncultured Planctomycetaceae bacterium | reverse complement strand
GCGGCAACAGAAACAGGCCGAGGAGAACTTCCAGTGGGCTCGTGAAACGGTCGACACGTACCTGACGAAGGTCAGTGAAGACACGCTGCTCAACCAGCCCGGCATGCAGACACTGCGCAAAGATCTGCTGGAGCTGGCGCTCGACGTACTACCAGCAGTTTGCCGAACAGCGGGCCGACGACCCAGGCGTGCGGGAAGAGTTGGCGGAGGCCTATACCGCGCGTGGGTGACATCGAACGGGAGATGGGATCTCAGAGCGAGGCGCTGGCAGCGTACAAGGAAGCACTGGCAATCCGGCAGCAGCTTGCTGACGCAGCACCCGGAGAACTGGCTCCGCAGCTCGAGCTGGCGTAGCGGCTACACAAAGCTCGCTGACCACTACGTGCGGATGGGCCAACTCAACGAGCAGCTTGAGCCGCTGGATCGCGCCGTTGAGATCGTGGACCGACTCCAGGAGCAACACGGCGAGTCTGCGGAGCTGATTCTCACCACCGCTGAGGTTTATCAACAACAGGCAGTTGTCGAACAAGATCCTGTGAAACAGTTGGAGTTGACCCAGCAGGCCCACGGGGGCTCGTCAAGTTTTGGCGGACGCCGACCCGGCGTATCTCGTTGATCTGGCCGACGCTGAACGCACTTTGGGGGGCTGCCGTTTCAAGATTGCTTCTGGAGCCTTAGACGATGCAGACAAAGAGCCGAACTACCGCGACGCAAACGGCCATTTTACGAACGAGGTCAAGATTCGAGAGCAACTGGTGGCGTCGTCACCGACGCTCGAGAATCGTTACCGCCTGGCCACCTCCCGGCTGAATCTGGGGGCAGCCTGGCGAAACCTCCATTCGGTTCTCAATCGGGATCAGTCCTCCAGGCAACAGGCCAGGGATGCCTTGAGCAACGGTGTCGAGCACCAAGAACGCGGCATTGAGGTTCTCGAAGAGTTGGCGGAGCAGAATCCCCTCGTACACGATTATTCACGGGCTCTTGCGACGGGGAACCACAATGCCGGTGTTGCGAAGTTCCGACACTAGCGGCAGGAGACAGAGAATGCAGCGCTGCTGGATTCGGCGCTGGCCCTGGCGATGCGTTCGAGTGAGATCTGCGGTCGACTGATGCGCGACGTTCCAGAAGTTCCTGAGAACAAGCGCCAGCGTGACGACGCTGATGGCCTGTGTCGCGGGATTGCCCTGTATGCCGCTGGTCTGGCCGACCTCAGCACGGAAGCCAAACAGCAGTTCATCGAGAAGGCGATCGCCCAACTTCAGGTATTCCCGAGGAAGCCCGCACCGCTGCAGACTGGGGATATCTCGGCCAACTGCTCTATGGCGAAGAACAACTACGAGAACTCGCGTGCGGCGATCGAGAAGAACCTCGAACTGCGGGGTGAAAAAACCCACGATCAGTACGGGCCCCGCTGGTGGTACCTGACGATGCTGCTGGCACGGGCGGGCGAAACTGAAACGGCCAACAGTACTTTGAAACATTACGCGCGAAATGGCGCAGCGCGCTCAATCGCTCGGCCTCTACCCCGACTACTCAGAGAGCTTACGCGAAGAGGCTGCGCAGCTGCTGGGGACCTCGCTGAGGACAGCCCGACGACGGAATCCGGTCGTACTGTTCGAGCGAGCGCTCGCCCTCGACGTCAAGACATAGGGCGTATAGCGAACTGGGGACGAGTCTCCGCGCTGCCGGTCAAGCTCGACGAGGTGAGGCGTGCATACGCGGCCGCGGCCGCGATTTGCGGGAGTCCCAGAACCAGGCGCACGCCTGGCGATGGGAATTCGTCGGTAAGGGACTCTACCGTTCGGAACAGTACGCGGAGGCCCGCGGCATTCAAGAAGAATCTGGAACTGAGGGGCGAATCCCAACCCACGATTTCAAACAGCCCCCGGTGGTGGTATCTGGCCCTGCTGCTGGCCCGCACGGGAGACACAGCGGCCCGCGAGTGCTTACGAACAACTGGTCCAAGACCTGGGAAAACCCACCCGGCTCCCAATCTCGCCTACAACGAACACCGCGCCGAGCTGGCGGAACTGCTCGGGATCGACGACCAGCCGACAGCAGCCAGTGAGCAGCCTCAGGAAATCCCGCCCCCGGGCTCGATACCGGCCAGGCCCGGTCAGGTTGCCGATCCGGCGTTTGATCCGCAGGTGACCCACCCCGAATACGAAGTCGGGGCGGGACCGCGTGTCCTCATCGATGAAGGGCACCGCAACATGCATACACTGGGGGGCCGGTTTGCCCCGTTCGCCAGGCTGCTGGAGCGTGATGGCTATCGGGTGGCGGCGCATTCGGGACAGTTCACTTCGGAGTCACTGGCGGACGTCGATGTGCTGGTCATCGCCAATGCGCGTGCCGAGTCTCCAGGGCCCACAGAGGGTGAGTCGGCTTCGGCATTCACGGACGAGGAGATGGACTGCATCCACGACTGGCTGGCCGGTGGTGGTTCGCTGCTGCTCGCTGCCGACCACATGCCCTTCGGTGGTGCCGCCGCCCGACTGGCCCAGCGGTTCGACATCGAGATGATCAACGGCTATGCCGTGGGAGCCGATCGTCAGACACCAACGATCTTTCGCGCCGAAGGGCTGCGCTCGCACCCCATCACACAGGGCCGCAACGACCGCGAACGAGTCGAACAGGTGGCGACGTTTACCGGGCAGGCGTTTCGTGCCGGCCCCGCCGTGCAGCCACTGCTGGTCTTTGGAGATGGGGCGTTCCTCATGCAGCCACGACGCCAGCGGCCAGGCCACAGCGTGAACGGACCACCAAGCCAGCAATCGGTGGCCGGCTGGCTGCAGGGCCACGGTGGCGGTCGGTGCTGGCCGGCTGGCGGTGTTCGGAGAGGCCGGGATGTTCACCGCGCAGCTCGCAGGCCCCGAACGGCGTCCCATGGGTATGAACTCCCCGCTGGCCCCACAGAACCAGCAATTCGTCCTGAATGTCCTGCACTGGCTCACGCCGCCCAAGCACGATGCCAACTGACGTGCCGAGAGTCTCTGCAAAATCCAGCCAGGTAGGCCAAGCTCCCGCCCAATGTTGTTCGGCACGATGGTTGCTTTGTGGTCAGGGGGGGGTGGCCGGCGCGGTGGAGGGTGTCGAGGAGCTCTTCTTCGTCGGCCCAGCCGGAGAAGTACAGGCAGATCATCTCGTGGCACCGCTTGGTGAGGGTGTTGCCGGTCGCGAGTGCGAACAGCAGTCCGGCGATCAGGGCGCAGTACAGTTGAATCTGCACGCCGGCCGTTTTCGCGCTCAGCAGCGCGTCGCACTTGAGCACGTGCCTGAGGAACCGGAAGAACAGTTCCACCTGCCACCGATGTTCGTATCACAGCACCACCTGCTCGGCGGGGAGATCCCGCAGCGAGGTGGCCAGAATCAGTTCATCGCGGCCGCCCTGATCGGTCCGTACACGTCCCTGGCGGGCCGCACTGGGACGCTCTTCCCCAGGCCGCAGCGTGATCCGCCGCAGAGGATGGTCGGAGGCGATCTGGCTGGCGCCGCACCCGCCCCCCAGGGTGATGAACTCGTCGGCGATCACGCCCGCCTGCTGCGCACCGCTCCGTGAGAACGGGCGCACCAAGCACGTGTCCTGCCGCATCCGTGACCGGCGCGGTGACGACACGACCGTCGCGGCGGTTGAGACGGCAGATGTCGTCGTGCCCGGCCTGATGCAGCGTATTGAACAGTTCGGCCGAGCGATACCCGCGATCCATCAGGTACAGATGCGACGCACCGGGCTCACTCCGCTGGGCCACGGCATCGGCGAGCACCGTGCCGCTCAGCGTGGGGGCCGGTGGATGGTTCGGGAGTCAGCCGGGTGTCCAGCGGCAGGCGGTCCAGCACGCGGACAGGGGCATGCCGTCTCCATTGGCCTTTGTGCAACGCTCCCAGCCGACCCACCACCTGAGGCAACGCGGTCAGCACCGTGCCATCCACAGCGACCAGTCGGCTCACCAGCTCGTCGGGGAGGTCTCCTTGACGATCGTCGGCCAGACACCGCCGCAGGTGTTGCTGGTGGTGCCACTGCGATCAGACTCTGATCTACCATCCCGGCCAGCTCCTGTTCGATAGCGTTCACTGCAAACCCCAAGTAGTATGGCTGTCATCACTTCCGGCTTGATCTGCTGAATCCGTCGGTTTTTTCTGTCCCGACGGACGCCGTTTTCGGCGGTAAGAGAGCGGGCCATGACAGCCATCGATTCGCACGAAACGAACCTGCTGCTGGAACGGGCGGCCGAAGGGGATCAATCTGCCATCGGCGGCCTGATGGAGAGGCACCGCGCCGAGCTGCGACGGGCCGTCGATCTGCGTCTGGCACCCCGGCTCCGCAAGCGGGTCGATGCCTCCGATATCGTGCAGGAAGCCGAACTCGAGGCCTTCGAGCGACTCAACGACTACTTGGCCCGTCGACCCATGCCCTTTCGCATCTGGCTGAGGAAGTCCGCCCTGCAGCGGCTGGCCAAGGCCCGCCAGCGGCACCTGCGTGCGGCCAGGCGGTCGCTGGACCGCGAGCTGTCGTGCTCGGCGGCCGCCTCGGAGCAGATCTATCACGGGCTCGTCAACGTGCAGGATTCGCCCGGTCAGCACGCCCTGCAGCGCGAAGTGATCAAACAGGTCAAGCGTGTGCTCAGCGAACTCCCGGAAGCCGACCGGGAGATCCTGCTCATGCGGCACGTCGAGAAGCTGACCAACACCGAGATCGGCCAGCTGCTGGATCTCACTCCTGCGGCTGTCAGCAAGCGGCACGTCGCGTTGTCTCGTCAAGCTCCGCAGCCTGCTCCATCAACGCGGCATCGAGATGTCCGGCCCATGAAGACCAACGCCCCCGCCCGCACTGTCGAATCCCTGATCGGCCTGGTCGTCGAAGAGTTCACCGATCAGGTCAACTCGGGACAGCGACCCACCATCGACGACTACGTCGCCCGGTATCCCGACCTCGCCGACGAACTGCGGCAGGTGCTGCCGGCCGTGGAGATGATGGGCCACATCGCCGATGCTCCCGACACCCTCAACGACGGATCCCACGACGACGCCACCGCGGCGGGGCACCCGCCTGGCTGCCTGGGCGATTTCCGCATCCTCCGCGAGGTGGGCCGGGGGGGCATGGGAGTGGTGTACGAAGCCGAGCAGATCTCGCTCCGGCGCCGCGTGGCCCTCAAGGTGCTGCCGTTCGCGGCCGTCCTCGATCCCCGGCATCTGCAGCGATTCAAGAACGAAGCCCTGGCCGCGGCGGGGCTCGAGCATCCGCACATCGTCCCGGTGTACGGTGTCGGCTGCGATCGGGGCGTGCACCACTATGCCATGCGGTTCATCGAGGGGCTGACACTGGCCCAGGCCATCGAGGCGCTGCGAGACCGGCACCAGTCGACGAACTCGCCACCAGCCGACGGGAAGCCCCCCGACCCACACGCACAAACAGCATTCGCCGATGTGGAGCCTGCATCGACCTCGGCCATCCGCATGACACCCCGCGACACCGCCCCGCTCGCGGCTCTGTCCACCGATCACTCACCTGCCCGACGGGAGTTTTTCCGGTCGGCAGCGCGACTGGCCCGCGATGTGGCTGGCGCCCTCGACTATGCCCACGAGAATGGCATCGTGCACCGGGACATCAAGCCGGGCAACATCATGCTCGATGGTCGCGGCAAGGCCTGGGTAACCGACTTCGGCCTGGCCCGCATCGAGAGCGAACACAGCCTGACGATGAGCGGCGACCTGCTGGGGACGCTGCGTTACATGTCCCCCGAACAGGCCCTCGGAAACCGGGTGGTCATCGACCACCGCACCGACATCTACTCGCTGGGGGTGACGCTGTACGAACTGCTGACGCTGCAGCCCGCCTTCCCCGAAACCGACCGCCAGGCTCTGCTGCAGCGGATCGCCAGTGAAGACCCCTTGCCCGTCGCCAGGTGGATTCCCGCATCCCGGTCGATCTGGAAACGATTGTCCTCAAAGCGACGGCCAAGAGTCCGGACGAGCGCTACGACACCGCCGGCGACCTGGCCGTCGACCTGCAGCGGTTCCTGGACCACCTGCCGATTCGAGCCCGCCGGCCCACACTCAGGCAGCGGTTGACCAAGTGGACGCACCGCCACACAGCGCTGGTGCTTTATTCCCTGGCCGTTGCGTTGGTTCTCGCCACAGGGCTGGCGGCGGCGACCTTCTTGATCTCAGCGCAGAAGGCCAGGGCGGACGCTGCTCTCACGTCGGCGAATTCGCACTTCCAGGAATCCGACCGCCAGCGGCAACGAGCTCAGCAGAATCTCTCCCTGGCCATGGATGCATTGAGCGAAATTTACGTGGATGTGATCGACAACCGCATGCTGTTGGCAGACCAGCTTGCCTCCATTACCGAGTACGCTCCCCAGCCGACCGACTCACTGTCCCCTCGCGAACTCGCAGTTCTCGACCGCACGCTCGATCTGTTTGATGAACTCCTCGGCGTTAACGAGGACGACCCAGCGATTCGACTTCAGAAAGGGAAAGCCTACCTGCGCTTTGCCGCCGTGCATGCCGCCCTGGGCGACACACAAGCTGCGGCGGAGGAATACGAGATCGGAATCGAACTCCTGGAGTCGGTCGCCCCGTTAGGATCCACGTTCGAGGGAGTGCATTACGAACTGGCGAAGGGTCACACGGCACAAGGCCGCTTCCTGTGGTCCATTGATCAGGAGGCGGCAGAAGCAGCTTTCCGTTCTGCAATTGCCATCCTGGAGAATCCCCTTGATCGGAATGCGGCGAACATCTCATGGGTGCGCCAGCTGGCTGATACGTTGAATGCACTCGCTTATCGACTCGCGAGAAGTTGCGACGTACAGCGCAGCCGAGCCGCTGCTCCGCCGTAGCGTGCAGCTGCATGACCAGGTGGTGTCCGATGAGTGGCGTCGTCTGAACACGTACGCGATCGCGCGGCAGAACCTGGCGGCGGTCAGCAGCCATCTGGGCCAACACGAAGGCGCTGCACGAGAGTACGAGCAGGTCCTATGGCTGCGCGCCCGGTGGTCGCCTCAGACTGCCCACGAGGCGTACGTGATCACCGGTCGGGGTGATGACACACGCCAGAAGCTCGCACAGGAATTGCAACGTCTCGGCAGAGAACACGAAGCAGTAGAGCTGGACGCGAGCCTCGTCGAAGTGCACCCTCACAGCCCGTGGGCCTGGGGCAACCTGGGCCAGTCGCTGGAATGCCGCCAGCAGGATGAGTCCGCCCTGCAGGCGTACTCCACCGCGATTGTCTTGGCGCCCCGGGACAGTGAGTGGCGCTTGCGTCGCGGCCGCCTGCACAGGCGGCTGGGGAACGTCGAGCTGGCCCGCGCCGATCTCATCAAAGCCATCGAACTGTCTCACCTCACTCGGGACGGGTGGCGCATCCGGGTGCCGAGCTATCGTGAACTTGGGTATACCGACATCGCGCTCACAGAGCTCCAGTCAGCCGACGTGCACCCCTCCGACGCCGGCGCCTGGCACCTTCGTGCCGTCATGTATCGGGACCTGGGCAGGCATCGTGAGGCAATCGCGGCGGAAACTCGGGCCATCGAGATTGATCCAATCCAGGACGATGCCTACGCCGGCCGCTCCCAGTCGTGGGCCGCTCTGGGTGAATGGTCCGCTGCCGACGCCGATCTTCGGCAGGCGATGGAGCTCAATCCCGCCGACTTGCCGTAGGCCCGTCAATTCGGCGCTGCGAAGCATCGCAGCGCGGGCCGTAACCCACCGGGATGGGAAACGCTGGGAAAACAGCAAGGTGCGTTGCGACGCTCCTGACGGTTCGGGACCGCCGATCACACGGAGGGGCGCTGATGTGGGGAGCCGATCGGTGTTGATCCGCGTCATCCGTGGTCCTTCTCGCCATGGTGCCCTGGTGGTTTGCTGTTCACTACGAAGGCCCAAAGACACGCAGGAATTCACCGGTTTCCCGATTTCTGCCGATTTTCAGAGAATTCCTGTCCCGGGTGTCGCAGTTTTCGGCGGTCAGGGAGTGACGCGGTCGTCTGCGACCGGTTGTCCACACCAGCGGCGTGGGGCCAGGGCTGGTGTGCAGTCCCCTCATTCGGTCCCAATCGGGAACTCTCACCCATGACGAAGCCAGCCCTCGCCCGTCGGAACCGCGTCCTGCTCGCCGCCTCGCTGCTGGTGCTGGCCGTGATTGTCGGTGCGTCCCCGAGCGTCAAAGGTAAGGGCAAACCGGGCGGCGATCCGCCACCGCCGCCACCACCGCCGGCACCGTTCAACTACGTCCTGGAGATTCTGCCCAACGTGGGCGACAACGTTTCGCTGCTATCGCTCAATGACTACGGGGACGTGGTCGGCGACGTCGCCCCTTCGCGAGCCGGTACATTCGTTTATCTGCGCCGACACCGGAACCTATCTGTGGGAGGACGATCTGCGCGACATGGTGGATCCGACCGCCGACTGGTACTACCTGCGGGCCTGGGTCATCAACGACAGTAGGCTGATCGGGTTGACCGGCTTCATCGGTGGCGACTCCGACGAACATGTGCATGCCTTTCAGCTCCAGTTGCCACTGGATACGAGTGATGAACCATTCGCATGGAGATTCCGAACTCGCTGCGGGAATGGAACCGATCTTGGAGATCAGAGACATCAATGAATGGGGCGACATGTGCGGCAAGGCACGCCGCATCGATGACACGGTTACTTCTACTGCATGGGCCTATGATGCACTGCTCGATGAAACCAACAACGTCGGCGAGGTTCTGGCGAATGACGGAATTTTTGTCTGGGCAATGAACAGTCTCGGTCAACTCGCCGGTTCCCTCCATGATGCCACCACAAACACATATCACGCGTTTCGTTACACCCCTGGCGAGGGCTTCGACATCTTCGTCGAGGAGCCGAGCCACGCCCCAGCAGCTTCTGACAACATCTTCGCGTATGGCATCAGCGAACTCGGCGAGGTCGTCGGCTATTCGCACGTCAAGTTCATCGATCATTATCGGCGTGGCGGCAAGGATCCTGTCTACGGGTACCAACAGAGCGTAATGGTCTCCGATCCGGTGGGAACCGGCTGGACGAATCTGGGAACCTTCGGGGGCCTTACCAGAGGCACAGACATCAATAGCAGTGGCGTGATTGTCGGATTCTCGGGCGAGACTTACCCCGGATTTCGCCACGTGTTCGTCTATCTCGACGGAACGATGTACAAGCTGCAGGATCTGGTGCTCAATCTCCCTGCCGGCATCACAGGGCTGCGGGATAATTCGGGCAATGACTATCCCGTTCGAATCAACGAGGTCGGCCAGATCGCGGGCATCGTTGTCTATGACGACGGACGACCCAATGACATCTTCATCGCGACGCCCGTACCGGTCGGCCCGTGAGTGCGGAGCCTTGCTTTCGCTCGTTGGCTCCGAACGACTTTGCCATGTCACGACCAGGGAAACCGATTCTGCACCCTCTGGACCACAGGAGATTCTGATGACCACTCGCTACGGCTTACTCTCGTGCGGCTGCCTCGCCGCGTGTCTGTTCACCGCCACCGCCTTCGGCGAATGCCGGCTGGAGGAGCTCTACCGACAGCGAAGGCGACGGCTAACGACTTCGTCACCGAAGACGGCGGCTGCAAGGACCTGGACACCGGACTCGTCTGGAGCAGCGATACGTATTCGGCGGGATCGGGAACGAGTTCACGGCTTAATTCAGAGGAGCTATGCGATGATCTGATTGCAGCACCTGAAGGCGGCGGTTACACCGACTGGCGATTGCCGACACTGGGGGAGATGGAATCGGCCATCGCCAACGGACTCAACGATCATCTGGACTTCTTCTACCCGGGTAACTTTCCTGATGACTTTCCCGAATGGGATGGCCCTGATCCCGTGGACCATCGGTATCGCTGGCTGCTCTGCTCAGACATCATCGATGGAACCTACTTGCGTATCCGATATCACATGGCTTCTGGAGCCTACGATTGGCTTGACAATAGTAGCCATTCAGCAGTGTGTGTCCGAGGTCTCCCATACGATCTGGAGCTCGACTGCCCGCCCTGTGAGTGCAGCGGATTGAGGAAGAAGGACCGTGACAAGTGCCTGGCCGGCGTATCACTCGGAGGCATCGCTCCGGGGGTGAAGTGCATTCCCGGTGCCGATGGTGGAGGCGGCGGGCCCGGCAACGGGGGCGGCAAGGGCAAGAACGCTTCGCTGAGTGTCGCCGCGCCGCAGGTGATGATCGCCTCGCTGCTGATGCCGCTCGCGCTGGTGGTGGTCGGCGGCCGGCTGCGGAGACGCCGCGTGTGAGCGGCGCGGACAGCGACGATCGACCGGACGAGACCTCCGGGGACGGGCCACGCTCTCGGAAGATGTTCCTCACCGGGCTGGCCTTGCTGACGGCCGCTCTGGCGGCCAGCCTGCTGCTGGTGCTGCAGCACTTCGATGCCGCGGCACTGCCCGGCTGCGGCGCCGAGAGTGACTGCACGGCGGCCGCCGAGAGCGCCTGGGGGTCTCTGCCGGTTGTCGACTGGCCGGTCTCGTTTCTGGGGTTCGCCTACTTCCAGGCGCTGTGGGCCGCCTGGTGGCTCGGCGGCGGGAGTCTGTCGCGTCCGCTGCGGTGGTTGGTCCGTCTGGGTGCGGCAGGTTCGTTGCTGTTCGTCGCGGTGATGTTCCGGCAGGGTCATCTGTGTCCCTACTGCGTGGCCGTGCATGCCGGCAATCTGCTGTTCGCCGGGCTGTGCGAATGGAAGTGGGCCCGATCGGTCGCTGATGTCGCAGACGACAGCACTGCAATGCGCCTCGACCCGGCCGAGACCAGCGAGGCCCAGGCAGCCCGTCAGGCAGTTCCTTCCCGAAGTGGTCTGCCCGGTTTCGTCGCGATCTTCGGGCTGACATCGGCCGTGCTGGGGGGCTACGAGTGGCAGATGCAGGCGGCGAGGGCACGAGAAGTCCAGGAGGGTCTGCTGGCCTCCCTCGATCGGGTCTCCGAGTCCATCCCGGCCCAGGAGACCACGGACGCCCAACCGGTGATGACGCCCGGCCGGTATGTGCAGGGACCGGCTGATGCGCGGCGCACATCGTGGTCATCTCCGACTACGAGTGTCCCTCCTGCCGACGGTTGCACGAACAGCTCAAGGTCATAGCGGCCACACGGCCCGACGTCTCGCTGTCGGCCCGGCACTTCCCGTTCTGCACCGACTGCAACGACTTCGTCCCCGGAACGAGACACCCCAGCGCCTGCAAAGCAGCGCTGGCCGCCGAGGCGGCCGGTCTGGTGGCAGGGGCCGAGGGCTTCTGGCTGGCCCACGACTGGCTGTTCGACCAGAAGGGACAGTTCACCGACGAGGAAGTTCGTGAGTTTGTGACCGCTCGCGGCTGGTCGCCCGACGAGTTCGTCGCAGCGATGAACAGTGAACAAGCGCTGGAGGCCATTCGCGGGGACACCCGCCTGGCCCACGAAGTGGGCCTCAAATACACGCCGATGACGTTCCTCAATGGCCGGCTGCTGGAGTTCCGCGGGGATACGCAACCGGTGCCTCCGCCTACGGGAGAGTGATCCGGCAATCTTCCTCGTCTGCACCCCGCGTTCTCCAACGAGCACGAAGATCTGCGAGCTGGGATGCCACCTGTTCGTCCGCCGAGCGGCACAGCCAACGATTGACCCACATTCAGCACGATCGCTTCGGTGCGCGATTCCCTGGATGATGAAGCACTCCCGACGGACGCGCAACTTCCCAACACATTGCACGTCCGACCCGCATCGTCAGGCGAAGCGTGACGTGCACGGTTCGGTGCAATCACTGTGTCGGACAGCATCGGCCTCTGCCTGCCGAATCCCCGGATTGCACCGAGTGACGCGTCGCGGTCAGGTCGACGCCGCGCACGATGGAGAGTGCTGTCACAACGACACTGAAGCGGTGTCCTTCCTCACGTGACAGCCGGAGCGGACCCCGGAAGCGACCGGAACTGCCGCAGGAGCGCAGGAAGCAGGTTCCCCACCCTTTCACCGTCAAAGCGCAGATCGCAAAGGTCGTCCACATCGGTCTCGCCGATGTTCATGACGACGACCCGCGCACCACGCCGGGCGGCAAGCTCGGGCATTTCCGCCGCCGGTGCGACGCAGCACGACGACCCCACGACCAGGAAGAGGTCGGCGCGCCCGGCCCAGTGATACGAGGTGCTGAGGTCCCGTGGTGAGAGAGGGTCACCAAAATTGACGATACTGCGTACCAGCGGGCTGCCGCAGTCCGGACACTCGTGTGACAGGTGGCGCTGTTTCCTCGTCCGCCGGCGATGTGGCAGGGCCACGACATCAACCACCGCAAAGGTGCGGTCACAGCCGTGACAACGCAGACGATTTCTGTTGCCGTGCAATTCGGCGAGCTTCTCCAGCGGGAAGCCCGATTGCAGATGCAGGTCGTCGACGTTCTGGCTGATGAGAAAATGGCATTTGCCCAGCCGCTCGAATTCCACGATGGCCAGGTGCGCACGATTCGGTCGAATCTCCGCCAAGGGCCTGCTGGGGCGCGGCAGAGACAGACCGCGATCACGGCGCGTCCAGGCCCCGTCGGGGCCCCGAAAGTCGGGCAGGCCGGACTCGGTGGAGATCCCCGCGCCGGTGAACCAGACGACGACCTCGGCGGCTCCCATCCAGGCGGCCAGCGTGGCGAGCTTGACTTCGGTTTCGACGGACAGGGGAAGATGCTGGTCGGGCATGGCGTTGACTGAGGACAAGATGGCGTGCGGATTCCGGGTCCGATTCCGATGGTCTCCCGGAGGCAGCGGCAGGGCGTCTGCAATCATAACCGACCGGCATCCAGATTCTGTGATCCCGCGGCCCGGCCGCTGCGTATTCAACTGATGCTGCGGGCGCGGTCGCCTGAGTTGTGATCCGCGCGGAGCATGCGACACTGCTCGATGGCGCTGGAACGGGAGTCTCAGATGAGCAGCGACAAGACCACTGACGGCACTAGGCCCGGGGAGATCCCGCTCCCCAAAACACGCCAGCAGCAGGCCCGGGAGTGGATTTCCGGCGTCCGCGCCGCACTAGAGGTGTTCGGCCTGATCGACGAGGAGACGGCCGCCCACTTCATGACGACCCCCGAGGACTTCGAAGGGCCGGACGAAGGTGACTTCGACGCCGCGGAGTGACGGCGATTGATGAGGAATCCGGAATGCCAGCACAAGGAAAGATAGACGATGTCTGCATGGGTTAAGCAGTTCGAGTTTCAGGTGAAGAAGTTGGGGGCGAAGAAGGCGAGCTGGTACACGGTCTGGTATGAGCCTGACGGCACTCGCCGGTCGAAGTCGCACGGTCCCGGTCCGGATGGCAAGCGGCGGGCCAAGATGCTGGCGGATCAGATCAAGGCCCAGCTCACGCTTGGACAGTACGAGAAGGGCAAGCCGGACCGGACCACCTGGTCTGAGTTTGTCGAGAAGTATCGAACCGACCATCTCTCGACCAAGAGCCCCAACACGCAAGCGGCGGCTCTCTACTCGCTGGAGGCCTTCGCACGTGTTCTGGAACTCGACAGGCGATCCGTCAGCTACGTCACGACGGAGCGAGTCGACCGGTTCAAGGCCCTCAGGCTCGCTGAGAAGGGGCACAAGCCAGGGAGCACCGTCTCGCCGGCCACGGTCAACAAGGACCTCCGCCATGTGCAGGCAGCTCTCAGGAAGGCGGTGAAGTGGAAGTACCTGGCCGAGCTGCCTGAGTTCATGTTCGTGGAAGAGCCGAAGCACCAGAAGCGATTCATCACTGAGGGCCATTTTGTCGACATCTACCGGACGGCGGAAGTTGCCCAGCAGCCGCAGGAGGACCTTCCCTACTCACCGGCGGACTGGTGGCGGGGCCTGCTGATGTTCGCCTGCTGCACGGGGTGGCGGATCGGAGAACTGTTGTCGCTCGAGTGGGAGGACGTCTCCCTCGACGAGGGCTACGCGATCACTCGAGCAGAGAAGAACAAGGGGAACCGGGATGAGTCGGTTCACCTGGCTTCAGTCGTCGTCGAACATCTCAGGCCGTTGGTGACCGATCACGAGCCACTGGTGTTCCCTTGGCAATTTAGTCGGCGAAAGCTCTACAACGAGTTCGCTCGCATCCAGAAGGCGGCCGGGATAGACCTGCCCTGCAAGACCCGGGGAAAGCACAGCTGCACGGACGCCTGCCACCTGTACAGCTTTCATGACGAGCGGCGGGCCTTTGCGACCCTGAATGCCGATCGTCTGACAAAGGACGAACTCCGCCGCCTGATGAGGCACAAGAGTGGGGCTACGACCGACCGGTACATCAGCTATTCGGAGGCCGTGAAACCGAAACCGGTGAATGTGCACGTCCCGGCAATCCCTGAGCGACACTAGTGTCAATGGCGTGGCAACAGGATTTTCTCACATATCGTGAATCCCCCATAACTTATTGGCCGAGGCGGGATTCGAACCCGCACGAGGGTTACCCCTCACGGGATTTTAAGTCCCGTGCGTCTGCCTGTTTCGCCACTCGGCCCCGAGGGGAACTGCGTCACTCGCCTGCTGATTCACCCTCGATGACTGCAACTGCACGCACCCGAAGTATCAGCCGCGGGAGAATTCGTTGCAAGCGGCTGCGAGGTCCTGCGTCGAAGTTTGTAACCCGCTCGATGTGCCCGCCGCACGATGCCAAGGGCAGCGGTCCTGGTCACTTCTGAACTCTTCTTCGTCGTGCTTGACGGCGTTCGTCAGCTCAGTCATCGTGCAGACTGAGCTGGTGTCAGGAGTGTCGTCGGATCAGGGGGGCCGTTGTGTCGAGGTCATACAAGTCGATCAGTCACGGGTTCACGCTGATCGAGCTGCTGGTCGTGATCGCCATTATCGGCGTCCTCGTGGTGCTCCTGCTCCCTGCTGTTCAGGCAGCACGCGAAGCGGCCCGCCGCACGCAGTGCCGCAACCATCTCAAGCAGATCGGTCTGGCACTCAATAACTATCACGATACTCACAACACATTCCCTCCGGGTCGCATGCGCAGTCTGATCGATGGTCAGGGACGTTGCTTTTCCGCCTATGCGCACCTGCTCCCGTATCTTGATGCGGCTCCCCTGTACAATCTGATCGACTTCAGCGCCGACCCCGACAATCTGGCGGTCAATGGACTGCCCTTGAGCCAGACGATTCCGTTCTTCCTGTGTCCCAGCGATTCGTACCGCATCCTGCAGTCAAACGTTGTCAACGGTGCGATTGTCGACAGTGCCGTCCACAACTATCCGCTCAGCACAGGCACCGCGTTTCCGCTCTCGCCCCGTAATCCAGGCCGTGTGCCGGTGACGGGCGTGTTCTTCGAGAACTCGCAGGTGAGGTTTGCGGACGTCACCGACGGGTCGAGCAACACGGTCTGCATCAGCGAAACCATCAAGGCCGAAGTAGGGCCGACGACATGGGATGGTGTGAGTGCCACCAACGGATTCGTCCTCACCGCAGGGAACGACAATGCCACCAACGGGCCGGAACTGACGGATTATCTCGGGCAATGCCACCAGCCGGGGCTGCGACTGCAGCAGACACGCGGCAGCCGCTGGCTCTACGGGGCTCCCGGACATTCGATGTACAACCACATCCGCCCCCCCAATGATCCCGACATCGACTGTCGGGGCGGGCTGCCGCACAGCAATCGCACCAACTACTGGTGGGACCGGCTGTCGCTGAATGTGGCGGCCCGCAGCCGGCACACAGGGGGAGTGAATGCCCTGTTCTGCGATGGACATGTCGCGTTCGTGAGTGACGGTGTGGACACCGGTGTCTGGCAGGCGCTGGGCAGCCGCGGCTTGGGTGAAGTTGTCGGCGACTTCTGAACGGTACGGTCGGTGCAGAACCTGATGCGGTACACGAGGCCGCGTCAGAGCAGCGCAACGTCCTATGAGGAAGGGTTCCATTGAGATTCCGCATGATGACGGCCCGGAAGTCTGGCGAAAGTTCTTGACTGGACGGGACCCGCCTCTAGACTGGAAGCAGGTCAATGATGCAGGCCGGTTCTCGGGACTGCACGGACTGCGCGGATGCCGCGTGAGCAGGTCTTACGGTCGACAGGGTTGGAGGTGCAGTGGCGCGCTGATCCTCCCGATGGCCGGTTTGGGCCGAAGATGCTGCTAATGCGCGTAGCGCAGGGCCGGGTGAGTCTGCTGAAGTCTGTTCGGGTATTCGATCGAAACTGACCGAGGGACAATCGTCTCACGCTCTGGTAGAGTTGCGCTAACGCAAGAAACGTGCGAGCAGGCATCCGTACGGAGCGTCAGGGGTACACAAGGGGAAGAACATGGCCTCGTCCAGCAAGCCAACCGCCGTCCATTTTTCGCTGATCGTGTTTGTCATGATCAGTCTGATTCTGGCCGTGGTGACTTACCTCAACATCCGCGACCTCAAAGTCGCGCAGCAGGACGTGCAGAAGAAGACCGAAGAACTGGCGGAGGCCAACAGCGCCCTCAGCAACAAGATTGCCGACGAGGACGCGACGAAAAAGGCACTCGGCTACAACTACGCTGAGATGGGTGCTGACAACCCCGGACCGAATACGGTGATCGGGGCCCTCGTCGAGGATCTGCAGGCGAAGGGGGTCAGCGGAGAGCCGGTCGTTGCCACGCAGTTGTCCGCGATTCGGACGGAACTCGACCAGAAGAACTCAGACCTCGCCGCGAAGGAAGAGGCCCTCAAGCAGATGCAGGACCGCCTGCTGGCGCTGGAAAACCAGTACCGTGGAGAGAAACAGCAGATCGTCGATTCGCAGACCTCCTCAGAGAAGAATCTGCAGAACCTGATTGCCGAGCACGACGAACGGGTTCGCCAGAAAGACCAGACGATCAATCAGATGCGTGCCGACGTCTCTCGACTGCAGGTCGAGGCGAACCAGGCGCGCGACGATATGGCCCGGCTCGCACGGGATAAGGACGACGAGATTGCGAACCTGACGAACATCAATACCGTGCTGCGGACCCAACTGGACGACATCCGTCGGGTCACCTTTGAGAAGCCAGATGGTGTGATCCGCAATGTCGACTACACGACCCGGAACGTCTGGCTGAATCTCGGATCGCTCGACAACCTGCAACCGCAGACCACCTTCAGCGTTTACGAGCAAACCCATTACGGGGTCGGTCGCGGGCAGGAGGATATCAAGGCCCAGATTGAAGTCACGCGGATTCTTGGCCCGAACCTCTCCGAAGCCCGCATCATGCCGGGTGAGGATCTGCATCGCCCGATCGCCGTCGGAGATGTCGTGTACTCGCCGGTCTGGACGGCGGGTCTCAAGGAGCAGTTTGCGTTTGTCGGCAACATCGATATCGATGGAGACGGCAAGAGCGACCGAGCCCTGATGCATGACATTCTCCAGAACCAGGGAGCCAGCGTGTTTCTGGAAATCGACGACGAAGGCAACCGGGTGCCCGAGGATGCGAAGATTGACGTGTCCACGAAGTTTCTGGTGGTCGGCGAGATTCCCGATCCCGGTGATTTTGCTGCGGCGGACCCCGACCTGGTCAAAGTGAAGAAGATGCTCGACCAGCGGGCTCAACTGGAGAAGGAAGCCCAGCAGCATGGCGTGCGCATCGTGCGGCTCAATGACTTTCTGGGATACATGGGTTATCGCCCGCAGCAGCGGCTGTTCCTGCCCGGTTCCGACAGTCCGTTCAACCTGAGGGCCGGCTCGACCCGTACCGCTACCGACGATCGCACATCATCGGGAAACACGTCGGAACTGTTCCAGCAGAATCGGACCAAGAGCCAGCAATCGTCGGATGGCCACACGAGTGGTTTGTTCGGGAACTGATTCCGCTCTGCAGCGGCCCGTGAGACGACCAAGCACAGTATTAATCTGTCCGCTCCCGCTCGGGTGCGGTGGTCGCTGTTGACATCGCCGGCGTAGGCATATGGGGCCACGGGCGAGGCAGGATCATGACCCCCCGAGCAGAACTCGAGCAGCTTGATCGGGACTGGCTGGAGGAGTGGGACCGGCAGAACGAGCCAATCTCCAGGCTCCTGAAGAGGCAATTTGCGAGCACGCTCGGCTTTATCGCCGGGATGGTGCTCGTGGTGTTTGGGCTGTGGCTCGACCAGTTGGGGATCAATGACGTTCAGCTCGAACGCCGGCTGTTCCCTTGGCCACTCGTGAGCATCCTGGTGGGTCTGTGCCTGGTGTTCGGTTCTCTGGTGTTTGTAATCCGGTACGTCAATCCCCGACTACGCGCATTTGTCCAGGCCAAGTCTCTCTATGATGCGCGGCGTGAGCAGTTGCTCGAAGAGATTTACGGTGGGGCTGGTGATGCGGTCAGTACGGATGCCGGTCCGGCGAGCTGACCAGCGGCACGTCAGTGGCACCGCCCGATGACGCACCCTGTTCAGGTTGCGAAGCGTGCGCCATCACTTCAAGATGACCGAACTGATTGACCCTCCGATATCAACATCTCCTCGGGCGATGGAACAATCCGGAACGTTTCTCAGTAAGGGATCGTGATGCGCCGTCTGGGAACTACCAACATCGAGGTGACTCCGGTCGCCATGGGATGCTGGCCGATTGCCGGGATCACCAGCATCGGCGTCACCGAATCCGACAGCCTGGCGACCCTGCAGGCGGCACTGGATGCCGGCATCAACTTCTTCGATACCGCCTACATCTATGGTTATGAGGGGGAGAGCGAGCAGTTGATCCGGCGGGCTCTCGGACATCGCCGTCACGAGATTGTGATTGCTTCCAAGTGCGGTCTGCACTGGGAGGAACGTCAGCAGGCACGGGACGCGCGTCCCGAAACGATTCGAAGGGAGTGCGAGGAAAGTCTCCGTCGTCTGGGTACCGATGTCATCGACTTGTATTACCTCCACGCCCCGGACCCGGACACACCGATCAGCGAATCAGCCGGCGCGCTCAAAGAGCTGCTGGACGCCGGTAAGGTGCGAGCCGTCGGTGTCTCCAACTTCGTGCAAATTGGCCAGTACGAGGAGTTCCACGCCGTCTGCCCGATCACAGCGGATCAGCCCCACTACAATCTGCTGCAGCGCGATATTGAAGGCGAGCGGCTGCCGTGGTGCATCGCCCACAATGTCTCGGTCGTCGTCTACTGGCCACTGATGAAGGGCTTTCTCGCTGGCAAGCTGTCACGGGACCATGTCTGGGATCCGCGGGATGGCCGGCAGAAGTACCCCGTCTTTCAGGGGGAGCAGTGGCAGCGGACACATGACTTCCTGGACGACCTCAGACCGCTTGCCGATGAAGCAGGGGTAACACTGGTTCAGATGGCCGTCGCATGGGTAATCCAGCGCGAGGGCATCACCGCCGCGCTATGCGGAGCCAAGAGGCCCGATCAGATCCGCGAGACAGCCAGGAGCATGCACGTGTCACTGACTCCGGACCAGTTGCGGCGAATCGACGACGCCATCGAGCGTCGAGGTGACGTCAGCAGTCGTGCGGCGGTGACGTGACGTTCACTGGCCGCAACCTCATTCCGATCCCGTGGCTGTGCCAACCTGTGGCACCGTGTTCGTCCGGAGTCTGCACGACAAAATCTGCGCGAAGAGTGGTGACATCGTCGGTCCGAACTTGGCATTGTCACCTGGCGTTTGGTACACTTCTCGCATGCCGGGGCACCGGTGACGACCCCTCCGGGCGATGTGGAGTTTTTCGGAGCGGCAGGTTGTCGGCGACTCGGTGATGATCGCCCTGCTGACATGCGGCCACGAGGGCGACGGGCGACAATTCGAGCCACCTCTCGTGTGAGAGGTGCCATCCACCTCTCCTGCAACTTGCGAAGGGTGCCGCCATGAACGGACTTCGAACTGCCACAGCTGAGCGACCGCTGAAGGATTATGCAGTTCTCGAATACCTGCTTCTGGGCGACCTGCGCGATCTGCTCGAAGAAGGGGTCAATGCGCAGAACAGCCGCTGGATTGTTGCCGTACTCGACGGTCTGCTCGAAGCGCTTCCCAACGCGTTTCGCATCAAGACCGAGGGGGGCTTTCTCGAAGATGTGCTGTTGGACCACCCGCACTGGGAGCCGCATGTCTATCGGCTCGAAATGGAGTATGAGGGGCTGTGCCAACAGCTCGACGAACTCCGGGGGCGGATTCTCTCGGGATCATCTGTCACGCAAGTGACGGAATTGTTGCGGCTGGAACTTATGGAATGGATGAACGCGCTACAGGCCTATCACCGGCACGAACGAAGGATCGTGCAGACGGCGATCAACCTGGAGGTCGGCTGCGGCGATTGATGGATGCCGTTGTTCAGGCGGATGACGCCCGGTGCCGCTTCCAGGCAGCGACCTCGGCCTCGATGCTTACAGGCGGAACGCCTTGGGGTGGACCTGGCTCGAGGGCGTGGTGTGCTTCGTGAATCAACTGATTCAGCTTCTCCAGCAGGTGACGGACTGCTGTTTCGTCGCTGAGTTCGCGAATGGTATGTCGTGTCTTCTCGATCGCCAGCCGCGCCTGCAGCACCGGGTGGACGACCGAGAGGTCCTCATCCCGCAGCTTTTTCCGGATCCACCAGTTCTCATCGGACGGATCTCCGATGCCGGGGATTGGTGCCCCCTGTCCGGGCAGGTTGGCGAAGTCACCCTGTTCGATCGCCTCGCGGATACGACGTTCGGCAAGCGATTCCCAACTCAAGCCAGCCGGTTTGTTGTCTGTCATAACCCGTCGGTTTGCACGATACGGACATGGATTGCAGGGGACGGACATGGATTGCAGGGGAAGCCTTGGGGCTTCGATTCACAAATGATTGTGGGACTTGGCCGAGGAATCCAGAGCACATGCGACATTCGTGGATTCCGCCGGTTTCGCTGGGTTGCGGCACCTGAGGGGGCCCATATAATCCACTGAAGGCTGATCTGCCGGTAATCTGTGAACGTGCCTGAAGTCACATTCAGCAATTGTCGGCAACCTAGTGATTGTGGACAACGCTGTGCCGGGGGCGATGGGTTCCGTGCGGCGTTACCTTTCGACGAAAGGTCTGGCAATGCGTGAATGGTTTCGGAACGTGTATGTTGCGGTCTCCACAGTCATCAAGGGATTGTGGGTGACCATGTACACAATGAGGCAGACCTATCGGCGCAAGGCCTTTACGCAATTGTACGAATATCCGGAAACTCCGGTGCCCGTCAAAGCGCGCTATCGGGGCTTCCATCGTTTCGATCTGACGACCTGCATTGGCTGCGAGAAGTGTGCGGTTGCCTGTCCGGTGGACTGCATCTACATTGAGAAGGAAAAGAGTCCGGTTGGAAAGGGCTTCCGGATCGATAACTTCACCATCGACTACACGAAGTGCATGTTCTGCGCCCTGTGTGTCGAGCCGTGTCCGGTGGACTGCATCTTCATGGGTTCGAATCACGACCTGAGTTGTTACAGCCGGGATGGATGCGTGGTGGACTACGCGAAGCTGCCCCTGCAAGTGGCGTGGGGGCACGCCACTCTCAACCCGACGGCCGTTGCCGAATCGAAGGTGCTCTACGAGCCTGTGTGGGTGAAGGGGGAGCCGAGTCCATTTGAGTTTGCAGCAGAAGACGCGGAGTGAGTCTTGATTCATTAGTCCCTGTTTCCGTATTGGGCCTTCCATGAGTTCATCCGCAGAAGAGCATCGCTTGTTTACCGTGGAGGAAGCCAATCGCATGCTGCCGCTTGTGCGGGCGATTGTGGCGGATATCGTGTCGATCGCTCATGATCTGC
Organism: uncultured Planctomycetaceae bacterium; assembly: GCA_963707405.1. Taxonomy (GTDB): domain Bacteria; phylum Planctomycetota; class Planctomycetia; order Planctomycetales; family Planctomycetaceae; genus CAVPPT01. The sequence continues at coordinate 170,719 of CAVPPT010000021.1, read as the reverse complement.
AGGAAAGGCAAGAGCGCTGGGAACTGCTGGAGCAGGCCGGCGGCGATGACCCTTATCTGGACGAAGTCCGCGACATGAAACGCAATCTGGAAGAGAAGCTGGAGGCTTGCCTGCGGGAATTGGTCGAGTTGCAGGTCGAGTTGAAGGATCCGTTGCGTGGTCTGGTGGACTTCAGAACTCAGATGGACGGGCGGGAGGCTTATCTCTGCTGGCATCACGGCGAAGAAGACATCGAGTTCTGGCACGAGCTGGATGCGGGAATTGCCGGCCGGCAGCCACTGTACGAAGCCAGCGTCTCTGGTGAAGTCTTCGAGCCTGGGCAGGATCGCAGCCCTTCGCCGTAGTCGGCACGGTAGACCCTTCGATTGGTGTACACCTCACGAATGACCGTTTCCACTCTTTCTTGACGCAACTTCTCTGAACGGACGCTTCCGACCATGACGGACCTCGGCATCCATCTGTTGTTGTTCATTGCCGTCGGAGCGGTCTTCCTGTTGGTGCCGCTGGTGATTGGTCTGTTTGTGCGGCCCAATCTGCCAACGCCCGAGAAGGTGGCCGTGTATGAGTGCGGTGAGCCGACCATCGGATCGAGCTACGTTCAGTTCGATCTGAGGTTTTATGTCGTCGCGCTGCTGTTCATCATCTTCGATGTCGAAATTGCGTTCTTCTTCCCGTGGGCGATGGTGTTTGGCGGGGCGACGCAGCTGGCGGATCCCACGCTGTCCGAACCCGCTCGACTGATTGTCAGCGACAAACTGCTCGATCTTCCGGCAGGCACGTCGACGTCCCAGACCGCCGTGTCGATCGAAAGTGCCGACACGCTGGCCCTGGTGGGTTTCGCGGACATTCTGCTGTTCTTCGCAGTGCTGCTCGTGGGGTATGCCTATGTGTGGAAGCGTGGAGACCTGGACTGGGTGCGGGCGATGATCGATCGCGCCAAGCAGGCCGCCGCCCAGCCCCGCACACCACCCGTGCGCGAACAGTCCCGGGAACCCCAGCCTGTCGGCTGATCACATCTGACGTCCTCACAGTCTATCGTTGGTGCCTGAAGTCCCATGAACGTCCAAGAGATTCACCAGCAGCTCGTCAGCCGCTTTGGTTCCCAGACCATTCTCCGCATTAATACAGAGGCACTCGACCCCTGGATCGAGGTGGCCCCGGAAGCGATCGATGAGGTCGGACGGTACCTGCGGAACGATCAGGACTTGGGGTTCGACTCGCTCAATGACCTGTCTGCCGTCGACTATCTGGAACCCGACGAGAAGCTGGCCAAGAAGTTCCCGTACGAGCCGCACCTGGAAGTCGTCTATCACCTCTACAGCTACACCCACCGGCACTGGCTGACGGTCAAAGTGTGCCTGCCCCGCTGGAAACATGACACGCCTGGGGAACTTCCGGACGTTCCCAGTGTCGCGCACATCTGGGCGATTGCCGACTGGCACGAGCGTGAGGCCTACGACCTGATGGGCGTACACTTCAGCGGTCATCCCAATCTGGCACGCATCCTCTGTCCGGACGATTGGGTCGGCCATCCTCTGCGCAAGGACTACGAGTTTCCTCTTGAGTATCACGGAATTCGGGGCAAGTAACAAAGGCATGTCAGCCGCGAACCACGGTTGCAGACAAACGGGACTCGCAGCTTCTGCGCGACATTCATTCAAACCAACTCGATCGAACACAAGACCATGTCCATCGCAGCAGCTCCCACAGACCAGCGCATCATCGAGTATGACGTCCGCACCGACGAAATGCTCGTGAACATGGGGCCGCAGCACCCCTCCACGCACGGCGTGCTCAGGCTGCTGCTGCGCACGGACGGCGAGGTCGTCCATGAGTGCACGCCGCACATCGGTTATCTGCATCGGTGTGCCGAGAAGATCGGGGAGAACCTCACCGGTCCGCAGTGGATCCCCTACACCGATCGCATGGACTATCTGGCCGGGATGAACATGAATCTCGGCATGGCACTCGCGTACGAGAAGCTGGTCGGTCTGGAGGTCCCCGAGCGGGCGATGACGCTGCGGCTCATCATTTCAGAGTTGGGACGCATCGCCTCCCACCTGGTCGGTATGGGGGCGTATGGGCTCGACCTGGGCAGCTTCAGCCCGTTCCTGTACGCCTTCCGCGAGCGGGAGATCATCCTTGACTTGTTCGAGGAGGTGTGCGGAGCGCGGCTGACCTACAGCTACCTGACGATCGGCGGTGCGACTCACGATCTGCCGGGGGCGATCACCATTCCGCCGGGGCTGGCAGCTCTCACCGGTCGTAGCCCCAAGTCGCGCATGCAGTGGGTGGATGCCGTCCGGCTGTTTCTCGAATGGCTCGAGCCACGGATTCTCGAGTACCACACGTTGCTGACCCGGAATTCGATCTTCATCAAGCGCACGGCAGCGCTCGGGTTGCCTGTCTCGGGAAATGGCTATCGACTATGGCTGTACCGGCCCTGTCTTGCGCGGGTCGGGTGTCGATCACGATCTGCGCCGGGATGGCGATCCGATCTACACTCGCATGTACGAGGGCTACGATTGGGATGTGTGCGTGGCCCCATTCGATGGCGTCGCGGGCATTCCGCCGGAAGTCTTGCTGGGTGACAACTGGTGCCGGTTCTTCGTGCGAATGCTGGAGGTCGTGCAGTCCATCGGTCTCGTGCGGCAGGGGCTCGACCGCTTCCCCACGACGACGGGCGACTTCCGTGTGCCTTACAAGATGAGCACCAAGCTGCCGGTCAACGAATGCTATCTGGAGACCGAGTGTCCCCGCGGTCAAATGGGCTTCTACATTGTCGGAGACGACCAGCCCGAACCGCTGCGTGCACGGGCCAAGAGCAGCTGCTTCTGCAACCTCTCAGTGACCGGTCCGCTCTGCCAGGGCGTATTGATCGCCGATGTCCCGGCGATCGTTGGGTCGCTCGATATCGTGATGGGCGAGATCGACCGGTAAACCCGGCAGGTCCACCGCGTCGTTTGTGTGGGCAGACGGAGCCAAGCTGTTGTGGCGACAAGACAACGTCGGGTGCCGAATGCAGGCCGAAGCGCACTCCGGGGCCTGGACATGAGACAGATCTCCTGCATCTTCGTGCTTGCTGTTGCTTCTGTTCTGTCCGCCGGCGATCACGTTGTGCATGCGTCCGATCTGACGACACAGATCGAGCAGATCACGAATGGGCCCCTGTGCCACTTCTTCGGCTACATCGGCCATGTGCGCACCATTCCCTGGAACGCCAGCGGGCGGTACATCGTCGGGCTGCAGACCAGCTTCCAGGAGCGGATGCCCCTGGCAGGCGAAGCGGCCGACATCGTCCTGATCGACACACACGACCAGTTTGCGATTCGTGTGATCGACCAGACTCGCGCATGGAACTTCCAGCAGGGGACGATGCTGTGCTGGAATCCACAGCACCGAGACGCAGTTCTTCTTCAACGATCGTGATCCGCAGACTCACCAGGTGTTCTGCGTCCTGTTCGATGTCTCGCAGGGCAGGGGAGGCGAGCGAATCGCCGAGTTCCGGTTCCCCGAGACACCGTTCGGTAACAGTGGGGTCGCCCAGGGAGGCGGATGGTTCCTGGGGATCAACTACGGCCGGTTGGCTCGGTTGCGGCCGGTCACGGGATACCCCGGCGCATTCGATTGGACCACCGGCGACCCGCACCCTGCCGATGACGGCATCTTCAAGGTCAACTCCCAGACAAGTCAGAAACAGCTGCTCGTCTCATTCCAGCAACTGGCCGAGGCACTTCGCAGCCAGCACGCCGGCGCGGACGCCCAGGAGCTGTTCATCAACCACACGTTATGGAGCCGTGACGACAGCCGGCTCTACTTCTTTGTGCGGGCAGACTTTGGTCGGCACGACGAGCGGCACCTCGACGTCCCGTTCGTAATGAATGCCGATGGGACTAATCTGCATCCCCTGGCACGACACATTGGCGGACATCCCGAGTGGGAATCCGGCCAGACGATGATCGGGCAGCGCGACAACGAACAGATTCTCTTCGACGTTGAACTGCAAGTGGTCACCGGCACGCTGGGAACACCTGAGATCTTTCCCAAGCCCAACGGCGACGTGGCCCTCTCACCTGACGGAAAATGGTTCGTCAACGGCCATGGCGAGAAGGGCATGAACTACTACACCATTCTGCGGCGAACAGATGGGTCATGGATGCGTACTGCCGGTGTTGACCAGGGAGGCTTCATTTCCGGCGATCTGCGGATCGACCCGTCACCCTGCTGGAATCGGGACGGCTCGCAAATCCTCGTGACTGGCATTGCGGAGGACGAGCAGCGGACTCGCCAGATGTTTGTGATCACAATTCATCCAACCGGTCCTGATGCCAATTGACAGTGAGTACATCTCATGGCACGAATCCTGATACGCTCGGTGATGTTCGTCATCGCTGTGATTGGCGGGGTGGCCGTGCCGGCATCGTGTGTCGGCGGATGGCGGGCCGGTGCCGCTTCTGCAGTCATCACTCCCCGCGACGCCCTGTGGATGTCGGGCTATGCAGCGCGTGATCGTCCAGCGGATGGCAAGGCAACTGACTTGTGGGCGAAGGCCTTGGTGCTGGAGGATGATCGTGGACGGTCCGGCATCATCGTGACGCTGGATCTCGTCGGCATCGACCGCGAGACGTCGTTGGCCATTCGAGAGGAGTTGGCCGAACGATACCGTCTGACCCTGGCCGATGTCGTCGTGTTCACATCGCACACGCACTGCGGTCCTGTGTTTGGCAACAACCTGCGGTCGATGTATGCCCTCGACGACGCACAATGGGCGTTGATTGACGAATACACGCAGAGCGTGAGTGCGACCATCTTGCGCGTGGTGGCCGAGGCGGTGACGTCGCTGGCACCGGCGGAACTGGCCTGGGGGACGGGTCAAGCGACATTCGCCGTCAACCGTCGGGAGAACCGGGATGCGGATGTTGCCCAACTGCGTGCGCAGGGCATGTTGCGTGGTCCGGTGGACCACGACGTTCCCGTGTTGCGAGTGACCAGCGGAGGAAAGATCTCTGCGATCGTCTGCGGATATGCGTGCCATGCGACGACGCTCGATATCTACCAGTGGTGCGGCGATTATCCGGCGTTTGCGATGCTGGAACTCGAGCGGAGGTATCCGGGAGCGACTGTCCTGTTTTTTGCAGGTTGTGGGGCCGATCAGAATCCACTCCCGCGTCGATCAGTGGAGCTGGCCGAGTCTTATGGGCAGCAACTGGCCGAGGGTGTCGATGAGGTATTGAAATCGAACAACCTGCGTCCTCTCGCCCCCGCACTGCGGACGGCCTATGCGGAACTCGACCTGCCGTTTGCCCATCTTCCTGACCTTAAGGAACTGAAAGAGTCGACAAGGTCGTCGAACCGGTCTGAAGTGAGCCGGGCTCGACTGTTGCTACAGCACCTCGATCGTGAGGGGGAACTGTCGGAGGTGTATCCTGATCCGGTTGAGACCTGGCGTCTGGGTGATCTCACCTGGGTCATGCTCGGCGGCGAGACGGTTGTCGACTATTCGTTGCGGCTCAAGCTGGAGACCCAGGCCGACTTCGTCGCGAGCTATGCGAATGATGTGATGGCCTACATCCCGTCCGAGCGCGTGCTCAAGGAAGGGGGATACGAAGGGGGAAGTGCGATGCTGTACTACGGCTTGCCTTCGCCATGGTCCGCCGGGTTGGAGGACCGCATCGTCCGGGAGGTGGCCCGTCAGATCGGACTGCTCGCACCATGAACAGCGCTCCCGGTGAGGCCACTCTCAGCATGGTCACGGCTCGAGCAAGGACAGGGGTCCGCCCGGAGACGTTGCTGAAGTGGTCGCTGCGGCTATTCGGAAGCGTTGATCTGCTGGCGATCGTTGCCGTGTTCATGTCCGCAACGTGGATGGTCGCGGGACACCGAGTGTGCGGATTGAGTGAGTTTCCTGCAGGCCCGGTGACGGTCTACCTGGCGCGGTCGGTGGCAATGCTGTACGCCTTTCACGGCGTGCTGCTCTGGTGGATGTCGTTCGACGTCGTCCGCCGGCGGGAGATGATCGGTGTCATGGCCTGGGGTGCCGTCGTGATGGGACTGCTGCTCATCGGGATTGATTTGCGTTCCGGGATGCCAGTCTGGTGGTGCCTGCTCGAAGGGCCAGCCTTCACCGCCTCGGGGGTGTGGCTGCTGGTTGTCCTGCGATCTGATAAAACAGTGATGGCGAGTGCGGAACGGGAGGGACAGCAATGAACTGGCGAAAGTGGTTGGTGGCCTTCTGCTGCCTGATGGGGCAGGCGAACGCAACATTCCTTAGTGCGTCGGCGGAAGAGCGCCGCTGGTTGTATGTCGCAGTTCCCGGCATTCGCGACTATCTGGAGTACGGGGGACACGGGCTACTGGTGTTCGACATCGTCGACAATCACCGCTTCGTCAAACGGATTCCCACCGGGGGCGTTGATGAAGCTGGCAGGGCGATCAATGTCAAAGGCATCTGCGCCTCGGCTGAAACCAAACTTCTTCATATCAGCACGAAGTCATCGCTGATGTGTCTGGACCTCGTCAGTGAGCAGTTGTTGTGGGAGCGCTCCTGATGATAAGGGCTGCGACCGCATGGCTCTCTCGCCCGATGGCCGCACGATCTATCAGCCCTCCTTCGAGCAGGACCAGTGGTATGTTCTCGATGCACAGACCGGGGACGAGATCGCGCGCCTGACGCCCAACTCCCGTTCTCATAACACGGTCTATGGTCTGGATGGCACGCGCTGTTATCTGGCGGGTCTGGGATCGCCGCTGCTGTCGGTGGTGGACACCGCAGCACAGACAATCACGCACACGGTGGGGCCATTCTCGCACAGCATCCGGCCGTTTACGGTCAACGGCAAGCAGACGCTGGCCTTCGTTAATGTGAACGAGTGCCTGGGTTTCGAGGTCGGAGATCTTCGCACCGGCCGAATGCTGCATCGTGTCGAAGTCCAAGGGGTTCGCGCGGGGAAGATAAAGCGGCACGGGTGTCCGTCACATGGCATCGGACTGACTCCCAACGAGAAGGAACTCTGGGTGTGCGATGCGTTTAATCAGAAGCTGCACATCTTCGATGCAACGGTTATGCCGCCGCGACAGGTGGCCAGTCTGGAGTGTCGCGACGAGCCCGGCTGGATCACGTTCAGCATTGATGGCACTCTGGCGTATCCATCGAGTGGTGATGTGTTCGATGTCGTCACGCGGACGCGGATCGCCCAGCTGACCGACGAGCAGGGGCATGCAGTCGCCAGCGAGAAGATGCTCGAGGTCGACTGGGACGGGGGTGTTCCCGTTCGGGCCGGAAACCAGTTTGGCGTGGGACGAATGAGCGACTGAGTCGTTGGATAGTTGATTGGAGGAGTAGTTGACTCGTTCGCGACCAATGGGAGTGGGCATCAACAGAGTGGCGGCGGAACAAGGTAGCAACGAATTCGTGGAGCCAGTCTTCAGCCATCCCCGCGCAGGTGGGGACCCAGACAACCGCCGTACAGCTCTGCAATCCACTCCTGTAAACTCGCGGTCGCGGAACTCTGTGCCGGACTGACACCAGTGCTCCAGGTCAAATGGACGCGTCAGCCGAAACAGACGGGACACGCGATCTTCCTGGATCGCTGCAATGCCGGCTTGACCATCGGCTGGTGTCGTTAGAATGGGAGATGGGTGTCTTGCCCTATCCAATGAGCGTGTCAGCAGATTTGGCGGCGACACGCGATGTGCAGGCCCGACGCGGGCTCATCCTCTCATTCCGGAAGTTCCAGTCATGGCTTCGCGGCGACATGGCTTCACGCTGATTGAGCTGTTGGTCGTGATTGCGATCATCGCCGTGCTGATGGCGCTGCTACTGCCCGCCGTCCAGCAGGCCCGCGAGGCGGCACGCCGGACCAGTTGCCGGAACAACCTCAAGCAGATTGGATTGGCGCTGCACAACTACCTGGACGTCCACCGTGTGTTTCCTCCCTCCAGCACCAGCGACGTGGAGCAGGGGGGATGGATCAGCAATCCGGTATCGCGGCACATCCACAGTTGGGCAAGTCTGTTGTTGCCACAACTGGATCAGGGAAACCTGTTCAATACTATCGACTACAACGTCTCATCGATGCATCCCGCGAACCTGCCGGCTGCCTCCACTCTCATCGCCGCATTCCGGTGCCCTTCGTACACAGGTCCCGACCACAGTCAGGATGCGAATTACACCCGGTTTTCGAATCGCTATGCCATCCAGAACTACGTGGCGATGGCTGGCTCCGATGTCGGGCATATCTATGGACAGAATTCAGGACTCTTCAAGCCCGACGGCACGATGCACACGCTGTCCAGCAACGGGCCGCGCGATGTCACCGACGGGCTTTCGAACACGGTGGTCATCGTGGAGACGCGTGAAGAGAAGATGATGGTCTGGATTGACGGAGGAACCGCCGCTGTCGTGGCGCTGAGTTATGACGAGGCGAACAGTCCCAGTTACGCGGGTGCGAAGATTGCATTGAACTTCCATCCCTACTTCGAATATGTCAATCCGCGCTCCGAATATGGTCCTTCGAGTCAGCATCCGGGTGGGGCGATGCATCTACTGGGGGACGGCTCGGTACGGTTTATCTCGGAGAACATCGATCGCCGGCAGTACGTGGGGCTGGCGACTCGGGCCGGCGGCGAAGTGATCGGTGAGTTCTGAGGCCGATGCACAGATCGCCAACGTGTCTCATCGTCGCTGTGGCAATGACTAACCTCGAATTCCGAATGACAGATAAAGTACATCGGAGCGCGCCACAGGTCCGCGCCATCGTCGCGATCATCGCCGCCGCGTTGATGTTCGTCACGTCCGGTTGTCGCAATCAGGTCGCTGAGCTGACCCGGCAGTTGCAGTCTGACGACCCCGAGGTCCGACAGGCGGCTGCCCAGACACTGAGTGATCTGGGCCCCGATGCGGCTCCGGCGGTCGAGGCGTTGAGGTCAACACTGCACGATCCGGAGACACAGGTCCGGCGTGTCTGCTGCACGGCGTTGGGCAAGACCGGCGTCGTGGACGAATCGACATTGGCGGCGCTGCGTGAGTGCCTGGATGACACGGAGTTGCCGGTGCAGATGGCGGCCGCGTTCGCCCTGCAGCGTCTCGATCCTGCGGATGAATCATCGGTTCCCGTGTTGACCAAGGCGATTCAGATGGGTGAAGGAGGCACCATTGTGGCAGTCGGGGCCATGGGAACCCGCGCTGAGTGGGCCGTACCGACGCTAATTACACTTCTCAAAGATCGCCGTCCGGGGATCCGGCGACTCGCCGCCGAGGCGCTGGGGCGGATTGGATCGAACTCCGAGGAGACGAGTGCGGCCCTCAGGAAGTCTCTGTCCGATGCAGATGATCGTGTGCGGGAGCAGGTTCAGTCGGCTCTCGACAGGCTGTCGGGACCCGCATCTTGACAGATAGCGAGGGTGAACAGCATAAGGGGGTGTGGGGGAAATGCGGTGTCTGGTGGGGTGAATTCTGGGTGGGTAAGTGGAGTGTGGGAACGTCGGATGCTCTTGATCGCGTCATGTTTTGGATGACATGTTAAGATCGAATCACGATACTGCTCAACTTGACCACGGCCGACTGGGTGGAGATGTTTTTTATGCGACGCTTGAGTCTGGTTTTGATCGCACTTGCGACCTTCTTGTGTGTCTCGGCCGCCACTTTTGCGGAGGACACTTCGCCCGATTCCGGCGAAGCTCCTACCAGCGGGGGCCAATCCAGCATCAATGCAGGCCACTCGACCCCCAACCGCCTCGCAAAGGAGTCGAGCCCCTATCTGCTGCTGCACGCCCACAACCCGGTGGACTGGTATCCTTGGGGGCCCGAAGCCTTTGAAAAGGCCCGCACCGAGAACAAGCCGATCTTTCTGTCGATCGGGTATAGCAGTTGTTACTGGTGCCATGTGATGGAGCGAGAGACGTTCTCGGACGAGGAGATCGCCCGCTTCATGAACGCGCACTTCGTCTGCATCAAGGTCGACCGCGAGGAGCGACCGGATGTTGACGACATCTACATGACGGCCCTGCAAATCTATCTGCAGGCGACTGGGTCTGGGCAGGGGGGAGGCTGGCCGCTGTCGATGTTTCTCACGCCCGATGGAAAGCCGATCGGCGGCGGCACGTACTTTCCCCCGCGGGACAAGCCGGGGCAGGGGGGCTTCCTGTCGTTGCTCAGCCAGGTCAACAAACTGTGGAACGAGCGTGAAAAGTCGCTGCGTGCAAACGGCGAACTGTTTGCGAGCGAGACGCGCCGGGCCATGCAGCCATCGGCCATCGAGCATGCAGTCGAACTGGATGCGTCGCTTGTCGACAAGGCCATTGTCGCCGTAACACAGGAGTACGATCCCGAATATGGCGGGCTCGACTTCGATCCCCGCCGGCCCACAGGACCCGAAGTTCCCGGTTCCCTCACGCCTCGATCTGCTGCAGTCAATGATCGACGCACATCCCGAGCTGAACCTCGCCGGGATGGTCGACAACACTCTCGAACAGATGCGTCGCGGTGGCATTCATGACCATCTGGGTGGAGGCTTTCATCGCTACAGCACTGATCGCCGCTGGCAGGTGCCTCACTTCGAAAAGATGCTCTATGACAATGCCCAGCTCGCGCACGTCTACGCAGATGCATTTGCGCGAATCGGCCGACCCGAGTACCAGGAGACGGCCGAGGACATTCTCACGTTCGTCCTGCGCGAGATGACCGATGCCGACGGAGCATTCTACTCGGCCCTCGACGCCGAGACAGACGGCGTGGAAGGTCAGTTCTATATCTGGTCGCCCGAGGAAGTGGCCTCCGTCCTTGGTGAGGAGGACGCTGCCCTCTTCGCCGAGGTCTATGGCGTCTCCGAACCGGAGGTCTTCGAGCACGGACGGATTCTGCATCTCCCGCGTACACTCGACGAATCCGCCGGGAAACTGGGAGTCCCGCTGGACCAGTTGCAGCAGCGTGTTGCCGCCATGCGGGAGAAGCTGCTGGAAGTCCGCGGTCAGCGTCCGCCCTTGCCGCGGGACGACAAGATTCTGACGAGCTGGAATGGCCTGATGATCGGTGCCTTTGCGCGGGCCGGCCAACTGCTGGTGCGTCCGGACTATGTCGATGTGGCCCAGCGCGCCGCACACTCCGCCTTATTGCAACTGACGGACGATGACGGCCGACTGATGCGAACGCGATCGGGTCACATCGCACGGCTCAATGCCTATCTCGACGACTACGCATTTCTGGTGGATGGCTTGCTGGAATTGCATGAGGCGACGGGGGACGACCAGTGGATAAGTGCAGCACAACGACTGACGGATGAGCAGATCGACCTGTTCTGGGACGACGCGGCGGGTGCCTTCTTCTTTACGTCTGACGATCACGAGGAACTGCTGGCCCGGACAAAGAATGCGTATGACAGCGTGCTCCCCTCGGGCAACAGTGTCAGCGTGCGCAACCTCCGCCGGCTGGCGTTGCTAACCGGGGAAGAGCGTTATCTCACGCTCGCCCAGAAGACGCTGCAGGTGTTTGCTCCGCAACTCGCGGAACATCCGGGAAGCATGCCGCTGATGGCCCTGGCACTCAGCGAAGTGCTGGCGACCACGACGCCCGAATCCAGTGATGAGAGTGACGCGGGCGATTCGCCGCAGACGAGGCTCGTGCAGAAGCCCCAGGCAGGTCCTGCTGCCGAGGAACCATTGATCGTGGCGGCACGTACCGATCCGCGCAAACAAAATGAGATTGTCTCGGCCAAGGCGTATCTGTCAGTCAATCATCTGCCCGCCGGAGGGACCGCTCGGGTTGCAGTGGTACTCACGATTCAGGACAAGTGGCACATCAACACGAACCCGGCCCGTCCGGACTTTCTCATTCCGACCGAATTGAAGGTCGCCTCGCGGCAGAAGACGGCCTTGGCCCAGGTTCACTATCCCAAGGGGGTGCAGTTCCGAATGGAAGGAATTGACGAACCAATTTCAGTTTACGAGAAGCAGGTTGTACTAGTGGGGATGCTGCAGGTTCCGAAGTCGGCCGCCGGAAAGACGGAGGAGATCGACCTGATCATTGGTTACCAGGCCTGCAACGACAAGACGTGTCTGCCGCCAACCGGGTTGACGATGAGGCTTCAGGTACCGGTGGCCGTCGCCGGTCAACCGGTGCAGCCCATCAATCGGAGACTGTTCGAGCCACCCGTCGGCACGCGATAGGCAGCGCGTGGTGGTGGATCTCAGCGTGCAGCGGGTGGGAGCAGATTGCGGATGACTTCGTCATCGAGGCGGGTCGCGATGGCCGCCGCTCCCTTGTAGTCATGTCCCAGGCACAGGGCGTGGGGCACCGAAACGACGCACGCACCGGCGGAGGCAGCGGACAGTGTGCCGGCTTCACTGTCCTCCAGCACCAGCATCTGGGCTGGTTCGATGCAGAGTTTTTCTGCGGCCCGCTGATAGATCTCCGGGTGCGGTTTACCGTGCGTGACGTCCTCTGCCGACAGCGTGATGTCGAAGCGACTGCTGAGTTCAAACCGCTCGAGCAACTCCTTAAGGTACGCGCCCCGAGGACGTTGCAACGCCGGTGCCGAGTTGTGCCTCGTCGATCCAGTCGAGCAACGTGAACAGGCCGGGCATCGGGGCCAGCACGTCGTCGATGATGGACCGAAAGACGATCTCGGACTCGCTCCGAAGGTCGTCGATCGAATCGTCCAGTTCCATCATCTCGATCATCACCGCGAAGGCCTCCGGAGCGCGCCGGCCCATCATCCGCGCAAAGACTTCGTTCGGGGCGTCTTTGCCGCGGCGTCTGAGGAGTTCAGTCCCTGTCTGTCGAAAGATCTCCTCCGTATTGAACATCAGTCCGTCGAGATCGAACACGACGGCCCGAATCGGTGGACGTTCAGGTTGTGGCATGTTTTCTGTTCCGTTTCCTGGTGCGGCTCTGAATGTGGTGCCAGTCCGCGAATCGTAACGGATCGTCGCCAGCTTCCCAGTCCACGACATCTTAGCGATGACCGGACATTTGAAATTTGAGTCGACGTCATTGATCTCGAGGCCGGACGACCGGTCACAGGCGACTTGCAATCCCGCGATTCGGGCAGCAGGATAGTGAGGAATCGTGGGAGACTCACTGGGGCCGCCGGTTGATCAGTTCCGAGAGCACGTGATGGATCAAGGCATTGTGACACTGATGTCATTCGCGACTCCCGACGTGTTTCATCCACGGTACATGGGCTGGACACGTCGGCTGATTCCCGGAGGGGTTCTGCTGGGGCTCCTGTGCGGACCCGCGCTTGCCCAGTCGGTTAGATTTCAGGAGCATGTCATCGATCTCGATCCTCCTGCCAAGCCGTACTACAAGCTGGTCGGAGATGTGAATGGCGATCAACGACTGGACCTGGTCGTCGCCGGACAGAAAGGTCCGCTCGTCATGTATGCCGGTCCCGATTGGGACAAGACCGTTCTGGCGGAGGGGGGCTATAACGGCGGCGTCAATGGGGCACTGGCTGATCTGGACAATGACGGTGATCTCGATGTCGTGATGGGGGGCGTCGTCTGGTTCGAGAACCCGGGTTCTCAGGCGACACAGTCATGGCCAGTGCACCGCATCGACACCGAGGAGATCCACGATGTGGAAGTCGCGGATGTCAACGGTGATGGCCGACTTGGTATTGTCTGCCGCGATCAGTCGGCGTTCGGAAAGAACGGGAACCGGATCTTCGTGTACACCCAGTCCGCAGGAAATGCCTGGCAGAAGACGCAATTCACCTGCCCCCACGGCGAGGGACTCAAGGTCGCTGACCTTGATGCTGACGGCCACCCTGAGATCGTCATCGCGGGGCTGTGGTTCAGCAACAATGGCGGCACTTGGACGGAGCACGCCTATGGCCCCGACTGGTCTGAGCCCGATGCCAAGGTCGAGGTGGGCGACATCAACGGCGATTCTCGCCCGGATATCGTCGTCACGCCCTCCGAGTTGAAGGGCGAGACTTACAGGATCTCATGGTTCGAATCAACGGCCGGTGATAAGTCGCTCCCGTGGCAAGAGCATGTCATCGTGCCGACCATTGAGTGCGTGATCCACTCCCTGGGCCTGGGCGACTTCAACCAGGACGGACAGCTCGACATCGCCTATGCCCTGATGCATCAGGGGAAAGCTCCCCAGGAGGTCGTCGTCCTGATCAACCAGGACAATGGCCGGGACTGGGAAAGAATTGTGCTGGGGACCGCCGGGTCGCACGATATCGTGGTGGCGGATCTCACCGGCGATGGACTCCCGGATGTGGCCGGTGCCAATCACTCGGGTGAACATCCGCTGCTGCTGTGGGAGAACCTGGGGACTGTCGTGGACCCCACGGACGACGCACTGCCGAAATGACCGGCAGGCCCATTTAATTGGCCGGCAACTGCAGCTGGACCGGGACCAGTTTCTGGACGACGATCACATCGGTACCGAGTTGTGGGTCGTGAGAACGCTGTCCGATGAGCCCCATGCCGTGGCCGAGGTACTGATCGATCTGGACTCCGGGACCGGGATGCAGATAGGCCAGCAGGCGGCCGTCAGGTGTCACCAGTGCGTAGGGGGGAGTTCCCGGTGGGGCCCCCTCGACCCGCTGAACGACCCCGGCACCAGTCAGTGAAGGGGTGGCTCCTCCCGGTGCGACGGGTCCGGGTGTCGCAGTCATCGGTTGCTGCGGCGGCAGAACGCTGCGTGATCCCTGTTCTGGCGTAGGTCCTTGCTGGGGAAACGCTCCCGGTGGTCCGAGGTCGACATTGGACATCGCGTTCAATGACTGCGCGAGTGCCGGATTCTGCATCGAAAGCAGTTGGGCGTCTCGCATGTTGGTTTCCGTCGTCAGACGAGTGAACTCATCGAATTGTGTTTTCACCTGCCGCCTTTCATCGATGATTCGCAGGCGATGGCTGATCTGCCGTGACACCGCAGTCCGACTGGTCGTCTGGAGCTGCAGGTAGGCCTGCTGCATCCCTTCGAGGTCCCAGGCTGCCGGTCCCTGGGCGAGCATGTTCCGCAGTTGTTCATCGAGATTATGCAACGCGATATCGTCTTCGCTGCTGGACGCGTCAGGAAACTGCGGCAGTGCGTTGTCGATGGTCCGCGTCAGTTCGCGCTCCTTCAGCGTTGCTTGGGAACTGCCAGTGGACTGACCCGTGTGATCGCTGTTGGCCCACAATTCGCTGAGGGGTTTCTCCTGGGGAGGAGCCGCAGCCGGGGCGGGTACGGTGAGAGCGTCTGCCAATGGGTTTGGCTGGGAGCTCGGAGCCAGTGTCCCCGCTTCTGAAAGCGGCACGACGAAGTCCCCCTTCACCCAGCGGTACTCAAGTCGCGGGGGCGCGATCTTGTAATACAGAACTGGCCCCCGGTCGGTCGGAAGTGTCTGCTCTTCGAGGATGTCGACCGTGTCGCCATGCGCCAGTTGTCGTCCGAAGTACTTGCGGTCGGATGTAAACTCACTGCCAATCCAGACGACCACGCGGGGCGGCAACCCGTCTCCCTGCGGAGCGACACTCACCGCGCCCTTGTTGGGACCCTGCTTCTGCACATGGGCTGCGTCGATCCAGCTGAAGCTGCCCGCCGGTGGAGCGATCATGTACCAGCCGCCGGGGTCATGGCGGTGCACCGTGACACGGGCACCGGATTGCAGCTGCAATGTCGGGTCGTAGCGTTCCCCCGGTCCACTGCGAACGATGACGCCGGAATTCTGCACCACAGCTTCGTAGGGGAACTCGGTGGCCGCCTGAACAACTGCGACCGGAAGTCCCAGCAGGATGAGGACGAGCAGTGAGGCGCGCATGGCTGCGACTCCTGAAGGGCCGATTGCTGACGCAACCGACACCCGTTGAACAAGTTGTGGATTGTGGGGAGAGCCTGGAGGGCGGATGTCGCCTCCGGGCAGAGAGTGATGAGAGGCGTGTGTTATCGAATTTGAGGATTCTCCTCAAGATTGATCCTCAGATTGCCGAGAGTTTCCCCCCGTGTCCGGAGTCGTCCAGCGGTACAGTAGTGCTGGGCCACAGGGTCGGATTTTCAGGAGAATTGTGGTGGTCCGACCACTCCAGCACAACGTATTGCCATTCAGACCGATCTCACTGATGACGATCAGTTGAGCGAATTCATCGTAGGGGAAGAGGACAATGCTCGGGTTTCGCTATCTCAAGGTGCCGGCCACGACCTATGTGCTGAAGTATTCTGGCGGACGGCTGGTGAAGCAGGGGCCGGGTCTGGCGTTCTGGTACTTTGCTCCGACGTCGGTCATCGCCCAGGTGCCGGTCTCCAGTGTCGATGTGCCGTTTGCCTTCACGGAAGTGACGTCCGACTTCCAGACCGTCACCGTGCAGGGAACGATGACCTATCGGATTGTCGAGCCGGTCAAGGTGGCCGAGTTGCTCGACTACACGGTCGACGTCCGCGGCCGCTATCAGTCGGACGATCCCTCCAAGTTGGGGGAGCGGCTCGTGCAGGCGGCACAGACGGGGGCGCGTCTTCCTGCAGGCGACACCGCTGCGCAGGGCACTCGTCAGTTCGCAGGAACTGGTCGAGCGCGCTGATGGATGCGCTCAAACAGTCGGCCACCGTCACCCAGCTGGGAGTCGAAGTGCTCGAAGTCGCCGTGGGATCGATCAGTGCCGACCCCGAAATGTCCAAAGCCCTGCAGGCAGAGGCCCGCGAGCAGCTTCTCAAAGAAGCCGACCAGGCGATCTACGCACGTCGAAACACGGCGGTCGAACTGGAACGGACCATTCGCGAGAACGAGTTGAACACGGAGATCGCGGTCGCCCAGAAACAGCGGCAGGTCCGCGAGACGGAAATGGAGGCGGACATCGCTGTCGAACAGCAGCGCACTTCACTGGTCGAGGTCCGGGTCGAAAACGAACGCAAGGAAGCGGAGTCGCGCGGGGCGGCCCTGCGGGCGGTCCTCGATCCAGTGCGCGATATCGACTGGCGGACGCTGCTGGCCATGCAGGGGGATGCCAATTCGAGTATGTTGATCTCTTCGGCGTTCGATCAGCTGGCGCAGAACGCCGGCAAGATCGGGCAACTCAACATCTCACCGGACCTGCTCTCGACGTTGCTGGGCCGCGAACAGGAGTGACGCATGCTTCAGCAGCAGCCCCGCATCGTCGTCGTGACACGTGAAACCCGGCTGGAGGGACTGCTCCAGCGCTGGGCGACCAAAGGGCAGGCACGATACGTCTTTCAGCGTGCCAGGGCGGCCGCGGCCGTCCAGGCAGGCAGCCTTACGGAGGCGGTGGCAGCACAGACCTCGAATAGCGACGAGTTTGACGACCTCGAACAGGAGGACGAGACGTATGGGTCGTCTGTCAGTGAACTGACCCGGCAACTGGACTTTGGTCTGCCGGTCCAGGTCATCGATCGACGCTACTTACCGACGTACGACTTCGGTCTGTGTTCGGCAGTCGTTGTCGTCGGGCAGGACGGGCTGGTGGCCAACACCGCGAAGTATGTGGGCAGTGTGCCGATCGTCGGGGTCAACCCCGATCCCGCACGCTTCGACGGTGTGCTGCTGCCGTTCGAGGTGCCCGAGGCCCGTCGAGCCGTTTCACGCGTGCTGAACGAACAGGCATCCATTCGCGAGGTGACACTGGCCCAGGCGACATTGCAGGACGGCCAGACGATGCTGGCGTTCAACGACCTGTTTGTGGGAGCGAAGTCACACGTGTCGGCCCGATACGAGATTCGCACGCTTCGCGAGTCGGAGACCCAGTCCTCCAGTGGAGTCTTGATCTGCACGGGGGCCGGTTCGACCGGCTGGATGTCGTCGGTGTTCAACATGACGCGGGGTATCGCCCGCTGGTTCGGACGCGAATCCACCTCGCCGGTTGGCCTGTCGATGACATGGGGCGACCCGTATCTGTTGTGGGCAGTTCGCGAGCCGTTCATCAGTCGTACGTCGGGCGCCAGTCTCGTCGCCGGTCGGATCGACGCCCTTGATGAACTGGTGATTGAAAGCCGGATGGCAACTGGGGGCGTTATCTTTTCCGACGGGATCGAAGCCGACTTTCTCGACTTCAACGGAGGCAGTATCGCCCGCATTGGTGTCGCTGACCAACGGGCCCGACTGGTTGTGCCTCGCTGAGGTGACCGCCAACGGTCCTCATGCCCATATGTATGTGTGGTGTTGCGTGAGTGGGAGAGACGGCCACGCATACGAACGTCAAAGTGTCGAAGATGCGCGTGCGCGAATTGGTGAGGACGTCCAGAGGTTCGCGGAGAGGGCAGTTCCAGATGACAAGCAACTTTGAGGTCGAGGTTCGCGATCCGCTCACCCTCGTGCGTGTGCAGACGAACCAGCCGGATGACTACCTGCAGCGGGAGGACTGGCGGCGAGAGTTCAAGGCAGCCATTGATGCCTGTGAGACGCCGCTGCTGGTACTGAACATGGCACAGGTTCAAAGAGTCGACAGCCTGCTGCTGGGGACGCTGGCTTCGGCCCAGCGCCGGCTGGAACAGCGGGGCACTCGCATCAGATTGTGCCATCTTAGCTCGGCGGTCGAGTGGGCTCTGGAGGTGACGATGCTCGAAGAGTTGTTCGACGTCTATCCCGACGAAAGAACCGCCAGCGCATGAAGGCGAGTCAAGCGGCAGCGTCTCTCACTTGCGACGGTTCCAGACGATCTGCGTCCCTTCCTTGCCGGCCACGATGATCTCTACATCGCCGTCTCCATCGAGGTCGGCGGTGCGAATCTGCAGCCCGATGCCCACCGAGCCGTCGTTGATGATGTGCTTCTCGAAGGCCAGGGACCCAGGTTGCCAGGTGTAGTAACACAGCAACGGGGGTTCGGTCCCTCCGGGGTCCTTCCCGTTGTGGGCGCGGACCCGTTTGCCGGTAATCAATTCGGGCCGTCCGTCGCCATCAAGATCAGCCAGATGCAGACAGTGCGGCTGCGAGAAGGACTCATCAATCACTGACTGGTCAAACTGCAGGCGTCCGTTCCCATCAGGGCCGCGCCGCGCAGAGATACAGACCGAAATCGTGTCCCTGTCCCCAGAGCAGATCGTTGATGCCGTCCACATCGACGTCGTGTACGAGCATGGGGACGCTGGCATGCAGATCCCAGTCGGGATGGAAGCTCCAGGGTTCTGAGTAGATGTCGCCCGCGGGGCGTTCGTGCCAGCCCGTGCCCACGAGCAGATCCTCGCGGCCATCGTTGTTGATGTCTCCAAAGGCCATACCATGGCCTTGCCCGACGTCACCGATCAGATTTCGCCGCAGCACAGGCATCTCCCGCTGCTGCGTGGTGCTGCCGGTCCGCTGAGGCACTTTGACATCCTGAGACTCGACACCCAGCGTCCAAATGACCAGCGGGTTGTTCTTGTTCCATGAGTCGCTGACCCATTCCGGGGTACCGTCGCCATCCATGTCGCGAAGGAAGCTGCCCTCGTTCTCCGAATGGCCGGTGTCTCCCAGAAGATGCTTCGCCCACAGGAGTCCCTGCTCAAGTTGCTCACCGCCGGGATTCTCGTACCAGTAGACGGTGGTCGGCACGAACGATCCAGCGACCACGTCCTTGCGTCCATCGCCATTGACGTCGTAGGCGAAATCTCCGTTGGACTGCACGTACCCGTTCCAGTCTTCGATGGTTCGCACGGGACGAGGCGACCAGTCGGGATTGCGATACCAGTTGCGACCGGCCACGACATCGAGCTTCTCATCGCCATCAAAGTCGGCGACATCGCACCCTTCGTTGGCATCAACCGTCAGCAGTTGGACCTCGAAGGGAACCGGGTGAGCGGCACTCAGCAAGGCTATCGGACTAGTGACAAGGAGCACCGTGGAGGACACAAACAGCGGACGAATCATCGCATCGAACTCCTGAGCCTGATTTCTGATGTCCTGCTCCCTGAAGGGAACAAGACCAGACGTTCACACGTTGACCACGTTACGGTGCGACGTTGTTCTCCGTCACGCCCGGCCAGTCGTCGCTGCGGAAGGGATAGGCTGGCAAATACTCTGTGTTGTACAGAGTCCCTTGCGGGTTGTCGGACCAGTTGTAGCGGACCGCCACTGGCTCGGGGACGTCTGGATGGGAGAGCACAAGCACGTCGGTCGCCTCCGGGCGAATTACCGCATCGGCCCACCGCCACTGCCTGTCGGCACCGGCAATTGCAAATCCGGTCAGCGGTTCGTCGTAGTACGAAATCAGTCGCGAACCACCAGTGTCGAACTGGAGAAGCGCCTTGCCGTCCTCGATCTTCAGCGATTGGAACACGGGCCCCTGACGTGTGAGGCGATCGGCGAAGCCGTAGTTGTCCACCAGCGCCAGCCGGGCGAGCCGCTTGCCGACGTCCTGCTTGTTCTTCGGATGGATGTTTTTCGCGGCACCGATGTCGGTGATGCAGGCCACGCCAACGTTCGGCAGGGCGTCGATGGTCATCATCTGGGCTTCGCGCAGTTCGGCCCAGTCACTTTCGACAGGCTCATCCTTGATCTCGCGGAAGTTGGCAAGCTGCACCATGTAGAAGGGAAAGTCTCCCTGCTTCCATGCCTCCCGCCAGCTCTGAATCATTGTCGGCATCAGGGTGCGGTATTGATAGGCACGCCCGGCGTTCGATTCCCCCTGGTACCAGATCGCTCCCCGGATCGCGAAGGGGACCAGCGGTGCGACCATGGCGTTGTACAGATTGCTGGGATGATGCTGATCCAGTCGCGGGTCGCTTGGAGGCTGCGGCCGCTGGGGGGCCGGGCGTCCCTGTTGTTTGGCTCGTGCCACGCGCTCCTTCCAGCTTACGATGGCTGCCTCGTATTCCTGCTGCGACTTGGCTGCATCGAACTTTGCACAACGATCGGCCCAGGTGTCGAGAATCGGCTTGAGTTCCTCGGTCGCGGCCATGGCTTGCGGACTGGTCCAGGCTTCGGCCCGTGTGCCTCCCCAGGCTGTCTCGATCAGTCCGATCGGCACCTGGAGCACGTCATGGAGATTGCGTCCGAAGTAGTACGCCACGGCGGAGAAGGGGGGCGCAGTCTCCGGTGTGCAGACCTGCCACTGGGCCGAAAGATCCGTGAGCGGTTCCGCCGCTGTGTTCTGGTCGACATTGAACAGCCGGATATTGGGGTGATGAGCTCCCAGCGATTCGAGGTCCGCATCGATGGCATTGCCGACAGTCCATTTCATGTTGGACTGTCCGCTACAGACCCAGACTTCGCCGACGAGGACGTCTGAGAACGATTGATCTCCGCTGGGTGCCATCACCGTTAATGTGGCGGCGTCCCCCAACTCGAGCGGCTGAAGCGTGACTCGCCAGTTGCCGGCGTCATCGACCCTGGCCGTCTGCTGCTGTTCGCGAATGGAGACGGTAACGGTCTCGCCTGGTTCGCCCCAGCCCCACACCGGCACCGGCGTGTCGCGCTGCAGGACCATGTGATCTCCGAACACCTTCGGCAGCCGGACCTCCGCCTGCAGTGATGACGTCGGGAGAAGGAGCAGCGCCGCGAACAGAGGGATGAGAGCGGGACGCAGTCGTGGCATCGGTGGGATCTCCTCAGGAAGGATATCGTGGGGTGAGGCCTCCACAATATCCGGGCGTGCGATCACTCACAACCGAATGCCGATGGCTGGCGCGCACTCGTCTCTGACTCGCGACCAAACTTCTGCGATCACTCGGCACTCGCGGTCTGCGACGCCTGGGCCCCCTCGACGATGGCGAACAGTGTCGACTTGTTGGAGATGAGCAGCACGTTATTGGCCACGATCGGCGTGGAGTACACCGAGTTGTTCATGCTGACTTCGCGGATCAGCTCCTGTTCCCGGGCATGTCGGAAGATCGCGACGTCCCCTTCCTCGTCTCCCACGTACACTTTGCCGTCGACAATCAGCGGCGACCCCCAAGCTTGCGCAAACAGGTCGTATGTCCAGTAAGCCTTGGGGCAGGGCACGCCGTTGTCGTCCTTGACGTCGGAGAGCTGTTTGGCATCGAGGCAGTGAAACAGTCCACTGAAGTCTGAGATGTAGAGGATGTCGTCTTTGATGGCGACCGTGCCACACGAACGGTGCATCTCCTCCTCCCAGTCCAGCTTGCCATTGCCATTGAGGTCGAAGCCCCGGTAGTGCCACACCGCGGCCGTATCCGGATTCGTCACGGCCTTTTCACCGGCGGCAACGTCGACGGCCTGCAATCGTCGATGCGGCAGCCGGTTGCCATCCTTGTCGACAGCAAATTCAGCGCTGACGTCCGAGCCATCGAGCGCCTTGGTCGGATCGATGCACCACAGGTGTCCTTCGCCCTCACCATGCTCGGGATCCTGGCCGACAGCGACATAGACCATTCCGTCATAGATGACCGGAGTGGCGATCAGGTTATTGCGGGTGCCTGCACCTCCCAATTCCCACTTCGAGGTCTTGGGATTACAGTCGAACTTCCAGAGCAATCTCGCGTTGCCATTGCCATCGCCGGCGGGGGCGAAGCTGCGGAGATATCCATCGCCACCGGCGAAGAGCACCTGGTCGACTCCGCCCAGATTGGCATACGTCGGTGAGGACCACTGGCCATGCACGATGTTGATCCCCGGAGACTTATCGGTCCACAGGACCTCGCCGGTGTTCTTGTCCATCGCCATGAAGCTGGGGGCGTTGGGTGCCGGGATGTTGATGTGCGATTCATCGACACCGTTGGACGTGTTGACCAGCAGGATGTCGCCGATCACCGTTACCGAGCAGCTGCACATGTTGTGCTGTGAAACGCCGAGTTCGCTCATCATGTCGAAGACCCAGATGACGTCAGCCTCATTGGGGGCTTCGACATCTTCCGATTTGTAGGGGCCGTCGTTCTCGCCGTCGCGAAAGCCCTCGGTGTCCAGGCAGCGGACCTCCCCGCGCGATGTGACAAACCACAGTCGCTCACCATCCACATAGGACGAACTGCAGATGCCCTGGTCCGGCCAGTCGTGCACGCGGCCGGTTGCCAGTTTTGGACTGGAGTGCTGCCACAGGAACTCGCCGGTCTTTACATCGAAGCAGAGCAGGCAGCCCAGATCAACGGTCTTGGGGTATCGCTTCAGATACCCATGATGATTGTTCGTCCCGACAAAGCACTTGCCGTTGGCGACAGCGACGTTGCCATAGGTCTGCGAGCCCAAGGGAGCCGCCCACAGAACGTTCTTGCCACTGGAGACATCCCAGTTGTCCGGGATATTGCTGCCGGCGGGAGTGTTGTTGCGGTGCGACCACCCGGACCACTGGGGCCAGTCCTGGGGGCCGACGTTCATTTGAGACACCTCGTCGAGCAGTGCCTGCGTGGGGTCGTAACCTGAGCTTCCCTCCTGCGCGACGAGCGGGGTACAGGTGATGGCGGCCAGCAGGGCCGGCCCACACAGACAAGACAAGAATCGGTTCATGATCGCTTCTCCCACGGCGCCAGTGGCGACTAGGCGCATGCCGGGGGTTTCCGGCGATTGCGCACTGTGCCAAGGCTCATTGATTTTTGGTCACGGTCAGGTTGTCGTAAAAAATCTCGGAGACTTTGGCGTCTCCATAAAGTCCCGGGCTGCCGACGTGTTCCCCGGGTTGATGCTCGGCGGTCACGGTCCAGTCCGCAGGCTCTGCGGTCCCTTTTTCCCACACCTTGCCGCGCAACACGGCGTTGCCGTCCTCGACCGACGATTGGAACTTCATGGTGTACCAGGTGTTGGCCTGCCACTCGAAGGGGACGGTCTGGGCCATCAGCAATTGGGCATCCCACTGGCGAATCTGCAGTTGCTGGCTGGCTCCCATCAGGTTGATGGTATATCGCTGCCCGATGAGTCCGATGTCCGGAATCTGATTGTCCATCGTCGTTCCCATCACATCGGCCTGCATTGTGTATCCGGTGAGGTCCGCCGGGCCCATCCACCCCCGGCTGCGTGCGCCCTTGGGAATTGTCGAGATCTTCACCATCACACCGTTTCCATCCACCTGTCGCTCACCCCGGGTGACCTTGAGACGCGGTTCGGTGAACGTCTGGCCGTCGAGTTCGCGTTCCCATGTGGACCACTCGACGTTGCTGAGTACCTTTTCTGCCGTCAGGTGCTGCAGAGCCAGGCCCAGCTTCTCCTTGGCCTCGTCAACGGTCTTGGGTTTGGCCCCTTCCTCATTCATTCTGAGGAAAGCCATCATCGCCGACCACACGCGGGAAGGTGTCGAGTCATCGTAAACCGCTTCCGTCTTTCCTCCGTTGATGAAGTCCGTCATCAGGTAGATGTACAATCGCGCGGCCAGCGGATTCTCGTCGTTGAGTTTGGTGTACAGATCGTAGTCGATGGCGATGTGGCGATACCGGGCACCCACCCACGTGACAGGCACTTTTCCGTCATCAAAGTTGAAGGACCAGTCCAGTGGCGGAACAACTCTGACGCGCGCCTGGCCCGTAATGCCGTTCGCCTTCGCAGTGATGATGACACCCGAGTGCTCGTTGTGTCCGCTGGGAACAGAATAGAGTCCCTTTACAGAGTCGAAGTTTCCCGGGCCATCAACTTCAAACGTCACCTGGTCGACATCGAACTGGGCATTGCGCAGCCACTGTCCCTTTTCGTTGAACAGGCGGACATGGAATGGCTGCTGCTCTCCCGGACGAAGCAGGCATTC
This sequence comes from uncultured Planctomycetaceae bacterium, assembly GCA_963707405.1. Lineage (GTDB taxonomy): Bacteria > Planctomycetota > Planctomycetia > Planctomycetales > Planctomycetaceae > CAVPPT01. The sequence goes on along the minus strand of CAVPPT010000021.1, from coordinate 146,176 downwards.
CACAGGCACGATCTGCAGCTGAGCGGGGGTCTTGTCTTCAATAGGGGATTCCACCGCCACAGGGGGCACCGGATCCATCGCCGGTTCGACATCGGGCTTGCCGATGCAATACAGGGCGCTCGACATCGGTATGTAGATGCGTCCCGCTGAAACAGCGAACGAACCATCGCATTCCCCGTCCAGTCGCAACTTGTGAATGATCTCGACACCCTCGTCGGTGGGCTTGAGGATGTACCAGCGACCATTGGCCGAGCAGGTGTAGATCTTGCCGTCGGCATAGATCGGGCTGTTACGCATCTGCGTCCCCAGCCGCTCTTCGGCGATCAGTTCGCCGGTTTCGGGATTGAGGACATTCAGCTTGGCCCGATCGTCAATGGCATATAGACGATCGCCGACCATGAGCGGTGCACTTCTGCCGATGTACACTTCCTTGTCGCGCCAGAATCTCGCCCCGCGTGGTGATGTCGCCCGACAAGGTGCCGTCGAGGGCGAACAGGGCCCCCATGCGGGTGTCGTCGAGATTCTCTTCGCCGTGGCCGCAATACACGCGGTCACCCACGACCAGCGGCGTCGTGTTGATGCCACGACTCGAAACGTTGTAGAACCACAGCGGCTTGCCTGTACGGGGCTGAAAGGCATGAACCGCACCATCTCCGGAGGCAAACACCATCGCCGCCTCGCCGTTGAATGCCGTCAGGACCGGAGAGCTGTAGGTGGTGTCCTCCGGCAAGAGGCGTGTGCCGTTGAACCACACCGGTTGCCCGTTTCGCTTGTCGAAGGCGATGAAGCGATGGGCCGGCTTGGCCATATCGCCCCAGCCGATCACCACCGCGCTGATGATCACGTGGTTCTCGTGAACGATTGGAAAGTTCGTACGACCGCCGAACGTGCTCAGGACCCCATACTCCTCGTGCATCGAATGGGACCAGCGCTCTTCCCCCGTATCCGCATCGAGACACTTGAACAGCCCGCAGACTCCCAATGCGAACACCGACTTGGACTCCGGATCTCCTACGACCGCAGACCAGGCGATCCGTTCGGCAGGCACGTCCGTCAGATAAACGCCGTAGCGGTTTTCCCAGATGGTCTCGCCGGTGGCGGCATCGACACAGACAACCTTCTCAGCCTCCTGTTTGGTTCCCGGTTGATCGCGGCAGAGAACATACAGCTTGCCATCCATCACGATTGGTGAGGAGCGTGTTCCCAGATCCTCTCGTTTCCAGACGAGATTGCTGCCATCACCCCCGTCCGGATTCCAGTCGTCAGGCAGATTCCTTTCGGTGGAGATTCCGTTCTGCTGCGGGCCGCGCCAGTTCGTCCAGTCGAACTCATTTGCAGGTGCCGAAGACACCCAGGTCACGATAGTGAGGGAGGCGAGGGACTGAAGAATCCTGGTCATGACAGCTCTCGAAGGGCCACTGAATGAGCAGATGATGATTCATCCGGGGTTCACGCGGTCCGGGGGACCTGCGTGCAAATCCCGGCAGAAAAGAGGCGGGAGGATCACCGTGGTGCAGGCCGGCAGTTGGTCGCCGGACCCCGCCTAACGATAGTCAAGCGGTCCCTGTTCGGCAAGGATCCAATCTGGCATGCGCAGGAGCGAGTTGGCTGGATGAAGCTGTGCTGAGTATCGCCAGTAGAGGAGACGATCATCTGGCGAACTATGCGCCCCGAAATCAGCCCCCTTCCATTCGGAGTTCGGGCAGTACCGGTCAGGTGGAAGTCCGAACTGGAACGACGAGAAGAGAAATCAGCAGACCCACGTTTCGTACCTGTTGAGCGTGAAGGGATGAGAATAGGCCAGTGGACGCTGTACACGTACCAAGTCCGTCGCTCGTCTCCATCGGGGGACTCGCGTCCCCCAACTCGCTAGCGGGCGATCCCTATGGGTTCTCTCCGGTGGTCGCGGCACCTTCAGGGGCGTCGTTGGTGGTCGAGTCACCTTCAATGGGTTCACCTGTGGCCGGGGCACTTTTGGTGGCATCGCCCGTAGTCGCGCTACCTTCAATGGCATCACCCGTTCCCAAGTCTCCGCCGAGCGTCGAACCACTTTCAAGAACGTCGCCGCTCCCCAGATCTCCGCCGAGCGTCGACCCGCTTTCCATGCCCAGATCAGAATGGCTCGCCGCATCCATCGATGCCGGCTTGGACGGTGTCTCGGCCACTGATTCGGTCGCGGTGTCCGCCGTCGGCTGTTCTGCGCAGCCGGACAAACCTGTCATGGAAGTGAACGCCATGCTCACGATGGCCGCCAATGTCAACCAGCTCAGACGCATCTGTCAAACTCTCCTCAATGGTATTTGGAAAGAACATCACACGCAGGAACACACCTGCGGCACCGCGGATACTGCAGGGGTGCCGACATTCACGCTACATCCCCGCCGATCGCCGGTCAACCGGACAGTGGTTGATTCAGTAAAGTCCACAGTTCCTCCGCGCGGGTGATGGGAGGGCTGCAGGTGTGGTCGTGGCAAACGTAGACGGTCGTTTCGCCTCCCACGGGCGAGCGTTCTGCGAACAGGCTGTTCAATGTGGGGGGCAAGTCGCCGTCAGCGCGTGAACCTCCCAGAGCTACAACTTTGTTCGGGACGAATCGCTGATACAGCTTGTGGACGAGTGCCACCGCCGCCTCTTCGTCCCGGGCCGGCAGGATGACGATTTCAAATGATGGCCCCAGCCAGGCATCGAGGGCGATCAGGGTCTGACCCGCGGCACGAGGATGTTCGGCCAGCAGGCCGGAGACCGCTCGCAGCACGCGGATTCCCCGGTCGAGCAGCTGCGTGTCTCCACACAGCCGTCCGAGTTTGAGCAGCGCCGCCGCCGCCAGCGAGTTACCTGCCGGCGTGGCGCTGTCCTGCGAGTCCTTCAGTCGGGTGATCAAGGGTTCGTGATCGGCGGGCGTATAGAAGAAGACACCATTGTCCGGGTCTTCAAACAGTTCGATCATCGTGTCTGCCAGCTCCCGGGCCGCGACGAGATATCGTGAAACGCCGGAGACCTGATATACGTCGATCAATCCATCGATAAGGCCGGCATAGTCATCGAGGAACCCGGGGATGCGCGCCTCGCCATCCTTGTAGACGTGCCACAAACGCCCCTGCTCATTGCGCATGCTCTGGAGCATGAAGTCGCCGGCGGCAGTCGCGGCTTGCAGAAAGCGGTCCTCTCCCAGCACCGCCGCCCCCAGAGCCATCGCTGAGAGCATCCAGCCGTTCCATGCCACGATGATCTTCTCGTCGCGGCCTGGTGCCACGCGCAGCGATCGAGCAGCACGCAGCTTCGCACGGCAGTGCGCGAGTGTCTGCTCGAGATCATCCACCGTCATGCCGAGAACGGCCGCCGTCTTTTCGGGCAACAGAGGGCGATGGAGAATGTTCGTCCCCTCCCAGTTGCCGCCGGTGGTGACGTCATAGGCGGTGCAGAAGATGCGAGCGTCCTGGGCACCGAGCAAATGCTCGATCTCGGTTTTCGACCAGACGAAGAACTTGCCCTCTTCGCCTTCGCTGTCGGCATCCTGCGTGCTGAAGAATCCTCCTGCGGGAGAGGTCATCTCCTTGAGGACATAGTCGAGTGTATCGGTCGCGACGCGTGCATATTGCGTATCGTGCGTGATCTGAAAGGCCTCGAGATACGCGGGGACGAGCAGTGCGTTGTCGTAGAGCATCTTCTCGAAATGAGGTACCAGCCAGCGTTCGTCGGTCGAGTAGCGATGGAACCCGCCTCCCAGATGATCGTAGATGCCCCCCCGTGCCATCTTGTCGAGCGTCAGCCGGGCGACATCCAGAGCTTCATCAGCCTGCGCTGCCCGCTGAACGTGATCGAGGTCAGGTGGACCACTGGTCGCCGCCGATGTGTCGCCCGGGTCGGTCTGTTGCAGGCGGAATCGATTCCAGCAGCGCAGCAGCACTCGGATGTCCAGCGGATGGGGAAACTTCGGTGCCCCGCCTAATCCACCATGATGCCGATCCGCGGAATCAAGCAGGCTCTGCATCGCATTCCAGAGAATCCCCTCATCGAGTGGCTTGGTTGTATAAGTCGATGAGGCGATGCGGTTGACCGCAGTCACCAGGGAGCCGGCACTGGTCGTCACCTCATCCCGACGATGGACCCAGATCTCATGCAGCTTCTGAAGGATGTCCGCAAAGCCGGGCATCCCCATGCGCGACGTCGGCGGCCAATAGGTGCCGCCATAGAACGGCTGTTTGTCCGGGGTGAGGAAGACAGACATCGGCCAACCTCCCCGCTGCGTCATCAGCTGCACAGCCGCCATATAGATCTGATCGACGTCGGGACGCTCCTCCCGGTCAACCTTGACGCTGATGAAGTGCTCGTTCATCAGGGCGGCAATCGCTTCATTCTCGAAGCTCTCGTGCTCCATCACATGGCACCAGTGACACGCACTGTAACCGACCGAGAGGAACACCGGCTTGTCCTCCTGCCGGGCGCGGTCAAAGGCCGCGTCACACCAGGGATACCAGTCCACCGGGTTGTAGGCGTGCTGCAGGAGATACGGGCTCGTCTCGTGAATCAGCCGGTTGGTGGGTCGCTTCGGGATTTCTGCCGGGCTGGACATCGCTGCAGCTCCTGTCTGGTCTGTCGATTCGGTGATCCAATGTCAGTCTAACGGCCCGGTTGGAACACCGAAACACGTTGGGAAATCTGGGGTTGAGCGAATCCAGGCAACCCGGCATCATACGCCCCCGAGTTCACCCATGGAGGCGTCGGAATGGAGGCTGGCATGTCGCAGGAGACACGATTCCCCCTCAGGATTTCCATCGCTTGGCGAGGGCTGTTTCTGGGAGTGGGGCTATTCTGTCTGTTCCAGGGTGCCGTCGCGCTGCTCGACTTGTCCGACGTCCGCGAGCTGGGGGCGGCCCTGATCTCCGGCATTGCTGGATTTCTCGTGACGCGATTGGTGTTGCGCAACTCCGGAGTCCTGATCTTCCGCGAAGACGGACTGGTGCTGGATTCCCATATCAGTACCGGTTTCATTCCCTGGGCGAACCTGCAGGAACCACGCCCCTTGCGCATCTGGGGCATGGACTATCTCGCACTGAGCACCAGCGACCCGGATGCCTATGTCGACTCGCGTCGGCACCTCGAAGGGCTGGTCAACGATGGTGATCGCCAGTGGGCGCAGGGCCTGCTGCGGTTGGCGTACGTCATCATCGGCTATGTGCCTGCGGCCAAGAAGGCGATCGATGCGGCCCTCACCGTGTGCGGGTGGTCGAAACTACCCGACGTGCTGGACGAGGCCTCATTGATGACGTGGCAGCAGAAGAACTACGGTGCCCAGATCGTGCTGCAGCGTCTCTTCGTTCCGGATTTGGACCATATCCAGTCGAAGCTTACGCGTCGCTGGCAGGCGCACCGGGAACTGCCGTCTACCGAGGTGGTCCCGGCGGACTCCGTGGGACGAGCACGAATCGTAAGCGAGAGGGTCACGCTTGCTGACCAGAGTGAGGCAGTTGAGGAGTCGACAACGATGACTCTCGCCGGTCCACATCGTTCGCGCGCCGGACGAAAGCCGTGCCCCATGTGTGCCGAGCTGGTACAGGAACAGGCCCGCGTCTGCCGGTTCTGCCGTTACTCGTTTGAAGAGAACGCACTGCTGCCGCCAGCGTGATAGAGACGCGAGTCTGCCGGCGGCACAAGCACGAAGCGCGAGCGAGTGTGCCTCGAACGGAAGGGCACAGGCCCACTTGCTGGCGCTGCGAGCTCGTATGCGGCAAGTGCCGTCCCGCATGTGACATGCAGGACTCATGTCTCCCCGTACAGAAACTCCAGCTTCAGCAGGTCCTTGCTGATGAGGTTCTCGATGAAGGTCGGCATGTAGCCGGTCGGAAGCAGCGACTCACCGTTGCGGTAGTTGTAGATGTCGTGAATGACCGGCTCCTTGCGGTCGGCGTCGTAACCTGCCAGTTCGCTGATCTGCGTGACCACCCGCCTGCCTCCAGGCATTCGTGTAATCTGGACGATCAAATCGAGAGCACTCGTGATCTGACGGTGGACGCTCGTCACCGGGAGGTCGACCGCCATCAGCACCAGCACCTCCAGGCGCTTGATCGTTTCATCGGAACTGTTCGCGTGCACGGTCGTCATGCTGCCGTCGTGACCAGTGTTCATCGCCTGCAGCATGTCGAGGGCTTCTCCGGCCCGGCATTCTCCCACGAGAATTCGATCGGGTCGCATTCGCAGCGCATTCTTCACCAGCGCACGAATCGTGTACTCGCCGGCCCCCTCGACGTTGGGTGGCTTCGTCTCCAGCGTAACGACGTGGTCCTGATGCAACTGCAACTCCTGCGTGTCCTCGATCGTGACAATCCGTTCGCGATGGGGAATGAACGCCGACAGGATGTTCAGCATCGTCGTTTTTCCGGTTCCCGTACCTCCTCAGACCAGGATGTTGCGGCGATCGATGACGCAGGCTCTCAGAAACTTCGCCGCCGAAGGAGTGATCGTCCTCAGCTCGATCAAGTCATCCATGCTGAAGCGATACGCCGGGAACTTGCGAATCGTCAGGCACGGCCCGCGCACCGCCAGTGGCGGAATGATGGCGTTGACTCGGCTGCCGTCGGGCAGGCGGGCATCGACCAGTGGCTGCGACTTGTCGATGCGCCGACCTACCTGGGCGACAATCCTCTCGATGATCGATTCCGTCACCTTGTCGGAAATGAACCGCCGACCCGACAGCTCGACGACACCGTCGCGCTCGACATAAATCTGGTCGCTCTTCACCACCATGATCTCGGTGATCGTCGGCGCACGGAGCAAGTCCTGCAGCGGCCCGAATCCGAACACCGTGTCCTTGAGATCCTTCTTGAGCGACCGCAGCACCAGATACTTCCGCAGCTCTTTGTGCAGATGCGGACGCACCAGCGGAAACACCTCCGCGAAGCCCTGTTCGGTCTGCCGGATGCGGGCCGACAGGTCGGGCAGTTCATCCAGCTTGAGCTTCTGCCGGGTGAAGTGCAGCAGGTTCTGCAGTTCGGTCTCCCGTTCGGGGACGAGGGTCGCGGGGACGTCGAACTCATTCCACGTCAGCTTGTTGTTGCGGAACCGTTCGTCGTCGCTCTCCAGAATCAACTGGTTGATGACGTAGTCACGCAGTGTGAGCCCGATCAGCTCCTCCAGCAGTGCATCGTTCTGGTCGCCAAACAGCCTGAGTTCCCGGCACACATCCTCGATGTGTTTCTCCAGCAGCAGGATCGATTCTTCATTGCCGAGCTGATTGTGTTCGAGTTCGTACAGGTCAAAGCGTTCGAGCAGCTTCTGATGGACCTTGGTTTCCAGCCCCGACATCAGCGAGCGAAGATGCGACTCGAGCTCCTGCCGGCTGATGGGGGCGGCTTCGTCCGATTCGAACGTGACGGTGTACGGCCAGATGCGGACGGTTTCGCCCGCCGGGAAGTCAACGCTCTCACCTCCCATCACCTCCCGCTCGCCGACCATGCAGGAGTTGATGCCCACGTTCTGGAGCGTGAGCCGGCCGTTGTCACGGCGGACGACCGCCTGCCGCTTCGAGACAAGCGGACTCTTGAGCACGAGGCGGTTCGAGGGATCCCGGCCGATGGTGACTTCGTCGCCATCGACTTCGAGCAACGCCCGGCGGGAATCGTGAACCTTGTTGAACCAGATCTTCATGGCGACGCGGCAATTGAGGAATCGTCACACGCGACCCTCATGATAACAGCCCCGATGGGCATCGTCTCCCAGCATTGTGAGGCCATTGCTATTCAGCGATCGTGTGGCCCGGTACAGCTTCGTAGGGATTCGCGTGAACAAGCTGCGCGTCGCTGGCCTTGGTGCCGGGCATGATCTGGAATCGCGGGTCAAAATCCACCATCGTTGACGCGAGCTGATTCAACACGCTGGCGTCGCCTGCCACCTGTGCGGTGCCATCCGCAAGCTGGGCTTCGAGCGTCTTGGCTCCCATCATCGTCTGCTCCAGATCGGAGCGGTTGATGGTGAGCGTCAGGTCGGGCTTATCGGCGAGAAAGCCCTGGATGTTCGTGAGCGTGGCGTTTTCCAGCTCGATGAGGAACTTCTCGCCATTGTCCGGTGTGACCAGGTTGATCGTGAACCGCATCCCCTCCGCCTTGCGGCTGTCCATGCGGATGCCAAGGAAGTTGAGGAACAACTCCGTGGACATCGCCCGGATCACGTCGGGGCTGCTTGAAGAAGCAGTTTCCCCCTGCGGGATCCCCGAGCGGAGTTCGTAGGCGGCGGCCAGGAAGCTGTTCCGGAGGCCCGGGTTCTCCTGCTGATAGCCGACCTGCTCGAAGATATCGGCCAGCAGGTCCTTGGCGGATGTGTTCTGGGGCTCGGCCTGCACCACCTTGTTGACGATCTCCTGGGCCAGGAGGTACTGCCCGTCGTCGTGCAACTGCCGACCCTTCACGAGGATCTTCTCGGCACCCCCCATCATCTCGACGAAGAGGGACGCCGATTCACTTTGCGGCGGCGGGATGAGATTTGTCGGATTGCCGTCCCAGAACCCCAGGTAGCGCTGGATGACGCCGCGGCTGTTGTGTTCCGGCGAACCATGATAGCCCCGGCAGTGCCACTGGGCCAACAGGCTCTTCGGAACCTGGTAGAAGTTGTGAATTTCGTTGATGGTCACGCCCTGGTTGGCCAGATGCAGTACCTGGTTGTTCATGTGGGCGTACAGGTCGCGCTGGGCGCGGAGCACTTCCTGAATCCGGTCATTGCCCCAGCGCGGCCAGTGGTGCGAGGCGAACATCACCTCGGCCTCCACGCCGAACCGATGCAGTGCCTCGCTGATGTACTTCGACCAGTTGAGCGGATCGCGGACAGGGGCACCCCGCAGCGTGTAGATGTTGTGCAGTGACGCGATGACGTTCTCAGCCATCCACAACGCCTTCATCCCGGGGATGTAGGTGTTCATCTCCCGCGGCGCTTCGGTGTTCGGAGTGTTCTGGAAGATCATCCGGATGCCGTCGACCTCAAACTCCTCGATCGGCTTCTCCACGTAGCGGTTGGGCGCGATCAGCCCCGTCGTGCCGGCCGAGACCGCCTGGCCGAGTCCCTGGCCAACATATCCATACGGACTGGCGGGCAGCAGCAGCCCGTACTGGTAAAACAGCCGGCGGTTCATGGCGTTGCCGGCATAGACATTCTCGGAGATCGTATGATCCAGAAAGTCAGCGGGCGCGATCAGCGGCACCTTCCCGGATCGAACGTCCTCCTCGTTCACAATGCCGCGCACGCCCCCCCAGTGGTCGCCATGCGTGTGGGAGTAGATCACCGCTGAGACCGGCAAGCCCTCGCCGACGTGCTCCTGAAACAACTTCCAGGCGGCCCGGACCGGTTCCTCCGACACCAGCGGGTCGAACACGATCCACCCGGCCTTGCCCCGGATGAAGGTGATGTCGGAGAGATCGAAGCCGCGGACCTGGTAGATGCCCGGGATCACCTCGTACAGGCCGTAGTTGTTGTTCAGCACGGACTGGCGAAGCAGCGAGGGGTGAATGCTGTCGAAGTCGTCTTGCGTCTCCAGAAACTGGAACCGCTCCATGTCCCAGGCGACGTGCCCGGCGTCGGCCTTGATCTTGAGGTCCTTCATTGGAGCAAGGAGGCCCTTCTTCTGCTCCTCGAAATCCCGCTTGTCCTTGAACGGCAGATTGGCCCTGGACTTCTTGAGCACCTCCAGCGTGAACTTCGAGGGAGCCTTGCCCTTGGGATGGAAGTGCCCTTGTACCGGGGCCGGTTCCTGGGCGTGGGCGGCCCCTTCACCGAAGACCAGGTGACCGGCCACGGCGAATGCGGGAAGGGACTGCACAAACTGCCTTCGGGTTGTCATGGCTTCCTCCTGATTCAAGTCATTGAGAGATGGATTCTAACAAATGGACATCATCATTGCGAAAGGTCCCTCGCGGCAATATATGCCTGCGAGGCTGAGCGGCAGCGATGACCGGGTTGCCGCCAGTGACGTGGAATTCAAGTTCCGAGTGCTCCGCCGCGCCGGCCAACGCAATTGTTCGATGCTCATGCTTTCACACGAGTGTATACTGTCACTTGGGGGGCTGCGCGGCTGCGTGCTGTCTGTATCGACGGACTTGCTATGCGGCTACGTCGATATATTCCACACGGCTGTGGGGCTCTGGAACGTCAATGCCGTCTTCGCCCATGCCATCCAGATGAAATTCGACTGCTTCCCGAATCTGTTGCTGCACTTCATCGAGCGTGACGCCCGTGGCGATGCAGCCCGGAAGATCCGGAACGTATGCCGAGGAATTGCCTTCCGCCTTCTCGATCACAACTGCGAATCGCATGACGACCTCACTCTTTCAAGCCGGCTTGCTTGAGATTGCTGTTGAGTGTGCCAGGGGCCACATCATCACTGGGTTTTCCAGGCACCGTGACCCGCCCCGGTTTTGTCGGGTGCTTGAATTGCCGGTGGCTGCCGTTCACCCGCTGATCGAGGCGTGGCTCGCGAAACGGGGCGTAACCCCGAATGTGCCGTGATCTGCAGCACGAGATCTGACTGCGATGCGAGACTTGAGAAAAGTGGACAGGGGGGGAGTCGAACCCCCGACACCAGGATTTTCAGTCCTGTGCTCTACCAACTGAGCTACCTGTCCTCACCCTTGAAAACAAGGGGTTTTCGTTCTACCTGTCGGCTGGAGTTGATTCCCTTTACACCCGCGACTACACCCGGTAGTCTATTGCGACAGTAAAGAGACACCCGCACGGGGGTAACCGGCGGGCGTCTGTCCAACACCTGGCTTGTAAACCGGAGGTGCTGAACGATGGCAAAGTCTACCAAGTCTGCGGCTGCACTCAAGCCCTACGATGGCTTCCCCCTCACCGCTCACCGGGGGGCGCAACAGTGGTGCAAGAAACTGAAGTTCGCCGGCAAGAAGCGGACGTTCTACTTTGGTCCGTTGTCTGACTGGCCGGCGGCACTCAAGCGGTACGAGCGGGAATGGCCGTACCGGGTGCAAGGTCTGGAACCGCCGGTCCTCGCTGACGATAAGGACGCCTGCACTCTGCGGGTGCTGTGCAACCTGTTTCTGGAAGCGAAGCGGAACCGGGTCGCCTCGGGTGAACTGACGGACCTGTCCTACCGGGACTACTTCCGGGCCTGCAAACGTCTGGTCGATCACTTCGGACCCGATCGCCGGGTCGATGACCTCGGGCCTGCCGACTTCGAGGCGTACCGCTCCAAGCTGGCGACAAAGTTTGCAACGTCCAGCCTGTCGAATGAGGTCGGTCGCTGCCGGGTGTTGTTCAAGTTTGCGGCGGATCAACGGCTGATCGCCGCTCCGGTTCACTTCGGGCAGTCGTTCGACAAGCCGGGGGCGAAGGCGATCCGCCGGCACCGCAACAATTCCGACAAGCTGCTGTTCAGCCGGGAGGAATTGTTGGCGATCCTGTCGGCGCTGGCGGGTGTAGACTACACCCGGCCGGATGGCGAGACAGTCGCCCTGAAGGCGGACCCGCAACTCCGCGCCATGACGTTGCTGGGGATCAACGCTGGCCTGGGCGTCACCGATTGCGGATGCCTGCGGACCAGCCATATCGACCTGTCGCGGGGCTGGCTCAATTACCCCCGCGTCAAGACGGAGACCGACCGGCAGGCGGCATTGTGGCCGGAGACAGTCGAGGCACTACAGGCAGTCCTGCAGTCCCGTCGGGAACCTCGGTCGGATGAGGACGCCGATATCGTGTTCCTCACCCGGACCCGCCAGCGATGGGTGCGGACGAAGCTGGGGGCGACGGCGGAGAAGAATCTGCACCTGAATGCAATCTCCGTCCGCATTCGGGAAAGTCCTGCAGGCACTCGACATCAACGGTCGACGCCGGCTGAACTTCTACACCCTGCGGAGGACGTTCGAGATCATCGGCGGCGGCTGTCGAGATCAGGTTGCGGTCGACCTCGCAATGGGGCACTGCGATCGGTCGATGGCTTCGGTCTACCGGCAGGGGATCGTCGACGAACAGCGAATGCGAGACCTTGCCGCTCACGTCCGGTCGTGGTTGTTCGGGGAAGGGGGTGCACGCATGACGACCCCGATCCGCGAGTATCTGAACGAAGTCCGACGGGTGCGGCAGGCAGTCGTTGACGTGCAGGCGAAGTACCATAGGGACCTTGACCAACAGTCGCACGACGAAGCATTGTGGCGATTGTCTGGGACGACAATCTGCGGTCGCTGGCGTTCACCAGCACGACCGACCATGACGCTCGCCAAGCGATCGTCGACACGGATGCGGCGATCCGCAATTTCAAAGATCAATCCTGGGCCTGCGAGCCGGGTGAGTGGCGGCAGATTGTCTGGCGGCTGGATGAGGCGATCCGTGGGATGGAACTGTTCGCGGCTAGCCCCCCGGCTGCTGCACCAACTATCGAAGTCAGGGTCGATACGCCGAAGGCGACGTCATTGGCGTGATATCGTCGACGCATTGGGGCTGCCGCCGGGCGATGAAGTCGGGAGAAGGTGACAGTCCCTGAATGAACGGTTTGAAGGTCGATCCCGAAGCCCCCGAAGGGCGGACAACCTCTCGTTGAGAGGGGGGTACTGATCGAGTGGTGGAATCAACTTGCCATGAAGCAGCAGGAACTGGCAAATAGCCGGGATGGCCGACGGATGAGCGCCGAGGCGACTCACAACTACGGTCGTGACGGTGAAGCCGCACCCGAGATCAGTCGGTGAGGTGAAGCGACGGAGGAAGAAAAGGTAGGGAAACGTCCGAAAAGGTAGGGAAACGTTTTCCCGACCTGCTGTGGCCATGAATTATCATGAGGACCAACAGCAATCTGCTCAACTCGCATGAAGTCGATCACCGCCTCGGGTGGACCCTCGGGCGGGCCGAACGACTGGCACGCAAGCGGCGCCTGCCGCACTACCTCCCGGACGGGTCAATCCGGTTTGTATGGGATGACATCGCCCCCCTGATTGTCCCTGTCGCGGCTGACGCGGGGGAGGGGAAGTGACGATCTACACGCCCCCAGAAGTCGCCCGTCGCTGGCACTGCAAGCCCGACACGGTCCGCGCACTGCTGACCTCCGGCAAACTCCGTGGCTTCAAGGTCGGTCGGTCTCACTGGCGAATCAGCGAGGCGGCAGTCCTGGCCTACGAGCGGGGCGAGGCACCTGCAGTCGAGACTCCCCGTCGACGAAGGCGACAGCAGCCCCGTTCCATTCCTTCAGGGCCGTTCTGAAATCACCATTCCGCCCGGCCGGTCGCGGCGACGGCTGGGCGGATCACACCCTGCCGCAACCCCTGCGACATCGACCGGCAACATCGCTGGCACCGTCGCGCATCAAGGAGAGACGACGATGGTAAAGATTGATTTTCGAGGTTCTGAGGGCGTCCCGCTGGGCACCTACGCGGCCGAGTTCGTCGGCGTGGACGAGTTCACCAACTCGGACCGGACGACTTGCCGCCGGCTGTGAAGTTCGTGTGGAAGATCACCGCTGGCGAGCACGCCGGGCAGGAAGAACCCGAATTGCTTCCCTGAAGTTTGGTCCGAAGGCGGCACTGCCGAAACTGCTGCGGTCCATCATGGGGCGCGAGGCGAAGCCGGGGGAACAAATTGACCTGGCACCCTTCGCGGGAACGGCCGGCACGGTCGTTGTAGGAGAGACCGACTCCGGTGCAACCCGGGTCGAGACCTTAATCCGCAGCGTGGCCTAGTGCCAAACGGGGCCGCCGGCGGGGATCACCTTCCCTGCCGGCGGCGTATCTCAGGAGAGACACCATGGGTATGGTAATGAATCCCCGGATTGAACGTAAGTTCTTCGAGCTTGCCGACCGCGCTGTTCAGCATGGACGGTACGCCGTCGGCACCGTTGGCGGACGCGTGTTGCTCGCCACCGTCGTCTCTGACGACAGTCAAGGAAACGGCTGCAGGCTGCAGGCTACATAGCCCCTACGCTCACGGTTCCCTGTGGCCGTGTCGTCATGTTCTGGCGATATGGGGTGAAGGGATGAACGCGAACCTTGAAGCTGCCATCCGGTACGCCGAACTGGGCTACAGTGTTCCCGTGTCAGCCGGGCCTAAAGATTCCGCTGAGCGGATCGCACGGACACACGGAAGCGACCGTGCGACGAGAGCCAGATTCTTGCGTGGTGGGAGAAGTTCCCCCGGCGCAACGTCGGATCTCGCTGCGAAGGACTCGCGGTTGTCGACCGCGACTTGTACCGGGGCTGCACCTGGCCGGACGATCCGACGCGGGAACTGGACCTGTCTGCGGCACCGACATCGGTGACCGCCCGAGGCGGGATGCACCATTTCTTCCGCGACCCGTCCAGTCTGCTGCGATCCAACAACAACGGCCGGGCGATCGCCGAGTACGTCGACCTGAAGGCAAGCGGCGGGTACGTCGTTGTTGTCGCCGTCCATGTTCGACGGGAAGCCGTATCGCTGGACCACGGAACTTGACTGCGGGCCGACCGGCCTGCCTGTGATCCCGTCCTGGGCGTTGTCTCCAGCTGCGTGCCGCACCCGCTTCGATGTCACTGGAGATGCCGCACACGCTGAGAACGCATCCTGGGGCGTCTGAGGGCCAACGGAACGCACTGTTCTGCTGCGAACTGGTGGGAAGGCTGCTGCCATCCGAAGGCGTGACCGCGGACCTGCCGGCACTGGCGATGGAGTGGGCATCCCGTTGCACCCCGCCGATGCCGGCGGGACAGGTTACGAAGTCGGTCGAAGGATTGATCCGCAAACATGGACCGACGGCCAACGGCAAGGCGGCACCGTCGGCGGGGGTGAGCCTGTCGGTTCACTCAGGGGAGGACCTGACGGTAAAGCCGGTCGACTGGTTGTGGAAGGGACGCATCCCGGCGGGAATGTTGTCGACCGTGTTCGGCGATCCGGGTGCGGGGAAGACAACGGCCGTGATTGACATCATGGCACGGATCACGGCCGGGCCGGACCTTCCCCGATGGCACCCGTGTGCCAGTCCGGCAACGTGATGATGCACACAATCGAGGATTCCTTCGAGCACACCATCCTGCCGAGGTTCGTTGCAGCCGGTGGTGTACCGTCGCGGTTGCACCTGATCGGGGCCATGACGCGGGCCGACGGTTCCGAGGACATCTTATTGCTGGACCGGGACATCCCGGTGCTGCGGAAGGCCATCGACACCATCGGCGACGTGCGGCTGTTGGTTATCGATCCGCTGAATGGCGTCCTGGGCGACACCGTCAACGAGAACCTGTCGGGTGATGTCCGTCGCGTTCTGACGCCGCTGGTGCGAATGCTCGAGGAGACCCGGACCGCCGGCATCGGCATCGGACATAGCGGGAAGGATGCCGCGAACCGGAAGGGGATTCACAAGTCCCTCGGGTCGATCGCCTTCATTGCGGCCTGCCGCACGGCCTGGGCGGTTGTCAACGATCCCGACGACGATTCCCGCCGGCTGTTCCTGTCGGCCAAGAACAACCTGGGCGACACCGACGGGTTGGCGTTCCGGCTGATCGGCACCACCGTCGAAGGCTGCGACGTGCCGCTGGTGGAGTGGGAGAGCCAGCCAGTGAAGACACGGCTGGACAATCTCGCCTCCGTCGTGAAGCGGGACAAGCCAGCGTTTGCTGAGGCTGTGGAATGGCTGAAAGCCAACCTCACGGAACCGACCCTCGCCAAGTCGCTACTGACGGCGGCACGGAGGGATGGCATCGAGGAACGCGGACCCTGGCAGGACGCAAAGAAGTCCCTCGGGATCGTCTCGGATCGGATCGGCACAGAAGGAAACCGGGGCAGGACACTGGCATTGGTTCCCGCCCCCAACCCTCACAACTGAAGTCAACAATCGACCTAAGTCTTTCATCGTCGGACCCGATTAAGGATGCAATCAGAGTGCAACCGGGATTAAGGATGCAATCAGCCCGTTGCATCCTTAATAGGGGTGGTCCTAGGCACAACTTTTCGTTGCATCCTTAATGCTAAGTCTAATAACTACTACTACTTAGATAATGCAATCCCCGATTGCATCCTTAATGGTTCTGGCTGCATCCTTAATGGTTCTGGATTAAGGATGCAACGAACATTTGTGCCTCAGGGAAGAGGAGTTCTGAGCCATGCAGCTAGGTGAATTGTTGACCCTGATCGGTGCCGCCGGCATCCAGTTACGTCGACTCCCGGGAGACAAGATCGAAGCCGTCGGGCAGACGGATGAACGCATCCGGTCGGGGATGAAGGAATGCTATCAGGAGTTGTTGGCGGTTGTCCCCGAGCCGGCTGCCTTCGACTTCCGCAAGCTGCGATCCGAGTCCATCGACGACGCGAACAGTCTGGTCCCGGTCGACGCCTTCCCGACGGCCGCGGACTGGGCAGCCTTCGACGCAGCCGATGACGCCTTCGATGCCGCAGTCGATGCCAATGACATACCTGGGGCACGGGCTGCGGCTGCCGCCTACGTTGGGGTTGCCGAACGGATCAACCTGCGGGACACCGGATTCAAGATGACTGGCAATGTCCAGTTCGCCGCACCCAAGCGGCACCGGCTGGACAAGTCTACACCCGCACCACCGCCCCTGCCCCCGGTCTGTCCTGCCTGTGGGTTCGACATGTCACCCGCCTGCCGGGCCGGCACCTGTCGGGGGAAGCCCGAGCCGAATCACTGCACGCGATGCCATGCACCCCTCGGGACGGATGGCACCTGCACAACCTGTGGGGAATGGTGATGCGATACCGACTCCTGATCGAAGCCAGCGACATCGGACGACTCAAGCGATGCCTGAAGACAATGCTGCGAGCATTCAACGTGAGAGTTGTGGAGATCACGCAGGACGCACCGACACCAAAGCCCTATGCCGACACAATACCGACACCGAAGCCAACCCCGAAGTCCTAGCACGCCATTGCGCACCCCGCACCTATACGCGGCAGCCATTACTGCCGACGGCGCTAATGGGGGGCATAGGCGATTCTACAGTTTTGGGTAGGAGACCGCCTGTCCAGCGCTACGTATTTTTATCCGAATCCAACGAACATTTTTTCTGAGGAGTGACAATGCACACGACCACCGACGCCATCAACCCGCCGTCCTGGCTTTCTGGCGCGTCGCAGGACTGGTTCCGGGAAATGACCGACCTGTACGACTTCAGCGACCCGGCGGCCCTGCGGCTGTTAGAGGCGGCAGGGGCTCAATTGGACCGGCTGGCGGTTCTCCGGGAATGCCTGGCCGATACGGGGCCGATGGTCCACGACCGCTTCGGGCAGCTGCGAGAAAACCCGGCTGCCTCTGCCGAGAGGGCCGCATCGAACACGTTGCGTTTGTTACTACGCGAGATGGACCTATCCGACGGCACCGATGAGGCAGCTCGCCTCCCGAGGAGATAAGACGATGACGCGACGACGACTATCCGGCAATAACGCTGCGACGGCACTACTAGCCGAGGTTCAGCCATCCGATCGCCGCACCCCCCGGGAAGAGGCCCTGTTGGTGCTGCGATTCTTCGGGCCGATAAACCCGGCACTAAAGACGCTGCCAGCGCCGCTGCTGCTCCGCGATGAGTTTGGCGACTCAACTCAATTCGGCATCGTGGCTGGAGCAAAGGATCAAAGCACTGGAGGCGCAACCATGAGCAGAACGCGACGCAGGCTTCACGACAAGTTCGGCACCGTGAACTACGCGAGCGACGGCCAACCGATTTCTTTCGTACCAGTGAGTCCTACGGGCGCACCGGGCGTCAGTTTTCGTATTCGCGGCGACGAAACCATTGTGCGACTCGAAGACCAGCAGCAAATCTCGCCCGAGGACGCGGCACGATGCCGGGCATGGTTCATTGCCGACCGGCCCGCACCGGGAGGCGAACGATGACATCATGCAATCACGAGCGCATCCGAATCCGATCCTCCCGCAGAGCGGGGCCCGTGGTCAACGCGGCGGATCGAATGCCTCGACTGCGGGGCCACGTTCACTCGCATCGTGCCGAGCAGTTCGATCCCGCGCCGACGCAAGCGACTTACAACGGCGGCCGGCGACTTACAACGAATCGGCACAGGCTCGTATTCCGCTGTCAGCGAATCCGCCGACAATGCAACTGTCCCCAACAAAGGAGTTCAACAGATGTTCACGAAGAATCAATTTCACCTGGCCGCGAAGAAACTGCATGATGCCCGCATTCGCTCGCGAGCCGAGATCGACCAGTTGCGGGCAGCGGCCAGTGAAGCCCTTCGGCGACTCGAGGAATGCGAATACCTTCAGCGGCGGAGGGCGTTCCACGAAGCGAAGGATAAGGCTGTCACCGTTGAACAGCGGCACGACGCCGACCTTGCCAAACTGGCTGCGGAGGTGCGGGAATTGAATCCCGCCCGCGACCTGATTAACCAGTTGGAGCGACAGGCTGCCGCCCAAGCTGAGCAACTCCGCAATGATTACGGCGAGTCGCTCGGTCGGTTCGCTACTGCTGAGCAAATCGCGGCTGTGACTGCGAAGGCGGAACATCGTGACGCACAGTTGTCGGCATGGGTTCGTATCCGCCAGCGGCTGGCCGACATCCGAGGTTCACTCACGCCGTTCAGCGACATCCGCAGCCTGCTCGATGCTAACTCCGGCACACTCCCGGAACTGGGGTATATCACGTTCCCGGTTCCCGAGGCTGAACAGGAGCTGGTCGCCCATGTCAATTGAAGCCACCGCGATTCACGAATGCGCACGCCGTCGGGCTGATGGTCCATGGCCACACGCCGATCGAATTGTCCATCGATGGATCGGGCGGTCACGTCCAGTTTCCCGATGGAGTCGATGAGGAAGAGGCAGCGGTCATTGGTCTGATGGGAGGCTGTGCGGTGATGCAGATTCTGGGCACTGATGCCGATTGCGACGCCAGCGCGTCCGACTGTCAGTTCCTGGCTTCGCTGTATGCCCATGGAAACCGCAATTCGATCGACCGCATCATCCGGGGCCGGGCCGATTGGCTGGTGAGTCAACACGCCACGGCGATAGTGGACATGGCGAACGAAGTGCTGCGGCGTCCGAGCACGTCCCGGCTGACGCACAGCGTGCACCTGTCGAAAGACGACATCGGCGAGATCGTGCGCAGCGACCCCGAGCCTACAGGCGTTCGAGCGACTGTTCCCCTACTCACCACCACGGCGAAAGGTGACCCGTGCATCCGCCACCAAACACGATCGGTACAAGTCAACTTCCGCCGATCGCACGATGATCGACAAGTTGATCGCACAGGCGATGAGCGGGCAAGCCCACGTTGATCGGGGTCCCGAAATCATTCTTTGGATTGAGTTAAGCGCAAAAGCGGCTGGCATGTCACGTGCGGTGCGTGCCAGTCGCTTCCCTCTCCGTCCGGAACGGCATGCGCGTGCTGTTCCGCGACCGGGAGGGTTTCTCACGCACAACAGGGCGACTGTAATGCGAGCTGGCATCGTTCGTCCGGCGGACGGGGGTCTTCCTTTGTCGCAGGGGCGATGAATGTCCGAGCAGACGTATCGCGACAGAACCTGGTTGTCCGACAGCGAGAGACTCTCCGGGGCATCGACCCGACGCCAGCGAGATTCGTCAGCGGTGCGAATTGATTCGCGACGAGTGGGACGAAGAAACAGAGCTTCGGCGGCGCGTGGGTGCGTGTCGCGAGGGATGGCTGCCGCCGGGTGCGAATCGCGGACTGAGCCCGTGCCTGGACGGGCCATAACGGCCCTTGTGGCAAAACGCAACGCACAGGATGCCTGCTGTTGCGTTCCGATGGGCAGGGACGACTCAAGAGACGTCTGGGGCAGCCTGCACAATCTGCGGCGGTTCGCTTGACTTTGCGGGCTGGAGCGGGTGTGATGAGAACTTCAGTTCCCTGAGAACATCTGTTGGAGAAGACAACATGAACCGGGCGTTTCTGCTGGCGGCGGCGTGGATAGGACTGCTCTGCTCAACATCGGGACAGTTGCACGCAGCGACACTCGATATTCGAATCGACCTCTCAAACCTTGTGGGAACAACGGCAGGAAACTGGAACAATATCTCAGCATTGACGGGTGCGACTCCAAATCTCATTGATTGGAATACCGGTCTAGGGACTGGTGTGACGATCGATGGGACAGGCAGCCTGTGGACTAATTTTTTCGGTGACGATTTCGCTGCATTTCCGAATCAATCGTGGTTGATTCAGCCCGCCACGCAAGATGGTGCCGGTCTGTTCGATGGTCAGGCGGGGGTGTTTCAACTCCTCGGCCTTGGCAATTCAACCTATCAGATCGAAGTGGTCTCGGCTCGTACGACCTTCGACTATCAGAATACGATCCAGGTGCAAGGCTCGCTCGCAGACCGCACGTTCCTTGGTACGCCCGTCAACACTCCATGGGGTAGCACCAGTGACGGACTGACACCGGGAAACTGGTTGATCTGGGACAATGTGAATCCGATCAATGGTCAAATCAGTATTGATGTTGCTGCAGCAACGCAGACTCTGGGCATAATCAATGCCCTTCGCATCACAGACACCGCAGCCATTCCCGAACCGACGTCGCTCGCCCTACTCGGCATAACCGCTGCGGGGTTCTGTGGCGTGCGACTGCGGCGACGTCGCAAGGGCGATGCGGCTGAGACGTCACAGATCGTGTGACAGCACATGTCGGAACAGTAGTCCGACCCCCGGTGGCTGCGGCTGCCGGGGGTTTTCTTCATGCTCCGAGCGGGTGTAGACTACACCCGGCCAGCCAGACAGACAGGGGTTTTCGGGGGTTTTCGGGGCGGATAGCAGAATCCCGCAGAAGTGCATTTTAGCCTATAAAACAAGGGGTAAAACGCATTCGACAGGTAGCCTTTTCAGTCCTGTGCTCTACCAACTGAGCTACCTGTCCCACACATGGACACCGCCGGGGAATAGCAATCCCGCGGGCCAGAGCGACCAGTAATCTGACGGCTTCGCCGGGGGATGTCAATCCGCCGCAGAGGTCGTCATTTTGCGATCCGGCCATCATGCCGCGCCCTCGAACGGGGATGTCGGCCAAGCCGAGCGACTGACCGGACTTTACAGGGATCCCAGTTGGTGCACGATGGCCTGTAGTTCGACAATAATCGCGGCTTGCCGATCAGGTGTCGCCGTGCCCCACTCATTCACAAGCGACTGGAGTTGCTCCACGAGTTCTGTCGCTGTCGGTCTGGGAGGCGATGGCGCGGGAGGAGGAGGCATTTCCGCCAGCCAGAAGCCAGTCCCCACGGCACCGGGGATCGCTTCGGTCGGCCCGTCGTATAATCTGCCCGCGACCGCCTTGCCGTACTGCTCCCACAGTTGCGTGTTGGTCAATCCGCCGTAGGTCGCGACACTTGCAGCGAACGGAACCCAATCGGCGTGCTGTGATGGAAAGTAGACCTGCCTGCCATTGAGCGACACTGGCACGTCCATCAGCACCCGTGCGTCGTACGCTGTCCGCTGTGCGGCCCACAGTTCAGTGAACGCATATTGCACCGGGGTATCGACGAACGTGTTGCCCGCCACTGTCACCTCTCGCGGCGATTGGCTAAACGTGCCCTGATACAGCGCCACCCGGTGCCGCAGTGCACGAACTCGTTGTCGGTGACCACCTCGTTTCCGAGCACCGCCGCGTAGCCGTACTTGAATCCTTCGATGTAGTTATCGATCGCCCGGTAGTTTGACGTGTTCACTCGCGAAGTCACACCGCCCTGCGTAGTTCCGACCCGTGCGTACAGTCTGCAGCCCTGAATCTCAATGAAGTGCATGTAGTGACCGGACACTCCTTCAGTCACGTCCATGAACGTGTTGTTGTGACAGCGGCTAAACTCTTTCCCGCCACCATTCGAGAACTGTGACTCAGCCACAAACAGGCCGAATTTTGCACCGCTACCCTTATTGTTCTCTACAATGAACGGCTGCCGGTCGATCGGGACGCTCGGATGATTCGAAGGCACTGAATCCTTGGTCGGCCCCGGCCTGAGGTTCTCTTTCGGAAATTGAAGGTGTCCCGGCTCGATGCCCTTGAAGTAGCCGCCGATCAGTGCGCGCGTCTTGGGGCACCCGTAGCAGTGGTTTCCCCGAACTTCGACGCCGCCACCCTGTAGCCAGATGCAGTGGTTCTGGAAGCCGAACTGCCCGAGGCCGATCTTGAGTCGGCCCTGCCCCAAGTCACCACCGGCATTCGGCAGCACATAGGCCGTATTCAATGACGCCACCACAAGGTTGCTCATGATATCACCCAGCTCCAATCCGTTCTCAGTAAAGATTCCGGAACTGGAGGCGGCGTAGACAACATTGCTTGCGGCCTTCGCATGAGCACCATGAATCACAATGCCATTGCCCGGAGCGCCTCGCACCACGCATCCCTCCACTTGGTGAGGAGCGAGGTTGATATCCGCTCCACTGCGGACGTGGTAGTGCAGCGGATACCTGCCGATGGTGTTCTCGTCACCCGATACGAAATGCAGGTCCTCATCCAGCACGATCGACGTGGCAGGATCTTCTCCCCGCGTTCTGCCGAGATTCTCGAACGCCGCGTATTTGATACTGGTGCCCGTCTGGACGTGCATGACCATGACGTGCCCGCGTTGATCCGGCTCAGTGGATTCGCTGCGGATGACCACATTTCGGGTCAGGTTGCCGACGACAGGCAATGTGCCATCGGCCAGTGTGCGGTCCCCCGTCAATGCGGGTGAGACGCGGAATGAGTTCGCAGGCAGGCCCTCCGTGATCGTGACGACCTGTTCCGGCACACTGCCAACGCCGGGGACGATCAGTTCGTCTCCCACGTCCCATGCCAACGGCGTCGCGTCCAGCGTGATCGTATCACCACTGAGACTCGTCGGCTGTGCCCAGGCCGTGGTTGTCCGACCCCGGATGTTCAGGTGCTCCGAGTGCCACATGACGCAGCCGGTCTGGTCCGCCGGGTCGTTGTCGCGGTCCAGTGGCCCACGCGGCATGATCGTGATGACGGCCATCTTGTTGTACTGCGGCTGGATGCTGAGCGTCGCGCCCGGCAGGCCGACCAGCGACACGACCTTCAGATTCGTATCGACGCCCGGTGCAAATTCCAGTGTGCCATCCACCCGAATCCACTCGTACGTCCCGGCGTACTCGTGATCGACGATGCCGGTCACGCCTGCGGGAATCACCAGCCGCACTGGTCTGCTGGGAGTCCCGGCAGCGTTGCTCGCCACCGGTTCCGGCAACGGCCCGCCCGTGTGCACGGCAGTCGCCTTGGCGTCCGACACCATGTCCAGCAACGCGAGATGTTCCCGCTGCTTGATCGGATCGTCAGCGTGCGGCGTGTCGTGCGCGGACTGCGGGACGTCGGTGTGGGTTTGCGAGCTGTTGTGAATTTGTTGGCCGTTGACATCGGCCGGCATCACATTCAGCAGTAAGAACGACAGAATTCCGGTCCAAAGCAGTCGCATTGTAACTCCCATCATGCGTTCTGATGCGGGGTGATTGATTCACAGACCGGCCCGCGTCATCCATAACACAGGCCACCCTAGATAATCTGCGTCGATTTCGCGAATGGGGCGGTTCCAAGTTCTGGAGAATCAGAGATTTCCTCAAAATCGCCACCAACCAACAGGGTGAGAGATCCCGCAAATCGCTGCCAATTAAGCTGCAGAATCTGCCGGTTGCGGTGTTGTCTGTGTGATGGCGCATGTCATAAAAACGCGACAGTGGCAGCTGCTTTTCCAGCAAATACGTCCGAATGACAATCTCGTGTAACTTATTGCAGTTATTGTGTTTAAGCAGTTGTATGCCGCGTCATTTCGGAATTCAGGCATGCGCGATGCGACTGCGACGCTCACCCCCGGTGACATTGACAGGAGCACGAACAATGAAATCAATGACTACACTGCTGACGTTGGCCGTTTTCGCCGTCGGAATGTCTTCGACTGCCTCGGCGAATCACTACCGCCAACTGGAGGACACGGCCTACGAGGTGCTGAGGGATGCCCGCTCGCTGCGGTGGGAGGTCCGGACCACGTGCGGCAATCTGGGGAATTGCAGCGACCTCACTCGTCGGGCGGATGAAGTCTACGCTCACACCCTGCATCTGCAGGAGGTTCTCCTCCAGGAACTGCCCTTCGCTGCGATCTGCGACGAGATCGAGCACATCCAGCAGGCGCTGTGCGATCTCGACGCACGTCTGCAGCGCTGTTCGTATGGAGTCGCGTATCAATCACCGGTCCATGGTAGTCGGTACACTTACATCGGAAGTCACGGGACTCGTCACGGGATCCAGTGGACGATCGCCCGGATGACCAGCACGCTCAGGGTGTTGCACGACTTGGCACACCAGTTCACGGGGGTTGGCGTGAGCCCGCTGCCGAATGTGCCTTACGTTCCGTATGACGTGACCCCAGGGCAGGTGCAGCCGCAGGTCATTCCGCAGCAGGGACAGCCGTACTACAACTCGCCGGGCTTCAACGGACCGGCCCTTCCGGCTCCCTCAGTGAGGAACCTGACGCCACCGTCGAACCCCGCCCTGCGAATTGGAGGACGAAACGGGTTTACGGTGCAGTTCGGCCGATAGGGGATCCGGATGCCCCATCAGGCCCCGGCTCACCTTTCACTTTGGTGGGTCCGGGGTTTGTTTCAGAGGTTCGTGTCATCACGAGGTCAGCGGCCTGAGTGGAAACACCTCGACATCGACGCCACGGCTCATGAGGACGTGGACCGGTGGCGTCGCAGGGCTGGGAAGGCCGCTGCGCTCGAACAGGTCGTTGATCTCGAAGTCAACGCGGGCCGGGCTGACCTTGTACGGAACATGATGCACATGCCCGCTGTAGAGTGTGCCCTCGCGTGGTGAGGCGAACAGGATGTATCGCTCGACCAGGAAGAACTCCAGCGACCCCGGCAGCGCGGGGGCGGGACCTCCGTCCGGCACGTATTCGAAGCGGCAGATCCCTGAATTGTGCGGGACGCGACGTTGAGAGGTGAAGGTCACATGTCCCGTTCGGAGGTCGCGGGTGTGCGACATGCGGGCATGCCAGTAGGGGAGCCGGTAGATCGTTCTGCCCCACCAGACCGCCAGCGCCAGTCGGCATCGAGCGAAAGGAACCAGACGCCGGGCGTTCCCTGTTCGTCGACGACATACGTCCGCAGGTTGAGTTCCTGGAAGTGCGAGAGTCCCGGGATCGCGGGGCACCACCAGGGACGGATATTGCGCATGAAGAAGGGGACCACCCCCAGCCAGGCATGGCCGTCAAAAGTGTCAACGTGCAGCCCCGGCGGAAGCAATTGCTGAATCAAGTCGGGCTTAAATGTCCAGTGCAGAAACAGCAGGTCCTGCCAGGAATGGTACATGGCTGCCCGGCTCGGAGGCCGAATCTGCTGCGATTGTCGTTCCGCCAGCGTCGGGAGTCTCGGTTCCGGAGTGCTCATCGGTGAACCAACTCGCGTAATGGTACGATACTGGTGTTGAAGGGTGTTTGCTGTCTGCGGCAACAACCGGAGGATATCCGACATCTTCACCCTGAATGCCGCCCATTGCCCCGATTTGCACCAGAAATGAGGGACTCCTATGCTCACGGCATGATTGACGATGAGCTACTGATCGTGCTGGGATCCCGCTCTCCACAACGAAGAGAGCTGCTCAGCCACATCATCCCTTTGACGCGGATCGAGGTCCGACCACCGGCCGATGCCAATGAGCCCGGCTTCGAGGACATCTCGGACTGGCCCGCGCTCGCGGCAAGGTTGACGGAGATTGCCCGCCTCAAGAACGACGATGTCTGGAGACAGTTACGAGCCGACGGGCGATTGGCAGATCGAATAGTCGTCCTGACCGCAGACACGGTGATTGTCGGGATTAGCGAGGAAGGCCAGTTGGCTTTCCTCGGACAACCGCCGGATGACGAGGAAGCGATGCGACGTGTCGTGCGGGACTGGTTTCGCCGCTATTATCTGGGTCGCACGCATACCGCGGCAACGGCTGTCTGTCTGACGTCGGCAACAGGCCAGCGCCGAGAGCAGATCGTGCGGAGCGAGGTCACCTTTTCTGCGGCGTCGGAGAGCTGGCTGGAGTGGTATCTGGCGACGGGCGAGCCTCGCGGCAAGTCGGGAGGTTACGCCCTGCAGGGAGCAGGGGACCTGTTTGTCGAGCGCGTTGACGGCGGTCTCAGCAACGTTGTCGGGCTGCCGCTGGCAGAGACGCTGACGATGATCCAGGAGTTGCAGCGCGATGAGTGCTGAACCGGGGACGTTGTCACAACGGTCGGTCCGGCTCGAGGAGGGAGTGGTGTCGCCCGACGAGACACCACTGATGATCGGTTCGCGGCTGATGCCCTCCCGCTACTTCCTCGCACCGCTGGCAGGGTACACACATCTGGCGTTTCGCACGGTGGTTCGCGAACTGGGAGGACTCGGACTGGCCACGACCGACCTGGTGCAGGCCGCGATGCTCCTCTCGGGACGACCGAAGTCGCTGGATTCTGATCGCAACCTCACCGGCGGATCAACCACTGTCGGTACAGATCTTCAGTGGGCAGCGTGAGGAACTCGTCAGTGCCGCCCGCTGGCTGGAGCAGCATGGCTATCGGGGAGTCGACATCAACATGGGCTGCCCGATGGCGAAAGTGAACGGGCAGGGGGGTGGGGCCCGGCTGATGTGTGACGTGGATGGAGCCCGGCGGACCGTTGCCGCCGTGGTCCAAGCTGTGAACATCCCGGTGACCGTCAAGATGCGGTTGGGGTGGGATCGGGAACACATCACGGCCCCCGGGCTGGCGCGTGAACTGGAGCAGGCGGGGGCAGCGGCCATCACGGTCCACGGGCGGACACGTCAGCAGGGATTTGGAGGTGACGTCGACCTGGAGGGCATCCGGCAGACGGTGGAGGCGGTCGGACGCATTCCCGTTGTCGGTAATGGCGATGTCCGTACACCCGTCGATGCCCGGAGGATGCGGGAGGTGACCGGATGTGCCGCAGTGGCGCTGGGCGCGGCGTACTGTTGGATCCGTGGATCTTCCGGCGGCTTGGTGACGCGAGGTTTGTTGATCCGACACCGGACGAACAGATGGCGTTTCTGGTGCGTCACTTCACGCTCATGTCAGCGCAGCACGGAGAGTACGCCTGTGTGCTGTTTCGGAAGTTTGCCGGCTGGTATGGTGCGCGGCTGGGGATCCCCGAGGATCTGGAAGCGTCCCTGCGGCAATTCAACAGCATTTCTGAGTTCGACAGGCTGGTCGAACAGATTCGCCTTCGGCATGGTGAGCGGCAATGTGAGGTTCCTACGGCATTATTGAAGGTACCCAATGGGCCGGTCGAGCACTGGTAGGTCGCTTTGCGTCGGTAGCAGTCGCGCGTATGATCGGAGTCCACGGTTTGCGTTCCGGCACCTGATGACATACTGCCTGGATGTCTGTTGGGGTCTGGTTCACTCGTCTGAGCGTTGAAGGCTGTTGCTGCCCATGCAGGACTACTACAAGACTCTGGGAGTCTCCCGAACGGCGACATCGGACGAGATCCGCAAAGCCTACAAGAAGATTGCCCGCGAGAATCATCCCGACGTCAAACCTGATGACAAGGCAGCCTCCGAGCGTTTCAAGCAGGCGGCAGAAGCCTACGACGTACTGGGCGATGCGGACAAACGCAAGCAGTACGATCAGTTCGGGGCCGCCTACAAGAACGTGCGCCAGGGGAGCGGAGCGGGACCGCAGTGGTCCGGGGGCGGGGGAGAGCCTGTCGATCTGAAGGATCTGTTTGGAGGCGAAGTCGATCTGGGTGACCTGTTCGGGGGGATGTTCGGAGGGGGGGGACGTCGCGGGACGTCGACGGGTGGTCAAACCCGTCCCGCGAGCCGAAAGGGGGCTGACCTCTCCGCATCGATTCATGTTCCCTTCCACATCTCGGCAGAAGGGGGCACACATGAGGTCACAGTTTCTCGCGACGGACACGTGGAGCGGCTCGACATCAAGATCCCGGCCGGTGTGAAAGAAGGGAGCGTCATTCGATTGGCCGGGCAGGGCGAGCCTGGTCTTGGAAGTGGACCTGCCGGCGACTTGCTGGTGAGCGTGCATGTGGCTCCGCATCCTTACTTTCGCCGCGATGGCAATGATGTGCTGATCGACGTACCGCTGACCTTCAACGAGGCGGCACTCGGGGCGAAGGTGGATGTCCCGACACTGACAGAAGGGCAGATGTCGCTAACGATTCCGCCCTCGACCTCATCGGGTGCCAAGTTGAGGCTGCGCGGCAAGGGCTTTCCCGACCAGAAGACCCGGCAGCGGGGAGATCAATTTGTTGTCGTGAAGATCGTGGCTCCGGACAAAATGACGGATCGCGTGCGTGACCTGCTCGAACAACTGGCCGCGGAAGTACCTCAGTCCCCTCGGGCGAAATTGTGGTAGTTGCTCTCCCGCAGCTGGAGCCGAAGGTAGACGAATGACGAGCATTGCCAGAAGTCGTTGTGCCGGTGCCTGTAGATGGCGACGGCTCCAGGCGATGCTGCTGGGCATGACACTGGTGTTCACTGGTCGCGCGGTGCCTGCCGACCCGCCGAGGTCCGATTTGATTCAGACTGAGACGCCCGTAGCCCATGATCACGACCGGGAGCCAGGGGCACAGGAGCGTGTGGCTGCCGGGGTGCTCCTGCTGGCGGGATTGATCGTCCTGGGTCTGACGCTGATGGCGATTACTGTGGTGTGGGGTGCCCGACTGCGACGGATCGTCCGCAGACCCGTCGAGCCTTCGTCCAAGCCGGACGAGCTGTGGTACCTGCATCGCTCGGCCCGGACTGTCGGCGACTCACCTCCCGACGACGCTGCGGATCGTCAGACACTCACGCCTAGTTCAACCTCGTCAGAGACGGCGGCGGGGGAAACATCGTGACTGGACGGTTTTCCTTCCCCAAGTGGCGTCACCTTCGTCGTCCCCAGGACTTCCAGCGTGTGTACGAGGGAGGACAGCGAATTGGAGATGGCCGATTGCTGATGTTCGCGGCCCTCAATGACGGCGGCAAGACACGGATCGGCCTGAGCGTATCGCGAAGACAGGGGAACTCCGTCCGCCGGCACCGCTTGAAGCGATTGCTGCGTGAGGCCTATCGGCTCGGTCAACACGAAATCCCTGAAGGGCTGGATCTGATTCTCATCCCCAAAGCTGGCACGAGTGCCGGCGTCGAGCAGTTCCGGGAGTCGCTAGTCCGCTTGAGTCGGCGACTGGGGGAACGACTGATGCGCGGCGAGCCGACGAAACGGTCGGCCCCCGATCGTAATGAGGTGTGAGATGCATATGCCGGCGATCTTGCGTCGCTCGCTCGCCGCGATCCTGATCACACTGGTGCGGGGCTACCAATGGACAGTCAGTCCCTGGCTGGGGCAACGCTGCCGGTTTGAACCATCGTGCAGCGAGTACTTCATTAGAGCCGTTGAGAAGTACGGGCCGCTTAGCGGTACGTTCCGGGGAGTTCGACGGATTTGCCGCTGTCATCCCTGGCATCCGGGAGGCTACGACCCACCATGAGGAGTGCATGCGGTTTGGGTCCGACGTCAATTCTCCCGAGGAAGCTGCTGAACATAGGTACTCAGCGCCGCTTGCCAGGGCCTGAGGCTGCGGCCGATCGCTGAGTTCAATTTGTCGCAACACAGCACACTGTATACAGGACGTCGTGCAGCTGCGGCGAACTCTGCCGAGGTGATGGGCGTGACGGTTGTGCCCAGATGCGCGACATCGAAGATGGCTCTCGCGAATTCCGCCCAAGTCGTCTCTCCGGAGTTGGTCGCGTGATACAAGCCGTACTGTTCGGTTGCGAGTAGCTCCACCAATGCCTGTGCGAGATCGGCGGTCGAGGTTGGAGTACACCGCTGGTCACAAACCACGCGGACTTCATCGCGCATGCGGCCCAGCCGCAGCATTGTCTGTACAAAGTTCCCCTTCGAGTGGGGAGCCGGCTGTCCATACAGTCCGCAGGTGCGCACGATATAGTGTCTGGGACAGTACGCCGCCACGAACTGCTCACCGGTCAACTTGCTGGCACCGTAGACACTCACGGGACCCGGAGAGTCCTGCTCGGTGTATGCGCTGCGTCGGGCAGCATCGGCACCGAACACGAAATCGCTGCTGATGTGCATCAGAGCCAGACCATGCTCGCCGCAGTATCGGGCGAGATTGAGGGGGCCGAACGCATTCGTGTCGAAGGCGACTTCCGGTTCCTGTTCCGCTTTGTCGACCAGGTTGTACGCCGCACAGTTGATCACGATCTGCGCATCGATGGTCCCCAGTCGTTCAGCTATGGCCTGAGTATCGGTGATGTCGATCTTGGCATGCGACAGCGCGACTGCCTGGGTCCCGAGAAGCGGCAGGAGGTCGCGGCCCAATTGTCCCTGTGGTCCGATGACGGCGATCGTCATGACGATGTGTCCTCTGATGTGATCCGGTCATCGACTGACGCACGCAGGTCGAGGGCGAAGTGTATCTGACGTGCGACCTCCTGAAAGCCCACCGAGCGGTAGAGTGAGTTGCCTGCATCGTTTTGTGCCAGCGTCTCGATGCGGGCATGTGTCAGTCCGCTGTCACGAAACTGCTGGAGCACATGCAGGATCAGCTCCCGCCCGAGCCCCTGTCCCCGGTAGTCTTCAGCGACGACGAGGTTCGGGATCGAGCCGATTCCGGCGTCGGTATCCTGCCGCGAGGTGATGAACCCGACGATCAATTCCGTACGGTCAGCCAGCACAGCCACAAAGACTCCTGACGGGTCCGCGGTCGCATCGGCGTCGATCTCTTTCCCCTTGCGCCACTGCCAGTTGTGTCCGTTGATAGTGCCGAACAGTTGTTCGAGACCTTGGGAAATGGAGACGCCGACAAAGGCAGCCATCGCGAGATCCCGCAGGCGAGGTAGATCGTCGGGGTCAAAGGGGCGGATACGAATCATGGAAATGGGGCCGACAGTGGAGTCCAGTGCCTGTGAAGATACGCAGTCTGAGGAAATGATGCCAATTGCAGCCGGCATACTGGATTCCCGAGCGGCAGTTTCTGCGAGTTACCGAGGGGTGAAACTGCCGAAATTCTGCCGGATTGTGAGGCTGGTCTCGGGGAAGGCAAGGGTAGCGTGTAAAAGAAACGGCGACCGACTCCATTCGTGGGTGAATGGTACACAACCGGTCAGTTTCGGTCTCAGAATGGAGTCCGTCCGATGTCGATTTCTCGTGGAATCATGGTCCTGACGTTGGCGCTGTGCCCAAGCATGGCCCAAGCGTGTGGGCTGTTTGGCTGCTGCCTGTTCAATCAGTGTGGTTCGCAGTGTGGAACCAGCAACCCGTGCAACCCCTGCGGTCCGTCCCCTTGGTCGGGGTGCTTCTTCCGCTTCCCCTGTCCGCTGTTGTGCGGACCAAGGTGTGCCCGCCCGTGCGTGCCCCCCTGTCCGACACCCTGTCCGAGTCCGTGCCCCTCACCCTGCCCGAGCCCCTGTCCTCCGGCCTTTGAGACCACATATTGCCCGAAGTACGAGACGGTGTTTCGTCCTCAGCAGGTGACCGTCTGCCGCGACGTGCCACACGTCGAATGCCGGCAGGAATGTTACACAGAAATGGTGCCAGTGACCGTCATGCAGCCCCAGATGCGGGTCCGCAACGTCGCCGTGCAGACAACCCGGCGAATTCAAGAGACACACACAGTCTGCGTGCCCGAGCACATCGTAAGGTACGTCCCTCAGGTGCGTGCGGTTGCGCCTCCGTGTTGCCCCACTCCTTGCCTGCCGGGCAACACGGGCTGCACCGACTGTCCCTCCACCGGATTCCCTCATACCGGAATGATGGCACCGCAGTTCTCAACCGGTGCACCCTATGGGACACAGTTCCCCATCATGTCGCCGAGTGCGACCGGCATTGGTCCTGCGATCACTCCAGTTCCGCAGCCCCAGGATCCCAGCGCCTCGCTGAACTGGCAGACGATTCCCCAGCGTCAGGCGATCTCGCCGGAGCCGACCATCCAGCAGATGAGCGGCATGCAGCCGGTCTACAGTCCGATGCCCAGTCTGCAGGCCCCACCGACCGCTGCCAGCGTCAATCGAACTCGAATGTTTCGCTAACGTTCGCAACTGTTCATTGCTGAGGTCATGAGACCACAGAGCGCGCCGTACATGTACGACGCGCTCTGTTCGTTTTGGCTGATGGCGAAAAGCGGAGGGCAATGAGCGAAGAGCCGACAGCGCCACAAGCGGCAAATCGTGAGCGTCCGTCTTAAGCGGAATGGTTCACGCCGCTTTCCGGGATGCCCCCATCGGCACAGTTTTCCACGGAAGGGATGCGACATGGGTGGGCGATAACACTTGCATCCATCGAGTCTCATCCAGGAGAACACTCATGACTGTCGCACAGTTCCCCCCCAGTCGCCGATTCGACGGGATGCACGGACCCGAGGATCGCCGTCATTCCGAGCCCCACCGCATTGAACCACCACAACGGTCGGGTCAGTGGATCAGGCTCTGCGTTGGAATCTGTGCCCTGTATTGCAGCATGTACACGCTGATCGCCCGGCCCATGGCGCAGCGCGTCAACGAACTGACCTACCAGGTCAAGTCACTGCAGATCGGCATGCGGCAGCTCGCCGACGCGCGGGACGGGGTGACTGCGACCAACGATCTGCTCACGAGTTTGCAGCTCCAGACCGAACGTCTGCGAGGTGCGCGACTGGCCGTGGAGCAGGTGCGCCGATTGCAGCGCGAGGTACAGGAGCAATCGGAGGTTGCCGGCGATGCGATCATCGCGCTGCAGCAGGTGGGACAGCTCCAGTCCGCTGTTATCGCCGAGAGCCGGCAACTCGCCACATTGCACGGGGCACTGGATGATCTCACCGCGATCGAGGACCGCATCTCGACGCTTTCCGGAACCGCCACTCAGCAGGGTGAAGGCATTGCGATCGCCGCCGAGAAGCTCCAGCAACTAGGGGCCCTCAAGCGACGTGTGGCGATTGAATCGCAGGGAATTGATACGGCCCAGACTCAGCTCTCGCGACTGGTGGGACTCAAGAAGGCGGTCGAACATGCCGGGAACGATGGCGTGGACTCCGCACGAGCCAGCATCACGGGTCTGTCGGAGTTGAAGCAGCAGGTCATCGCTGCCGGCACCGATGTCCCTCTCGCCCGAACCATCAGCGACTCGCTCATCGGCCTGCAGCACACGTTGATTCACGGCAGCACGCAGGTGGACGCGGCCCGCGATCATGCCTCAGAGCTGCTGGCGATGGAAGCGGCTCTGTGCACGACTCCTCCCGTCGATATTGTTGCGGCACATCAAAACCTC
Source organism: uncultured Planctomycetaceae bacterium (assembly GCA_963707405.1). Lineage (GTDB taxonomy): Bacteria > Planctomycetota > Planctomycetia > Planctomycetales > Planctomycetaceae > CAVPPT01. The sequence goes on along the minus strand of CAVPPT010000021.1, from coordinate 113,019 downwards.
GACCAACTGATCGGACTCGAACAGAAGCTCGTCGGACAAGATGACACCATTCGGGTCGCTGTGGAATCACTCGAACTTCTGACGAACCTGCAGGAGGAGTTCCACGTCCGGGTGGGGCAACTGGAAAGCGTCCGTCGGGGTCTCACGGAGTTGGTGATCCTCGAGAGCACCGTGGCCCGTACCGTCCGGGCACTGCAGCCGCTCACAGAACTCACGAGCCTGCAGCGTCTCAATGGTGCGGAAATCCGGGAGATTGCCCGGCTGATGCTGAACCAGGAGACACGCCGCGTCGCGATCCACGATGCCAGCCTGCCGGTCACGGGTGATGTTCAACAACAGGGGGACGGTGTGGATGGCCCGAACACCGAGCGACTGGTGCCGCTGCCCATCGAAGATCGCTGAGCGAATCGCGGCAGGCTCGAACGTCGAGCTCTTGAAACCGCTGTCGACTGCGAGCCCCGGCGACATTTGAGAGACGAGGTTGAAAACTGAGCACCCCGGCTGCTTTAAGCAGCCGGGGTGCTTCGCTACAGTCAGGCCTGTTCAATGAGATGATCTCGCAGTGGTTGGGTCCAGAAACTGCAAGTCGTGCAAGCCACCATGCATCCCGCCTGCCTTGCCGATGACGAGTTGCAATCCGCCTGCGAGGTGGAACGACTGCGGCGATCCGGACCCGGCGGGCAGCATCGTAACAAGGTCGAGACGGCCATCCGGCTGACGCACGCCATGACCGGGCTGGTGGTCGAAGCGAGCGAACGTCGGAGTCAGGCCGAGAACCTGGCCAGTGCGCTTCGGCGAATGCGGATGCTGTTGGCGACAGCTCACCGGGAGGCTCCGACTGATTCTCCCTCGGAGCTGTGGCGCGCGCGTTGTCGCAATGGCCGGCTTGTCATCAGTGCCAGGCACAGCAGTCTCCCCTGTCTGATTGCAGAACTCCTCGATGTCCTGGCGGCGTGCGACTGGAACGTGCAGGCGGCCGGTGAGCGCCTCGACTGCTCGAGTTCGCAGTTGGTAAAGCTGCTCTCGCACGATGCCCGGGCATTGGGGCAACTCAATGAGCAACGCGTGCACCGAGGACAGCGCCGCCTGTCTCCGCGTTGAGTGCATTCGCGTTACGGGCTTGCGTGAGCGAAGGTCCGGTTCACAGAATAGGGGACATCTTTCCGTTCTGTCACTTCGGACTCTGCGCATGTCTTCGGGAGTCTCGCACCGCACGATCGCCTGGCACGGAGTGGCCGCCATGCTGGTCGGTCTGGCGCTGATCGGCATGGAACTGCGGTACGGGTTCCTGCTGGATTCTTCGGGCCAACCGGGGCATACCGCCCTGCTGATTGCCGGCACCGCGCTGTCGGTCTGGGGGTTGAAGGAGATCATCGCCGGATGGTGGCCGAGGCTGCGCAGCCGTCGCTCGTCACAGGTCGTCAAACATCGCTTCATGCTGCCTGTTGAAGGGCAGGTGTACGCCGTCATTATGACGGTGCTGTTTGCGGGGTCGCTGCTGGGTCGATCGAACACGCTGCTGCTGGTGTTCTCGATGCTGGCGGGGCCCTTTGTGCTGAATGGCGGCATTGTGTACAGCATGTTGAAACGGCTCCGCGTGGCCCGGCATTTGCCTCAGCGTGCGATGGCAGGTGAACCCTTCTCGGTCGACGTCGCGCTGCAATCCCAAGCGCTGGCTGTCGGTCTGGCTGATGGCCGTTCGGGACCAGGTGGACAACGGCGGGGAGCGACTGCATCCCGAGGTGTTGTTTACTCGGGTACCGTGCCGCAGTGAGCGGTGGGGCGCGTACCAGCTGCGGCTCTCACAACGTGGTCGCTACACGTTCGGTCCCATCCAGGTCAACTCCCGGTTTCCATTGGGTCTCATTGAGCGGGGGATCGTCATGGCGGAACCAGCCCGGATCCTGGTCTATCCCAGAATCGGGCACCTGTCGACGGGCTGGCGGAGAAAGCTCATCAACGCAACGGAATTGGTCAGCCAGACGCAGAGTCATGCGGGGGCTTGCGACGACGATCTGCATCGCATCCGCGAGTATCGGGCCGGAGATGATATGCGGGCGATTCACTGGCGAACGAGTGCGCGCATGAGAGAACTGATGGTCCGCGAGTTCCGCGAGAGTCGCGACCGCCGACTGATTGTCCTGCTGGATGCGTGGCAACCGGCGCAGGCAACGGCCCGTGATCGGGAGCGATTCGAGCTCGCAGTCAGCTTTGTGGCGACTGTCGCCCTCGAACAGATTCGCAGCAGCCGGGGAGGGCATCTGTTTCTGGCCGTCAACGGTCGAGAACCGCAACAATGGGGCGGCGGCGGCCCCACCTCCGTGGAATCGATGCTGGACCTGTTGGCGCTGACCCAGGCCAATTCACAAGCCAGTTTGCACAAGCTGCTGGCGACCTCCAGACCCCACCGCACCGCACAGACGCGGACCCTGATTGTGACTCCGCGAGCCGAAGGGATTCGTGGCATGTCCCAATCCGCTTGGGAGCAGGCTGCCGGCTCGATCGCGGTGTTGGAATCTCCCCAGGTGGTGATTGCGGACGCGGTGGAACTCAGTCACATTTTTACGTTCGAGTGAGGCGGCATGAACGCAGCGGTCCTAATGAACTCACAGACGCCCGCACATCGGCTGCAGTCCGTCCTGCAGGTGAATGTGACGCTGCTGACGTGTCTGGCGGCGGCCATTTTTGCCCAGGCGGAGGGTGCCGTGCTGCCGGCGGTGACAATTCCACTGGCGATTGTGGCGCTGTTCGTGACCGATCGTCGGCAGCAGTTTGTCCTGTCAATTCCCTGGGCCAATGCGTTGGGAATGGCCGCCTTCGCTGCGGCGCTGATCGAGTTCTTCAGCGGTGGTATTGAGGCGCGGCTCCTCGCCTTCGGACACCTGCTGGTGTATTTGACGTGGGTGTTGCTGTTTCAGGCGAAAACGCAAAAGCAGTACTGGTGGATCTGTGCCCTCGCGATTCTGCAGATTGCCACCGGTTCCGTATTGACGCAAGGGTTGTGGTTTGGAGCGTCGCTGCTGGGATTCTTCGTTGTGGCCTTGTGGACGTTGTCGGTCTTCTCGTTGCATCGGGCGGTTCGGAAGGCCGAGGGGGAAGTCATGCAGTCCCGCGAACGGGAGGCTCGCCCCAGTCCGTCTGTTCGCTTTTCGTCCATCAAGGGGCGCGGCCCCTCGGGTCGGCATGCCGAGAGAGAGCATGAGCCGGAATTCGATGACCAGCGAAGTTGGCCATCGACTGCTGGACTGGAGGTTCATCACCGGTGTGGCCGTCTATGCCCTGTTGTCGCTGGTCGTCTCCGGACTATTCTTTGCCTTGACGCCGCGCGTCTGGGTTGGACGGTTCCAGTTTCTGCGCGATACTCCGATGGAGGGTGAGCGAACGCTGACGGGGTTCACCGAACAGGTCCGCCTCGGCGATCTGGGGGAGATTCTCGAAAGCGCCGACCTGGTGATGCAGGTCTCCCTGCTGGATGCGGCAACATCGCGCCCGCTGAATGCGGCGAGGCTCGCCGCGCTGATGGGGGGAGACGACCCGCTGTTTCGTGGCGTCGTCCTAAGCCACTACGCGGATGGTCAATGGTCGCCGGCGGAGATCACCCTGGATGCCTCGGCACCGATGACCGAAGAGATCGACCGGAACCGCTCAGATTTGATACAGCAGGAGATTCGTTTGCAGCCGATCGGGACCCAGACGTTGTTCGTGCTTGATCCTGGACTGGCCTGCATCGACGCGGAGCGGGAGCGACACGGAGGGATCCGTCGGGATCTCATAACGGGAGTGTTTCGGCGTCAACCCCGAGGGCACAATGACGAGCCTTGGACAACGAATCCATTTGTGTATCGTGCCTGGTCCTGGAAAGGAGGGCGCGGGTCAAGCGCGCCGGTCTGGTTCAGTCGTCGACTCGATCTATTTCTGACACAGTACCGCGACGATCTGCTCCGCCTGCCTCGAAGTCTGGGAGGCTTACGTGAACTGGCCGACCAGATCATCGACCAGTCATTGGAAGAGGGGGCCCGCACTCCTGCGGCGATCGCCCGGGAGCTTGAGGGGTATCTTCGCGATTCCGGTCAGTTCAACTACACGCTGAGCCTGTCCATTCAGGATCCGACGATCGATCCGGTCGAAGACTTCCTGTTCAATCGAAAGCAGGGACATTGCGAGTATTTCGCATCGGCACTGGCGCTGATGCTGCGAGCGGCCGGCATTCCGTCGCGACTGATCAGTGGATTCAAGGGGGGGGATCTCAACGAAAAGACAGGACGGTACGAGGTCCGGCAGCTGCATGCGCATGCCTGGGTTGAGGCCTGGGTGGACGACCAGTGGCTCGTATTCGACCCGACTCCTTCCGGGCGGGACGCCACCCTGCAGGCGATGGCCTCAACAGGAAGCTATCTCTGGACCGACTGGAACAATCGCATGAAGTCGGCCTGGAATGCTGCGACCATGCTCACTCCGCAGCAGCAGCAGGCCTTGTTCTATGACCCCGCCGTGGGCGGCCTCAAATCCTGGTGGAGCAATCTGCAGACAATTCGTCCCGATCTGGACCGGATGAAGGAGTTCGTCGCATCCCTGCGATCTCCGCGGCAGTGGTTCAGTTGGCGGGGCGGGGTCGCCGCGTTTGTCTTGGGTGTACTGATCGCGGGGATGATCCTGGGCGGACGCAGGGCGTTGAAACAGATGCGGCGTCGGTGGGGGAGGTCGCTGGGGCCGGGAAGTCGGCATGAGCGGATCGTCGTCCCCTTCTTCGAGCGGTTTTGCCGCATTGCCGCACACGCGGGACTGCCTCGTCCTCCGGCTCAGACACAGCGAGAGTTCACCGAGTCGTTTGCGCGTCAACTCGGTAATCCCGGCGATGGCGGTCCGCAGGGCTGGAACTCCGAACAACTGGTCGATGCATTCTATCGCATCCGCTTTGGTCGCGAGGAACTTGCGGAAACCGATTATGCCGAACTCAATCGACAGCTCGATCGTCTGGAAGGCTGGCTGATGAACGGAGGACGCAGTCGTGTCGCGTCTTGAGGAGCTGTTGCAGAACATTCGCTGTGCGCAGAGTGTAGACCCGGGATTGGCTGGGGCAGGTCCCCCGCCGCTGACCTGCAACGCCTCTGAAGGTGCCTCAGAACAACAACGGCTCGACCTTGGTGGGCCGAGCCGTCGACAAGTGATTGCGATAGTGAGAGATCTCAGTTTGTCTTCAGTGTGCCGTTAAACCCGGCCTCCCGCAGGGCGGCAATCGCCTTCAGGATGTCGACATCGGTGCCGGTGATGGTCAGCGATTTGGCTTCCTGGTTGCCCTTCACACTGGTGACGCCCGCGACCTTGGACAGGGCTCCCTCGGCGGCCTTCACGCAACCGCCGCAACACAGATGAACGCCGGTCAACTCGACCGAGTTGGCTTTGGTGCCTTCTGCGACGTCGAGCTTCGGCATCTTGATCGCCTTGCCGTCCTGTTTGGCGTTGCCGGCGAATCCGGCCTTCAACAAGCTGCGAAAGGCCCGTCTACCCGCTTTGTCATCGGTTGCCGCGAAGGTGACCTTGCCGGCGTCCTTGTCGACTTTGAGATCGGTGACGCCTTCAGCCTTGGACAACGTACTCTCAATGGCCTTCACACACGCCGGACAGCAAATGTGAACCTTCTCGACTTCCACGGTACCGGCGAAGGCCGGGACTGCAAACAGGCATGAAGCAATTGTGAACAGTGTCTTGCGCATGGCGAACTCTCCAGAACGGTGAGGGTCGGGCGGGGGGCGGACGCGGTGCCGTACGACACACTCGAACGTCCAAGAATGATTCTCCCACTCACATGACATTGCGTCAATGCCGACTCGAATTGCGCACAACGCGAGTCCTCAATGTTGCGGCCAAATCATCGGATCAGGAGAGCAGCTCATTGATGGGTGAACCAGCATCCACAATCCGTAAGGGGCGGCCTTCGGGCGTGATCAGCTCTTCGTCGGCGTCGATTCCCAGGCATGTACACATCGTCTGAAACAGATCGTCGACCTCGACCGGGCGATCGATAATCTCCATGCCATCGCTGCTGGTCTGGCCGATGCAGCGTCCTCCCTGAATGCCGGCCCCTGCCAGGAGCATGTTGAAGTTGCGAGCCCAGTGATCGCGTCCCACCTCCGGCGTGCGCTGATTGATCTTCGGCGTCCTCCCGAAATTCTCCAAGCACCAAGACGAGAGTCCGCGAGAGCAGTCCGCGCGAGTTCAAATCTTTCAGCAGCTGTGAGACACCCTGATCCACCTCACTGGCTGTCTTGGGCATGTTCTGCCACAGGCTGTTGTGCATGTCCCATCCGCCCCGCTGAACCTCGATGAACGGAACGCCGGCCTCGACCAGTCGTCGGGCGACGAGGCACCCCTGGCCGAAGGCATGTCTGCCGTACGCCTCCTTGAGTTTGTCCGGCTCGTCGCTGAGCTGAAAGGCTTTCAGGCGACTGGAGGTCATGATACGGGCTGCCTTTGCATACAGCTCCTGATGCTCATGTGCGAGACTCTCCGCACCGGCCGACGCGAATTCACCATCCTGTTGACGCAGCAGGGCGAGTCGTCGGGCGAACTGTGCGTCACTTAACTTTGTGGAAACGTTGGCCGGAAGTTCCCCCGCCTTGTCGAGCACGAAGGGAGCGACCTGTACTCCGAGGAATCCGGAGCTGATCGTGCTGCCCATGCTGACGAAGTTGGGAATCTCCGCATCCGGATCACCGAGCGTCCGGGCGACGACCGACCCGAAGTGTGGATGATTCGCAGTTCCGGTCAGTCGGCGTCCGGTGCGCAAATGATACCGGCCGCGTTCGTGAGCGGCCTCCTTGCCTGCCACGGTGCGGATCACACCGAGTTCGCTGGCCATCTGTGCCAGTTTCGGCCAGTACTCGGCGAAGGCAACACCCGGAATCGTTGTGTCGATCGACTTCGTCGGACCTCCGTTGTCTGTCCCCGGTTTGGGGTCCCACGTCTCCATCTGGCTGGGGGCACCAGTGAGAAACACCATGATGCAGGCCCGGCCTTGCCGCTTGATCTCGTCGGCACGCAGTCCCAGTCGACGAAGGATGCCAGTCGCCGAGAGTCCGGCAAATCCGGTTCCCCCGAGTTGCAGCAGTCGCCGGCGGGTCAGCTGTCCTTCACGATCGAGACTGACATCGAGCAGGTTGTTGTTCATGGCGATTTGTGGCCTCTACACGTGACCTGGTCATCAGTCGTGAGCGGGTGCGTGCTGCGGACCAAGCTGTCAGCGTTTTGTCACGAACTCGGCGGAGTTGACGAGTACCCACAGCATGTCATCGATCGCCTGGCCCCGGCTCTTCACGGCCTTGATGTGTCCGACATAGCGCTCCTGCTCCGCTGGCGTGGGGGTGCGCGCGAGAATCCCGAGGAAGCAGGTCGTGATCATCTCGTGATCATCCTTGATGTCGATCAGTTCCTTTCTCAGCGGGCTGGACGCAAGCTTTCCCTGCAGGGTGGGGTTATTCATCATCAGCAGGGCCTGCTGAATGGATCCTTCGAGGTTGCGTTGCGGGAGCGACATGTCCTGGTCAAACGTGCTCGCAATCTGACGATTGAGATTCGAGTTCTCCCCCACGAGCCGATCGACATTGTCGGCCACTTCATACGGTCGCAGGCGGGCCGGCCGCACGGCGGTAAACAGGTCCGCTTCCTCCGAGATGGTGCGGATCTCCCGCTGATAGAAGCGCGTGTTCATCAGCAGTCTCAGCAGCCAGCGGGGGTCGAACTCCTGATAGCGAAACTGAGCCGCGATCCGGTTCACGACCAGTTGATAGACAACATCCTTGTCTGGTCCGAGGCTGTCGACCGGATAGAAGCCGTCGCCGATGAGTTCACTCCAGATGCGATTGACGTACGCCCTAGCGAACCAGTAGTTGTCGGGGTTGTAGATGAGATACCCGGCGACGGCCACACGCCGCTGATCGGGCTTGAGATCCTCCGGAGGTTTCTCTCCGAGCAGAAAGCGAGCCTGCATCTGCGTCTTCTCGGACGGATCATACTGGTCCGTCATGTAGTATTTGCCCGGCGCGAAGAACGCAGCCATCTCATGGAATTGCTCGCGTTTCCAAGAGTCGAATGGGTGGTCGTGGCACTCCGCACATTGAATGCTGATCCCCAAGAAGATGCGCAGTCTGGGAAGCGATCAGTTCCGGTTCGCGGTTACAGGCCAGTACGAAGTTGTTGGGACCATCGTCCTGCTGCCAGCCGTTCTCCTGTGCCTTCTTGTCCTTCTGTCGCTGCGGCGAAGCGAAGATCATTTGTGCGACGATCCCGTCCCAGCGGGCGTTGGCCGCAAACTTTTCGTGCAGCCAGTCTTCGAGTGCCTGAGGGTTGACCGAGTTCCGGTTCGCCGGTGAGTCCTGGAATATGACGGCGCACCAGTAGCGAGCCCACTTGCGGGCATAGGCATCCGATTCCAGCAATTCGTCAATCTTCCGGGACCGCTTGTCCGATGAGGAGTCGCTGACGAACGTCTGAATCTCGTCCGCCGAAGGGACCGTTCCGGTGAGGTCGATGGACACGCGACGAAGGAAAGTCTCGTCATTCACGATGTCGGCAAACGGTGTCCGCGTCGTGCGTGAAACATAGCGTTCCAGTTCGCTGTCCAGATCGGCGGATGTGAAACGGACGGTCCGCGCGACCCGCTGGGCCGGCATACTGTTCCGGATGATTTCCATGGCCCGGAACTTGTCGTCCAGTGTCTTCAGATCGGGCCATTTGACGCTGGGCTTCTTCTTGGCCGCTGACGACTTCTGGGCGAGTGCTGTCGGTACCGCCAAGGCGCAGGACATCCCTAGAAGTGCAAGCCAGACCCAGCATACGGGCGCAGTGCACGGAGTGGAGCGGTCGGTCATCGGATCTCCGCAGCCTGAGCGATCGGTCATCATCAGCCCGCCCGTGTATTATATATCACGGCAGATGCGGCACAAGAACTGTTGCTACCAGACGAGAGTCCAGCCGCGATCTACAGATCGGATCGACGTCTTCTCACTCACTTGCGGTTTCGCCGGCTCAGATGCATCGAGCTGCTGTTGGAACGGCGAAACCGCAAGCGAGCGTTCCAATTGGAGCGGCGGCGCGGAGCTCGGAAAGATTCAGTAAGTCCAGCCGTCGGGAAGAATCGCCCCCCGCGGCACGACGCTCACTCCGTCCCGAATGACGAGCGGGCTATACTCGGCTTCGACTTCCTGGCTGGCGCGAATCTTCACGTTGCGACCAATGCGGCTGTTCTTGTCAACAATCGCATGTTCAATCACCGAGCCGTCGCCAATGCCCATTGGCGGGCGCTGCAGCCTGGCATTCATCTGCTGGTGATCTTCCGACTCGAAATAGTCGGCACCCATGATCACGCAGTTGCGAATCGTGACATCCCGGCCGATGTGGCAGCGCAGGCCGATCAGGCTGTTCTCGATGACCGATCCATGGTCAATGTTGCAGCCATCAGCCACGAGGCTTCCCAGCACCGTTGCCCCATCGATGCGCGTGGGGGGCAGGAAGCGCGGGCGGGTAAAGATCGGCGAGTCCTCGTCGTCAAAACGGAATGGAGGATTGCGATCTGCCAATGCCAGGTTGCATTCGAAGAACGCCCGAATGGTGCCGATGTCTTCCCAGTACCCGTCGAACAAGTGCACCTGTACATGACGGGAACGGATGGCCGCCGGGAACACTTCACGGCCGAAATCCTCGTAGTTCGTCTTTTCCAGGAGTTCGATCAGCGTCTCGCGGTTGAACAGATAAATCCCCATGCTCGCCAGGCAGTCGCGGCCCCGGCTGTCGAGCCCCTGCCGGTCGAGCCACTCCGGCTGCGTGCGGACCATATCGATTTCGGCGTCCGTGCGCGGCTTTTCGAGAAACCCTTCCACGCGACCTGAGTTGTTCAGCCGCATAATCCCGAACGATTTCGCCTGTTGTCGATCAACAGGAAGTGCGGCAATCGTGACATCGGCGCGGGAATCCTGATGCGCGCGCAGCATGCTTTGAAAATCCATGCGATACAGCTGGTCGCCCGAGAGGATCAGCACATAGTCGATGCCGTGCTGGCGGATGTAGCGCAACTGCTGGCGGACCGCATCGGCCGTGCCCTGATACCATTGGGTGGCTTCGTTGGTCTGCTGGGCGGCGAGAATCTCGACGAAACCCGGATCAAACGGGTCGAAGCGATACGTCTGACGCACATGACGATGCAGACTGACCGAATTGAACTGCGTCAGCAGATAGATGCGCCGAATACCACTGTTGAGGCAATTCGAGATCGGGATGTCGATCAGCCGGTACTTGCAGGCAAGGGGGACCGCCGGCTTGGATCGCTCTGCTGTCAGCGGCAGCAGCCGGGTTCCCTTTCCACCACCGAGGATCAGACAGGCGACGTTTTTCATGTCGCCAGTATGACGACAACTCGTCCTGTAATGCAATCACGCGGGAGTCACTTTTGTCACCCGCAGAGTGTCTCAATGAAAGCGAAGCTCACCACCGACCGTCAGTCCCTGTACCATCATGTTCTGACGCTCTGCATCAAGGATGATATTGGGCATCTGCGGAGTGATCTCATTGTACGAGATGTTCTCGTACGGCCGGGAGACCTGGGAGAGCAGGTAGAGCTGGTAGCTGACGAAGATCGAGAGGTGATCGCTGACTTTCACACGCACGGATGTGGACAGATCGAATCCCGGTGCAAAGTCTGAGTCGGTGTCCTGGGTCGTGATCTGGGGCTCGGTCGCGCTGAGATTCTGCTGGGTAAACACGGTGTCCTTGTGCCGGTTGAAACCGACCAGCAACTTGGGAGTCACACCGAGCGTGACCCGTTCGTGCAGGAGCAGTTCCGCCCGAAACCCGATCGTCGGGCCGAAGATGTTATTGCGCGAGCGGGAGTTGATCTCATGGTTGGTGTTGGTGAAGTTGTCCCGTCCCGCCACGACAAACCGTTCCCGGAAGTTAATCCACTGAATCCCCAGCACCGGTTGGAACTGCAGATGCTGATTGGGAGTCACCGGGTTGAAGACGAACATCCCCTCGGTCCCGAACAGGTGAGTACTGGTCGAGGCCGAGTAGCCCTGATCGTACAGAATAGTTGATGTCACATTGGTGGGGACGACTTGGCCGGGCTGGCCATCAATTTCCAGTGAAGTACCTGGGACGACGAGCAGTCCTGTGGGGAATCCACCGAGGAGGAGGGGTTCGGGGGTGTACACAACGGCATCGTCCGCTTGCGCGAGCGTCCAGATGGAGGCTTCGAGCGTGCCGATGCGCGTCGGAATCCCCAGTGTGGCCCGGACGCCGTTATTGCTGGAGAGGTCGAGCGGGCTGGTATCTGGAATGAAATAGGAAACGCCACTGGGATCGATGACCGGGAGACCCGTCGAGATGATCGTTCCTTCACGTTCATTCAGTCCGCGGACCGGGGCTCCGATCAGCACGTCACCGGGATCTTCGATCGAGTAGTTCAGATACTCGAATCGCATCCAGGTGTACTGCAGGGCTTCGCCAATGGCGTCGCAGTGCAGGCCCGGCTCGCAGTAACGATCGTCAGGAAGCAGTTCATAGCTGGTTTGAGCAATCCCTCCGGGACAGGGACCTCCGGGGGGGCAGGCACCGTAGGGGCCACCGTGAAGCAGGTCGTAACCCGGACCTGACGGCGAGGCCTGATAGTAGGACGTGCCGTTGTGCGGCGACGTAAAGACTGGTGGCAGCACCGGTTCGGCTAGATGGTGGACCGATCGACCCACATCGCGAAACGCCTGCGGAATGCCATCCTTGGGAGGGCCCGCGTATCCGGTCTGCTGAATCGGTGATGGGGCGTAGGGGCTTTGGGCCCCGGCCGCCGACGGCAGCAGCAGCATGGCTCCCGTCAGAATTCCCCAGATGGACCGACCGATCATGACGTTTGTCCCGGCTCAAGTCTTTGCCAGATAATGCTATCCGTCACAGAAGCGACCCGCTCAGGCAGGGGCATTCTCGCGCGGGCGAGGTCGCTTCCTCATCACCTCTATCGGCCGTGAGGGTTGCCCGACATTGGCAAACCTGGAAAGCTTTGCCGATTATTCCGGATTTGCCGGGCCGCCACTCACCCCCCCATGGGATATGGCAAGTCTGGCGACGTACTCTGACCTGGGAGTGCGGAGGAGTGTCGGGAAAGCCAGCAGCGACGTGAGTGGCTCGGAGGATTCCGACCACTCGCTAATCTCGACACTCAACTCGGGACGCTTCACCCAAGCACCTCAGTGCTGGAAAAGAAACTCCTTCGAGTTGAGCACTGCCCAACCGATGTCCTCCAATGCCGACTGTCGATCCTGGCTGGACGCAACGTGCTTCAGAGCAGTTTCCAGTTCCTCTGAGGATGGCTCACGACAGACGGCCGAGAGGTACAGCCCGGCGACGATGGCCTCATCCGATTGCCCTTCGCCGATCAGCCGGTGAATGGTCCCGGTGTCCGCCCGCAGTTTGTCGTGGACGGTCGGTCCATTGATCATCTGCAGCGCCTGCGAGAGGTTGGAATCGCCCGAGCGTTCGCACTCGCAGGCCATTTCTCGCTGCGGCTGGCCGAACACCTTCAGAAAGTCGTTATCCGATGGTGGCTCGGGCAACTCGGTGGCACGGGTGCCGGCGGGTTGCCCCCTAAAGGACTCGGGCACGCCGGTCACTTGGCAGACGGCATCCAGCAGTTGCTCGGCAGAGAGCATTCTGGGAATCACATGCGAGAAGTAGCGTGCGTCGTCGGCATTGAAGTCATTGATCACGGCACTGCGCTGGTAGGTTTGGCTGTTCATGATCTGGCGGATGAGCCATTTGCGCGAATAGCCATGTTCGACGAATTGCTGTGCCAGTTCATCCAGAAGCCTCGCATTGGAAGGAGGATTGGAATCGCGGAAGTCGTCCACCGGATGCACGATGCCACGACCGAGCAGGTGACCCCAGATACGATTGACGACTGCCCGCGCGAAGAACGGGTTGTCCGGAGCGGTCAACCAGTCGGCGAACACTTCGCGTCGATCCTGCTCCGGCGGGATGTCGGCGTCACCCTGCAGTAGCAGATGTACCGGCATTGTGACCCCGGTTCGCGGCTGCACGACATCGCCGGACGACTTCAGAAAGATGACTTCCTCATCCTGCCGCGGTCCGGTCTTGCGATCGACGCGGGCAAATGCCGCCCCGATGCCATAGTAGTTGTCCTGCGTCCAGCGTTCGAAGGGATGGTTATGGCACTTGGCACATTGAATCCGGATCCCCAGGAAGAGCTGCGCCGTGGTCTCGGCCGCGTCCTGCGGATCCCGACTGCTGCGCCAGAAGTTGGCCGCCGGATTCTCAAATACGCTGCCGGTCGCCGTCAGCAGATCCCGAGCGAACTCATTCATCGGCACATCGGCCAGGATCCCTTCGTAGATCCAGCGGTGAAACTTGGCGACACCCCCCGATGTCAGTTTACCGGTGTTGGTCCGCAGGACATCGGCCCAGTGCAGGGTCCAGAAAGAGGCGTGATCGGGAGACTCCAGCAAGCGGTCAATCAGGCGGGAACGTTTGTCCCATTCCACCTCGTTCTGAAACTCGCGGGTTTCGGCACTGGTGGGTAGTCGGCCTGCCGCATCCAGAAAAGCGCGGCGGACAAACTCGTCGTCGCTGCACAACCCCGAGGGGAGCACCTGCAACTGCCGCAGCTTTCCGTTGACCAGACGATCGATGAAGTTCACTTCCCCGGGATCGCTCCAGCGGAAACCGGGGACATCCTCCAGAAACGTGATGTTCACGGTATCCATCTTGTCGAGGTAGCGGGCGAGGATGGCCGCCTCTCCGCGACCGGTCTTGCGGACGAGTCCCTCCTCCGACACGTTCGCGACAGTCTCATCGGACGAACTGAACACCGTGAGGGGCGTCACATCGCGCTGTGTGCCATTGCTGAAACGGCCGCGCACGACAAGTTGCTGCCGGTTGCCGGTCTCGTGAAATACGCGATCACCGGGAAGCACCACGATGCTCTGCAAGGTCGCGGTGTCGGGAGCATCAAGTCGCAGGCCTTCGGCGATCCACTGCCTCAGCACACCATGCACCGCATCTCCATGATGCATGCGCCGACCGCCGGCATGTGAGACCTCCATCAGCGGCTTCTTCAGCATCAGGGAGGTATCGGGATCGATGAGGTTCGCCCGCCGCCCCTGAAACTCCCCGCGCAGTGTGAGGATGTCGAGGAGCGGATCGTACCCCCGCAGTGACAGGCGGAAGCCCGCCTTGCCGGATGGCGAGCCGTGGCAGGCACCCATGTTGCATCCCGCCTTGGTGAGTGCGGCAAGGACCTCGGTCTGGAAGCTCACCGGCTGCGGGGTGTTGTGGTCCACCACGTCGACGCGTGCGGTGGCCGACAACGGGCCCAGCGTGGCCGTCAGAGTGGTGGCTCCATCTGCCAATGGCAGGGCGACCGCGTCTTCGGTTGTCATCCTCGCTGTGTCGCTGGTGCTGAAGGTGACTTGATCGGTCACATCAATCAGCTCACCGCCGGGCAGCAGACCAGTCACCACAAAACGGTGCTGACTGCGAGGCCCGAGCAGCGCCACTTCCGCCGGCGTCAGTTCGATGGCGATCACCTCGTCATGCGACTCGGACGCGACGATCATTGTCGGCCTGAACAGCAATGATGACAGAAGTACGACAGCGAATGTCCGGATACTGAGCAGTTTCATGGCGATCCTGAATCGGTGAAACAGATGATGCCGTCCCATCAGCGACTCACGCACTCATTCACTCGGTGGACTTGGCTGCCTCCGCAGTCTCGGCAGGTTGGATCAGCAAACTGATTCCCCGCGACGAGACGGTCGTCTCCTGGTTGTCCTTCTTGTGCGTACCCATAAGTCCGAGGGAATAGGTTCCCGGACGTGCGTCATTTTCGGCGGTCAGCGTCAGCTCGGTCTCGCTCGCTCCTCCCGGGATCGGTTTCAGTTCGAGCTTCACATGCGGGGGCAGAGCATCCTTCTCCGGTCGCGTCGACAACGACACCTCCGCATCAAAACCGTCTGTCCGCTGTGCAATCACCCGGACAGTGGTACTCTTGCCCGGCTCGCAGGCGATGAATTCAGGCTCAATCTTCAGTGAGAAAGGCGCTGCAGGAACAACGGCCCCCGCGAATGAGGTCCTCACACATGGCGGGACCATGGTGAGTCCCTGCAGCTGCGACTGGATCACATCTGTCACGTCCGCCATCTTACGCACTTCCCGGTCGCCAATCTGTGCCGTGCCGACGATGGTAAGCGGGATCACGCGAGGCAATTCGAGCGCGGCTGTCGCAGACAGCGTGAACCAGGCGGACTGTTGACCGGGTCCGATCACAGTCGGCGTGGCGGTAATGTCGTCCGGCAGTCCTACTGCCACAAGCGTAATGGGGCCATCGAAATCCTGACGTTGTGCCTTGATCAGAACTCCGGCTGGACCACCGGCAGGGATCTGGAACCGGTCGGCGTCCGCCGAAAGCCGGAAGCCGGGCGTACGAACTGTGAGGTCGACCTGATATGTATATTGCGGTCCGCCGCGCCGATGCAGGTCGGCGAGAACCAGACAGTATTCACCATCGGCAGGCGGGGCGAAGTTGATCATTCCTTCGCCCGCATCCGTGTCATCCACTTCGACCAGACGCGTCCCGCTGGCGTCTTCGATCGACATCAACAGGTCGGTCGGTGATCCGTAGTCGCGAGTGACTCCGGCGATGCTGAGCTGTTGTCCCTTCGACGCCTGAAATCGAAATCGATCCTGATCGCTGTCTCGATCGAACCGCCCCTGAATCGATTGCCCGATGTCAACGACGTTTGCCTGAGCGAAAGTGTTGTTCGGCTCCTGATCGTGTGCCATCGGGCCGTTGCCGACATGGACGGTGCTGAACGCACTGCTGCTGCCGCCGGGGCGATGTGTGCTGACAGGCCACCAGTCGTGGGGCCAGTCGGTCGGCACATCGACCCAGACTGGATCGGCGTCATCACACGAGATTCCGGCGAAATCGACACGTGTCCGGGTGCCGCGATCGACGCTCAGCGGATGGGTGCCATTGAGACAGGGAAAGTCACCGATCCGCAGGCGATAGGTGAACGCGGGGCCTCCCGAGTACCGGATATCCCGAACCTCCACACTGCAACTTCCATCGACGTCGAACGTGTGGACCAGCTGCCCGTCCCCGCTCATTCCTTCGCTGTCATCGATGTAGGCAATCTCCCGACCAGTGCTGTCGTAAAGAAACAGTACAGGATCCAGTGATGAGCCGAGCCGTCTCGACAGAACCTCCAGCGAGATTGTCTGTCCGCGTGTGACGTCGAACCGATAGAAGTCGCGATTCAGCTCGGCCAACTGACCGTCGACCGCGCACGGTGGCGTGAGTTGTTGTGCGGTCTGCAGTGAGTGATTCGTGTCGGAGGACAGCACCGTGGGCAGATCGTCCACCACAAATAGCTTCCAGGGGCCGACACCCTGGGCATTCACCAGTCGCAATCCGTGGATGCCCAGCGGGCAATCCGGTGGGATATCGAGCGTGATCGTGGTCAGTTCGTTGGTTGCGGACTCTGCGGGGCTCATCGGCGGGTCGAGGGTTGTCCCCCAGCTCGTCCAGAGGCCGAGTGGCGCCTGCAGGTTTGACCCCCGGAGGGTCAGCGTGGCCGATGTTCCAAGGGCAGCACCTGTCGGAATGATTGAGTTCACGGCAGGTTCAGCCGCGTGCGTCCGCGAAATCGACATACCCGCCAACAGGGCGATCATCGTCAAGATGTGGATACCAGTGCTGCGGATTGCTGATTCCTGGCGAGATCGTCTAGGCGGGTATGCAGCGGCCATAGGTGCCCACAACGACAAAGGCAGGGTTCGGGGGGCGAGGAGGTCGAACCTCGCCCGGGGCGGGTCACGCCAGCATACCCGATTCCCCCGAGAGTGTTCAAAGGCAGCGGGTTGCCGCAGGGAACCCCGCACGCTCGCCAATAGTGCAAGGAGGCTGCACTCGATCACAAAGATCACAAATCTGTCCCCGCGACCTGTCAGTGGTCAGCCGATCCGAGGGTCTCCTCACAAACCGCGCAGTCCGCACAAACGGAGAGCCTGTTGACGTGTCTTAACATGCAGATGATAATCAAATTCGTCGTTCGGCCGCGATCCGATGCTCTATCGTTGTTGTCCACCGATCCTTTCGCGGCGTGCGGCGCAGCTCCGTAGAGTCCGATGACGAACGATGCGATCAATTCGCTGAAGCAGGCGCTGGGGGTGCATCGACCGCTCCGGTTGGCCGTCATGGGGCCGAAGCAGCGCGAACCGCAATACGTCGACGTGGATGCGCCCTTCCTCATTGCTGGCCGCGCCCGCGATTGCGACATCCCGCTGCTCGATCGGACCGTGTCCTTCCGACATGCCTACTTGCAGGTCTTCGGTGATCGGGTTGCCTGCATCGACCTGTTGAGCCCATCCGGAGTATCGTGGGACGGTCCGGGCACAGGCCAATGGTTGACGCCCGAACATCGCGTAGGAATCGGTCCCTACTGGCTGCAACTCTTTGACGATGGTTGGAGCCGGGAATTCACCAACTGGAGTCCACCGCTGGAGTGCAAGTCGCGCGAGCCGGAGTCTGCGGTCTTCGGACAGCTTCCGCACGTCGACTTGAGGCTGACCAATCGCAAAATGCAAAGGGCGACCTGGCCGATCAACCGTGTCCTCACCCTTGTGGGGAGAGACGATCGCTGCCGTATCACCTGTGGCGACGAACGTGTCTCGCGGGTGCACTGCAGTCTGCTGCTCACACCCTCCGGGCTGTGGGTCATCGACTTGCTCGGACGCGGCGGAATCCAGGTGAACGGCGAATCCTGTCGTACGGCATTGTTGCAGCCGGGTGATGAACTCTCTGTGGGGCACTATCGGATGCAGGCCGTCTATGACCAGCCTCCCGCCGCGCTTGTTGTCGCGGAACCGCCGACACAGGTGCCGGAGCCGGTGCAGGTCTCGACGGTCCCCGACACCGCCGAGATTACGATTCCTCCGCAAATCATCAACGAGGGACTTCCCTCTCCCGAGTTCCTCACACGCAATCATAAGATCTTCCCGATAGAACTTGTCGGGCCGACCGTCGTCGTTCGCGCCAAGGGGGGCATTCGCACGGCTCCGTATCAGGCCATTCAGATTGAGGCGAACACGGTGACGCAGATCATCGTGGCGCGGGGATTCCAGAACGTTGTCGTCGACCTGAACTACGCTGACGCGATGGATTCCATCATCATCAACGCGGTGATGGCGTTTTGTCGGGCCGCGCACGGCAAGGCGGCGCTGTGCTGTGCCTCGGAGTCGATGCGACAAGTGATCTCGACGATGAGCCTGACGCGGTTGTGGCAGCTTTACCCCACGCGTGAAGAGGCGTTGCAGGCGGTCCAGAAATGAGGCGGATGGCCCGGCAGATTCATCCAGCGACCGGCAGGGCGCGCAGTTTCGCGGCCAAGTATGCAGCACCACGCGGCAACATCAGCTTCACATAGTCGTCGCGCCGTCCCTGCATGGTCGCTTCCAGGTCGACTTCGTGCAGGATTCCCATCGAGGAGAGCTTGCTGGCCAGCCGCTCTGCCCCTTCGAACCAGAGGGAGTCAGCGGGATCACTGGCAAACCACTGTGACGCCGGCCAGTTGAGCGGATGAATCTGCAGCGTGGCCGTCTGCTGTCGGGCTGCCTCGCGATCGGCAAACATCTCATCGAGGGGCAGTCCCTGGCCAATCAATTGATGGAAGTCGACGGCAGGTGAGATGGCTGCGACGGCAGGGAACTGTCGGGGCCAGCGATAGGCGAGTTGCAACACACCCTGGCCTCCGGACCCGACTCCCAGCAGACCGATGTGCGGAGGAGCAACGCTCCAGCGCTCCTGTATCCACGGCACGGCATGATCGCGGAGAAAGCTGAGTGCCGTCAGATGCTGATCAAACCTGCGGTAAAGACGGTCGAGCCACCAGGATCCCTCATCACGCGGACACACGGCTGGGAGCCGCAGTCGACAAAGTATTTCGGTGAGCAGTGGATCGCCGCTGAGCGAGTCGGCTGTTTGTCCAGCTACGCTTGAGTCGTGCAGATAGAGCAGGGCAACGTCGCAGGGTTCTACGCCGGGTGGCTCAAAGACATCGACCGGATGTCCGGCGACAGACTCCGTCGACCATCCGGCTGTTTCACCACTCATGGAGTACCTTCAGCTGAGATTCGTTCGCAAGTCGCGACGCGATATCAATCATTCAATTCCTGTGCAAGAGCGCGGCCAACCGGTGGCGGGTCACATGATAAAGCGCTTACAATCCCCCACCAAGGACAATCACACAACCCTCAATCTGCGATGGATACCCATGAAAGGCAGCAAAAAAGTCATTGATGCGCTGAACGACGGCCTGACGATCGAACTGACGGCCATCAACCAGTACTTCATTCAGTCCCGGATGTGTGCCAACTGGGGGCTGCACAAGCTCGCCCAGCACCACTATCACGAATCGATCGAAGAAATGCAGCACGCCCAGCTGTTGATCGATCGCATCATCTTCCTGGAAGGGGTGCCTGAGATCGCCCGTTATGATGTCATTCGGGCCGGGACGGACGTCAAGGAGCAACTGGAGTTCGACCTGGAAGTCGAGGCGCGGGCCAGCAAGACCTACAACCAGACCGTCGCCATTTGCAACGACGAGCAAGACGCCGCGACTCGCGAGATCGTCGTGAGGATCATCCGCGAATCGGAAGAGAGTCTCGACTGGCTGGAAACCCAACTGGAGCTGATCGATCGAGTCGGCCTCAAGAACTATCTGCAGTCTCAGATGGGCGAAGAAACGGGGGGTTGAACGCGAGGATGACGCAAGAGTATCGTCGACACCCCACCGGTGGCGTCCGATGGTACCCTCAGGTCATCACGTGCGGACTGTTTGCTGGGCGATGGCGAGGCGAATTGCTACGCGACCGACTCGGCGGCTTCGAGCGCGGAATTCGCGTTCTGGTGAGCGGCGATGACTTCGCGGATGCGGCTGTGGCAGGCGGTACATCCTCCACCGGCCCCGCATTGACGAGTCACCTCGCGGACCGTTTCCGATCCACAGATCGCGACACACGTTTCGACATGCGACTGCTTGACCTGCAAGCAGTGGCACAGGATCCGGTCATTCGAGGTTGCCAAGTGATCCATGGCAGTTGCGAGCTTGCAGGTGGCTATGAAAGTGAGACTCAGTCTCAATTGGCAGCAGTCTATCCCGGCCCTGTACGCCGGTCAAGACGTCACGATTGTCATGCCTGCCAGAAAAGCAAAGTCGTCGCAACGTAATGATATGGGTGCGCTTGTGTTGATGACAAGCGTTGTGTGGCAGTCAGGTCCGTGGGGGTAGGGCGGGAGACCCACCCACAACTTGACCATCTTGTGCGTCCGGTGCTGCAGACCTGTGGGTTCTACAGCATGGCCGCGTATTCGTGCACGGACGCGCCGTTCAGGCAGCATTCGATGATCTGACGGCCGAGTGGCATGAGATCGGGTTCAAGGAATTTCTGCAGTTCCTGGTGGAAGAAGGCTTGAAGCTGCTCGGCACCAGCGTCGTAGGCCTCAGGGCCGATCTCCTCCTGCTGCTCAACGCGGAGCAGAAAATGAGGGATGTGTGTTGCCTCGACGACCAACTGCTTCGGAATCCAGCCTAACAGCGGGCAACGGGCTGGGGCGATCTGCTCCGGGCGGAAGCGCGCCGAGCCGCGGCGGGCTAGATAATCACGTACAATCCACTGCGGCATAAACCCGGTATGCCAGCAACCGATGTGTTGATTTGGAATCAAAGTAAACTGCGTGTGCGGCGTGCGCTGGAATTGCTGGAGCAACAAATTGGCCTGATCCACGCGACGGCCGGTGGCAAACGGCCAATACGACCCGACCCCTTCAGACACCAGCCCACCGGTCTTGTCCACGATGGACGGATTGCCGTGGCCGCGCGGTGCGGTAAGCCGCCACAACCACGCCAGCGACGGTGGGAGGATCTGTAGCATTCCCAGGATCCCGTATGTCGGCTGGTGGCGCGTGCATGGTGGGGTCCGCACACCAAAACTGCGGATGTCGACGGTGACGCGACCTTCGACCACATCGGGCACGATTGCGCGGGACGATGACGCGCGGATTGGGACAAGGTTCGCCCGGTGCGTCCATCGTGTGTTGCCAGATCAACGTAGTCGCATCCGGGACTGCGTCGATATTCAGAAAGAGCAGCGGCTCTTTCGGATCAATCGTCATCGCCTCCAGGTGCGGATCGACCCCGTAACGGTCGATATGGTTCACGCGGACGAACCAGGCGTCCTCGGCGTCGACGAGCGAGAGCTTTCCCGAATCACCTTGCAGTTCAGGATGACACAGGGCCATGTCGTCGGTCACCGGGAGCAACTCGCAGGTCCGGGGCAAAGCTAGGTGACGCTCTTCGCCATCGAGGACGTTCCGGCCGAGGAGCAGGCGTCCGTCACGCGTGCGGTGGACGTGCTCCAGCATCTCACTCTTGCCGCCGCCGGACGCGCCTTCGTGCATGATGGTGACGATATTGTCGTATGGCGTGACCACCTGGACTGTTGAACAGTGGGCAGTGACCCACCCTTCGTGCTCGCCCAGATTGATCAGCACGCCGTAAACGCCTTTCTTGGCGCTGGGACCGGGATACAGGTTGTAGCTGAACAATTCATGCACGTCGGCAGTTCGATTGTGGACGACAAGTTGCTTGCCGTTGAACATCGTATGGCGGAATGGCGGAGCGACGTAGATGACGGCCAGCGGTGAGAAATCCGGAGGCGTCTTGTCCGGGGTGAGCATGCCTTGCAACATCGCCAGCCCGAGGGCGAAAAACCCCGCGTTGGCAGGAGCGATGACCAGAGCGGGCAAGCCGTGATCGTGGTCTCCTGCCAGGAAGGGAAAAAGGGCCAGCTCCTGCGTCGCCAGCCACTCGAATGTCTCGCGACGCAACTCGTCAAAGTCCCGGCCGAAGCGTTCGCTGAAACGTCGCTTGTTGGTCGGCCGATCGTCGCCGATCACCATGCAATCGGGATCGCGGCGGCGCATGTAAGGCTCGATGTAATTGGCCGCGATCCCGTTGCGCGTGCGACACACGCGGGCCTCGACAACGCGGCCCTGGCCGGGGACATCATAGGCGACCTCGTGCCACCCCAGCGCATCAGCATCACGAATCGACAGCGCGATGAGGTGCTCGATGTTCTCAACGAGCGTGAAGCCGGGGCAATCAGACAACAACTTCGTTACATCAGCCGGCACCCGGAAAGCAACGGCTCGTGAATCCGATCCCATGACAGAGCTCCTGGTGGCGATGATCTCCCGTCGGTATTGGAAGGTTGAACAATTCGGTGGTGGCTCTGGAGGGAGCCGCCTGGTCAGTACCATCCGGTGTCTGTTGATTCCTCCAGACAGGAACGACCACCGATGAACGCAGGATACCGATTTGTTTTCCCGTCGGACAGCGATCGCCTGTCGGACTCGCAGGCGACCCTCGGACAGCGCACAGGGACGGACAATTGATCCTGCCGCTGCTGAACCTGGTGAACAACGCCCGACAGACACCCAAACTGCCGGACTGGGCCATCGTCGACCTGCGTGTGAAGCCGGACTCACGCTGGCCGGGGAAGGTTGTCGACGCCGACTTCTTCGACGAGACATGGAGCGTGCAGGAGCCGTATCGAAAGCGGCTCGCCCACGAGGAATAAGCATCATCACCGATCGCAGGCAAGGTGACGGATACGTCAGGTCAGACGCCGGGCTGGAGCTGCTTCTTCCGCAGCCTCTCGCGGGCTCTCGTGAGTGTCGGGCCGATCGAGTTTTCCGGGATCCCCAGGCTCTGGCTGATCTCGCGGTAGGATTTGCCTTGCAGATGGAACTGTTTGACGACCTCAGCATCGCCATCCGCCAAGCCGCTCAACATCACACGCACTTCGTCGGAATCCTCAATGCGTGAGACTGCGGGGTGCGCCGTTGCTGACATCAACGCCGCGTGGTGTGCCTCCGTATGTCCCATTGCATCGGCGTTGCGCCGGCGAATGAGTTCGCGAATGACGACCCGCCGTGCGATGACCGTGAGATAGGTCGCCAAGGCGCTTTCGCCGCGGAACTTGCGCAGCACGGCGAACTCGTCCTGCAGCAGCGTGACGAAGACTTCCGAGCAGAGATCGTCGATATCGTCCGGAGTGAGCTTGACGGTCCGAGTGTGTGCAGAATGGCGAATCACATGCACAAACAGCCCGATAAAGCGATCGACGAAATCCTGCCAAGCACCCGGCTGCTGGCTCAGACAGCGTTTCAGCAGTTTGCGATCAAGTTCGGTGAGTGCCACGGCCTGCGGCTCCTGAACACATCTTGCGAATCCAGCCCGAGGAAGGCATCCACCCCGACTGGCGTCGACGAAGGGCGAGCCGGAGGACTGGCCAGTTCAGCGGCCATTACACTTGCAGCGCCCGTTCAACTCTGACCCTGAAGTTTACCCCTGACCGACGGGCAGGGCAAGGTGTTTCTGAGGCAGGATGACGGTACGTGCCTGCACCGTTATGGTTACGACGACCGCGGGAACGCGGGCGTGTCTGCGGAGCGGAACCTTGACAGTGATTTTCGCGACTCGTAAGATTCGTCCGAGAAAGAGGCCGCAAACCGTTCTCTGGTTCCCAGTTGCGTCACCAGTCCGGCTCGTAATTCTGGTGTTCGGAGAGTCATCGGCGCGTCCGAAAGCCTCAAAAACCAACGATGTTGGACAGGGAGAGTGGATCGAATCACCGCGGTGGCCGATCTATCAAGGAAATTGAGTCCAGGTGAGTATACAATTCCACGGAGTCCCGGCTCGAACTGCTGGATCCCGTCACATGGGTAGCGGGCTTTTTTTACTGAGGGAAAACTGAGGGAAAGGTCATGACGCACGTTGTTGCTGAGCCCTGCTTTGGATGCAAGTACACCGACTGTGTGGTTGTCTGCCCGGTCGAGTGTTTCTATGAAGGGGAGCAGATCCTCTATATCCATCCCGACGAATGCATCGATTGCGAGGCATGCGTACCGGAGTGTCCAGTGGAGGCGATCTTCCACGAGGACAATCTCCCGGAAGAGTGGGCGGCCTATACGGAACTGAATGCCGAGATGGCCCCTCAGTGCCCAGTGATTACTGAGAAGAAGGAAGCGCTCGGCGGACCGGTCTGAGTGGCTGGCGGAAGCTGGCAGCGCGAAGTTGGAGTTCTGGCTTCAGCCTGTTTCGGTCATCATGACGGCAGGATGACAACAGGCGTTAGTCTAGGATCGGGTTCGCGTGCTGGCATCGCTTAGATCGACGTGTGGAAATCGATCGATATTCGGATACCCACAGGACTCTGCCCGAGGCCTCGACGCCACTGACACTACGGGTGCCTGACGGCCGCGCCACCCCCGGAGTCAATATCGGGGCACCGTCGGATCGATCGTCAGTGACCACTGGTCGATTCCTCCGGACATGCTCTTGGCCCGGGCGAGTCCCTGCCCGCGGAGCCACAGGGCTGCGCGGAGGCTGCGGCCTCCATGGTGGCAGTGCACCACGACATCGCAGTCAGAGTAGGCCTGCAGTTCCGCAAGACGGTCGGCCATCTCGCTCATGGGGACGAGAACCGCTCCTTCGATGTGTGCCGTCGCATATTCATCGATCTCCCGGCAGTCGATCAACACGAAGTCCGTTCCCATTGCCAGGGAACGGCTGGCGGTTTCGCAATCGATCTCAATCGGTTCGGGGATGGCTGAGTTCATCGTGGAGAGTTGAGTGTCCAGGGTTGAGAGGTAAGTGTGTGCTGGGATCGCGAGTCTCTTGGCTCGGGACTCTCAACACTTCACCGCGAATTCAATCGAGTAGTGCCGAGACCAGTCCGCTGCGAATCTTGGGATCGAACCAGGTGGACTTGGGTGGCATGAACAGGTTCTGTTCGCACACCGCGACAAACTGGTCCATCGTCACCGGGGCCAGTGAGATTGCGAGCTGAAACTCGCCGGAGTCGACGCGTTGCTTGAGCCAGGCCGAGTCTTTGTTGCCCCCGACGAAGGTGAGCCGCTCATCGCGCGGGTCGGCGATTCCGAGAACGGAATCGAAAAGCAGCCGCTGCACGATGTCCGCATCGATGGACTGGGCGGCATTCCCGACATCGAAGGTGCCCGGTCGGGGGGTCAGGCGATACCACTGGCCGCTCGCATAGAGCCCGATCTGGTGAACATGGTCGGGTCGATAACTGTCGCGTGCTCCCAGTGGTGCCACTTCAAATGACGTCTGCAGCCTGTGAAGCAATTCATTCGTCGTCAGTCCAACGGCTTTCACCAGTCGATTGTAAGGTTCCAGTCGCATGCGATTGGTCGTAAAGAACACTGCGAGAAAGTGCGGCTTGCCGAGGGCGGCGGCGGCGGCGCTGCGGTGGTTGCCATCGGCCACGTATGCCGCCGGCTCTGCGGCCAACAGTTCTTGAAAGCGGTCGATCTCAGCACGTTGTGTCACCAGCCAGACCCGGTGGCGATTTCCTGACTCATCGACCGTTTCGAAGTCGGAAGGCCGTGAGCCGGCACAGGCTTCCATGGTGGCAACCAGCTGTCCCTGACGATCGCGTACGGCGAGATTCACCGTGCCAATGTAGGAGTTTGTTTTCTCGATCAGCTGGGCACGGCCATCCGCCTTTTCCTGGCGGATGCCTTCGTTGCGCACGATGCACCCCTGAGAATTGCTCGGCGTGCGGATGTCATCAGTCCGCGCGAAGCCTCCCACGCCGTATTGCCGCACGTCGGGCCGACGGGGGGAGACGATCTCATAAACCCACAGTGCCTGTTCGACAATGTGCGTCAGTGGTGAGTCGATCAGCTGGGCGAGATTGGTCGCGGCGCGATCGAGTGCCTCCGGGCAGCCATCCTCCAGCCGGTCAGCAAATGACGCGCATCGCAGTGGGCCATCGTAATCCGCAGGACGCAGCGAGGCTTGTTCTGCAGCAGATCCCAGACCTCCCTGTCGCCCTGAAATTCGTCATAATTGGGGCGCTGATCTGATCCGCCGCGGCGGCATCAACGGGAACCAGGGCACGCGGCACGGGACTCAGGCTGACCATGGGAACGGCTTTGGGATAGTCGACGTGGCTGTCGGAAGTGTCATGAACGGCAGGATCGATGACGATCGGTGTCAGTGTATCGCGTGGAGCTTTGCTGCCAATGGAAAGGACACTGAGGATTCGGAACGCTTGTGAAAGTCCGTCAAACTTGGCATCTTGGTGTGATCGGGTACCTCATCCCCTCCAGGAGTCTCCTGTGACCAGAATCAATCGTCGCGAGTTTGTACAGTCCACGATGGCCATCGGTGCGGGTCTGTTTGTGGCACCGGTCATTGGCAGGTCACAGTCACCCAACGAGAAGTTGGGGGTGGCGGTCGTCGGTGTGGGCGGACGCGGGGGCGATCACCTGCAGGGGTACATGGACGATCCGCGGACCGAAGTCCGCATCATCGTGGACATCGACGAGAAGATCGGCAATTCCAGGTGCGAGTCCGTGGAGAAGAAGCAGGGCTCCCGGCCCCGGCTCGTCGCGGACATGCGCGAGGCGTTCGATTCTCCGGACATCGAACTGGTCAGCACTGCGACCCCCAACCACTGGCATGCCCTGTGTGGCATCTGGGCGATGCAGGCAGGGAAAGACGCCTACATTGAAAAGCCGGTCTGTCACGACATCGCTGAGGGGTCGGCACTGGTTGCTGCCGCCCGCAAGTACAACCGCATGTGCCAGGTGGGGACGCAGTGTCGTTCGAGTGCCGCCGTCCGCGATGGCATTGCTTTCATGGAATCGGGCGGCATCGGCAAGGTCAACTTCGCACGTGGCCTGTGCTGGAAACGTCGGGCATCGATCGGTGCTCTGGGAGATTACCAGATTCCCGAGAGTGTCAATTTCGGCCTGTGGACCGGGCCGGCTCCTGAAACCAATCCGAAACTGACCCGGCCGAAGTTTCACTATGACTGGCACTGGCAGCGCCTGTACGGTAACGGCGACCTGGGTAATCAGGGACCGCACCAGACAGACATCGCCCGCTGGGGACTGGGTCTGGACCGGCATCCCAATAGTGTGATGTGCTACGGCGGACGTCTCGGGTATCAGGCCGAACGCAAGGACCCGTCGTATGTCGATGCTGGTGACACCGGAAACACCGAGGTGTCAATCTACGACTATGGGGACAAGTGCATTGTCTTCGAGACGCGTGGCCTCGACGTCAAGAATTCGGCGGACGATGAGATCAACCGGCTGTTCGATTCCTCCGAGGGGAATCGGGTCGGCGTGATCTTCTATGGCACGGATGGATACCTCGTGCAGGCGACCTATACACACTGCATCGCCTACGACAAGGACTTCAATGTCATCAAGGAGTTCAAGGGTGGCGGCGATCACTTTGGCAACTTCATCGATGCCTGTGTCAGTCGCGATCATCGCAAGTTGAATGCCGACGTGCGTGAAGGACACCTGTCGGCGGCGATCAGCCATCTGGGCAATATCTCGTACTACATGGGCGAGCAGAACCGCGTGCCAGTGGAGGAAGCCCGCCGCGTGCTGTCCGACATCAAGAGTCTGGACGACAACGTAGCGACGCTGGATCGAACGGTGCAGCACCTGCAGGACAATGGTGTGGACCAGGCGAAGTATCCGATTTCGCTGGGGCCGCGGCTGCAGTTCGATCCCGAGGCCGAAGTCTTCCCGTCCTCGAAAGAGGCGACGGCGATGGTCTCCCGCGAATATCGCAAGGGATTTGAATGTCCGACGAAAGACAAGGTCTGATCACCGCTGGCGCAAGCGGTTTCGCCGGGAGATCGGATTCCTGTTTCCATCGGACCGGCGAAGCCGCAAGCGTGTGGGCGCGTCCTTGAATGACTCGGGGCGTTGGTGGAGGCCCGTTCCCTACGGGACCCCGGCAGGCCACTCGGGGAAGTGTTTCAGAAACGCGCTGGTCATCTCACGGCGGATGCGATCCCGCAGCGAGCGAGTCATCAATGAGCCGTGGTCTTTGTCCGGATGGATTTCGACAACTGCGTCGCTGCCCAGCTGCTGGAGGGACTCCTTAAGCAGGCTCGTGGCCCCTTCCAGCAGGAAGGTGTCCTGCTCTCCCATGAAGATGTGAATCTTGCCGGCGAGCTGCGGGCCGAGTGTCAGCCAGTTCCGCTCCAGCACCAGGCGAATGTCGTAGGCCTCCCAGGCACGAGCGACGTCAGGGTCGATCTCGCCCGACTCACGGTTCCAGAGCCGCGCGGGAGTGCCGTCAGCGCCGCGTGGACTGAAGACCGCCTCAAAGCTGTGCAACTGTCCCCCCGGGCCGAGGACTTGCTCCATCCGAGAGAAGTCGTCGTACCACAGCAACGTCTGCTCGCCGTGACGTGCCAAGGGGCGCCGGTTCCCCTGGGGATCAACGTACATGTTCTCACCCGGTCGATAGAGGTTGATCCGCTGGAAGTCGCGGAAGTCGACTGGGTCCGGAGCTGTACTCCACACACCCCCAAACACGTCCGGGTCATTGATCTGCAGCCACAACGAACTCCATCCCCCCGAAGAATGGCCGGTCAGGAATCTCGCCTCGGGTCGCGCGATGCTGCGAAACTCCCGATCGAGTGCGGGCAGGAACTCGGTCACGAGTGCCGTCGCGACCGGGCCGTTGTTGGCCGAGTTGGCGAAGACATGGTGTCCCAGCGGACAGCTCGGGTCGAGCATCACGCGGAGAAACTCGACTCCCCGGTCATTCGCTTCGGCGATGGGTGACGTCCGCCAACCGGCTCGATCAGTGCCGCCAAATCCCGGGACTTCGAAGATCGTCGGAAAGTGCCGGTCTGGATGTTTGCGGTAATTGCGAGGCAGGGTCACCGCTCCTGTCAGGAACACGTCTCGTCCATGGAAGTCGCTCAACAATTCGGAGCGGACGACGAGCCGCTTCGTCCACTCGGTCTCCTCAAACGGGACGGAGGGAATGACCTGGTCGATGCTCAGCGAGACCGTTGCGTCCTGCGCTGGAACCGGTGCAGGAGCACTGAAGCCGTTCCCGGCACCTTGAGTGCTCTCCCGATCGAGAGGGTTGAACCGTGCAAGTGCCTGGACACGGTATCCCGAAAAATTGAGCGACCCAAACTGTGCGGGAAAAATCAGGGTGTGCGGATCATCGGCCCGCAGGAGCAGAGGCTCTCCGGGCTTCCAGGCGGTGACATCTGCAGCCAGGATCGGTGGAGGTTGAAACCAGTTGAGCTGGGTCCGTGGCTGGGCTGGAGGGAGTGCGAAGAAGAGATATACGCGTCCGGTGAAGGGTTGTGCGCGGACATCCGATGAGAAGGTGATCCGGTATGCGGGGCCGGCCCAGCATTCGGGACTCGCACTCGCGAGCAATAGGGTAGCAAGCATCAACAGGGTCGCGCGGTTGACGAGCGTACGCGGAGTGGAAACCATAAAGGGCCAGTCTGGTTGCAGGGCGGTCATGGCATGCGGGGGAAGCATGGTGGAAGATGGTGGTTCACGAGACAATCGGTTGCAGCAGATCGAGTTGCTGTTGTCGCATCTTCAGCATGATGTCGACAAGCTCAACGAGGCCCTGACCGAGCAGCACTTGCGTCTGGAGTCACTTGTGCGGGAGTTCGAGCAGCATAGGTCGACGTTCGAGGAAACTGCCCCACCGCGTGACCCCGAGGCAGAGCGCCCACCTCACTACTGACGATCTCTGCCCAGCCAGATTGACGCGTAGATTGACGACGAGGGGGTCTGAGGACTTCCTGATGCTTGTGACTGGAAAAGTCAGCGGGATAGAATCCCTGCGGACGGAGTCTTCCCCGAATTCTCACATGGATGACCTATGGCCCTGGAGATTTATCACCCTGGCCTGGACGGAGTCATTGCCGGCGAGACCAACATCTCATCGACCGATGGCGAGTTTCTGTACCGGGGCTACGCGATCCACGATCTGGCCGACGGCGCGTGCTTCCTTGAAGTCGCCCATCTCCTGCTGTTTGAAGAACTGCCGACCCAGGAGGAGCTGGCCGACTTTCGCAGCGTTCTGGTCGAAGAGGCGGAACTGCCCGATGTCATCGAGCGGTTGCTCGCCGACCTGCCGCTGCACGTTCCGTTGATCGACGTCCTGCGAACCGGTGTGAGCCTGCTGGGGCACCTGGACCCGCAGGTGCAGGACTCGGCTGGCGAATCGGGGCTGGCCCAGTCTATGCGGATTCTGGCAAGGCTACCGTTGCTGGTCGCCGCCTGGATGCGTGTGCGGGATCGGGAAGCGACGCTTCCGGTCTGCCCGTCGATGGGGTATGCGGGGAATCTGCTGCGTGTGCTGCAGGGGCAGGACCCGTCAGAAAACGAAGAGCAGGGGCTGGAGGTGGCACTCATTTTGTCATCGGAA
This sequence comes from uncultured Planctomycetaceae bacterium, assembly GCA_963707405.1. Lineage (GTDB taxonomy): Bacteria > Planctomycetota > Planctomycetia > Planctomycetales > Planctomycetaceae > CAVPPT01. The sequence goes on along the minus strand of CAVPPT010000021.1, from coordinate 82,648 downwards.
CATGGCTTCGATACATCGACATTTGCGGCCCGGGTCGCGGCCTCCACCCGGACTGATGTCTATGCCGCCATCACTGCGGCACTGGGGGCAATGGGTGGCCCGGAAAACAGCCGGGGGTTTGGGGACATCCTGCAGGTACTCTCGGCAGTTCGCTCCCCGGGCGATGCTCCGCGCTGGGTGGCGCAGCGACTTCGCAAGGGTTTGCCCTTGCCCGGATTCGAGTCAGTATCGGGCGCTGGTCCCGATCCGCGCTGCAGTCTGCTGGAGCGGACCTGCAGTGAGCTTGCGGAGAGCTGCGGACAGGTGGAACGCGAAGACGTGGCCGATGCGATTGAACGGGCGATGTGGGAAGAGACGCGACGTCCTCCACAGTTCAACTGGCCTCTGGCGCGGCTGTTTGATTATCTGGGGCTCGAGTCCGACCTGCATCTGCCGGTATTTCTGTGTGGACGCTTGGCGGGTTGGTGCGCCCATATCCTCGAACAGATCGAATGCGAAGAGGTGTTTCGGCCCCGTGCCCGGTATCGGGGGGTGGACCGCCGTCCGTTCGAGCCGTTGTTCATCCGGGGGTGAGCGGGGTGTGCTTCACCTCGATGGAGATGTTTTGAGGCGGCGAAATCGCTGGTTTCGGCAGGGTTGGGAAAGCCCGGAAGTCCGGTCGTCACAGATTTTCTGGAAAGAAGGGTCTGTCATCCAGAATTTTGTTGACATTCCTTAACGTTCTGTAAAAATCGGCGTTGTCCGAAGGTTGAGTCCCACCCGCTTCTTTCCACCACGGCGATGAGCTTGGAGATCGGCTACTTCCTAGCTTGCATTGCTGTACGACTCAGACGTCGCCTGTCTTCGCTGTAGGACAGGTTGCCCAAGGACTGGGGCATCGTGACTGCAAGGGTGGGCTGAGGATCTGTACGGACGCGGCGTCGGTACAAGTTGAGTGTCCCAGTCACATAGAAACGGAGACGACGGAATGCAGTTCTCTTTCGAGGTAAACCCGGACCTCGATCTCGCCATCGGTGTGGAAGCGGACACGGCAGAGCCGTGCGAGCAGGCGTATCAGGACGAGTCAATTGATACACGTGGCTATCATCCCCTGACGCCGACCGAGGCGAAACCCGGTTCGGAGGATAAGGTGCGAATGCTGTCGGCGCGATACGCAGCCGGTGTTCCGCTCTGGCACGATTCCGACTGCTATGATCATGGTCCGTCGGATGCGGCCTTTGACGGTACTGATGAGTTTGGTGGCTTCGACGACGAAGAAGACGAGTAGTCCAGTCTCTTGAGAGTTGCAATCGCGGGTCCATCGATCAATGTCGGTGGGGCCGCTTTTATTGCGCCGGCACGAGTACCGTCAGTTGTCCCGCTTCTTCGGCTCCTCAATCCGATACAGATCGTTTTCGCTGCGAATCAGCAGGCCATCGTCGATGACGGCATACGAAGCAAACGTGCGTTCGCCCTCGGCCCCCAGATGGTTTGTGGCGATCTCTTCGAATGTGGTGCCCGCCTTGATCAGTGTGGCCGTACCGGTCTCGTCCTGGAAGTACACGCAACCCTCGGCATAGAGCGGGGAAGCTGAGAAGTTTCCCCCCAGCCGCTGCTGCCAGTGGACTTCGCCGGTAGGTGCATCGACACAGGTGGCGATGCCCTTGTCGTCTACGAAATACAGCTCGCTGCCCACCAGCAGCAGTGAGGGACTTCTGGGGACCGCACGTCCGATACTCCAGCGGACATGTGTGTCGGTGACATCGCCCGCTCCTGAAGGATCGATGGCGAGCAGCCGTTCGTCGCCAAAGCCGGTACAGACATAGACCAGACCATGTCCGTAGACGGGCCGTGGGACGACTGAATATCCCCCTTCGTAACGGACACGCCAGAGTTCGCGACCGGACTGGGGCTCGTAGGCAAACACGGCGTCGCTCCCCGGACAGATGGCCTGCTGCTGTCCGTTCGCATCGAGGAGGAGTGGCGTGCAGAAGGAAAACCCTCTCGCCGGTTCCGTGTTGCGCGGAGTCTTCCAGGCGATTTCCCCAGTGTGCTTGTTAAGGCCCACGACATACTGCTCGTCATGGCCATCACAACAGATGATGAGCAAGTCGCCGCTGATGGCGGGTGAGCCTCCACTTCCATGCGTGGGGCCGTACTTCAGTTCATTCGTTTTCCACAGCACATACCCGTCGTCGGCATTCAGGCAGGCGGTGCCATGGGGACCAAAGTGGACGTAGAGACGGTCTCCCTCAATGACAGGGGTCGGACTGGCGTGGCTGTTCTTCTTGTGCACCTCGATGGACTCGCCACCTTCCTGCTCGAACACCTCCTGATCCCAGATCACCTGTCCATCGGCCGCGTTCAGGCACAACGCTCTGAGGGAGTGCGGTGGCGGATCACCCTCTCCTTGGGGAATGGCGGCTGTGAGATAGATCCGGTCCTGGGCGACGACTGGTGACGACCACGCACTGCCTGGCAGGCGTACTTTCCAGGCAACGTTCTCCGTCTCGCTCCAGTGCCGAGGGAGTCCGGTCGCGGTCGAGAGTCCCTGTCCCGTGGGGCCGCGAAACTCGGTCCATTCCTCGGCGTGTAGGCTTATTCCTACACCAAGGGCTGTGGGGATGAGCAGAAGAGCCATCAGCAAGCAGTATCGCATTGATATCATCTCAGGGAGAAAGGAAAGTCGTGCAATTGGAAACCGGGGATTGTCAACGATGACCGATTGTCCAACGAAAGGCGACGGATTCACGTGTCAGTCGGCGAGGACTTGGGGGTGCACCTCGTCGACGAATCCTGCCGGGCGTTCATGGTGACCGGGGTGATCTTCATCACCGATCTCCAGTCGGGCTCTTGCGGCGAGGCCTTGCAGGCGCTGGGCCACGGTGCGATGTCTACTGACGAGATTGGTCGATTCGGCCGGGTCATCGACGAGATTGTAGAGTTCGGCCGCGAACGGGGCACGCTCGCGCCGACCGTTCTTGTACTTCCCTTCCAGGGGCAGGTAGAGCTTCCATGGTCCCGAACGAACGGCCTGCAATTGGTCGATGAAGTAGTAGAAAAAGGCCTCGTGGGGGGAGACGGCCCCAGGGTGACCACAGAGCAGAGGCCACACATCCCGGCCATCGAGTACGCGGTCTTGCGGAATGTCGGCTTCCGCCACTCGGGCCAGCGTGGGGTAGAGGTCCATGGCCGTGACAACCTGATCGCACGTTGTTCCCGCGGGAACGTGACCGGGCCAGCGGACGAGGCAGGGGACGCGCATGGCTCCTTCACTGCAATCGTAACCCCAACCCTTCAGGGGAAGGTTGCTCCCCTGCGGAGGATTGCGTCGCGGTGCACCGTTATCGGAAGTCCAGATGACCAGCGTGCGCTCATCGAGACCCAGCCGCGACAGGGCCTTGAAGATTTCACCGGTGGCCCAGTCCAGCTCCTCGACCGCATCGCCATAGGTGCCGTTGCGCTCTGTCCGCGAAAAGCCGGGCTGCTGAAGGGGGTCGTCGTGCTGCCGGGCATCGCATGGGCCAGATAGACAAAGAATGGCTCGTGCTGGTTTCGTTCGATGAACCGGATCGCTTCTTCGGTATAGCGGCGGGTCAGCGTGTCGCGGTCGGCGGGAGCTTCGACGACGCGCTCGTTTCGCATCAGGGGCAGGGGAGGCCACGGGCGACCTTCCCGCGGGGTCATGTCGTCGCTGTAGGGAATGCCGAAGAACTCGTCGAATCCTTGTCGCGTCGGCAGGAATTCGGGCTGATCCCCCAAGTGCCACTTACCGACAATTGCCGTGCGATATCCCCGGTTCTTGAGCACTTCTGCCAGCGTGACTTCATCATAATGCAGGCCCTGCCGGGAAAGAGGCTGCAAGACCCAGCCTCCGTTGTCGGCCGCGTGCATGCCAACGCGGCGGGGATAGCAGCCGGTCAGCAGCGCCGCCCGGGACGAAGTGCAAACCCCGGCGGCGACATAGAAGCTGGTCAACCTCAGCCCTGCATCGGCCATCTGGTCGAGGTGCGGGGTTCGGTGTTTCGTTGAGCCGTAGCAGCCGATGTCGCCGTAACCCAGGTTATCACAAAGGATCAGGATGACGTTTGGTGGCGGCGATGCATGCGACGCAGTGTTCGTTGTGGTCGCCGCAAGTAGCCCAATCCACAGAAATTTCGGGGACACTCCGGGCTACGACAGGAAAAGAAGTCCGAACTGGATGACGAGCGGACACAGTTTTTTCACAAAAGGCGGGAATAATCTTCGGGTGTCAGGAGTCTACCTGAAGGCGGGGCCTGATTGACAGCTGCCCCGCAGAACGATTGGACCCAGCTACTACAAAGGAAACCAAGATGAAGAAGCTCGGAACTTTGGCCGTTTTGTGCGGCCTGTTCGGACTCGTCGGCTGCGAGCCGGCAGCTACAACAGACACTGCCCCGGTCGACACCGGAGCTGCGACCGCCACCGACATGGGTGACGGTGAAACGGTGGAAGTGGAAGAGACCGTCACCGAACCGGCTGGCGAACCTCAGTAGTTCACCGACGGTTGCGATTGAGATTCAGGGGTGCCTCTGTGTTAACAGAGGTACCCCTTTTTGCGTTGAGGGAACCTGCACATCGAACTGGGAGGGTAAGTCCGCCTCGTCCTCGAGCGAGTTGTCGTTAAGGCTCACAGAAACGTACAGGGCGTACGCCACTCTGGATTCCCGCGTACGCGGGAATGACGGAAGATCCGGGCGGGAACGAGGAACGATGCGACTCGCCGCTATTCCCCGGACCATTGACCCAGCGGAGTCACGACCTGCGATCGTGGTTCCGAACCGCTGATCGCTTCGAAGCCTGCCGGTAGCAGTCCTCGCAGTCGTTCACGGGCCGACTGACTCAGTGGAACGGCGGGGTCATAGGGTTTGTCTTCTTCGAGGGGCGCTGGTGCCGGCGGCAGCGGCATCTCGGGGAAGTCCTCAGGAGTCGCGTTGAACGCCGGGGCAAGTCCGGGCTCGGCCGCTGAGGGATGTGCGAACTCCACACCGCCCACTGGCACATCCGAGGCAAACTCGGGAGGTACGGTCGTCAGGAAGGGGGCGTTGATGGCCGCACTCCGCGCCTGGGCCCGACGGTAAGCGTCGATGTGTGCCTCGGGAACCCAGTCCCCTTCCGCCAGACGGACATTGGTCGCCTGCAGCAGCGTCCCCTTGCGGAACTGGAAGTTGCACAGGGCTTTGTTGTAGTCGACGATGGCCGTAAAGAAGTCGATCTCGGCCCGGGCCCGTCGATCCTGGGCACGGAGCACTTCGTCGACGGTTTTGATCTCTCCCGCCTGGATCGCGACAGTCCGCTCATTGTCGATGGCGGCCTGTCGGCGGGAGTATTGACGCTGGGCAGCAGTATGAGTGCGGGCCAGTTCCTGGAAGGCTACGGCCAGTTCCTGTCCGATTTCCAGTTCCTGGGTTTCCAGAATCTTGTTGGCTTTCACGAGCCGCAGCTCAGTATTGCGCACCTGGGCATGTGCTGAACGAAGTCCCAGAGGCAGTGTCATTTCCAGCCCCAGATTCCAGCCGGTCTGATTGCCCTGGGTGAGTGTCTCATAGTAGTACGCCAGTCCTTGTGCAGTTCCGGCGCTGTCGTCGTCATTGTAGCCGAGCAGGTCGTCGCCAAAGCCGTTGACCCGGTAGCGGGCAATGAAGTCCAGTCGAGGACGCGTCAAGCTGTTGGCGGCCGTCAACTGCAACTGCAGACTCTTGATACTCCACTTCTGGCGGCGCAGTTCGACGCGGTTCGTGAGGGCTTCGGAGAGACTGATGTACCAGTCGGGGACGATCTCGGCAGTGATGGGCTCATTGGCCGGACGGATGATCTTTCCGTCATTGACGGGGAGTCCCAGCAACCGGCGCAATCGAGTCTCGGTCGTGTAGATGCTCGAGCGGGTATTGTCCACAAGTGCCTGGGCAGCGAAGTACTGGTCGCGGGCCTGCGATTCGTCGGCTACGTCGATGTTTCCACCGAGTTCGACGCGAATCTTGGAAAAGCGCCAGGTGGCGAGTGCTGCGTTGCGAGCCGCAACAACGGTGTCGAAGTTCCGATACGCGAGATACAGGTCCCAGTAGGTGTCCTGTACATCCTTGATCAGGGTGATCACGGAGAGTTCGAAATCCGCAATGCTGATGTCGCCGTTGATCCGGGCGATGAGCACGCCCTGATTGACACCGCTCAAACCGCCGAAGCTCGTGGCGATCGGGCCGGCGATGCGCGTGTATTCGGTCCCTGAACCGGCGAGCAGGGGCAGACGGTAGCCCGCCTCGACATTGCCTGTGTAGACGGAAGGAAACAACTGGCTCGGCACGTTGCTGCCCAGGTAGTTCACGGTGTGTGCAAGTTCGATCTGTCCGCCGTTGGCGAAGATCTTGCTGAGGCCGGCATTGAAGTTCGCGGTTTCTGTCGTCAGAGTTCCGCCCGGAGTAAGGCCACCTCCGAAGAAGGGGTTGTTCTGAACCGTTTCGTCCCGTCCCCAGAGCATGCGCGTGGTGAAGTTGGCATCAAAGGCCGACAGAGCCGCCTCCACTCCGCGTCCTCCAAACAACACGCCCGACTCCTGAATGGCCGGATCATAAATGGACGGGATGCGATCGGGACTGGCCAGCAGCGAGTTCCCCACCGTCAGAAACTGTCCGGCACTCCGGATAATGTGACTGTTCTGCAGGGCGATTTGCACCGCCTCTTCAATAGTCATGTCCCAGGGCTCATCCTTACGCTCACTATTGACCGTATGGGGTTCCTCAGAAAAGGACAGCTCGGCCGGGGTGGGGCAGTCGAGGGCGGGATAGTCGATCTCAGTGACTACATCGCGATAATGGGTCACGTCATCGTCACCCAGATAGTGCAGTGGGTCACCGCGATGAAGGCATCCGGGTGCCAGAAGGAGCGCGGCGCTGAGCACGACTCGCAGACTCGCGGATTTTGCCGCTTTGTTGAGCATCTTGTGTTCCCCCCCTGCGCACCGCCGGATGCGACGAACCCCCCAAGCCAATCAGCACGTTGCGGCAACAAGGGGCACGACACATCGTCCGCGCTCCGGTCGCTACGACCAGTATCGGCGGAGCAGTCGTCAAAGGATGACCGATTGGTGCGAGTGGCAATGTCGATACATGGCATGCCATGAATTTTATTAACCTGGTTTGCCTCGCCTGCGTCGTCGCTCAAGACAGTACAACCGTCAAATACAAGCGCGGTTGTGGGTCCGGCACGCAGTTGGGGCCGCAGCGATCTGCTTGGGACACCCGGAATCCCAGGGGAACTGACACCCATACGGCAGACGATGTGACCCGCTCGTCGTGCCCTCAGAACAGCCTGTACCACGAGATTCCAACTGGTTGCACCCCTCGAATACTTCTGATACCGTCGCCCCCCGCTTACCCACTTGAACCAAAATGTGGATGAACCATGCACAAGGTGACGTTGATTCCTGGTGACGGAACCGGACCGGAGATTGTTGAAGCAGCCCGTAAGTGCATCGATGCGACGGGAGTGAAGATTGACTGGGATGTCCAGGAGTGCGGAATCGAGGTGATCGAGGCCTTCGGGAAGGTTCCCGAACGCGTGCTCGAGTCGATCCGGTCCAACCGCGTGGCTCTGAAGGGACCGATCACGACGCCCATCGGCAAGGGCTTCCGCAGTGTCAACGTCTACCTGCGACAAGAACTCAACCTGTATGCCTGTGTGCGACCCTGCAAGAGTTACGCCGGCGTGCGGACATACTTCTCCGGTAGCGACGTCGATCTCGTGCTCGTGCGCGAGAACACCGAAGACTTGTATACCGGTGTCGAGTTTCGTGCCGGGGAAGAGAAGACGGCAGCGCTCATTCGCACGATCAACGAGTTGTCCACAGGCAAGAAGATCAGCACCCGCGACGACTCGACCGGCGTAAGCATCAAGCCGATCTCGTATGAAGGGACCCGGCAGATCGTCAACTATGCCTTCGATTACGCCGTGCGCCACAATCGCGCGTCCGTCACTTCGGTGTGCAAGGCGAACATCATGAAGTTCACGGACGGGTTGTGGTACGACGAGTCGCGGGCGGTGGCGTTGGCGTATGGGGCTCAGTTTGAATGGAGCGAACTGTCCGAAGGTGTCGCACCCGATCCCGAACTCGTGGGCAAGGTGGCCGACTCAGACGGTCGTGTGACGTACATGGAACGGCTCATCGACAACATGTGCATGCAGCTGGTCCAGAAGCCGGAGCTGTACGACGTCATCGTCACACAGAACCTGTATGGGGACATTCTCAGCGATCTGTGTGCGGGACTCGTCGGCGGACTGGGGGTCGCACCCGGTGCGAACATTGGAACCGAGGCAGCGATCTTCGAGGCCACGCATGGCAGCGCGCCGAAGTACAAAGGCAAGAACCGGGTGAATCCCACGGCGGTGATCCTCTCCGGAAAACTGATGCTGGAACACCTCGGCGAGATGGCGGCAGCCGAGAAACTCGAACGGGCCGTTGCTGCGGTGATCGCGGAAGGTAAGGATGTCACCTACGACATGAAGCCCGACCGTAACGACCCCACGGCTGTGGGTACGCAGGAGATGGCAGCGGCCATCTGTAGAAGGATGGCCTGACGTCCCGGGGCATTGGGATGCGGTATCCGGTTCAGGGTTCGGGCGTGTCGTCGTTCGCGGGTGTTGCGGTCTCTGGTACGACCGGACTTTGAAGTTCATCCGTGTCTGACGGCTCGCGAGGGACGTCCTTCGAGCCTTTCAACTCGGCCGCCTTCTGTCGGTGGATATCGCCCAGTGATTGATCTCCGAGTTCGCGATAGGCTTCTTCCAGCGATTCGTGAATCTTGAGACGGCTGTCGACGTTGGTGATCTGCGGGAGCGCAAACTCCAGGTCGGAGATCCCCTCGCTGTAGCGTTGGAGACGAATCAGAATCTGCCCTCGTGTCTCGCGAAATGAGGCCACGAGCGGGGCATAGCGTACTGCCTGGTTAGCGAGATCGAGGGCCTTCTTCAGATCGGGGTCTGCGGCTCTGGCCATCACGAAGGCCAGGTTGTTGAGAGTGACGGCGGTGCGGGGGTTGTTTTGAATTGACTGATTGAGATGCCGGATGGCTGCCTCGTCATCCCCTTTCATGGCGGCCGATGTGCCGAACAGAAAATGGATCACCCCAGGTGCGATCCCCTCGGCAAGAGCCTGTTGCAACTGACGATGGGCCTCTTCGGCGGCGGGCCCTTCGGCGATGGCAAGGTCCTGCAAGCGCTGCAGCACCTTGGAGTTGTCGGGAGCCAACTGAAAGGCCTGATCGAGCAGCTTCATGCGCCGCGAGACATCAGTGGGGTCTGTCTGGGCGACGTGATCGGACCACATCACGAGGACTTCAGCGCGCATGCGTCGCGTGCTGTCCTGGCTGAATCGTTCGTGGGCTCTGTCAAGCACCTTGTCGGCCTGGTCAAAATCCTCCAGCAGGACGTACGACTCCGCCAGCTTGTGCCAGTCTTCCAACTTGTCTGACTTGTTGACATCGACCTGGTTGGCAAAGTACGCCTCGGCCCGCTGCGCCATCATCTGCATCCGCCTCTCGTCCTTCGTCAGGCGATACAGGGCTGCCAGCAGCAGTTGGGCCTCCGGTAAGGCTGTTGCGACCGGTTCGAGATGTTCGATGGCCTTCGGGATGTCGCTCTGTTGCAGATACAACTGCACATAGGCCCTGTGCGCGTTCAGGTTCAGATTCTTGTCGCCGCTGTCCAAGACCTTTTGCAGATGATCAGTGGCGACCCTCGCTGAATTCTCTACAGAGAGCGTTCCGTCAAGGATTCGCTCGGCCAGCCACAGGTGGACTCGCGTATCCTTTGTTGATGAGCCCTCCTGAAGCAACGACTCCATCTTGAGCGCCGCCTGCTCGTAGTTCTCGCGCTCGGCGTCCAGCAGCGCATGTTCATAGATGACGTCTCGATTGCCGGGCGCCACGGCGGCGAGCTTGCGAAAGTAGAAGTCCGCCTGATCGAATTCTTCCTCTTTCACCGCCTGCCGTGCGCGGTCCAGGTAGGACGTGATCGTCTCCTGGGAAGCGGGTTGCCCGGAATTCAGCAGGACTATTCCCAACAGGGCAGCAATCGCAAGTGCGGGCAGACCCTGCAGCAGCCAGTGCCAGTGGCGAGTGTCCAGCCAACAACGCAGAAAGCCCCACAGACACCACAGGCAGTACAGTGGAAAACGCACCACATAAGTGGATGCCGGCGCATGTTCATGGGCCAGCGGGGCATAGGGGTTCATCCAGCTCATCAGTTATCGGCCGGCAGGTGGAGTTGGTACGACGATCTCAATCATTCGCTGACGAAACTCTGTGAACAATACTCGAATGTCCTCTTTGACGTCCTCGGCCACTTGTGCCTGGCGTTGTCCAGACAGGGCCTGCGTCTGATAGTAGACGGGCAACGACCAGCGGGACGTGTCTCCATCGAGCATGCGCCGCAGTTGCGGGTGCAGGTATACACCGGCAGGTGCTTCATATGGTCTGCCTCTGGCATCGAACAGATCGAAGACCAGAAAGGCATGCTCGTCCTCTCCTTTGGAGAGATCCGCTTCGATGAAGGGGACGCCGGATGGTGTCGCCTGGTGCGTTCGGTTCGATTCCAGCGTCCAGCCAATCCCCCTGTAGCACGCTGTCAAGGCATGCCATTCCGGAAAGGCGAAGTCGAGCGACAACCGGACGACGACGTCCCCTTTTCGATACGTCCAGATGCGCGAGTGTTCACCAAAGGCGCTGAAATTGGTCCGCTCCTGTTCGTCAAACTCCAGTTGATCCCAGCCCGCCAATGTCTGGGGAAGGGCGTCTGCGGTAAGATCGAGCGCAGCGGCCGAGATGGAAGGCCTCGGGGCAAGGGGGCCGATGCCTGCTGCCAGTTGTCCCGCACCCAGGACCAGAAATGCCAGAGCCAGCACGACATCCGCCAGGACGCCGGACGCCTTCGGTGGTGGCGCAACTTGTTCTGCGAGTGCTCCGTTGTGATTGAACGGTGCCGAGTCTTCCATGTCCAGACCGCTCGCCGGAGGTGAATCCGCAAATCTGTTCCAGATGTGAACGATCGGGTTGAGTTCCGCATAATCCCAATAGGACGCCATGGACGTCATACGGATTCCTGAGAGCATAAACAGCAGCAAGCAATCGGTGCTGTAGAGGGCCATCAGACACACCAGGAAAATGAACAGCCCCAGCGCATCGTGCCGCCACCCTTCCAGCAGGTTGACATCGAACCGGTCGAGAAAGACGGCAATCGTCACCACGCGGACCACATTCATGGCCCCGGCCCAGAACAGTCCGGACAGACAGAGCAGCAGTCCGTGCAGCAATGATCGACGTGACCAGACAGCCAGGATCGCCGCGCAGGCCACAACAGCCAGCAGCGACACGACGCCGCTACAGGCCTCTTCTACAAACAGTTGCTGCGTCGGAAATTCGAGCACATTTCCATTCGTCAGATGCTGAACTCCCAGCGCGTCCAGTGCCGTGCTGCTCAAGCGGGTTGTTAACTGCTGCATCCATTGGATGAGCGTGACATCCATGCCATACGGGATGCGAACCAGCAACCACAGCAGGCACCAGGCACCCCAGGCCGAGATTCCCAAGCTTAGAAAGATGGCCGCCACGCACAGATTAAACGAGACCATCGCGAGGGTGGGGGAGATGCGGGCGAAAGCCACCGCCAGCAGCCCCCAGCAGCCGCAGAGCAGGACTCGGCTCCAGAATGGCGAGCGCCGCGTGGTGGATCGAGAGGACGAATGTGTCCATGTCAGGAACCCAAAGGCCATCAGCACGACGGGGAAGAACTGGTAGTGAGGTCTTCCCCACAGCTGCTGAAAGTGCACATACAACAGTGGGGCATGCGCCAGCAGGATCGCGGCGAACGCGACAAGTCGAACCCATTTTCGGAAACGCGCGAATCGCCTGCGTTTCCGCAATCGGAAGTCCTGTCGGAGCAGCTTCCTTGGTCAGCGTTGTTGGTTGGGTAACCACCATGTCCCCTCTGGACGAGATCATAAGTCAACCAAGAGTTTAGGGGCTCACCGGATGGGCGGGCCACCCTTGAGTCATGTGCGTTGGTGAAAGCGTGGCTTCAGATCCATCTGACATCCCGCATTCGTCATCGACGTTTGCCGGCTGGGACGGGACGTCCATGGCCGTTGCTGATCGAAACGCCTGGTCAGCCAAGTGCTTCCGATCGGTCGTGGGAGGCGTGTCGTTCGTGCCATCCGGGAGCATGAGTCGAATGGTGTGAGTCAGTCCGTCTCTGCCGTTTTGGTGGATCAAGCCCGTTCGATTTCCTGTTTCCGGCACGTGTTCCGAATGTGCTTTTGGGCAACTTGAGAAAAATGAGGTATTCTGGAGGAATTCTCCATGTGTTGAGTTGACGGCACCGCCATCTTGGTGTGAGATAGGGCTGAGTTGGAAAAAAAACGGCGTTCAGTCCAGCGCTCTGACAAGCATGAGGTATGCTTCCGGGACGCCTCGCGTGTGAGGTAGCGGCTGATTCCCCATCGGACAGGGGGCATGCGACGAGCATGACTCCCAGAAGATCGCGACAAGGAAGAATTCTATGAAAACTGCGATGCTTTCCGCCATGATCGGCATGCTGTTGCTGGGTGGCTTTGCAAGGCCCGCCGAGGCTGTTCTGGTGACTGTTTACCAGGAAAACTTCAACACTGATGCGGGTGACGGTGTCACTGGTCCGGTGCCGCCCAATTCGCCGACCTTCGACAACGGCAACTGGTCGGTCGACGCGACGGGTGCGAGTTTCACGAATGCGTCTGAATTTGCCAAAGTCGAGACAACAGCCTTTCGCGTGACTAACGCCGGCAATGTCGTGGCAGGTACACCCGGAACGGTGGTGTTTCTCACGGCTGCAGCCAGTTTGACCGCACCGGGAAACTCATTCTTTACTTCGTTGACCGCGTCACTTTCAATGGTCACGTTTGGAAACTTCTCGGGCAATGACACGGTTCTGATCGAAAGCCTCGTAGATGGAAACGTCGTTGGTGCAGGTACGTGGTCGCCGACAGACATGATTACTGGCAACGTTGCTAATACAAGTTACACGCAGAATCTGCTCCCCTTCGTCGGGTTGGGGACCAACTATCAGATCCGCGTGACCTTCACGCAGAATGACGCATCCTCCAACGCTTTTCTTGACAACATCCTTGTCCAAGGCAATGCGGTTCCGGAACCGGCCAGCTTGGCCATGCTCGGGATGGGAGTTTGTTCGATGTTCGGGGCAGGCTATCGCCGCCGCCGCCGACAGTCGAAAAAGTCGGCCTGATCGAATCTGGCCATGGCGCGTTTTGGGAATGCTCCAGTCGACGCGTCCCATGGCAGTTGGTGGCAACGTCAAGCGGCCGACCGCTGGCCGCTAGGTTTGCTATCTGATCGGCGGGTTGTGATGGGCCTGTAGGATCAAGCACATTTCCGCTTTGCGATCGAAGCAGGTCCGAAGTTTGGCAGTCCATACTGGTTCCGGACTCCTTGGATATTGGAGGCTGGCTGGTAAGCCTGCTTGCCGGCGAAGGCTGGGAGCAGGATTGTGTGCTGCCGCTGTGGGGCTCTCACGCGGGTGACCAGCGTCGGGCACCGGCGGAATTCCAGTTCAATTGAGTCCCGGAATACTTGCAGGCAAACGCCCCTGTCCCCGACGATAAGAGGGACATGTCCGTACTTCCTCGACTCGTACTGCTGGGGATGGTGGTTGGTGCGCCGTGGTTGTTCGGCGCGGTGCAGCCCCAGTGGCAGTTGCGAATGTCCGCAGTAATTGCGGGCCTCGTTCTCTGGCGTTTGATCGAGCTGCTGGTCTCTCGCAACGAACGGGTGTCGCCCGTCCAGTTGCCAACGGCGATCCTGCCGATCGTCATCCTGTTGCTGATTGCTGCATTCCAACTGCTGCCGCGTCGCGAAGGCATGGTCTTGCAGATGCATCATGCCGTCCTGCCTCAATACGCTGTCGATACCGGTGCCTCCGAAGTGAACCCTGCGGGAACGGTCTCACCCGCGACGACGCGACTGGCGACCGCCAGGCTGTTTTTCGCACTGTCTGTGGTACTTCTGGCGAGCCAATGGTTCGTAACTCCTCCATACGGGAAGTGGATGTGCATTGCTTTGGCGGTCAACGGCACTGCTCTGGGATTCTTTGGCATCGTGCAGAAGCTGAGCTGGAACGGCCAGATGTTCTGGAGGGTTCCCTTGAGCTTCGGAGGTACGCCGTTCGCATCGTATGTGAACCGAAACAATGCGGCGGGCTATTTGAACCTGTGCCTGGCGGGCGCACTGGGACTCGCCTTGATTGTCTGGCATCGATCCAGCACGTCGGCGGGGTTTCATCGATTTCGTTCGTGGAGACACACCCTCCTGGCGACGTTTGCTCAAATGGGAGCTGCACAACTGTCCGTCGTGGCCATGATTGGCGTGCTCGTGGCGTCCATCAGCTTTTCTCTCTCTCGGGGCGGAATCATCGCCATGATCGCGGGAGGGCTTGGTGTGGGGATTATGAGCCTGGGGCGATACTCAAAGCGTCTGGTATTCGGATCACTGATCGGTGCCGGATTGTTGGCGGCGGGAATGCTGTACTGGCTGGGGCAATGGGGCGTGGTCGATCAGCGGCTGTCAACCCTCATCGATCCTGCCGGTGCCGCCGCCGGACGCCTCGAGCATTGGATTGATACATGGGGCGCGGTTCGCGACTTTCCGTGGTTCGGAACAGGGCTGGGAACCTATCGCTATGCGAATCAGCCTTACCAGGCCCACCCGGCTCATGCCTGGTACTACAATGCGGACAACCAGTTTTTCGAGGTGCTTGTCGAGACCGGTGCTGCGGGTCTTCTGGCCTTTGTGAGCGGATTGGCGCTGACAGGGCTGGCATCGGTCTATCTGATGCGCCGGGGTGACTCCATCGAACGTCAGGCCGTTGGCGTGCTGGGATTGTTCGCGGTACTCTCCCAATCGGTTCAAGCGCCGACTGATTTCGGCCTGCTGATGCCCGCGAATGGGTTGCTGTTCGCGATCATCGCCGGCGGCGTCTGTGGGACTGCTAGCCAAAGCCTTGTGGGACAACACGTCCCGGGATCGATTCGATTCATTCACTGGCAATCGCCCTTGCTCAACGTGGGACTGCAGGTTGTGCTCACGCTGTGCGCGGCCTCGTTTCTGCTGGAAATGCACGCAGCGACGACAGCCACGCTCGCGAGTGACAAAGTGGATGTGTTCGATCCTCAGCAGTCACGCCTGGCCATCGTTGATGCAGAGTTGCAGGACATCCAGCGCGCGCTGCAGCTTCGTCCGGATGACTCGGCGCTGCACCGGGCTGCGGCCATGATGTACATCGGCCGCTATCGACTGGTGGCCTTGGAGGGGTTGCGGGATCTGGTCGATGCACCTTCAATGACTGATACCCAGCGCTGGCGGGCAACCAGCTTGGGATCACTGTTTTCCCGAGCGGCTGAAATGAAGCGTGGGACGGATCCCACCGCATTGTCGAACTTGCGAAGCCTGCCCGAAATTGACCAGAATCTGCTGCCCGCACTGCAACATCTGGTCACGGCACAGCAACTGTGCCCGTTGATTCGGGATGTGACACTGCAGATCGCACTGCTGGGATTCCTGTCTGAGGACATCGACGAGGAGCGTTTCGTTAGTGCGACACTATTCATCGCGCCGTCGACTCCAGGAAGACTTTTCGAGGCAGGAGTCGTGGCAGATACTCTGGGGCATACAGAATTGGCGGAGGCTGCCTGGAAGCGCTGTCTGACGTTTTCAACGGACTGGACGAAACCAATCTGGAGTCTGGCGGCCTCACAACGTAGCCGGCAAGCGATTCTGGAACGAGTTGTGCCTCCAAACGTCGAAGTGCTCGTCACGCTCGCCGAGTCGTTGCAGGATGAGGCAGATCGCCAAGAGACTGTTGAGAGGGCGGCAAGAGTGTTGCACAATGCAACGGATGAGACATCAGAGCGGCGGACCGCACCAGAGGTGTTCGCCAGATTGGCGAGACTCCAAGGCGACAATTCCGCGGCGATCGAGTGGTATCGGCTGGCACTTTCCGAAATCTCCGGACGATCGGGAAATCGCTTCGAAAATGAGTGGCGTCTGACGCTGGCACAGCTTCTACTGGACGAGAAGCGGTTCGAGGAGGCCTACCGGGAATATTCGCTGTTGCTGAAGCTCAGTTCCAATCGACAACAGATACAGTCGATTGAGGGGAAGATGCGTGACGCCCGTCGCGCCGAGCGTTTGGTGCCGTCTTCCCTGAATAAACCCGGGACCGACTGACAAGATTCCTGAAAGGCCCCCCCAGGTTCATGCAATTCTCACGAAGACCTGATACACTCGTGGGCCGTGTTAAGATCGTGGGTTTGGGAAAGCTGGCGTCAATAGCGCAGAGGGAGTTTGCCAAGGCAACATGACGACTTTGATTGCCGCTACTGCATTCGCGTTTCTCACCAGCGTGTTGCTGACACCGGTTGTGCGTCGCTTGGCGTTCGCACTCGGCATTGTCGATGTGCCCGATGGCATTCGCAAACTGCATCGGGGGCCGATCCCCCTGGGGGGAGGCATTGCCATCCTGCTGTCGTTCGTGAGCACGATGGCTGTGCTGATGATCGTCCCCAATACCTGGCGGGACACGCTGCGTGAGCAGTCGGTCTATCTGGGGGGGATGCTGATTGCGGCGACAGTGATCTGCATTGTGGGCTTGCTGGATGACCGCTTCAAATTGCGGGGACGCCAAAAGCTGATGGGGCAGATCGCCTCCATTGCAGTGCTGATCGCGTCCGGGCTGGTCATCGAGAAGTTCACGATTTTCCATTGGCGCTACGATCTGGGCCCCTTGGCGATCCCGTTCACAGCGTTTTGGCTCCTTGGGGCCATCAACGCACTCAACCTCATCGACGGTGTCGACGGACTGGCTACAAGCATCGGTTGTGTGTTCAGTGTCGCACTGGGCGCGATGGCATTCGCGACCGGACACGAGGCCGACGCGCTGTTGGCGCTGGCATTGGCCGGCAGCCTGTCGGGCTTTCTCCTCTTCAACTTCCCTCCTGCAAAAATGTTCCTGGGCGATTGCGGGAGCATGCTCATCGGACTGGTGGTGGGGGCCCTCGCTATTCGCAGCTCGCTCAAGGGGCCGGCGACGGTGGCCCTCGCTGCACCGACCGCCGTGTGGACCGTCTTGATCTTCGACGTCAGCATGGCCATTGTCCGGCGAAAGCTGACGGGCCGCAGCCTGTATACAACTGACCGGGGGCATCTGCATCACCTGCTGCAGCAGCGGGGCATGAGCGGCACACGGATCGTTGTCTGGGTTGGGATGCTGTGTGCGTTGTGTGGTGCCGGGGCACTGGCGAGTGTCTGTTACCAGAACGATCTGCTGGCCATCGTCAGTGCGCTGGCCGTGGTGGGCACGCTGATTCTGACCCGCTTCTTCGGTCATGCCGAAGTGTCGCTGATTCTCCGCAGTTTCCGGAGTTTCATGCGGTCATTGCTGAGAGTCCACCGTCGAGACCAGGTGTCACCGGACCACGTGACCTCGCGCCTGCAGGGGAACCGTGAATGGGAACGGCTGTGGGAGATGCTCGTCACGTTTGCTGAGGAACATGATCTGTCGATGATTCAACTCAATGTGAATCTGCCGGCACTGAACGAGGAATACCATGCGGTCTGGAAACGCAAGCACAGCGGTGAACCGGATCACATGTGGCACACGACCGTCCCATTGCTGGTGGATGGTCTGACAGTGGGACGTTTGCGGCTGGCGGGCTTGCCGCTGGCTGAGACGTCGGTATGTACCTGGATGACGAGCTTGATCGATGGCCTGCGGGACTTCGAGGAGCACGTTGTGGAAACGGTTCAGGGCCCGAGTTTGACCCGCGTGGTGGAACCACCTTCGCCGCATCGTCGGCCAGCGGAAGTTGCCGGTGCGCTCCCCCGCTGAGGGTGAGCCGTCGCCGAGGGAGATTATCGGGTTTGCCCAGTTGGAGCGATTTCGCTTTGCTCTCACACGCGATGCAGGAATCACGGACTTGCCGTGGATGCGCTCGCCTGAGAGACCGATCAATACTGGCGAATCAATCGATTGTGCGAGGGTGCCTGTCACCCAGAAGGACGGAGTCCGCGCGGTCCAAGGGTTGCTCATGCCCATTCTGAAGCAAGAAACGGACATCTTTCCGCCGGATCTCATGGAGGTTCAGGCTGCTGCTGATCCTGGTGACGGAAAGTCATGGTGGGCCATGTACACCCGCTCGCGCCGCGAAAAGGACTTGATGCGGCGGCTCATCAAGCTCAATGTACCGTTCTACAGTCCCATGATCGCCCAGCGGCATCGGTCTCCCAACGGACGTCTGCGCACCAGTTACTCCCCGTTGTTCTCTAACTACGTGTTTGTCTGCGGTGACGAGTCGGATCGCTACAACGCACTGACGACCGGCTGCATTTCCCGCGACATCGTCGTGAATGACCCGCAGGCCCTGATCCGGGACCTGCGTGAGATTCACGAGCTGATCAACACTGGCGCGGATCTCGACCCCCGAGGCTCGCATTGAAGTAGGGGAGCGAGTTCGCGTGAAGTCAGGCATCCTTGCGGACCGGATCGGCGTCGTCATCGAACGGCGCGGCAAACGCCGCCTCCTGGTGGCGGTCGACTTCCTGCAGCAGGGGGCGTCGGTTGAACTGGAGTCGTGTGACCTCGAACGCCTGGGATGACAGCGCGACGGTGGGCCCCATTCCTGCGATGGCATCCCTGGAACAACGCTGACACTGAATATGCTACTGACTGAAGAACAAGTTCCTCCCGCAGGCCTCGACGCTCGTGCCCCTGAGAAGTTGCCTGCTCCGGTGCCCCACATGGTCACGGTGATCGAGCCACGACCCGGCTGGCGGATGATCGACTTCGCCGAGTTGTGGCGCTATCGGGAGTTGGTCTACTTCCTGACGTGGCGGGATGTCGTCGTCCGCTACAAGCAGACTGTGCTGGGGGCCGCGTGGGCGATTCTGCAGCCCGTGATGACGATGCTCGTGTTTGTTGTGCTCTTCGGCAAGATGGGCCGCATGGCCGAGCAGGTCGATGGTCCGTTTGCGATCTATGTGTATGCGGCCCTGCTGCCTTGGCAGTTCTTCTCGACTTCGGCGAGTCAGGGGGCCCAGAGCCTGGTGAGTGGTGCCAACCTCATCAGCAAGGTGTACTTCCCCCGGCTCATCATTCCTTTGGCGGCGGTCGGGGCGGCCTTGGTCGACCTGGCTCTTTCGTTCGGTGTGATGGGCCTGTTGATGGTGTGGTTTGGCGTCTGGCCCACATGGCGCGTCTTGACGCTGCCGTTCCTGCTGTTGGGAGTGATTCTCACTTCGGTCGGTGTGGGATCGTTGCTGTCAGCGCTCACTGTCGCCTATCGCGACTTCAAGTATGTCGTCCCGTTCATGCTGCAGATGTGGATGTTCGCGAGTCCCGTCGGCTATCCGATGTCCGCCGTTCCGCAACAATGGCGGATGCTGTACTCGCTCAATCCGCTGGCGGGTCTGATTGCCGGGTTCCGCTGGGCCCTGCTGGGCGAACCAATTAGCCCGGGCGAGTTCTGTCTGTCACTGTCGGTCGGCATCCTGCTGCTGATTGTCGGCACCCTGTACTTCCGGCGGGTCGAACGCCGGTTCGCTGACATCGTCTAAAGCTCCGCACGATACAGTTCACTCAAGACATGTCCCACACTCCTGCCATTCAGGTTGAGCACATCGGCAAGCGGTATCAGCTTGGCCTGCGGGAAAACGTGCGCCACACGTTTCGCGAGACGCTGGTCGATCTGGCGAAGTCTCCCTTCCAGCGGTTGCGGCACCTGGGAGGTGACGGCCCGGAACAGGCAACGTTCTGGGCACTGCGGGATATCTCGTTCGATGTCCCCGAAGGGCAGGTGCTGGGCATTATCGGTCACAACGGGGCCGGCAAGAGTACATTGCTGAAGATCCTCTCGCAGATCACCGAGCCGACCGAGGGCCGGGCGGTCATCAATGGCCGGGTGGCAAGCCTGCTGGAAGTCGGCACCGGCTTTCACCCGGAACTGACGGGCCGAGAGAACGTGTATCTCAATGGTGCGATCCTGGGGATGTCCCGGGTCGAGATTCAGCGGAAGTTCGACGAGATCGTGGCGTTCGCGGGGGTCGAGAAGTTTCTGGATACACCGATCAAACGCTACTCATCAGGCATGAAAGTCCGTCTGGCGTTTGCCGTCGCCGCCCATCTGGAACCGGAGATCCTCATCATCGACGAGGTACTGGCGGTGGGCGACCAGGAGTTCCAGAACAAATGCCTGGGCAAGATGCAGGATGTCGCCACGAGCGGCCGCACGGTGCTGTTCGTCAGCCACAACATGGCCGCCGTGGAACGACTTTGTGACCGTTGCGTGCTGCTCTTGGGTGGACGCCTTGTAGAGGATGATAGGACGAGTCGGGTTCTCGAGCAATACTGCCGTTCCGCACAGACTGGCGATGGAGCTCAGGTGGATTTGCTGTGCATAGCGGTCGCCCGCGCGGATTTGACGTGCTGATGCGTTCGTCCTCGCTGGCGAATGGCGTAGTGAACGAACCTCCGTCATTGAAATGGGGGGGCACCCTTCGGGTCCATGTGGCATTTGATCTGGGTGATCTGGAAATCTCGCCGGTACTCGGTGTGGTCTGTGCGAACTCAAACTGGAAGCCGCTCTTCGGAAACGACAACCGCACAGTCTCGGGATTTCAGTTCGCTGCTCAACGAGGCAGGGGAGAGATCAGTTGCCAGTTATCGTCACTGCCACTGATGCCCGGTAGGTATGTTCTGGATTTGTGGTTTGGCGATTCCCAGCAGTCCCGTGACTGTGTCCTCTCCGCGATGAGCTTTCAGGTTGGTGGTGGCCAACCGCAGTGGAACTCTGACGTCTGCCAGCTGCCAATTGCGGGCCGATATATTGGCCGGCAACGTGGCAACTCGAGCCCCCAGCTGGGCGGTCGAATTGAGCCCTTCGTCTTATGAATCGGTGGGCAACTCGCCGGTGCCAGCCTCCCGTGTCCTCCCTGAGATCATGCGATCCGACAGCAGGTCATGAGAACCTTGATCGACACTCCGCCACGACTTCACGGCTACGACGCAGCGTTCTTCGAACAGATGGACGACGTCGGCTCACTCCTCAGCGGGCATCGTCGTTCCGCTATTGATGGAGTGGCTCAATCCACTGAGCGTGGTTGACGTTGGCTGTGGCAGAGGACCGTGGTTGGCCAGATTTCGCCAGGAAGGAGTCAGCCGAATCTTGGGCATCGTGGGCCATGGGTCGATCAAGCTTCGCTGGCGATTCCCCAGGCTGACTTTCTCTTTCAAGTCCTGGAGCTCGACCAGCCTTGGGAGCTTACAGAGTCATTTGACCTGTGCTGCTGCCTGGAGGTAGCTGAGCACCTCCCCCATGAGTCTGCGGATACTCTGATCTCGAATCTCACGGTGGCGTCGGACGTGGTACTCTTCTCTGCCGCCATCCCTGGCCAAGAAGGGACCGATCACATCAACGAACAATGGCCTGAGTACTGGGAACGGAGTTTCGCAGTCCGTGGCTATCTGAAGCTGGATATTCTCCGTCCTCGAATCGGCAGAACTACAGTCGGCTGGTACTACCAGCAGAACATGTATCTGTTCGTGCGCGATCCTGCTACCTGATGGATCGCCCGCGATTGCATCAGGTGTACGCGGATGCGAAAGAGTGTCAGCTGACACTCGTCCATCCCAAGGTCCTCAGACCGATGATGAATCTGAAGGCGGCGCTGCGACAGCTGCCGCGTCGCGTGACCAAGCCTGGAGGCGCCGCCGGGCCGCAGGGAAAGATGCGGCTCGCATGGCGAAGGCAGAGCGTAAATGAGCGCCGGCATCTCGATTATCATTCCAACATATAACCGGGCCGAGTTCCTCAAGGGAACCTTGGACAGCATCTCCCAGCTGCGCGTGCCGAGCGGAGTCGATGTCGAGCTGATCGTGGTCAACAACAACTGCACCGATGATACGGCCGACGTCGTCGGTGCCGGTGCCTCGATTGGTGCCGTTCCCGGTCCGCCACGTCGTCGAGACGAATCAGGGGCTGTGCTTCGGCCGTAACTGGGGGCATTGCCGAGGCGTGACGGCACACCTGGCCTATCTGGACGATGACATCGAGGTATCACCCGACTGGATCACCGGCTACTTCGAAGCGGTCAACGAGTATGGTGCCGATGCAGTGGTCGGTCCCGTGTTCCCGCTGTTCACCGGCGATTGCCCGGACTATCTGCAGGCGCGGCGCTCGAGAGCATTTGCTCACCCTACAGTCGGCGGGGGAATGAGATCCTGAGTCTCCCGGAGAAGTCGGCTCACGAACTGCCGGGCTGCAACTTCGGTGTGAAGAAGTCGGCAGCCCAGGAAGTGCGGGGATTCGACAACACACTGGACCGGGTGGGTGACGGACTTGTGGCCGGGGGTGACTTCGACTTTGGACATCGTCTCGTCCAGGCGGGAAAGCGGACGGTGTACCATCCCGCCTGCTTCATCAGGCACATCATCATTCCGGAAAAGTTGACAAAGTCGTATCTGCGGAGCAGGGCATATGGTGCCGGAATTACAGGCGGCGTGATGTACCACCCTGGTCGCCTGCGATTGCGGAGTGCATCAAATCCTTCATCAAAGTTGCACGCATAGGGACTCGCAGCGTCGCGTTGAAGCTCACGGGCCGGTGGGATGAATCCTTCGAACAGGAGCTGCAGCTGCTGGAGTCGCTCGGCTTTTTCCTTGGGAGGCGGACTTAGTTCTCGGTCGGAGCGAACTCGTACAGTGATCCTTTCCATGGAATCAAGGCCTCGATGACGTCAACCGTGAAACTGTCTTCAGCAACCAGAGCAGGCACATTGGAGGCATCGCCTGCTGCGCCGGACGCCGCCGATGGTGGACGCCTTCGCGTGCTGATGATCAGTCGGGATTTTCCACCAGTTTCCCACAGCGGTACGCTGCGGTGCGAAGCATTCGCTAAGTATCTTCCAGATTTCGGCGTCGACCCGGTCATCTTTACGTCACGCCCTCAGTCGTCACTAAAGCTTGTGGGATTGAACTCGGCGGTGAATCAGGGGTGGGTAGACGATACACGATGGCCCGCAGTGCGACGTGTCGACTGGCAGATGGATGCCTCCCCTGTGCCGCGCGTGGCCTCATTCTTACGCCGGATTCCGGTCGTTAACAATACACAAAGTCAGGGGGAGCGACTTCGTCTCGTGGAGCGTCTGGTGCCCGAGTTGCGGACGTGCATTCGCGAGCATCTGGTCGATGTGATTTTTGCGTCCGCCATGCCGAGTGAAACTCTGTTGCTGGCCACTGCGTTCAAGGACCAGTGCGGTCTCCCTGTCATCGGGGATCTGCGCGACCCTTGGTCCTATCAGCCGATTCTTCCGTATCGTTCGATTCTCGACTTCTATCTGGAGCGCCGATTGGAGCGGCGCACATTGATGAAGTGTGACAAAGTCGTGGTCAACGCCAGGCAGACGCAGGTACTTCTCGAGGAGGAGCTGAAGATTCCCGGAGAGCGCATTGCGCCGATCAGGAATGGCTTTGACGAGGATGACTTTTCTTCAACTGCGGAATCGCCTTCAGCATTGGACCCGGGACGCTTCGTCATCTTGCATGCCGGACAGCTGGCCAATGACGTTGAATCAACTCGAGCGATCCGCAAGCGAGTCAAGCAAGCCTTGGGGCTGGATTACGATCCCCTGCATGTCGAAGCGGAATCTCGATCTCCGAAATACCTCCTGCGGGCCCTGGAGCAGGTGCTGCGATCGCACCCCGAGATGATTGAGAAGATCCGGCTCTGGCTGGTGGGGATCGATGAACAGCAGGCCTTGCGAATTTCAGCAGACGTTCGCCTATCCGCAATGTGTCAAGACGGTGGGACGAGTCGACGCGGGCAAGGCCAACGCCATGATCTCGCAAGCAGATTTACTGTTGTTGCTGCAGTTCGAGTATTACCTGCACGGGCGCGACTTCTGTGCCGCGATCCCGGCGAAACTATACTCGTACCTGCGTGCCGGGAGGCGTATTCTGGCGTGTGTGCAACCCTCCGAGATCGCCGAATTGGTGCAGGAGTTTCATGCAGGGCGAGTGGTTGGGCCGCGCGATGTTGACGCCATGGCTGTTGCAATTCTTGCCGAGTTTCGCAGTTGGGCGGAGGGACAGGGGGAGCCCGAGGCAAATGCTGAGGCCATCGCTCAGTTCTCCCGCCGTGATCTGTCGGGGGAACTTGCAGACGTCATTTACGCCGCAGTGCGTGACAGGAGTCCGGGCCGGTGAACGTTGCCTCAGTTGAGAGCACCGGCTCTCGGAGCACCAAGGTGTCGCGTTCAACGTCGACTGTGGAGAACGTCTACTTCGTGGCCTATCGATATGGCCATCATGCCGGGCGGTCGGGATATGACCGGTTCGCCGATTATCTGGGGGAGCGTGTGACGGTGTCGCCACGGCTGGGGAGCCTGGGGAACACGCTCCTGAAACTGCCAGCGAAGGTGATCGAGTCTGTCAGCGGGATTCACGAATACCGGCGGCCTGATGCGATCGAGGAACTCGCTGTGCTGCAGCACATGCGAGGACGGCGAAACGGCCTCTACCACTTTCTGTATGGGGAAAAGTCGCTCTATCTGGCAGCACGCGTCAAGGGATGGCGGGGGCATCGCGTCGTTGGGAGCTTTCATCACACCGCCGACTCGTACCCGAATCGCTATCGATCGACGAAGTGCTTGCGGGGTATCGACCACGCGATTGTGGTGTCACGTAGCCAGATTGATTTCATGGAGTCGATTGTCGGTGCGGGCAAGGTGAGCTTTGTTCCCTACGCGGTCGATGCCGACTACTTCGTTCCGGCAGTGAAGGTGAACGCTTCGAGACCACTGAGATGTACGTGCGTGGGAGAGCACATGCGGGATTTCGAGACACTGGAGCAGGTGATCTCACGGGTGGTCGCCGCCGTGCCCCAGGTCGAGTTCTGTGTGATCGGTGCGCGGCCCGATGTTGAAGGTCGCCTGCGTTCACTGCCAGCGGTGGTCTGGAAGCAGCGTATCCCGGATGCGGAGTATCTCGACATCCTGCAGCAGACGGACGTATTGGTCCTGCCGCTGAAGGACAGCACGAGTGTTACATCGGTCAATGAAGCACTCGCCTGCGGCGTTCCCGTGGTGACGAACGAGGGGGGCGTCGAAGACTACGTCAATGACGACTGCAGTATTATCCATGCTGTCGGTGACGCCGGCGGCATGGCGAACTCGGTAATTGCATTGCTGCGAGATGATTCGCTCCGCCAGACGATGTCCTCAGCCGCTCGGCAGCAGGGGTTGTCGCTCCACTGGCCGCGCAGTGCGGCGCGAATGGCGGAGGTTTACGAACGGATTCGCAACTAGTGGGGACCGGGCCCAGATCCATCTGGACCGGCATAGTCAAACATGAATTTTCGTGCGCTTGGAGCGACGATTGCCCAGTATTCCTATAACCACGTCGTCACGAGAGTTCCATCTCGCCGAGTCCGCCAGATCGTCCTGCGCGGTTATCTGGCGCGGCTCGGCAAGGGATGTTCGATTCAATTGGGCGTGCGATTTTTGAACGGCCCTCGCGTGAGCCTGGGTAACCGTGTCATTATCAACCCGGACTGTCTGATTGATGGACGTCGATATCACGTGGCCATCGGCGACGACGTTTCGATTGGGCCTGCAGCGACGATCCTCACACTGGGGCACGATCCCCAGTCGCCGGACTTTGCGGACGCCGGTGGCCCGGTCGAGATTGGTCCCCGGGTGTGGATTGCCTACGGAGCGCTGATTCTTCCTGGAGTCAGCATTGGTGAGGGTGCCGTCGTCGCTGCGGGATCAGTCGTGACGCGTGATGTCGGCAGTCATGAGATTGTGGCCGGTGTGCCTGCACGGCCGATTGGGACACGTTACCGCGACTTGAGGTATCACCTGGCTTATGACCCCTGGCTCCGCTGAGCGAGTTCGTACTGTCCAGTATGAGTCGGGCGAGAAAGGGTTGTTTCGACACCCGGCGATCTTCGTCAGTACTCTATCGCCGGGTTACGTCGGTGGTGGTTCCCAGTGCACATTGGCGTTCCTGCAGGCCGTCAGCCACCTGCACGAGGGGAACGTCACCTACATTGGTCCGCCGTTCCTCAAATCGATGCCGGTTCCCGATGTCCGTTTAACCAACCGAATTGACGTCGAGGATCGATCACTGTCGTCCAAGGTGCAAGGTCTGGCCGAGTTTCGCTCGGTTGACCGGACGACGCCGATCGCGATTGCGCGGCTCCGCGAGTTGAGAGGCACTGGGTCGGTCGTGTACGTGAATGGAGAGCTCGCCGGGCACGTCGTGGCCCACGTCCGCCAGCTCGGGCTGCCGTGTATCTTTATCTGTCAGAACTATGCACCCGAGTATATGGCAGCCGAGACACCGCGCTTTGCTGTGCGACGGCGAATGTATGTCGGGCTGGGCAGTCGGGCGGCACTCGCCGGCTATCGCAATGCCGATGTCTGCGTCACGCTGACCGATGAGGACCGTCAGTCCTATGAGGCGACGAGTGGCCGTGTCCTCCCTCCGCAGACGACTCTGAGCCGGTGCTACTTTGGATATGAGGACAGCGATGGGCTGCTCCCACAGGGGCCGGTGCATACGCCACCGGAGCGGTTTACCGTTCTGGTCAATACCAACATGGCGATGCGGCAAAACGAAGAGGGTGTACTGTTCGTTTTGAACCAGGTCTGGCCCCGAGTTCATCAGCAGCAGGACTGGCGACTCATTCTTGCGGGACGATATCCCACGCGGGCGATTCAGCAAGCGGCCGCGAATTTCGACACTGTCGAACTCATCAGTCGCCCCGAACCCCTTGCGATGGAGCAGATCTTTCGGCGCGCAGCAGTGTATGCGTGGCCGCGACCTTCAAGGGGAGCGGCATCAAGTTGCGAGTTGCTGAGGCCCTGCGGCGCGGGCTTCCTGTCATTAGTACCGAACACTGCTCCCGGGGATACGAGGAAATCCCCAGCGGTGTGCTGCGGACCTACAGCACCCCGTCAGAGATGCTGGAGCGGCTTCACGAGTTCGCCGAGCGCGAACCGAGCGAACTGCGTGCAGCATGTGAGGAGGCATACCGTGCGGAGTTGAGCTTTGAGGCTGGACTGCGCAAGTTGTCGCGGATTGCCGATATGTTTTCGGTGGAGCCATGACGGACGTAGCGGGCGGCAATCTGCGAGGCGAAGCGGCAAGTCCGGGTCTTGTCTCGGTGATGGTTCCGGCTTTCAATGCCGAGAGTACAATCGTCGATACGCTGGACAGTGTGTGGACGCAGACATACCGACCCATCGAGTTGATCATCGTCAATGACGGGTCGACCGATGGCACGCGTGACATGATCGCCCGCTGGGCAGAAGCGCATCAGGTGAGCGACTTCACGATTGTGGTCATCGATCAGGAAAATCAGGGGCTGATCAAGAGTCGTGCCCGCGGTTTGAGTGTCAGCCGGGGCGAGTATCTTCAGTTTCTCGATGCCGATGATCTGCTGCACGCTGAAAAGTTGGCCGTTGTGTCCCCCGACTGGGGTCGGCGATGGCAGATGTCGTCGTCCCGCGAACTGAGAAGTTTGTAGAGGAGGGTGATTTGCGGGGACGGCTGGAGACTCCTCCTCGGAAGCTTCCCTGGACGACGCGGGAGCTGGACCATGTGACGATTACCCGAGTCTGGTGGCACAGCGTGGGCCCATTGTTCTCGCGAAGAATCGTCGAACGCGTTGGCCCATTTCAGTCAGACGTGCCTCCCTATGCAGAGGAACTCGACTTTCATGGGCGTGTGAAGCTGACGACGCGGCGAGTTGCCTACGTGGATGAGGTGCTGAATTTCGATCGCAAGGGGAGTCCATCGGCTCTCACGGGAGCGCCGTCGAAAGTTTATTCCGGGCGAATCCAGAGTGCACATGTCGCATGCGAACTCCTGCGAGGGTTTCAGGTCAGAGATCGTCACGAGTGGTCGAGTCTTTTTGCCATGTGCTTTCGTACTTATTACCAGACGGTGTGTTGCACGAATGCCCGGGAGCTTCAGGATCAAGCGTGGCAATCGCTGCGAGAGATTGCCGGACAGTGCTCCGCTCCGCTGAAGATGACGCGGCTCATTCCCCGGCCCTTGCTTGATGTAGCGTTCCGGGGAGCCCACCGGCTCCGGCAATCGGTGGGGGCACACTGATACATCGACGTGCTCTTCAAGTCATGTTCACCACCAGCCCATTTGATCACTTGCAAGGATCCGATCTGAATGACCGCTTCTTCGAGTTCATCGCAAGCCAAGACGGCACTCGTCACAGGAATCACCGGACAGGATGGCTATTACCTCACCGGGCTGCTGCTGTCCAGAGGGTACACTGTCCACGGGATTGTGCGACGGGCCAGTACCATGAACCGCATGCGCGTTGATCAGTTGCGGGATGAACAGCCCGATCATGCCGACCGGATTCACCTGCATTATGGTGATGTGACAGATGCCGCGGGCATCGTGGAGAAGATTGTCGCGCTCGAACCGGACGAAATCTACAACCTCGCCGCCCAGAGTCATGTGCGCATCTCCTTCGACAATCCGACGTATACTCAGATGGTCAATGCCGACGGTGCACTGAATGTGCTCGAGGGGGCCCGGCTGTTGCAACGCCGCCGGCCCGTACGTGTCTATCAGGCGTCGACCAGTGAGATGTTCGGCGGTCTGCCGGAAACGGCACCGCAGAGCGAGAAGACGCCGTTTCATCCCCGCAGCCCCTATGCCGTCGCCAAGGTGTGTGCGTTTCATGCCACGGTGAACTACCGGGAGGCTTATGGCCTGCATGCCTCGAATGGCATTCTGTTCAACCACGAGTCCCCGGTCCGCGGTGAAAACTTTGTGACGCGCAAAATCACCATAGGGGCAACACGCATCAAAGAGGGGTTGCAGGATCAATTACGGCTGGGGAATTTGCGGCTAAGCGCGACTGGGGATTCGCGGGTGACTATGTCGAGGCGATGTGGCTGATGCTGCAGCAGGACAAGCCGGATGATTATGTCATTGCCACCGGGGAGACCCACACGGTGGAAGAGTTTCTGCAACTGACGTTTGCCGAGCTGGGACTTAACTGGCAGGATCACGTCGTGATCGACGAACGGTTTCTCCGGCCTGCCGAAGTTGAGGTGCTCTGTGGTGATCCAGGCAAAGCCCGGGAGCGACTGGGGTGGCAACCAAGAACATCGTTTCGCGAGCTCGTGTCACTGATGGTCAAGAGTGACCTCAAGGCGGCCCGGATCTCCTCGTCGCAAACATCACGGTGAGCCGCGACAGTACACGGTCCCTGTCGGCAGTTGAGTGGGGACGGCTGTCTCGCTGCAGCAGCTCATGGATACTTCTTCGTGACTTAACTCCTGAGGAATCCGCGCAAAGGGCGACACTGTGTCCGCAGCGCCGGAGGCTCGCAGACATTCGCTGACTTCTGCACCTGGTTTCGCTCCGGAGCACTGATTCCCTACCTTGCAGTCTGATGCTTGAAATTCTGATCCTACTGACCGGGCTCTTGATCGTGGGGATGACCCTTATCGGCCTGCGGCGTACACGGGATCCGCTGTCGCCGATGATGGCGTTCGCGCCGACGCTCCTGTATATGTATGTCTACCGACCGTGGACCGTCGTTCACGATAACTCACTTTCGGGGGTCTTTCCTGACCTGACCCGTCTGGAGCTGATTCACTATGTGACGCTCGCCACGCTCATTGCGTTCTGCGTGGGTTGTGTCTGGGAACGCCGTCCCCGCAATGGAATTGATCGGCGGTTCGTGCTGCTCCCATACGGAATTGGAGCATCGGCACGCCGCAAGCTGATGCGTTTGGCAGTACTGATGGGTGCGATCGGCAGTGCGGCATTCTGGTTTATGGTCAGCTACTCCGGTGGGTGGTCGAAGGTGTTCGCCATTGCGAAACCCTTTCTATCCAGCCCGAGTGGATATGTGGGCGAACTGCCAATGCTGGTTTATCCCGCGCTGCTGCTGTTGGCAGTGGCTTGGCAGGGAAAGCCGCTCGGACCCGGACGGGTTCTGGTCTTCCTTGCGATTGCCTCGCCTCAGCTCATTATGGCGACATTCGGAGGTCGCCGGGGACCAATGTTTCTCAGCATCTGCTCACTGCTGGGGTGCTGGTGCATTGTCCGCAGCCGTCGGCCAAGACTGACTCACCTGATGATTGGTGCCGTGGCGATGGGAGTGTTAATGCTGGCGTTGGGCCGCCACCGGGGCGATCTGTTCAGGCCCTGGTCGGGCGATGCAGATCTGACGATGCTGACCGAAGACTTTGCCCCGGCGGAAATCACACTAGGCGAGGAATATGTCTGTGCGGCGGCGACGATCCTGACCTGCGAAGAACATCAGCGTCATTACTGGGGGATTCGCTACTTCGTCACGATCTTCGTGCGTCCGATCCCCAAGCAGTTTTGGAGAGGCAAGTATTCGGACTTCGGACTGGGTTGGATGGAAACCGAGCCGGGCCTGGCTGGGTTCTCCACTTCGGACTGGGTGTCGGCGGTCGGGTTTGTTCCCGCGGAGGGCAACGCGGGCGGATTCGTTGCTGACCTGTTTCTGGAGTTCTCATGGGGCGGGGTGCTCGTCGCCTTCCTGATTGGTCGCTTCTACAGCCTGATGTGGAAGCGGTGGATCCTGCGGGGGGGGCTGTCGACGATTCTGTACCTGCAGTTGTTGATTCTGTCGGTGTATCTGCCCTCGCAGAGTGTGGGTGCCTGGGCGTATCGATTGATCCTACTTCTCGTGCCGACCTGGCTGATCTGGCGAAGCGTCGTTGAACCCAAGCGTCGTTCCAGGCATCGAGACGTGCCTGACCAGTTTGCTGAGACCTCGCTCATCCGAGCGCCCTATCGATGAGTGTCACGGCTCAATCGCGATCCGCGGCAGCGCGAGCAAGCGGCAATGAAGAGGCTGCGCCGCTGTCAATCTGGTTGCTTACAAATGCCCCCAGCCCCTATCAGGTTGAGTTGCTCTCGGCAATTGGAGCACGGGATGGTATCGAACTGAATGTCCGCTTCATGCGTCCTGCGAGTCGTGCAGGGCAGGCGAGCGGCAACACCTTTGCATTCCGTGTGATGACAGGGCTTGGTCCCGGCTGGTTGCGTGACGAAGTCCGCCTGCATCCACAGGCAGTGTGGGAGTGCCTGCGGGCAAGACATCATTGCTTTGTGTTGTCGGGACTCTATACGAGCATAACCTTCCTGCTGTGCGCCGCGATTCTGACCATTCGCCGAAGACCCTGGGTGCTCTGGCTGGAGCAACCCCATCCGGAGCGCCGCGAGCAGGCGACGTGGTCTCCGGCTCTCTTGATGGCACGACCGGTGCGCTGGCTGCGCTCGCGGGTCGTTGGAACACTTCTCCGGAGAACTTCACGCGTCATCGCCATCGGATCGGCTGCCAGACGGGCGTATGAGAGGCTCGGTGCTCGGGCCGATCGAATCGATATGGTTCCCTATTGCTGTGAGTTGGGCCGGTTCGATGACGTGGATCCGGCCGACATCTGCAGACTGAAGGATGAGCAGGGGGGGATGGAGGCGATGCGGTTCCTGTACTCCGGACAGATGATTCCGCGCAAGGGCGTGGACGTGCTGTTGCAGGCGTTCTCGCGACTGGCCAAGGAGTCCCCCGTTGCGCGATTGATCTTGCTGGGAGATGGACCCCAGCGCTCTACCTATGAGGAGTCCATCGCAGTCGAACTGCGCTCGCGAATCCATTTCGCGGGACATGTGGCTCAGACGGATGTGCCGGCATGGTTTCGGGCGTCCGATGTGTTCGTATTTCCATCGCGGCATGACGGCTGGGGTGTGGTCATCAACGAAGCCTGTGCGGCGCGGCTGCCGGTGATCGCCACGCGTCAGACGGGAGCTGCCGTGGACCTCGTGGAGGATGGCGTCAGCGGGTTCCTGGTGGAGCGGGACGATGTGGACGGTGTGTTAAATGGGATGCGGTACTTTCTCGACCATCCAGGAGATCGTCGATCATTTGGCGAACGCTCACGTCAGCTGGTGGAGAAGTTCTCTCCGTCAGAAGGGGCGTCGCGTTTCGAGGACGCCATTCGAGCCGCCGTCGCTGGTTCTCCCTATCCCGCGCGTGTCGCGGCCGGAGGCGTTCGATGAAGCCGGTGTTTGTCGTTGGCGGACTGTACTCGCTGGCGAATGGCGTCGCCTGGATCATGCGTGACCTGGCGGCGGCGCTGGGACGTGCCGGTTCGCCCGTGACAGTGTGTGCCGCCGACTGCTACGGTCGCGGGCTGGCATCGATCGGACATGTCTTCGAGCCTCCCAGCCGGTGGGTGTCGGCGAAGGGTTTGTGGCTGGGAGGTCTTTCCTGGAGCCCGGCACTCAAACGGCAAATGGGCCGGACGGTGAGCGAGGCCGATCTCATTCACAACCACAGCCTGTGGATGTTGCCGAACTCTTATGGTTCACGTGCGGCACGACGTCAACATAAGCCCGTTGTTATCACGGCGCATGGTGCCCTGGAACCATGGGCGTTGGAGCACTCGGGATGGAAAAAGTCGCCTTGTCGGCATGGCATTTCAGAATCGAGACCTAGAGCGAGCTGACTGCATCCAGGTGAACAGTTCGTCCGAGGCTGGGGGTGTTCGCCGGTATGGCCTGCGATGCCCGATTGCAGTCATTCCGAATGGCATTCATCCGCCCGATTTCGATGACCTACCTCCGCAGAGTGCCCTGGCTCAGCAGTTTCCGGAACTGCGCGGCCGGCGCATCATGCTTTATCTGGCAAGACTGCATCAGAAGAAGGGATTGGGGCATCTGCTGCCGGCGTGGTCGAAGCTGGCTGCTGATCATTCCGACTGGCATCTGGTGATTGCAGGTCCCGATCGGGGGTATGAGGCGACGGCACGACAACTGGTCTCCGACCTGGAGTTGTCCAGTCGTGTCACGTTCACAGGGCCGTTGGAGGGACAGGACAAGCGGTCGGCACTGGCTTCCGCGGATGTGCTGGTCCAGCCGTCCTTCTCCGAAGGCTTCAGCATGACGTTGCTCGAAGCGCTCGTGTGTCGGATTCCTGTTCTGCTCACACCGGGATGCCACTTTCCCGAGGCCGTTCTGGCGAATGCCGCCGTGCAGGTGAACCCGACCGTCGAATCGACGGCTGAGGGTTTGGAGCGACTGCTGTCGCTCGATGAGACCGAACGTCGAGCGATGGGAGGTCGGGGTCGTGCTCTTGTTGAAGCAAGGTATACCTGGGACCGGGTGGCGGCCCAGACACTGGAGATGTATTCGTGGCTCGCTGGAAAAAGCCCTCAACCACAGTGTGTGCTGACGAATGTCTGAGGTTGTTGTGAACGACAGCTCTTCTGCCCCGACGCCTGCTGGCCGGTGCGCGCTCACGGCCATCATTCTCACGCGCAACGAGAGCATCAACATTGCCGATTGTCTGCAATCGCTGAGCTGGGTGGACGATGTGATCATCGTGGACTCGTTCAGCACCGATGAAACGGCTGAGCTGGCACGACAGACCCGCAGCGATGTTCGTGTCTTTCAGCATGAGTTCGAGGATTTCGGTCGACAGCGAAACTGGGCCCTCGACCAGACGCAGCCGCGTTATGACTGGGTGCTGTTTCTTGATGCCGACGAACGGACCGATCATGCCTGTGCCGCCGCGATTCGCGAGGCGATTGCAATTGGAGATGATCCAGTCGGATACTACCTGACCTGCCGAAACATCTTTCTGGGAAAGTGGATCAGGCGATCGACTCTGTATCCCTCGTGGCAGTTGCGACTGCTGCGGCGGAGCGACGTGCGTTATCGCAAAGAAGGGCACGGCCAGCGGGAGGTGACGTCCGGTCGGCTCGGGTATGTTGCAGCGCCGTATGATCATCTGGCTTTCAGTCAGGGGATTGCCCACTGGATCGCCCGTCACAACGCATATTCGACGAACGAGATTGAACTGATTCACCGTCTTCGTCGCGAACCGCTGCAGTTGCGCGATCTCGTGTCCCGTGATGCCGTCGTGCGCCGGCGTGTGCTGAAGAGGCTGGCCGCGCTGCCCCGGGCGACCGTTGTTGAGGTTTCTGTACCTGTATCTCTGGCGCATGGGGTTCCTGGACGGCAAGGCAGGCTGGATTTTTTGCCAGTTGCGCATGGCACACGAGATGCACATCACCGCGAAGCTGGCAGAAGCCGAACATCATACGAGCGACCCCTCGACAGCGGCCTCGATCTCGCCCAGGTCAGCGCAGTCGGTGGAACGCACGATGCAAGGGGCGCAGGCACCGTCATCGCTTCAACTGGTCCATCAAAGAAAAACATGAAAGCACGACTCAAGTGGCTGCTGTTTCCAGGATTAAACCTCCATGCGCGGTTGCGTAGTCGGAAACTTCCGAAGTACATCGGCCGGCCGTCGAATGGCGAGACCCGGCGAGTGCTCGATGCCGGGTGCGGAAACGGGGCGCTGGCCTACCAGGCCTACAAGCAGGGAAACAGTGTGCTGGGGGTCTCGATCAAGAGCGAGGTGCAGCGCAATCAGCAGTTGTTCAATGGGTATCTAGGAATTCCCGAAGAGCGCCTGAGTTTTCGCGATGTCAATCTGTACCAGATTGACATCCTTGATGAGCAGTTCGACGAAATCATCTGCACTGAAGTGATGGAGCATATCAAGGGAGATCGGGATGTCTGCACAAGGCTCTTTCGTGTCCTGAAGCCGGGCGGTGTCCTGCATCTGTGCTGTCCGAATGCCGACCATCCTTATCACCAGGCGTATCCGCTCGATCCGCAGGAGACCGGGGGGCATGTCCGTTCGGGGTACTCGTATCAGACTTACAAGGAGCTGCTCGAACCGATCGGTTTTGAGGTGTCCCCGCCGATGGGGTTGGGAGGGAAGGTTCGGCAGGCGTGCAATTGGTCGATCACGCGGGCCCAGGAACTGTTCGGCCTGCCTGCCGGACTGGCCGCTTTCGCCCTACTGAGTCCCTGGGCTGTCCTGGATGGTGATGATCCCGAGGTGCCATTCAGCCTGTACGTCCGGGCGACGAAGCCACGCGCGGCCTGAAATCCGCCCAACTTACCATGCGAGTTTTTGTTTGCCAGATTGGAGCGAGGCGCCACTATGCAGTGCCTGTTGCGCTGCATCGTGCGGGGATGCTGGAGGTACTGGCGACCGACTGGTGTGCGAATCGTGGCATCGCCGGTTGGGTGGCGCGACACATTCAACCCGAATGGCGACGAGGTCCACTCCGGCGCATGGGTGATCGACTGATTCCAGAGATCCCCAGTCAGGCAATTCGCAACAGATCGAACCGGTCGCTGCGTGCGGGATGGCGGCGCTGGCGGGACAAGTCGTCTGAGGAGAACTATCAGCGATGGATTCGTGAGAATCGTGAGTTCGGAGAGCGTGTCGCCGCGGACGGGTTCGGGGCGGCGGATGCGGTCTACGGTTTCAATGCGGCCGCGCTGGAGGTCTTTGAGGCGGCAAAATCGCAAGGCCTGCAGACGATTCTCGATCAGACCATGGCTCCCTGGGACTATGTGGAACCGCTGCTGGCCGAAGAGCGGTTACGCTGGCCGGGCTGGGAAGCGGAATTACCGAATGCCCATTGGAGGGCTCTCGCCAACCGGGAGCGGCGCGAATGGGAACTGGCCGATGTCATTCTGTGCGGATCAGCGTTTGTCGTCGATGCGCTGGCGCAGGTGGGTGGTCCCGCCGAGAAGTGCCGTGTGGTTTCGTATGGATACAGCTCCTCCGTGACTCCTCAGAACTTCTCGCAACGTGAACCAGCCGGAAAACTGCGGGTACTGTTCGTGGGGACAGTTGATCTGCGGAAAGGCGTGCCCTATCTGCTGCAGGCGGCGAAGATTGTCGGAACCGGAAACGCCGAGTTTCGCATCGTCGGGCCGATCGGTGTCACTGACGAGGCAGTACAGGAACTCGCGGAGCGCACCACATTGATCGGACGGGTACCGCGCTCCCAGGTGCGTGAACACTATGCCTGGGCCGATCTGTTCGTTCTGCCGACATTGGCCGAAGGCTCGGCCAACGTATGTTACGAAGCGATGGCCCACCGTCTTCCGGTGCTGACCACGGACAATGCGGGTTCCGTGGTCAGGGACGGGGTCGATGGCTGGATCGTTCCGGCCCGTTCCGCAGAGGCGATCGCTGAGTGCATTGTCAGGGCAGCCAGGGATCGCGGTCAGCTCTTCGAATCAGGCATTTCGGCACACGAACGCGTTCAGCAGTTCTCCTGGGATGACTATGAGTGCGTTCTGGCCCAGACGATCCGGGAGAGCTTCTCACCACGATCCGTCGATGTGGCGGCATTGGTCCGCTGACGACGCGCAACAGTCTGTTTTCTCATCGACATCCTTACGTCCCGTCGCTGATCCCATGAGAATCCTGTTCTTCAGTCATTATTACCCCCCAGAAGTCAACGCGCCAGCATCGCGGACGGCCGAGCACGCCGAGCGCTGGGTCGAAGCCGGGCACGACGTGACTATCATCACCTGCGTGCCGAACTGTCCCGATGGCATCGTTTTCGGGGGCTATCGCAGCATACTCCGCAGGCAGTTGGAGGAGCACAACGGCGTAAATGTCGTTCGCGTCTGGACGTACATCGCTCCGAATGCCGGCACACTGCGTCGAGTCATCAACTATCTCTCCTACATGTTCAGCGCGATCTGGGCCTCGCTGTGGGTGAAACGGCCGGATGTCGTCGTGGCGACATCCCCGCAGTTCTTCTGCGGGTGGGCCGGTGTCTGGGCATCGCGACTGCGGCGTCGTCCGTTCGTACTGGAGATCCGCGACATCTGGCCAGAGTCGATCGAGGCGGTCGGTGCCATCCGGTTTCGTCCGGTATTGCAGTTTCTGGAGTGGCTCGAACGCCGCATGTACCGGGTAGCCGATCACATTGTCGCGGTCGGCAATGGTTACCGTGACCACATCATCTCCAAGGTGCCGGTCGCGGAGAGGGTGTCGGTCATCACCAATGGCGTTGATCTCGATCAGTTTGCACCCGAGAACATACATGGAGTGGACGCGGTTCGACGCGAGTGGAAGCTGCAGAACCGCTTTGTGTGCTCCTACATCGGTACCATCGGGATGGCGCACGGACTGGAAGTGGTGCTCGATGCCGCTGAAAGGATGAGGGAAGCGGGGCGTGAGGATATTGTGTTCCTTCTCGTGGGCGATGGTGCGGAGAGGCAACGACTGCAGGAAGAAGCGCAGCATCGCGGTTTGTCGGAACGGGTCCTGTTTGCTGGACGTCAGCCGCGAGAAGTCATGCCGACGGTGCTGGCGGCTTCCGATGTGTGTCTGGTCCACCTGAGGGGGACAGAACTGTTCGGCAGCGTCATTCCCTCCAAGATTTTCGAAACGATGGCGATGGGCCGGCCGATCATTATGGGCGTGCGGGGTGAAGCACTCGACATTGTGCTGGAGGCGCAGGCCGGAGTCGAGATGGTCCCTGACTCCGCCGAGTCGCTGGTCAGTGCAGTTTGTCGACTGGCGGACGACGCCGGGTATCGCGAGAGCTTATCCCAATCGGGCCGGGATTATGTCGACGAGCACTATAACCGCAACCGGCTGGCGGCCCGGTATCTCACTTTGCTGAAGCGGTTTGCACCCTGCGGAACTCTCTCCGGGTCCACCAGCCGCGCCGGCGTGCCACAAGGGGCAGGTGACGGACCGGCAAAGGTGCCGTCCTCTGCGTCGACGAACGGCGCACGAAGGCCGTGACGTCTGCGCGAGGGTTTGAGTCGGACGATCATCGCAGGCACGGTACTGTGACTCTCCCGCGCTGGTATTTCCTGCTGCGGTATCACCGTCCTGCGCAATTCTACTGGCGAATCGTCCAGCAGATTCGTCGCCGCATCCTCCCGTGTCCGCCGAGGTCCCTCGCCTCGCCTGTCGATGCGAGGACTCTCTCGCTCCATGATAACCCGGGCATTGATGCGATCCTCGATCGCCGGCTGAGCGGTCGAATGGCACCGCCCGACTTTTCCGAACGGCTGACGCTGCTGCATCGGGGGACGTTTCGCTTTCTACAACAGGAGCGGACGCTCGGTGATCCCATCGACTGGAGCGTGCAGGCCGGTGCGCCGGTCTCGCACCTGTGGCGGTTCCATCTGCAGTATCACGAGTATCTGCTCGACCTGCTGGCAGCGTATTGCGTGCATGGCAGTCAAGAAGCCCATCGCCGGTTGTGGGATATCGTTGCTGACTGGATCGACAACAACCGGTTGTGTCGAGGAGCGCTGGGCGACGCCTGGCATCCCTTCTGTCTGTCGCGACGGATTCCGGTCTGGCTGCTGCTCTGCAAGGCCGGTGCCCCTCCCGACGAATTGCGAGACACGTTCGTCGTGAGTCTGGAGAAGCAGGCGAGTTTCCTCGAGTCGCATCTGGAACGGGACCTCGGGGGCAATCATCTGTTGGAGAACCTCCGGGCACTCGTGCTGATGGGGGCGTTCGCGGAGGGACCCCGATCGGACGATCGATTGGACCACGCTCTGCGTCAGTTTCAGGAACAACTCACCATGCAGGTGCTCGACAGCGGAGAGCACTTTGAACGCTCACCAATGTATCACGTTCTCATGCTGGAGGCGGTGATCGACGTGCGGGACGCGACGGCACATGTGCGTCCGGAAGTCTCGCAAGGACTTGCAGAGGTGGCGTGCAGGATGGCCCGGTTCCTGTCCGGCATCCTGCATCCCGATGGCGACATCCCCCTGTTGGGTGACTCGATTTTCGGGGAGACACTCACTCCCGGCGTGCTGATCCAGCAATCGTCGGCCGCAGAACTGGGAGAGAAGTCTTCGGACGGAATGCTCACGGGAGACTACTGGAGCTGGCGGGATGGTGACGACTTTGTGCTGTTCGACACCGGACCTGTCGGAACCGATGAGTTGCCGGCCCATGCACACTGCGATCTTCTGAATCTGGAAGCGTCGCTGGGGGGGCACCGTTTGTTCGTCGATACCGGCGTGATGGAATATGACGGACCGACTCGCACGGTGTGTCGGTCGACGGCGGCCCACAACGTTCTGCAGATCGACGACGTGGAACAGTGCGACGTCTGGTCCCGCTTTCGCATGGGGTATCGGGGACATCCCACAAGCTGTGCCTGCGGACATTCCGAGGGCTTCGACTGGTGCCAGGCGACTCACAATGCCTATCGGCGCATTGGTGTCCTAGAAGTTGGTCGATGGTTGAGTTGCCGTCCAGGAGGGCCGTGGCTGTGTGTCGACTGGGCGAGGGGGCAGGGGAGTCATCGCCTGGTC
Source organism: uncultured Planctomycetaceae bacterium (assembly GCA_963707405.1). Classification (GTDB taxonomy): domain Bacteria; phylum Planctomycetota; class Planctomycetia; order Planctomycetales; family Planctomycetaceae; genus CAVPPT01. The sequence goes on along the minus strand of CAVPPT010000021.1, from coordinate 43,360 downwards.
AGCCGACTGCATCTGCATCCTGCAGTCAACCTCGAAGTGACCACCGCGACATCACTGAAGATCGAGGTGTCCGGGACTCAGGCAGAGTTGCAACTCTGCTCGCCCGGCCGGATGGTGGTGGAAGACGCAGAGTGGTTTCCGAAGTTCGGATGCCGCGAGCAGGCGAAAGTGGTGCGATTCGAATGGGAGTCTCCACTCCCGGCGGCACTGGTCTGGGGGCTGGTGAGGCCCGGAAGGCAGGGCAGAGCTTCGCATGCATTCCATGATGATGGACGACAGCAATTGAGCTGGTGTGACGACCAGGGTGAGCAGATGTGGGACATCTCATCGGGATGAACCCATTGCCTGAAAAGACAATGAATGAATCGTCGCGATCCGGGACTGTCATTGCAGCATCAACAGTGCCGGATCTTCGCGTGCAAGAGAAGAGGGCATCGCGCGTCCGCCGCCGACGAATGTTGGTGGCGCTCGCTGTGGTGAGTGCGCTGGCGATGATCTTACATCGTCCTCTGTTGACTGCCGTGGGGCGGTTCTTTGTGATCGAGGATGCGATCACTCACGGGGCAGTCCTGTGGATTCATGGTGGCGACGGTCGCTTCGATATCGCCGCCGAGCTGTATCGTCGGGGAGACTTGTCGGCCATCTGGCTGGTTCAGCGACGGCCCGACTACCTGGTGCGGGAAGGGATCGTACCGGCGGCGCATTTCCGGGCGCGAGAACAGTTGCTCTCCGCAGGGGTTCCCGGTAAGGCCATTGTGCTGCTGCCCGGAGAAGCTCGCCGGGATGAAGATGCCGTGAAAATTGTTGGTAACGAGTTTTCCGATCAGCCGGCTGTTCGGATTGTGACGCTCTGTGACCGTTTCAACTGTCGGTACTTGCGGGACGTGGTGGATTCCATGCTAGCACCGGCGCATTCCGGTCAAGTGGCCCTCCGGGGTCTGTCCGATGCTGAGTTTGATGAGACCAACTGGTGGCGCTCGCGCCGCGGCGTGAAGGCCGTCCTGTCGGCACTGACCAACCTGGCACATTGGCACCTGGTGGGAAGTTCCTCCGTCGAGCCACCTGAATGGGTGCCCGACGAGTACGAGCGCAGGCTGAAAGCCGAGTCACTCGCGATTCCATGTCACAACAATTGAAAATCCTGCTCGCATGCGGCCTGTCGGTACTGGGAGTGATCCTGGTGCTTGGCCTGGGGGCGGACTCCGTCCTTCCCGGCGTCGCCGGCTGGCTGAACGTCGGTCAGAGGCCCGCGTGTGTCGACCACGTACTGGTGCTGCCGGGGGACGAGAACACGCGTCCAGCGGTCGCTGCAGCGTTGGTGAATGTCGGGCTGGGCCGTGATATTCTTGTGCCGGAAACGCGTGTCTCCCATGACGAACGCGACGGAGTCCAGCAGGCCAATGCTGAGATCATCCGGGCAGTGCTGCGGCACCGTGGCATTCCGGAGGAAAGAATCGTAACCTTGAGAGGAGCGAGTGGCAGCACATACGACGATGTGCGTGCACTGGCACGTTTCCTCGAGGACAGCGGCCCAGGACGGGTCGCGGTGGTCACGAGTGGATTCCATACGCGTCGAACCCGGTTCACGCTCGATCATGTGCTGGGTTCGCAGGCCGATCAGATCGTTGTGATCGCGGCACCTTATCCGGGGTTTGTGGAGAACAACTGGTGGCGTTCGGGGGAGGGGTTTCGGCTGATCATCGATGAGAACATCAAACTGGCACTGTACCTGTTGAGATACGGCAGCCTGACGCCTTGGATCGTTGCCGGCTGTGGAATTGCGTTGCTGGTTGTCGTCATCAGTTACAGGCATCGTGCGTCACAGGCAGTGCTGAGTGAATAGCGTGCAGAGAACCTAAGCTGCTGAAGAGTGGCGTCCCAGGAAAATCATCTCCGAGGAAACCGTTGTGGCAATCGAGACTGAGCAAGTGCGCGGCTATACAAGCGATGACTCCGAAGAGCAGGGGTTGGACCTGATCGGGTTCTTCGTGCGCGCAAGTGGCTGGTGATGTTTGGGCTGACGGTCGGACTGGGACTGGGGTACCTGTACTTCCTGCGACAGCCGGCGCTGTATCAGTCCGCCGGTCGTGTGCATGTGGTCAAGCAGCATGCGCAATTGCCGTTCTCTGGCAATCAGCGGATCGATCCTTCATTGCTGCGTAATCATCTGGCGACGGATGCAATGCTCATCAAGAGTCGCCCGATTGTCGAACCGGCAGTCAGGACGGAGCACCTCGACGCGCTGCCGACGCTGGCGCGATCGACCAGCCCGGTGGATTCCATCATCGCCGGGTTGACGGTGCATCAGATCGACGAGGATGCAGACATCCTGGAAGTGCGGTTCACCGGGCCGAATCCTGAAGACTGCCAGCAGGTTGTCACGGCGGTCATCAAGGCATACGAGAAGCATCTGCAGAGCACATTTCGCAACGTCAACGATGAGACGGTCAAATTGTTGACAGAGGCCAAAGACGAGATTCTCGGAAAACTCGAGCAAGCCAACGATGAGTACGCGAAGTTCAAGCAGGAGGCCCCGCTGTTCTGGGAGGGTGAGACGGGACGCAACCCGCATCAAACACTGATGAACAATATCGACGCCGAGTTGTCGAGCCTGCGCATCGAACGGACAGCGCTCCAAGCCGAACTGGAGACCATCGACGTGGCCCTCAAGCAGGGTGGCAAACGCGAAGCCCTGTTGCTGATGGCCCAGAAGTCGGCCAGTCGACTCGATCCTGAGAAGAATCCGTCGGCGGGAGTGTTCAGCTCGACCGAACGCCTATTCCCTCTGCTGCTGCAGGAGCAGCTGGCCCTGGAAACGTATGGACCGGAACATCCCAATGTCGTCCGGATCCGCAAGGAGATCGAACTCACGCGCAGCTTCCTGCAGGACTCGGGACTTCAGGACGGTGTCAAATCTACGACCACCGATTTTCTCGAAGTGTATATCGAGTCGCTCGCCCAGAACATGAATACGGTCGACAACAAGATTCGGGAGTTGCAGCAGTTGTTTGCTGACCAGGATCGTCAGGCCAAACTGGTAACCAGCTCCGAACTGCAGAACGAAAGACTGCGTCGCAAGATCGAGCAACTCGATGTTCTGTTTACGGCGACGGTCAACAAGCTCGATGAGATCGAGATCGCGGCCGGACACGGTGGCTACTCGGCTGTGCAGATCAAGGAGGCAGGACGCGGAGGTCAGATCGCCCCCAACATGATGAAAATCCTGACCGTGGCCGGAATCCTGGGCATCCTGGGTGGGCTGGGACTGGGGTACGTCGTCGAGGCGGCGGATCAGAGCTTCAAGAGTCCCGAGGAAATCAGCACGCTGCTGAATCTCCGCATCATCGGGCATTGTCCCACGGTGCATACAGGCACCCGTCCGCGCGACTTCGAAGGCAGCACCGCCGTCGATCCCTCCGTCATCACTTACTACAAGGCCAAGTCCCGCGCCGCAGAGGCCTTCCGCGCCATTCGTACGGCCCTGTACTTCAGCACGCGGGGCGAGAACGGCCGACAGCAGAAGGTCATTCAGGTCACCAGTCCGCACCCCGGCGACGGGAAGTCGACACTGACGGCCAACCTGGCGGTGACCATCGCCCAGTCGGGCAAGAAGGTGTTGCTGATCGATGCCGACTTCCGCCGGCCGCGTGTCCACATCATCTTCGGCATCGACAATCAGGTGGGGATGTCGTCGGCGATCAACGGCGATGTGGACATCTTCGATGCGATCCAGCCGACGGCCGTCGCAAACCTGAGCTGTCTGGCCTGTGGACCTCGTCCAGACAATCCTTCTGAGTTGCTCACAGACGCGCGGTTTGAAGAACTCCTGGAGATTCTCCGCGAGCATTACGACTTCATTCTGGTTGACACACCGCCAGTGCTGGCGGTTACCGATCCCAGTGCTGTCGCGGCCCGCGTGGATGGAGTGCTGCTCTGCATCCGGGTCAACAACAAGTCGCGCCTCGATGCCATCCGCGCCACCGAACTGCTGCTGACACTTGATGCCAACATCCTCGGCATCGTCGTCAACGGCGTCGATCCCACTGCCAAAACCAAGTACGGGTACAGTTCCCGGCACTCACGCGTGGGGCAAGGCTATGGATACGGGTACGGATACGGGTACGGGTACGGGTACGAGGACGCCGCGAGTGCCTCGCACAACAAGTACTTCCCGGACGAACGCGAGCCGGCACGTCCGCCTGTGATTCGGCACGAACGTACCGCGTCGTAAGACAGGTTGCGTTCTGGAAGGGACGCGGGGCCAATTCGTTATCGAAGTTGTCAGCTTCGACACCGTGGCGACATCGAGCACCCTTGGATTGCCATCCACGGGTATTGAGAGCCTCCCCTGACCGTTCCCAGAGAGAGAGGGGAGATGTCCTTTGCCGGGCACTGCCGGCAATCCAATCCCGCAGTACTCTCTCCGCGCGACTGTTGATCACACTCGCAGGTCGTTGCTGTGCGGTCAGCCCGGTGGTACGCTGATGTTTGCGTGTCGGGGAGGATTGCTTTCCGCCGATGCGCACTCGTTGATTCGTCATCACGAGCGGTCCATCAAGCCGGGTCCTGGAGTTCACTGCCGTGATTCAGCCCAACGTCTGCGCCTGCTGGCACTGCTGTTGCTCATGGGCCGGTCGATGCTGGGGCAGCCCCCGGCAGCGCCTCCCGCAGAGGGCAACGACCTCGCTGGGCTCCCGGTCGTCACGCTGTCGGCAGTGCAACTGGAGGGTATCGAATTACAGCAATCGACCATGCGGCTCCTGCTGAGGGAAGTCGTACAGGTGGGCGAGGGCGGAACACCCCTGCGGACGCCGATGATCAAACCTCTCGAGGTGCCGCTGCAGAACGTGCAGATCACAATGGGAGACGGTCGGACACTGGCGGTCGATCAGCTGGCCGAGCGACTGAAACCGGGAACGACGGTCCTGTATGGAGTTGGGCGGACGATCGATGGGGAGCTGCAGAGGCTTCTGCGTCCCGACGCGATTGTGGTGCTTAGAGACCCGAATGTTTCGTCTGCGGTGTCGGGACCGGCCCCGGATGGTCCTCGACCTCCCAACGGTGACGCGGGAGCCGGCCTGACGGCGGATGAGCGATCGATTCTCGAAGCAACGAATGCCGAGCGTGCCCAGCGTACGCTTCCCCCACTGCAGGTCGATCCGATGCTGATGCGACTTGCCCGCACGCAGTCGGATCGCATGGCTCGACTTTCGCAGATCTCGCACGAACTGGAGGGGCAGACCTTTTCCAAACGGATGCAGGAGACAGGCTACCGCTTTCCGTCTTGCGGAGAGAATTGTGCAGAAGGGGCATCGACACCGCGCGAAGCGGTCAGCGACTGGATGTCGTCCCCTGGGCACAGCGCCAACATTCTCAGCAAGCAGTACACACACATCGGTGTCGCCGTCTCCACGAGTCCATCGGGACGGCGCTACTTTACGCAGGTGTTTGCGTCCCCCTTCTGAAGGCGGTGGAACAGGATCTCCTGATGCTGAATGACCGAGCCTGCTTGTAAGACAGCACGCCGGCAGCCTAAAGCAGCCGGCGTGCTTCCACCGCGACGAGTGTATTGCAGAATCAAACTCGTTCAATCAGGCCAAGCCAAAACGACCATCTGGCATCTCACGCCGGTTTCCATCACACCCAATGACAGGTCCCGCGGAATGAAGACAGGAACAATCGCCAGTCTGGCCGGAGTGTTGGTGCTCGGGTGTGCAGCCATTCTGCAGGCTGCCGTGCGGCCGAACATCATCGTCGTGTTTACTGACGATCATGGCTATGCCGATCTGGGCTGCCAGGGAGTGTTGCATGATGTCAAGACCCCGCACATCGATGCACTGGCGGCAGGCGGTGTGCGGATGACGGACGGCTATGTCACCGCCCCACAGTGTGTTCCTTCACGTGGGGGGTTATTGAGCGGTCTGTACCAGAATCGATTCGGCCTCGAATCTAACTCACAGCATGACGACCCAGTGGTCATGGGCCGCTTTGGGAATCTGCAGACGATTGCAGAGCGGCTCAAGACCGCAGGCTATGCCACCGGAATGGCGGGCAAGTGGCATCTGGGAAGTGATCAGGAGATCTGCAGTCACGGCTTCGACAAGGCATTCTTCAAGCACAGCAATGCACCCGGTTACTGGAACATGGATCTGCAGGGCAGGGATGTGCCGCCCGGGACACAACAGGGCGGCGGCTATCATCTGGATCTGATTTCAGCGTTCGCCTGTTCCTTCATCGAGCGGTACAAGGATCAGCCGCTCTTTTTCTATCTCGCCTATCGTGCACCGCATGTGCCTCTGGATGCGCCAGCAAGAGTACCTCGATCGCTTTCCCGGCGACATGCCCGAGCGCCGCCGACAGGCATGGCCATGCTCTCCGCCGTGGATGATGGCGTGGGGCGTGTTATGGAGACGTTGCAGAAACACGGCCTGGAGGAAAGCACGCTGATCTTCCTGATCGGCGACAATGGTGCGCCACTCAAGATTCACAAGACAGACGCCCCCGGTGGCGGACCCGGTTGGGATGGCTCACTCAACGACCCGATGAACGGCGAAAAGGGCATGTTGACCGAGGGAGGCATCCGCACGCCCTTTGTCGTGCACTGGAAAGGCACCATCCCGGGTGGACAGGTCTATGCGCAGCCGGTGATCTCCCTCGATGTGGCCGCCACGGCGGTTGCATTGGCAGGCCTGCCGGACGATCCGGCACTCGACGGGGTGAACCTGGTTCCCTATCTCACCGGTGAACAGACCGGCCCACCGCACGACATACTGTTCTGGCGTTGGCTGGGACAGTCCGCCATCCGCAAGGGCCCGTGGAAATACCTGCGTGGCGGCGAGCGGGCCTACCTCTTCAACCTGAAGGAAGACGCCGAGGAAACGACCAACCTTCTGGCCGTTCAATCAGACATCGCCGCGGGATTGCATGCCGAACTGGAAGCGTGGGCCAGCACACTCTCGCCGCCTGGAATCGCAGCGATGCCCTCCGATGCCATGAGCGCCGTCGGAGATCGTTACTTCGACTGGTATCTGGATGGCAAGCGCGACGCAGCGACCGTCGATGTGAATCAAGAGAACGCCGGGACAGGGAAGCCTGCTCCAGCGAACAGACCGGCGTCGGGAAATGGACGAAGACGAAGTCCAGCGCCGGCACAGCTGTTCAGTCAGCGCGACGTGAACACCGACGGGCAGGTGACATGGGAGGAGTTCCTGGCCGGCCGCTCAGGAGACAAGGAGCCCGCGCTGCATAAACAACTTCAATCGTCACGATGCAAACCATAACGGCGTGTGGGAAAAGGCTGAAATCGAACGGTGAGCGAAAGCCTGGTGTGACGGTAGCGTTAGGCGAGCAACAACACGTGGATTCCGCCGGTGCCCTCTCAGCGGTCGTGACGCCATGGTCGCCAAGTGCTGCGGCGACACTCGTGGGCAGCATCCACGGGAGACGATTCGTGGTCCGCTTCGACCATCCCGATCAAAGCACAATGGGCGATGAGGGACTCGAACGATCATCATTTTTCTCGGGAAAGAGGCCATCTTGCAAGGAACCTGGCACACATTCCGGCACAGTTCAGGACGATTCGGGCCAGACTCCACCCGGACTGGCGATGGTCGTCAACGCGTGGCCGTTACTCTCTGAAGCGGCCCGAAAGGAGATCCTCCAAGTTGTCCGACGGGAGGCGATCGCCAAGGCGGCGGACTGAGGGGGCCGGCCAAAGCAGCCGACCTCCTGGGCTACCCCACAGCGCCGAACATCAACACAAGATGTGCGACAGGAGCGTATACAGATCGAAGAGATTCGCGAGCCGCAGGCAGATATGCACGAGGACGGGAAGGGGACATTGTCCCCTGCTGTTTCCAGAGCAGGGGCCAGTCACACGCGCGAGGTTGATCCGCTGACCGTGACGCAGCGTCTTCAGCGGGAAGGCCGGTGGTATGGCCAGATCGAGCGGGAGCGGAACGAGATGATGAAGCTCGCCCGCAAGCAGGGGATGACCAAGATCGCGGCCCAGGCATGGGTCTACGGCGAGTTGGACCGCCTCTACCCGCCCGAGGGTGATCCGGTCCCCAAAACGACATTGTCGCCGGACCTCGATCCGCAAAACGACAATGTCGCCGGACAGCGGGCAGATTCAGGGCCTCGGCGACCTTCCGGAGTCGTGGCCGGACCTGCCGGCGAACGCTTCCCTGCCGGTCGGAGATCGCCTGGGTCCAGGCGAACCGGCTTCGGGTGGTGGAGGAACGCCCAGGGGCTGCGACCCGGGTGCGGCTGGACAAGGCGCTTTCCCCTTCCCCCTCATGGGCTGCGCTGGGCTGGCTTGAGACCAGCATACGCAGCTATGCGAAGTACGTGGATGTCGCAGCCAAGGTCAGAGGCACTGAGGATGGCGAGGCTGCTGTGATGAAGCGTGAGCGTGTGGCCATCGAGGAGGTGCGGGCGCTGCTGGCTGAGATGGTCGTGGAGGCGAAGGCCGAGGCGAGGCAGATGATCGGCGAGGACGAGCGACCGAGCGGCGACGAACGGATCAACGACAATGTCGCCGATCCCGATCCGACCGGAAACCGATCCGCTATGGTGCCCCCGCCCGATGGGGCCCCCTACGATTAGGCCCAACCTGAGCGCACCTCCTCAGTGTCAAGATAGGCAAGGAGCCCCTGTGTGGACAGCAGCAGACCGGGGGGCCGCCCCCCCAAGGCCCCCGGCCCTCGATATGTACATTCGCCGTGGGGATTTTCTGTGACCTTACCGTTTCGGACAGAGGCGGGGCCTTCTTCGTAGGTGGGCTGGTGGTGCTGGGCACGGGCGCAAAAGAACCCCCGGCAGCACGTCGGCCAGCGGCGGGCCACAGGATCAGGACAGTATGATCCTGATCGTCGACTCGGAGCGGTTTGACATCCGGGAGGCCTGCGAGCTGCATCGCTACGCGGAGTTCGTGGGCAACGCCAACCACCTCGGCAACGGTACGCTGCGAGTGCGCTCACCGCTCGTCGTGCGGCTGTTCGACAAGCTCAATGCGCGGATTCTGCATCACGGTCAACCATCTCGCCCGGGGGGACGAGACGCTACGGCTGCAGCAGGCACGACTCCTGCGTTCATGGGCCGCCGATCAGGCGATTCCGGTGCTGGCTGTCGGGGACTTCAACTTCGACTTCGGTTCGCCGACGACGAGGGTCACGCGGCCTTTCAGGTGTTTCTGGAAGACGACCTCTTCCACTGGGTCCGGCCGGCCCCACTGGTCGACAGCAACTGGGCCGACGTCGATGCGTCCCTCCCACTGGACGAGCGGACGGACCAGTTTCCCGGGTCGATTCTCGACTTCGTGTTCGTGACGGGGGCGGCGAAGGGCTGGAGCCCGGTGTCTCGGGTGGTTGTCCGCGACGGTGATTTTCCGGATACCGCCGACACCAGCGATCACCGGCCCGTCGACTGCGTCCTCGCTCCCTAGCTGGCTGCAGCCTTTCACCTCGATGCAGGACTGTCGGTCGTGGCGATCTCGTCCAGCCCCTGATCCAGGTTGCCCGTCAGATCGCACAGGATGGCCACTGCTGCGATCCTGGGCACTTCGAGACAAATGTACGCATGAACACTTCCTGCGCGACCGTGGGCCATTCTGTGGCCTCTGGGAGGGTGTGCGGACGGCCGGAGCTGCCCGATCCACGGACGCCGGGCCTGGGGAGTCCTGCAGGCTTCGTCGAGGGCGGGCCGAGCAATGCCGTGATTCGCTTCGTGACGTCGGTTGCATCATCCTGCGCGACTGCAGTCTTCGAGCACAGACGACAACGAGGCTGTTGTGATGAAGCGCGAGCGTGTGGCCATCGAAGAGGTGCGTGCCCTGCTCGGTGAGATGCTGCAGGCTGCACAGGACGAGCGTCGCCCGGCTCGAAGCGGAGTTGTCGGCGACAATGTCGCCGACCTCGATCCCGATCTGGCCGGAAACCGAACCAGCACTCCGGAGAGTCGGTGGGTGACCGATCCAGCCGCGCCGAAATGACCAGTTCGCTCGATCGAATCAAAGCCGGTGCTGTTGTCAGCGGGCCCACTCCTCCACCGCTGGAACGAGAAGTCGTCAGAACGATGGCTCTCGTCATGCAAAGCCAACGCCCAGCTCGAGCAGCACGCCGGCCCAGAATGACATCGCACCGCGCGGGCCGTAACGGCCGGCGTATCTGCTCCGGCAGCGCATCGTGTACGCCCGGCACGGGCGTGATGTTGTGGGGTGAAAGTCCCCTGTACGAGACTGGAAACTTTCGGGAGTGAGTATACCAAATGATTCGCCCTGAAGGGGAAGTACGAGACGAAGGCAACTGCGGGAGGGTGACCGACCGTGGGGAGGAAGCCTGCGAAGAGATGCGTAAGCGCCGGGTCTGTTTTCATTCGCCACCCGGATCTCTTCTCGTCCAAGCTGCGAGGCTACGAACAGAAACGTCGTCCAAGGCCGGTTCGACCAGGCGAGTGAGCACAACATCACGAAGCCGTCCCCAGTCGGTCGCTCAGGTAAACGGCGAGCTTGTGCAGCGAAGCATCACGTTCTTATCCGGGGAGACCTGTCAGGCGGCTTGCGAGTCGTCGATCGCTTCCATGAGTAGGGCTTGCCCGAAAGGTGGGAACGCCGGGGAGCAATCCCCAGCGGGCAAGGCAGGAGTCAGCAGAGGTCGTAGTACCGTTTCTCGAAGCCCAATCGAGACGGGAAGGACCGAACAATGAGGAACAAGGAGGAGCCATCGGCCAACTCGCAGCGAGGAAAGCGTTCTGACGCATTGTCCCGACCGGGATCGACCGTTGCGGCGCGGGCCGAGCAGCCAGCCTTGAGTTTGTTTCCGATGTCTTTGATGGAGGCGGTTGTCGATCAGGCCAACCTCGAACGGGCGTGGAAGAACGTGAAGGCGAACCGTGGAGCCCCCGGGCCCGACGGCATCACCATCACGGAGTTTCCCGACTGGTTCAGGCCGCAGTGGCCGACGATCCGGCAACAGCTTCTCGATGGCACGTACCGGCCTGGTCCGGTGCGACGGAAAGCCATCGACAAACCCGATGGCTCTCAGCGGTTCCTCGGTATTCCAAACGTGATGGACCGACTGATTCAACAAGCCATCGTGCAAGTCCTGACACCGATTTTCGATCCGCACTTCAGTGAATCGAGCTTCGGCTTTCGACCAGGGCGCTCCGCTCACGGAGCAGCCAAGCAAGTGCAAGGCATCATCCGGTGCGGACACCGGTACGTGGCAGACATTGACGTGTCGAAGTTCTTCGATCGAGTTCAACACGACGTCCTCATGGCGCGTGTGGCTCGCCGAGTCGACGACAAGCTGCTGCTGCGACTCATCGGTCGCTACTTGCGAGCGGGCGTGATGGTCGATGGAGTTCTGACACCGACCGATGTCGGGACACCCCAAGGCGGTCCGCTCAGTCCGCTCCTCAGCAACATCCTGCTGGACGATCTGGACCAGGAGTTGGAACGCCGCGGCCTGCCGTTCGTGAGGTACGCCGACGACTTCGCGGTGTTTGCGAAATCGCATCGTGCTGCCGAACGGATCATGGCATCGGTCTCCCGCTACTTGACCGAAACACTTCGCCTGGTGGTGAACCAGGCGAAGAGCCGCGTGGTGGCGAGTGGGGAGCTCGAGTTCCTCGGCTTCGCGTTCGTGCACTCACGGGCGACGGTCAACGTGGCGACGAAGTCCCTCCAGAAGTTCAAGCACCGCATCCGCGAGCTCACCGGCCGCAGCCGGGGGATCTCGATGGAATGCCGCTTGAGCGAACTGCGGAGTTATCTTCGCGGCTGGATAGGCTACTTCGGCCTGGCGTCGCAGTTGAAGCTGTTCGACAAACTCGACCAGTGGATTCGTCGCCGCATCCGGATGTGCCACTGGAAACAGTGGCGTCGGCCCAAACGCCGGCGCGAAATGCTCATTCGGCTCGGCGTCCCCAGGCGTCAGGCGATCCGTCACGCTCGCAGCCGCAAGAGCTACTGGCACATGTCGAAGACGATTGCCAGCGGCGTGGGGCTGACGAATGCGTGGCTTGCAGACCAAGGACTGCTCAGCCTGAAGACATTGTGGGCCCAGCTTGCTCCGCTTCGTTGAACCGCCGGATGCGGACCCGCATGTCCGGTGGTGTGGGGAGGGTCATCCGCAAGGATGGCCCTTACCCGATTATCCGCTCATTTTTTTGGATCAGCGGATCAAGTCGAGGTGGTTCGGAGTCGCCGATGATAGTCGAACCCCCAAATAAAGAGCAGAAACGCAAAGACAAAACAGACGCCACCAAATCCCTCATCGAATTGCCCCTCGGCCAATGAGATGGCACCCAACAGGCCGCATACACCAGCGGCCCACCATGCGGCACGGCGTGAACGTTTGTAGTAGGCTTGGGGCTTGCTAATTGATGCTTGAGTTAGTTGATTCTCTCCGTGATTATTCGGTCGGATATTCATGTAACTCGCACCTCAGCGATGGATATTGGGGAACAAGCTGCCGTCAAAGGCCAGTTTTCGGTGTTGCGACGAGTTGAGTCAAGTGAACGAAGCGGAAGCTCCGTGCCGGGCTCCGGATGATCGACGTTGTCTTTGCTGTTGGGGATTACCACCCGATGTCTCAAGCGAACCTGAGGATGATCAGTCGGATAACGGTGGGGATCACCGGGCCGGGAGAGTAAAGGCAACCATCAGGAAACGCCCGCAAGCCCGGCTCTGGTAGATCGGATGGTTATCCGCCGATCTAGATTCAGCCACAACCGCAGCCGACGGATTGGTTGGTTTGGGAAGAACTGTGAGTCGAATGGCCGTCGCGAATCCACCAATCAAAGCCGCCAATAAGCTCGCGAACATTGAACCCAAGGCGGGCCATATTTAGCGCACCTTTGGTTGAAGCGTTGCAGCCGATCCCGTCACAGTAGACGACGATGATGGCGTCACGATCAATGCTTGCGGTGGTCTCGGGAGCCATGGTCCGGTGTGGAATGTTGATTGCGCTAGGAATGTGGTTCGCGTGAAATGCTTCGGTCGATCGAGCATCAATTACGACGATGGCAGCGTCGGAATCTAGTGCGACCTTCAGGTCCCACGAGTCCATCTCGAACGCGAGCTTGCTTTCGTAGTGTCGGATTTGTAGGTCAGCGTTTGGTTTCATGGCGTTAAGTCGGATAACGTTGCGGATGAGCCGCCGGGCGCGTCGCCCGGTGGCGCCGTGGCCATGGTGGCGCCGGGTGTCGCGACCGGTCAGCTCGATCCGCTGGTTCGCCACCCACGGAGTTGGGAGTCCGGCGAACGAAACAGGTTGTCCGCTCGAGGCCGACTCCGCGGCGGATCGAGCGTCGCCCGGCGTCCCGGGCTGTTGGTGGGGTAACCCCACCGGGGGTGTTGCGGATGGACCTCACGGCTCATCCGCAACGTTTGCCAGGCCGGGCCTGGCAAACTTGTTTATCTCTCAACGATCAGCGGTGAGAATACTCCGGGCGAATGTGGACGTCAATCTGAACGGCGGCTGAGGGATGCGTCGAATCCGCTGCGTGAATTGATGGAGCAAAGCTTGCGCAGCGCACTCGTGGGATGAAACTGCTTGAGCAATACGAGGCGGCCTGCAAGGTCCGCCGCATGGCCCCACGGACCATCCAGACCTACGGGCGGTGGGTGAACGAGTTTGTGCCGTTTCATCACAAGCGCGCGGGCCGATGGATTCATCCCCGAGAGATGGGAGAGAAAGAGGTCGAGGCGTTTCTCACTCATCTGGCGGTTAATCGCCGGCTGGCGGAAAGCACGCAGAATCAAGCGTTGGGGGCCATCCTCTTTCTGTAAAGGCAGGTTTTGGAGCAGCCGTTAGGTTCGCTCGACGCCGTACGAGCTAGCAAGCCGAAAAGGCTCCCCACGGTGCTCTCGACAGGCGAAGTTCGCCGACTCATTGCCTCCTTACCCGTGAACGCTTCGCACCGACTTATGGTGGAACTGCTGTACGGCACCGGGATGCGGATCTCTGAATGCTGCACGATTCGAGTCGTTGATCTCGACTTTGACCGGGGGCAGATCGTGATTCGGGGAGGGAAGGGAAGCAAGGACCGTGTGACGATGCTGCCGCAGTCTTTGGAAGAGCGACTCAACGCTCAGGTGGAATTTGTTCGACTGCGACATGAACACGACGTGGACCATGGCGCGGGATCGCGCCTGTGCCGACCTCCCTGGAACATCAGCGACACGGTGCGGCGCGAGATCTTCGCTGGCAGTTCGTGTTCGGCTCCGCAGTCATTCGGCTGGATCGCGAAACGGGACGGCGTATGCGGTGGCACGCACACCCGAGCGCTGTGGATCGTACCGTCAAGCAGGCGTCCGATGTTGCCCGCATCAACAAACGCGTGACTTGTCATACGCTGCGGCATTCCTTCGCCACGCACCTGCTGGAGAACGGATACGACATCCACACGGTGCAGCAGCAGCTCGGCCACAAGAACGTCGAAACGACGATGATCTACACGCACGTGATGGCCAAGCCCGGGGTAGGTGTCCGCAGCCCCTTGGACACATAGCGGCACCGCCGAGAGTTCTTCCGCCTGAACAGAGCACTCACGTGGAACGGAGCAGGGGGGCCGATGGACGGGACAGTCGGTACGCCCGCTGAAATCACGACTTACGACTGTGAGAAACGGCGCAGGCCAGGGTCTTCACGTTGAGTTTGCTTGACAGTGCGATCGGCCGGGAGGTAGGCTGGAGTCGTACGAGAGTTGATGAACCCATGGTGAGCACCAGGGATGCGGAGCAACATCGGCTCGGGCCCCGTGCCTGCAAACTACCTTCCCTTACGACACCCCTCGACCGCCCTCCCCACCTCCCGCGTTTTGGCCCCACCAGAGTTTAAGTCCTTCCCACTGCTTGATGGTCACACACGAACCCCATGACTGACCGGTCACGATGCATGCGCACGTGACTTTCTGCATTGAACCGGTTTGCCCTCCGAGGAGTTGTTTCATGTCTCAGCACAAGAGCTGTAACCCTGCCCATTTTCGGCGATTGTCTCGGCGCGGTTTTCTGTCGGTGGGTGCCTTGGCCGGTGCCGGACTGACGCTGCCTCAATTGCTGCGGGCACGTCGTGCGATGGCCGAGCAGAAGTTCTATGAGAACTTCGAGGGGACGGCGAAGTCGGTGATCCACATCTATCTTCCCGGTGGCATGGCCCATCAGGAGTCGTTCGATCCCAAGCCCTACGCTCCTCTGGAATACCGAGGCGAGATGCGGCAGGTCCAGACAAAGCTCGACGGGGTGCTGTTCGGCGAGACGCTCGCGCAAACCGCACAGGTTGCCGACAAGCTGTGCGTCATCCGCTCGATGACGCACGGCGAGGCAGCCCATGAACGGGGCACGCACAATATGTTCACCGGATATAAGCCCAGTCCGGCCCTGCAGTATCCGAGCATTGGATCGGTCGTCAGTCACGAGTACGGCAGCCGCAACAACCTGCCCCCCTATGTCTGCGTTCCGAACCAGCCCAACGAATTTGCGGGGAGTGGTTATCTCAGCTCGGCCTTCGCCCCCTTCGCGTTGGGGAGCGACCCGGCGGGGAACGGCTTCAAGGTGCGGGACCTCGATCTGCCCGGCGGCATCGACGACAGCCGGTTCGCCAATCGCCGCTCGGCGCTCGAGGCGGTGAACGCCCACTTCCAAGAGCGGGAGAAGTCGGACCAGATCACCGCGATGGACAGCTTCTACGAGAGCGCGTACGCCCTCATCAGTTCGCCACAGGCCCGCGAGGCCTTCGACCTGGAAAAGGAAGACGGGAAGTTGCGGGACGAGTATGGCCGCAATCAGGCGGGGGCCCGCATGCTCCTCGCCCGCCGACTGGTGGAAGCGGGCGTGCGTCTGGTGAATCTCACCTACGGTGGCTGGGACATGCACGACAACATCGTCCGCGGATTCCAGAACACCATGCCTGCATTCGATCAGGCGTTTGCCCGGCTGGTGCGGGACCTCGACGATCGGGGCCTGCTGGATGAGACACTGGTGATGGTCTCGTCCGAGTTTGGCCGGACTCCGAAGATCAACAAGACCGCTGGTCGCGACCACTGGCCGAAGTCGTTCAGCGTCTGTCTGGCGGGGGGCGGTGTGAAGCGCGGCTTCGTGTATGGATCGTCCGATGCGACGGCGACCGAACCGGAGGAGAACGCGTGCGGTCCGGCAGACCTGTTCACGACCGTGTATCACTGCCTGGGAATCCATGCCGACAAGGAGTTGATGGCTCCGGGTGACCGTCCGATCGAGATCTGTGATGGTGGGAAGGTTCTGAATCAGGCGCTGGCGTAAGGGGCCGCGGAATGAGTGGCAACTGT
The DNA here is from genome assembly GCA_963707405.1 of uncultured Planctomycetaceae bacterium. Lineage (GTDB taxonomy): Bacteria > Planctomycetota > Planctomycetia > Planctomycetales > Planctomycetaceae > CAVPPT01. The sequence continues at coordinate 27,052 of CAVPPT010000021.1, read as the reverse complement.
CAAGTGTCAAGAATCAAACAAGTGACAGAATGGCCTCACGCGGTCGTTCCAGATGTTGGTGGTATTTAACGGCCTCGGAAAGCACAGACCCCGAAGGGTTTTCACAATTCAGCCCAGGGTCGCGACCGACGGGAGCGCACCTTGGGTATGCGGGACAAAGGAAACTGATACCCCAACGGGGTTACACAATCGTTCAGGCTGTTGGCGATTCTGAGTCTGTGGAACCCTTACAGGGTTCATCGTGGGGCGGGCACTCGTCCCCAGGGCGGCGCGGCTCCGCCGCTGACCCTGGGCTATGTTGTGACACCCCTGCGGGGTGAATCTGTGCTGCGACGGCAACGGCCACTGCTGGACAAGCCAGCAGTGGCACACGGCGATTTACTGAACTGAGGGGGAACTCGATGAAACGCGCTCACCTGTCGCGGCTCGCGCTGTCGACGGCAATCATCCTGGCAGGGACGGCGACGTTCGCCGCCTCGCCCACCCTCAGCGTCCTGCGCCCCTGGGCGGGCAGCGAGGCAGCGAAGTCGAGGTGACCGTCTCCGGGGCCAATCTCGATGATGCTCAGGAGGTCATGCTCTACGACCAAGGCCTCGATGTGGTCAGCCTGGAGTCCCCCGCTGACGACAAGGGCAACCGCGACGGCAAGCAGCTCAAGCTCAAGCTGAAGATCGCCCCCGACTGTCGGCTCGGGGCGCAGCGGCTGCGCGTGCGGACGGCGACCGGCATGAGCAACCTGCGAGTCTTTCATGTCAGCGCCCTCCCGACCCTCGCCGAGAAAGAACCCAATACCGACTTCGCCGAGCCACAGACGATTGACGCCAATGTTACTGTTGAGGGCCGCATCGACCGTGAGGATGTCGACTACTTCGCTGTTGACGCCAAACAGGGACAGCGACTGAGTGTCGAGATCTTCGGGATGCGAATGGGCATGTCCGGAGGGACGAACTACTTCGACCCGTACGTGGCCATTCTCGACAGCGACCGGAAGATTCTGGTCAAGAACGACGACACGCCACTGGTCTGGAACGATGCAGTTGCATCACTGGTCGTTCCCAAGGATGGCCGCTACATCATCGAGCTGCGCGACTCCGCCTATAACGGCGACGGAGCCGCCTTCTACCGGCTGCATGTCGGCCACTTCCCCCGTCCGCTGGCGATCGTCCCGGCGGGAGGCAAGCCGGGCGAGACTGTCAGCGTCACGTTTCTGGGAGACCCCGCGGGCGCGATGACGCGGGAGGTTCCGCTGCCCGCCGAAATCCCCGAGCAGTTCGGCGTCACGGCGGAAGACGAGCATGGAGTGGCACCCTCTTGGAACTGGTTCCGACTCTCGCCGCTCGACAACACCATCGAGGCCGAACCGAACAACACCTGGGAGGAAGCGACCCCGGCGGCCGCACCCGGTGCATATAACGGTGTGCTCAACGAAGGAGACCAGTGGGATTACTTCACGTTCGCCGCGACGAAAGACCAGGAACTCGACATCGAGGTCTATGCCCGGCGGATTCGCTCGGCCCTCGATCCGGTGCTGTACATTCACGATGCGTCCAACGGCAAGCAGCTCGCCAGCAATGACGACGTCCGGGGACCGGACAGCTATCTGCGATTCAAGGCCCCGGCCGATGGCGAATACACCGTCGCCTTATGCGACCATCTCTACACAGGCAGCGACGCCCACACCTATCGGATCGAGATCACTCCTGTCACACCGACGGTCATCGCGAGGCCAATTGAGTTTGCCCGCTATGTGCAGCCGCAGCTCGTCATTCCGCAGGGTGGGGCGCGGGGCATCGTGGTGAACGTGCAGCGTCAGGATTTCGGCGGACCGGTGAACTTCCGGGGTGAAAACCTGCCGGCCGGTGTCAGCATCGAATGCCCCGAAGGCTGGCGCAATGGAGGCACCATGCCGGTCGTGTTCTTCGCGGCAGATGACGCCCCGGTGGCCGGCACGTATGCGACTCTCACGACGTTTCTGGCCGATCCCAATCAGGCCGATCGAGTGATCACCGGCCCACTGGCCCAGAACAATCTGATGATTCGCGGGCAGAATGCCGAGCGGGTGTGGGAGGAAGAGGAGGTCCGGATGCCGGTCGTCGTCACGGCGGCGGCCCCATTCAAGGTGCGACTCGTTCCGCCTTCGGTGCCCATCGTTCAGGGAGGCTCGATGAACCTCAAGGTCATCGCCGAGCGGTCCGAAGGTTTTGTCGACGAGATCAAGGTGGACGTCCTGCAGGATCCGGCGGGCTGCAGTTCGAGTCGCTCGATCAACATCCCCAAGGAACAGAGCGAAGTCGACATTCCCATCAACGCCGCCGGCAATGCGGCAGTCGGCGAATCGATGATTGCGGTGCGGGCGACGGCCAAGGTCGGAAACGGCACAATGGAGTCGTGCACCACGTTCGTTCCACTGCGAGTGGAAGAACAGTACATCACGTTCGAGTTTCAGGCCGCTGCAGTCGAACAGGGACGCGAGACACCACTGGCCGTCAAGGTCACCAAGCGGAAAGACTTCGAGGGCGAGGCCGAGGTGGAACTGCTGGGTCTCCCCGCCAAGACGACCGCCGAGAAACTCAAACTGACCAGGGACACGCCGGAGTTGATCTTTACCGTGAAAACGGAGGGGGACTCTCCAGAAGGCAACCACAAGAACCTCCTGTGCCGGGTGATGATCCCCGAGAACGGCGATAGCATTCTGCACAACCTGGGGACGGGACGTCTGCGGATCGACAAGCCAGCGCCGGCCCCCACCAATGCGCCTCCCGCCACCGCGCAGGCACCTGAGCCGACAGCCAAGCCGCTCTCGCGACTCGAGCAACTGCGGCAGGCCCAGCAGGCCAGAGAGGCCGCGGCGGCGTCCGGCGGAGGAGAGTAGCCCGCAAACGGCGGAGAGCAGGGAGCCCAGTGGTGTCAGTGTGGTCCGTGCGAATCGATGAATCTCAACATCAGCATCAAATTTGATATGCCGAGAGTCACCTTCATCCAACCGGGACAGTTTCCCATGTACGTTCGTATCGTTTTCTTCACATCGCTGGCGTTGCTGTCATCGGTGGCCGGTGCTGCCGATCTGGCGGAACTCCGGGTATATCCCCCCGAGGTCAGCCTGAAGACCAGCAAGGACCGGCAATCGGTCGTGGTGCAGGCGGTGTATGCGGACGGCATCACCCGCGATGTGACTGAAGACGCCCAGTGGACGTTCGCCGACGAGAAGATCGCCCAGCGGGGGGCGACGGGGGGCGATGCGCCCGCGGGAGTCTCCAACGTCGTGCAACCGACGGGGGACGGACAGACCGAACTGACGGTCGCTTTCGAGGGTCAATCGGTCAAGGTGCCGGTCTCGGTGTCTGTGGCCCAGTCTCCGCGCCCGGTGAGCTTCAAGCTCGATGTGATGCCGATCTTCCTGAAGATGGGTTGCAACAGCGGGAGTTGCCATGGCGCGGCCCGGGGGAAGGATGGATTCCGTCTCTCATTGTTCGGTTTCGATCCCGACGGTGACCTGTTCCGCATCACCCGCGAACTGCCGGGGCGGCGCATCGACCTGGCAGTGCCGGCGGCGAGCCTCATCGTCGAGAAGTCGATCGGTGCGGTGCCGCATACGGGGGGCAAACTGTTCGAGGCCGATTCACCTCCGTATCGCGATCTGGTCGAATGGATTGCCAGTGGCGTTCCCAGCGACCCGCCCGACGTCGCCACCTGCGACAGTCTCGAAATCTATCCCCCGCAGGCGGTGATGGATGGAGCCGGGGCGACTCAGCGAGTCACAGTCCTCCGCGACTACTCGGATGGAAGTGACGCGCGACGTCACATCGCTCGCTCTGCTCCAGTCCAACAACTCGGTCAGCGCCGACATTTCAGCCGATGGGATCGTCACCGCCGGTTCGCGAGGCGAAGCCTTCGTCATGGCCCGGTACTCCACACACACCGTGGTGTCGCAATACATCGTGCTGCCTCAGGGTCTGGAATACGAAGAGAATCCCGTCGAGGCGGCGAACTACATCGACGAGCATGTCGCGAACAAGCTGAAGAGGCTGCGCATCCATCCGTCGGACGCTGCTGATGACGAAGCGTTCCTGCGGCGGATCTCGATCGATCTGACCGGCCTGCTGCCGACTCCGGAAGAATACGCCGCCTTTATGGCCGACGAGAGTGCCGACAAACGTTCCCGCAAGATTGACGAACTGATCGCGCCGCGAGTTCACCGACTTGTGGGTCTCCAAGTGGGCCGAATGGCTGATGATGCGGTCCTCGAACCAGGTCCCCTACAAGTCGATTGTGCTCTACTACCAGTGGCTGGCCGAGCAGATCGGCAACAACGTGCCGCTGGACGAAATGGTGCAGTGACCTGCTGGCGACGACGGCGGAACATTCGGTGCTCCGCAGACGAACTTCTATCAACTGGAGCGCGACCAGCTGAAGATCGCGGAGAACGTCGCCCAGGTCTTCATGGGGATGCGGATTCAGTGTGCCCAGTGTCACAACCATCCCTTCGACCGCTGGACGCAGGACGACTACTACAACTTCGCCGCGTTCTTCTCGCAGATCGGCCGCAAGCGGGCGAAGACTACCGTGAACAGATCATCTTCAATCGCGGCGGGGGCGACGTGAAACACCCGGTGACCGGGCAGAATGCCACGCCGATCTTTCTTGGCGGGGGACCTGCAGATACCCGGGAAAGGACCGTCGCGAAGTGCTCGCCGAGTGGCTGGCGTCTCCCGAGAACCCCTTGTTCGCACGAAACTTCGCCAATCGCATCTGGGAGCACTTCTTCGGCATCGGCATCATCGATCCAGTCGACGACGTGCGCGTGAGCAATCCTCCCTCGAACCCCGAACTGCTCGATGCACTCGCGGCCAGCTTCACCGAGAGTGACTACGACTTCAAGCAACTGGTGCGGGACATCTGCAACTCGAACACCTATCAGCGGTCGACGCTGCGTAACGAAAGCAACCTGACCGACGAACTGAACTTCGCCCATCAGACGGTGCGCCGCATCAAGGCCGAGTCGATGCTCGATATCATCAGCGAAGTCACGCAGACGCAGGACAAGTTCCGCGGTCTGCCGCTGGGTGCCCGTGCGACCGAGATCGCCGATGGCACGACATCGAGCTACTTCCTGGAGACGTTCGGCCGTGCCACCCGGACGACCGTCTGCACCTGCGAGGTGAAGATGGAGCCGACGCTCTCCCAGGCGCTGCATCTGATGAATGGCGACACCGTCAACGGCAAGATGCAGCAGGGTGGACTGCTCAAGCGCCTGAAGGACGAGGGGCTCGAGCCCATGCAGATCGTCGAGCAATTGTACATCCGCTGCCTGACGCGACGCCCGACCGAAGAAGAGCGGGCGGCCCTCGCCCCGCTGTTCGCCGAAGGGAGCAACGTCGACCAGGGACTGGAAGACACATTTTGGGCCCTGCTCAACAGTCGCGAGTTTCTGTTCAATCACTGATCCCGCTCGCGACCGGTGCGCGATAGAATGAACAGTCGACGTATGCATTGACTGTTCCCCAGAGGATGCGACCGTATGGCTGGTCGGTGCTGCCTCCTACTGCTGAAGCTGTGCCTGCTGCTGGCACTCGCCAGCGCTGCATCGGTCGTTGCGGAAGAGCCAATCACCGACAACGATCGGTCTCACTGGTCCTTTCAACCGGTGACCCGGCCCGACATTCCACAGGTGGACGACGACGGCTGGTCCAGGACGGACATCGACCGCTTCATCTTCGCCCGACTGGCCCAGCGCGGCCTGCAGCCGATGCCTCCGGCGGACCCCCTCACGCTACTCAGGCGAGTGACATTCGATCTGACGGGACTGCCTCCAACTCCCGATGAGATTGCTGTTTTTCTCGCGGACACGTCCGACAAGGCATGGGATCGGCTCGTGGACCGTCTGCTCGACAGCCCCGTCTATGGCGAGCGTTGGGGGATGCACTGGCTGGACCTCGCGCGGTTTCGCCGAGACCGACGGTTTCGAACACGACAACGTCCGCCCCAATGCCTGGCGCTACCGCGACTGGGTCGTCGACTCCCTCAATGCCGACATGCCCTACGACGAGTTCTTGCGTCAGCAACTCGCCGCGGATGAACTGTACCCCGACGATCCGCAGGCCGCGATTGCCACCGGCTTTCTGTTGTGCGGACCGGACATGCCCGACATCAACATCAAGGAGGAGCGCAGCCACAGCTTCCTCAACGATATGACCGGCACCGTCAGTGCCACATTGCTGGGCCTGCAACTGGCATGTGCCGCCTGCCACGACCACAAGTACGACCCTGTCAGCATCGACGATTTCTACCGGATGCGGGCCTTTTTCGAACCGGCCGACATCTTCCGCGAGCACGAGCTCCCCACGCCCGAGGAACGTGCGCAGCGCGCGATGTTCGAAACTGTACGTGCAGAGCGATGGAAGGCGCTGGAAGCCGACATCAGGCGACTGAAAGCCTCGGATGCCGACGAAAGTGAACAGATTGCCGCCCTGGAAAAGGAACTCAAACTCCTCAGGCAGGCCGAGCCTCCGCCCGTCACCATGGGCCGCGTCGTTCGACCGGGACGCGGAGCCGCGACCCCCAGCTATGTCTGGTTGCGCGGAAACTTCCGTCAACGGGGCCCGCAGGTCGCCCCGGCGGTGCTGCGAGTCGTCAGTCTCCGTGAGTCCGCAGTAAACGAAACTCAGGAGGCTGCGGACACCGCGCGGCCACGGACGTCACTCGTCCGCTGGCTGACCGATCCGGCCCATCCGCTGACGAGCCGGGTGATTGTCAACCGCCTGTGGCAGCATCACTTTGGCCGGGGCATTGTGGGGACGTCGAGTGACTTCGGCTCGATGGGGGATTTGCCCACACACCCCGAGTTGCTCGACTGGCTGGCGAGCGAACTCATCGCGCACGGGTGGAGTCTGAAGTCGATGCACCGACTGATGCTCACCTCGTCCGTCTATCGAACGGCCAGTGACCCGGGAGGTGATCCCGAGCGGTGGGCGGCACTGGTTGCTGCGGATCCCGACAACCGGCTGCGGGGCCGGAGGGACAGGCAGCGCCTGGAAGGCGAAGCGATCCGGGATGCCCTGTTGCAGATGGCGGAACTGCTCAACCGTGAACGAGGAGGACCGGGGGTGCGCCGCCGCTCCCCGAGGAAGTGACGGCGACGCTGCTTCAGAACCAGTGGCCGGTAACCGAAGATACCGCCCAGCACAACCGCCGCAGCATCTATCTGTTTGTACGCCGCAATCTCCGCTATCCGCTGTTCGAGGCGTTCGACCGTCCAGATCCCAATCTGAGCTGCCCGCAGAGAAACACCACAACGATCGCTCCGCAGGCGTTGCATCTGCTGAACTCGAGAATTCTCCCTCGCCTGTGCCAAGGCACTGGCGACCCACCTCCGCGCGCAGGGGGGGGATGATCCCGCAACGCTCTTGGACCTGGCCTGCCGGCATGTATACGGCCGCCCCGCTGACTCCGAAACCCGTCAGCTGTTGGCCGGGTTCATGGCCGGGCAACCTCCTGAAACGGCCCTGACGGACCTCTGTCTGGCGCATGTTCAACACCAACGAATTCCTCTACGTCGACTGACAGATGAAGATTGTGTGAAGACGCAGTTCGCATCATTGGCAGTCGCCCTCCCATCTGAGAAACTTCGCAACTGGCGTGCACACGATGCCGCTTCCGCCCTGTCTTGTTCCCGGTTGTTGTGAGTTCCCTCTATGAGTTCGAACCGTCCGAGTCGTCGTGAGTTTCTGGTGCGGTCCGCCGCGTCCGTTGCCATTGGCGGGACGTTTCAGGCGTTGACGTCGCGTCTCAGCCGGGGCAGCGAGCGTGACCTGTACTCGCCCGGATACGGACCGCTGTGGCCCGTCGCCGATGAATCCACCGGACTCGACCTCCTGTGTCTGCCCGAGGGTTTCCGCTATGTCTCATACGGTTGGACCGGAGACGAGATGGCGGACGGCCGCCCCACTCCCAGTACGCACGATGGCATGGCGGTCATCTCCGAGAGGGACGGCATCGTCACCCTGTCGCGCAATCACGAACTCAATGAGGATGGCCCCGCCATCGGTGACCCGGCAGTCACATACGACGAGCGGGCCAGTGCCGGCTGCACGAACCTCACGTTCGACACCAACGCCGGCAAGTGGCTCAAAAGTTGGGTCAGTCTCTCAGGCACTGTGCGCAACTGTGCGGGCGGCCCCACCCCCTGGGGCACCTGGCTGACGTGTGAAGAGACGACGCTCGGGCCCGGCGAAGAGTACGAGGGCAAGACCTTCAATTACGCGCAAACGCACGGCTGGGTGTTCGAAGTTCCGGCGGATGCACCGGCCGACCCGCAACCGCTGAAGGGACTGGGGCGCCTCTGGCACGAGGCGGTCGCAGTCGATCCGCAGACGTGCATCGTGTATGAGACCGAGGATCGGCCGGACAGCGGCATCTACCGGTTCCTGCCCAACACGCCGCAGAAACTGCGCGACAGCGGCCGCCTGCAGATGCTCAGCGTCGCCAAGCGACCAAAGCTCAAGAAGGGCGTCAAGGTTGGCAGGACGTTTGACGTCACTTGGGTCGACATCGAGGATCCCGAGCGGGCCGACTCGCCCGGCACCCACGATCACCAGGGGGTCTATCATCAGGGAGTGGCCGCCGGCGGTTCCACCTTCGCCCGGCTGGAAGGGGCCTGGTATGGCAACAACCGCATCTACTTCACGGCCACCAGCGGCGGGGCGGCCGAACGCGGACAGGTCTGGGAGTACAGTCCGCAGGACGAAACGCTGGCGCTGATCTTCGAATCACCCGGCATGCACGTGCTCGATATGCCCGACAACATGTGCGTCAGCCCGCGCGGGGGCATTGTGCTGTGTGAGGATGGCGACGTCGTTCCGCAGCGGCTGCATGGACTGACCCAGGATGGCCGACTCTTTCCGTTCGCTGCCAATGCGGTGGACTTCAGCGCACTGACGGCATCGTCCCGTAGTCGTGGACCGTCCGACCGGATCGCGGCGAAAGACTACCGCGCTGAAGAATTCGCGGGTGCGACCTTCAGCAACGATGGGACGTGGCTGTTCGTGAACATCCAGGAGCCGGGCGTGTCGCTCGCTATCACCGGCCCCTGGGCCGAAGGGCTGATCTGATGCGGCGACCTTCGTCGATCACCGGGTTTTCGGTTCCCACCAGCGGGTCTCGTCGATGCGGTTCAGTTCGCCGTCGATGTCCTCCCCGGTGAAGAAGGACAGCCAGCCGTCCACCCTGACCGTTTCACCCGGCGGACAGTCGGGGAACTTCGGATCAGCGTGCACGCAGGGACAGCGCTCATTCCCCCAGGTGCGATGCAGCGGTGTCCAGCCGGTGATGATCCAGCGGCGGCCGTCTTCATCGTCGCAGGCGATGTAGGGTGGGCGCTGGTGCTTGTTCTCGTTCGTCTGCTGTGCGAAGCCCCGCGCCTCCTTGAGCATCACACAGTTCTGCACGCGGAGATCGGTAAGCGTAGCTGAGGTGCCGTTCGTGAGCGTCAGTGTCATCCGCACATGGTCGGCACAGGGGACCACGAGCGAGGTGAACCCGATGCCGTTGGGCAGCCGGCGCTCGATGTCGAGTGATCCGTCGTCATGGCGATTCCATTCGTGTGGTGGAAGTTCGACTCCCTGTTTCGTCCAGACGGTAGGGACATGCGTGTGAGCGAGATACGTCAGGCCGAGGTTCGACCAGAGTGCTTCAGGAACATCGACCACGACGTAGTCAGCATGCGCACCGGCGGGATCCTGCCACGGAGTGAAGACGCTGACCTTGGTCTCCCGCTGGGGATCGATGGCTCCTTCGAGGAACCCGATGCGCGGATGCCGCCCGCCTGGGTAAGGGAGTACGAACAGTTGACCTTGAGGCAGCACGGCAGCTGCAGGATGCAAGTCGAGCCGATCGAGAGCGGCGTCGATCTCGGCGGCGGTCAAGCCTGTGGCGGCGGACACTTCCTCGCGGGAGAAGCGATGCGCCCCGAGCATGTTCTGCAGCCAGTAGCGCAGTTCCGTGTCGTTGGGTGGTGTGCGCGTCGTCGTCGGGGTTTCGACAGCACGGAGAGAACTGTAGCTGGCGATCAGTACGATCGTCAGCAGAACGAAACGGGTTGCAAAGTTCCTGAGCGATCCGTTCACTGGCATCGTCGGTCTCCGGCGGGTGGTCTCGCTGGCTGGTCGATCGGGCCGGGCTTTTGGGCGACATACCGTGCTGCAGATTGCGCGACTATGCTCCAGCCCGGCGACCTGAAATCGGAGTGGTGTATCTCATCGGGATTTACTGTACTCGCGCTTCAACATGACCGCTAGCACCACTATTCAACGGGCCGAGGCGAGTAATATTGATCTCTCCTATCCAATCGACGTGCTACCTCCAGTGCCATCGACTGTTATGTCGTGTTTTCTCTGCGGAGCATCAAACAGCAACACCAAACATTTTCCCGATGCCGGCCGTTGCTGCCATCGCGAGTGCTCCCCAGAATGTCACGCGAGCCACTGCCTTCGCAACCGGAGCACCGCCGACAGATGCGGATGCACCGCCGAGCAGCGCCAAGAATCCAAGTGACAAGACAAAGACGACCATTCCGACCATGCGGACCGGTGTGAGCAAGGCAGCCAGCAGTGGCAATGCGGCCCCGACTGCAAATGTCCCGGCAGATGCCAACGCTGCCTGAACCGGTCGTGCCGACATGGCCTCCGAGATCCCAAGTTCATCTCGGGCGTGTGCGGCGAGGGCATCATGTTTTGTCATCTGTTCAGCAACCTGCCGAGCAAGCGATTGATCTAGTCCGCGTGCAACGTAGATCTCGGTGAGTTCTGCGAGTTCTGAATCACCATCAAGAGCAAGTTCTTTGCGCTCGCGGCTCAGGTCCGCGCTTTCAGTGTCGGCCTGAGAACTGACGGAAACATATTCGCCCGCTGCCATTGACATGGCACCGGCAACCAGGCCGGCGATCCCCGCGACCATGATGTTGGCGTGTGTGGCGTCGGCCGCAGCGACACCAACGACTAGGCTGGCGGTTGACACAATTCCATCGTTTGCGCCGAACACTGCGGCGCGAAGCCAACCGATGTGTTCGGTGCGATGTTGTTCTTTGTGAGGACGCACATGAGTCTTTCGTGTTGTGATTTCAGCGGATGGCGCCGACAAATTGGCAGGAGGTGGCACGTTCAGCCGTCGAGCGAGCCAGCCTCATTGTGGCAACACTTCCATTGACACGCACTACTGGGCAATCCCACCCTGGCATTGTGATTATCTCGGATCCCGATCCTATGGACGTTTCAGGAGCAGGATCGCGTCATCCCAGCCCGGGGGACGGTGAAACGCCGCGTTCGAGCTGGGGAGGGCAGGGATCTCCGCGGCTTGTGTGTCCCCCGTCACCGGATTGAACCACGATGCCTGAACCTCCGGCGAGATTTCCGTCAGGTCGAGTTCGATCTGGTCGTTATCGGGAAGGTAGGCCAGCAACAAGTCTCCTTGCGGAGTTCTGGACGCAACCATCTTGCGTATCTGTTCCTCGGCCTGATTGAGCACCAGCTGCGGGGTGGGTTCGTGTCGCCACCAGTCGAGGCTGGCGAAGAAGTCCCTTAGCCGCGTCATCTGGGTGGCTCTGGGCCAGAACAGCGCCTTACGCCAGTAGTCGTAGGTTTCGGGATCGGTGTTGAAGCGCCAGACTCCTCCGTTCGCCCCGGGAACCTTGGGAGGGACGTCACCCGCTCCGTACGTGTAGCCCCGGGACCCGGACAGCCAGGTAACCCATCCCAGTTTGCGGACATCCTGCTCGCGCCAGTTGGGGGCGTTGTTGTGGCCGTGGGCATCATACATGGTCTCGATGTTGATGACTGGCTTCACGGGAGGCCGGTTCCATAATTCGTATGTCCATGCCCGCGCGCCTTCATACGCGAGTTCGATCCGCCCTCCGCGATGCCCCGACTGCAGCGTACTCAGGTCGGTGTATTTGGCATCGTGATAGTGTTGGACAGCGTCAAAATCAGTCCCCGGATGCTGGGCAATCAGGTGCGTCGTCAGGGCTTTCAGTCGCGCGCTGTGTCATCATTCTGCCGATCGATCTTCTGATCCATGCTGGGGGAGAAAATCACCATGTGTCCTGCCAGTCGACCCGCGATGTATCGGGCGAAGGCTTGTGAATCCTGTTGCTCCGCAAATCCAGCCGGCGAGTTTCCCAGTCCGGTCAGCATCACCAGCAGACCTTGGTCGTTGGCTGCCGCAATCTTCTCGTCCATATCCCTCCAGAACGGCGGATTTGGTGTGCCGTCGTCATCAAACGGGACATGACCCGATGCCGGACTCTGCGTGCTGTTGCGGGCTACTGTGCCTGTCGCCACTATCTGAATCACTGAAAAGCGCTGACGGCGCGCGCATGGACGTACTCCTCAACACGCACCTCGCCCTGCTGATCGTGCAGACCGGTCTCAGCGGTATCGTTGCAGGTGGAACGCCACGTCCACACACCGACTGCGGGAAACGCGGCCCGGAAGCGGAAGATGCCGTCACCATCCCAGAAGGCGGGGACTGTGAAGGTTTGCCCCTGTGGTCCCTGGAACTGCACATCCACTTCCAGATCCTCATACGGCTGCGCATGTTGTTTCATGCAGGTCAGCCGGCCCTCCCAGCGTCGCCACTCGAAGGCCGTTTGCGGAGTCGCGGCCCAGGCAACCGGTGCAAGATCCGGTTGACCCACCAGCAGGATGCACGCAGCGAACGACAGGCCCTTAAGGAAAGTCGAGGTCATGGGGAGTGGCCTTCGGGAGGATGGACTCGAACTCGCCATTATGTCCATTGATGTTCACGGATGCGCAATTGGCCCCGGTCAATCGCCAGGAGTTGATCCGTACGGACGGCCGTCGAGTTCGGCATCTTGCTGGAGAAACGCCCATCAATCGGCACTGCGTAACAAGCCGGCTGAGGATCGCAGGCGATGTGCTGACCGCTCGGTGTCAGCGTCGATTGTACGTCCGCACACGCACACTCTCAAACACGCCAGCCCACATAGTGAATCATGCGCACATGGGCAGTTTCTGCGCGCTCGTGTCAGCCAGCTGTATTAGCATCACGAGTTGTCCGTGGCAGCGACGCCAGCAGGAAGGCAGCGGCGGCCGCCGTCCAGACCGAATACGACAGCGGCGGTTAGGGGCCGTGCGCAGTGGTCATCGTCACGGCGAACATCAGCAGTAACAGTCCGCTGGCGAACGCAACCACTCTGAGTCGGAGCCCCACCAGCAGACCGACCGCCAGCACCACTTCCAGCACCGTCGCAGTCCATCCGGCGACGGGGATCATTCGGGCGGGCAGAAACGGGACCAGCTCGCCGGTATAGATGAGAAAGGGCTCGAAGCTGCCCCACGCGACACCCGGCGTGCCCGCGGGCCCCACAGACCGAACCGGTCGGCCACTGCCGAGAGGAATGAGGCGGCTAAGGCGATCCGCAGGGCGAAGGCCGCCAGCGCTGTGGACGGGGTGCGATTCGACATCGGTCACTTCTCTTTCGTGGGCGACTCAAGGATGACCAGCTGCCTGGCATCGCGAGGTTGGACGATCACCACCAACGCGTGCGTCCGGTCCGGGGAGGGTCACTGGTCCATGGTGATCAGCAAGTCGCCGGATTCGACCTGAGTGCCGGGGTGGACATGAATCTCCCGGATCTTGCCGTCGCGTTCGGCGGCGATGATCGTTTGCATCTTCATGGCTTCCACCATCAGCAGCTTTTGCCCTTTGACGATGGAATCACCGGCCTGGACGGCGACGTTGACGACCATCCCATGCATGCTCGCGGCGACATGGGCCGGATTGCCGGGGTCGGACTTTGGGCGTCGCGGGGTCTCCGGTTCGAGAGCGCGATCAGTGAGCGTGACTTCGCGCGGTTGCCCGTTCAGCTCGAAGAAGACAGTCCGCCGTCCGTCCTCATGCGGCTCACTGAGGGTCTGGAAACGAATGAACAACGTTTTGCCCGGTTCGAGGTCGACCACAATCTCCTCCCCGGGTTCCAGACCATAGAGGAACGCAGGCGTCGGGAGGATGCTGGTGTCCGCATACTCCTGCTGATGTCGCGCGAAATCGCTGAAGACCTTGGGGTACAGTACATGCGAGAGGACGTCGCGGCACGAATGGTTCGCGATGGCTTGCTCCGGTGTAGATCTGGCGCGGGCGATCGATTCGCTTGGTGGGCGAATTCTGCATCTCCACCCAGTGGGCAATCCAACCGGGCAATCGCCCCATGGCAAACAGGACGGTGAACATCTGCATGGGGATACCCATCGCCCGATAGATCACCCCCGAATAGAAATCCACATTCGGGAACAGTTTTCGTTCCACAAAATATGGGTCATTGAGGGCCACATCTTCGAGCTGTTGGGCGATCTCGAATAAAGGATCGTGAATGTGGCGTTTGGAAAGAAGTGTGTCACACGCCGATTTGATGATGCGGGCCCGAGGGTCGTGGTTCTTGTACACCCGGTGGCCGAACCCCATCAACCGGAAACCAGAGTTCTTGTCTTTCGCCATGTCGACGAATTTCTGAACATTTCCACCGTCGACGAGGATACGCTCCAGCATGCGTACCACGGCTTCGTTCGCACCACCGTGCAGTGGGCCCCACAACGCGCAGATCCCTGCCGAGATGGAGGCGAACAAATTGGCGTCGGACGAACCCACCATACGAACCGTCGACGTGCTGCAATTCTGTTCATGGTCGGCGTGAACGACCAGCAGCATGTTCAGAGCATTGACGAAGTCCGGATCAATTTCGTAGGGCTCACTGGGAACAGCAAACATCATCTGCAGGAAGTTTTCGCAGTAATTCAAATCATTCTGCGGGTAGACAAAAGGCTGGCCCACGGATTTCTTGTAGCTGTAGGCAGCAATTGTCGGCAACTTGGCCAGCAGCCGTCGGATCGAGACATCCACTTGTTGCACATCACTTGGATCGAGTGAGTCCTGGTAGAAAGTCGAAAGGGCGCTCACCACGGAGGACAGGATGGCCATGGGGTGTGCATCACGCGGGAAGCCACTGTAGAAAGCCGCGCACGTCTTCATGCAGCATCGTATGTCGTGTGATACCGCCGCGAAAATCCTCCAAATGCGCTGCCGTGGGCAAATGGCCATAGATCAGCAGATAACACACTTCCAGGAATTCACACTGCTCGCCAACTGCTCAATAGGATAGCCACGGTATCTAAGGATGCCCCGGTCGCCGTCCAGAAAGGTGATTTCGCTGGTGGTGGCTCCCGTGTTCACGTAGCCGGGATCAAGCGTCACCATTCCCGTCTGCGATCTTAGCTTGCCAATATCGAGGCCGATTTCTTTTTCCGTACCTTCCACCATGGGAAGTTCAAGTTGATGTTCACCGGCCTTCAGAGATGCAAAGTCTGCCATGAGTACGGTAATCCCTCTAGTCTTGCGTTTCGTTACTTGAGCGGGCCAGTCAGGAAGTGCGCGAGAAGTCGCTCCGTCAGTTTAACGCCATGGAGCAGAGCAGACAAATGACGGGCCGAATGAGGGGCCTTCTCGGTAAATTCTAACGACTGGGCAAGTGGTTTCAGCTCATATCCCCGTACGAACCACTCAGCAAGCGATCGTCATCCAGCTGGAACGCCTCGCGCAGATAGGCCACTCGGCGAGCCCCTTCTTCTACGCCGTGGTTCGGGCCGAGCACCGCTTCAAACTCCAGAAAGCTGCCCCGGCCTTCCACTTCGTCCAGGTGGATGCGGACGTTGTGATAGAGAAAGATCTCGCGGCGTTTCGTGACAACCTGCCGAACACCAAGCCCTGCCGTGAGCATCCGCTTAAGGAGACCAGGGTCTTGAACGTCCAACAGATAGTATTCGCTGCCGCGCGCCTCCGGTCGGTCGGGACGCGAGTACCAGATCAACTGAGCGGACTCTCCGTTGATCTCACGCAGTTTCAAACGTCCCGACGAGCATTGAAAATACGTGTCAACTTGATGCTGTACTGCCAACTGCTCCGTGGCGAGCCGTTCCGCTGTTTGCCGAGCATCTTCGAGTGATGTCAACTGCGCCTTCAACTCGACGTTGCGCCGCGAACTTTGCCCCAGCATCGCCGATCGGGAACAGAGAGGAAGATTCCATGCCGAGAGTATACCGAGCTCATCCTGCACATGCCATGGCGTCCGTGGCGACAGGCATCTTGCCTGTCAGAAGTGGAATGAGCTGCTGGACAGGCTGGAAGCCTGTCCCCACGAGAATCGCTAGTTATTCGCAAGATTGGCGACACTCTCTTGCTGGGGTTCGAAGACCGTGACGACGCGCGTCTTGCGTTTCAGTTCGGCAACGTATTCTCGGATTTGCTCCGATCGTTTCTGAACCTGCAACTCCTCGCGGATCTCCTCTTGCGCCTGCGGGAAGCTGGTGCGGCCCGCATCCTTCCGCTCGACGACGCGTACAATGTGGAACCCAGTCTGATCCGTTAAGATCGGACTCATTTTTCCAACCGGAAGCGAAAAGATGGCCTCGTCCAAGACATCAGAGACCAAGCTGCCTTTGGAAGTCCAATCATGGTAGCCTCCATCGTTTCGGTTGACTCCATGCGAAAACCGTTTCGCCACGTTGGCGAACTTTCGCCGCGCAACACCTGGTTACCCATCTCGACGATGTGCCGTTCGGCCTCGACGCGGTTCGGCATTTTCTCAAAGCTGGCGGTCAGCTTTTCGAAACGTGCTTTCGCGGGGAACTCGTAGTCGTCCATGTGCCCATAGTAGTAATCTAAGAGCTCCTTGTGCGTTATCAGAGGCTTGCGCACGATGGTCTTTCCGATCATCGTCTGAGCAATCGCTTGTTCTCGGAACTGTGACAATTGCTGGTTGATCGAAGAGCCATACTTACGCAGTTTGTTGTCTAAAGCGGTCAGACTCTCGACTTCCATCTGCTCCATCAGTCGTGGCACCTGACTCGAATAGAACTCTTCTTGCACTTGCTTGTAGATGCCTTGGAGGATTTCTTCCTCTTTTCCAGCCGGAAGAGATCGCAAGAAGTCGATGTACAGCAGTTTACTCTCGACGTGCCGGTTCAGAAGTTTGGAGACCAGAAAGACTCGTTGCCTGTCCAGTTCGCTCTGGGGAGCCTTGCCTTCGTACTGTTCAACCATCTGGTTGATCGTGGGAAGCAACTCATGCGACCAGATAGCTTCTGCTCCCACGTCGGCGATCTTGGACTCGGGATTCAACACATAGTCCGTAAGCTGGGGAGTGAAGTCAGGGATTTCGCTCGGCTGTTGCGATATCGCACGACCGACGCTCAGTAACACGAACATCGCCGCCAAGCCCAACACCTGTCGAAGACGGGTACCAGTCACGAATTACCTCTCGATAGCATTGGTCCTCTTCTGCCATTGCCGAAAATGAAATGGCAGCGTCAGACCGATTCCCTAACATACGGCGATCGACCGAACTCTCAGGAGCTCGGCTATCAAGAGAAAGACGCACTTACGCGGTACTACTGCGGGGCGGGATTATAGACAGCGGGACAATTTGGTCGCAACACCGATTTCGCAAATTCCAGGATCTGCCCCGGATCCGCTAACTTCTTGTCCTGCAGGTAGATACGCGACTTGTCGTCGACAATCCGCAATCGCCCCCCACTCAAGCGAGCCAACTGCTCGATCCGCGGGCGATTGCCGTAGCGGAAAACCAGGTATTCCTCCTCGACGTAAATTGCCGAGATTTGCCAGACTGCCGCATCGATCCGCAGCTCGGCCAACTCCAACAACCGCTCGACGGGCGGCGGCGGCGGCCCGAATCGATCGATCAATTCCGCCGCAGCTGCTCCAACTCGTCGACACCGGCGATTCGCGACAGCCGACGATAGAGGTCGATCTTGAACCGCATGTCGGCCACGTAGTCGTCGGGCAAGTAGGCGCGCTCCGGGCAGGTTCACGTCGACGTCGATGGACACCTCGGGCGGCAGGTGTTTCAGATCGACGGACGGCCGTTCTCCAGCAGCTGGCAGTACAGTTCGTAGCCGACGGCCGAGATGTGCCCGCTTTGTTGCGGTGCCCAGCAGGTTGCCGGCGCCGCGGATTTCCAGATCGCGCATGGCGATGGCGAAACCCGGCTCCCATGTCGCTGAACTCTTCGATCGCCCGCAGACGTCGGGCGGCGTTGGGTGTGATGTGCTTGGCGGGATCGACCAGCAGGTAGCAGTAGGCACGGTGCTTGTAGCGTCCGACGCGGCCGCGCAACTGGTGCAGGTCGGCCAGTCCGTAGCGATTCGCTTCGTCGATGAAGATCGTATTGGCGTTGGGAATATCGAGACCGCTTTCCACAATCGTGGTGGCCAGCAGGATGTCGAACTTGTGGTCGACGAAGTCGACCATCACTTGTTCCAAGTTCCGACTTCGGGCATCTGGCCGTGCGCCGATCCAATGCTGGCTTCGGGCACGATATTGCGCAGCCGCTTGCGCGACCAGTTCGATGTCGTGCACGCGATTGTGAACGAAGATAGATCTGGCCGCCGCGATTCAGTTCGCGCAGGACCGCGTGGCGGATCAGTTCGGTTGAAGCGAGTCACGCGGGTTTCGACCGCCAGGCGATCTTCGGGTGGCGTTTCCAGATTCGAGATATCGCGCACGCCGACCAGCGACATGTGCAGCGTGCGGGGAATCGGCGTGGCGGTCATGGTCAGGACGTCGACGGTGCTGCGCAGTCGCTTCAGTCGCTCCTTGACTTCCACGCCGAACCGCTGTTCTTCGTCGATGATGACCAGTCCCAGGTTGTAGAACTGGACGTCGCGTGAAGCCAGTCGATGCGTGCCGATCACGATGTCGATGCGCCCGGCCGCCAGTCCTTCGACGATTTCGCGTTGTTCGCCGTGCGAGCAGAAGCGACTGAGCCGGGCGATGTCGAACGGAAACTCGGCCATGCGTTCGCGAAACGTGCGATAGTGCTGTTCGGCCAGGATCGTCGTGGGCACCAGGATGGCCACCTGATAGCCGTTGTCGACCGCCTTGAAGGCCGCCCGCATCGCCACTTCCGTCTTGCCGAATCCGACGTCACCGCACAGCAGGCGATCCATCGGACGTGCGGCTGAGCATGTCCGATTTGATGGCCCGAATGGCCGTCAAGCTGATCGTCGGTTTCCTCGTACGGAAATGACGTATCGAATTCCTGTTGCCACTCCGAGTCGGGGCGAAGGCGATCCCCGGCCGCGACAGCCGCTGGCCTGCATCTCCAGCATCTCGGCCGCCATGTCGGTCACGGCCGCTTCGGCCGCCTGTTTCTGACGCACCCAGGTCTTGCCGCCGATGCGGGCCAGCGGTGGGCGGCTCTTGGTGCCGCCGACGTACTTCTGCACCAGATCGATCTTCGCGGCGGGTACGTAGATCTTGGTACCGCCGTGAAACTCGATCTGCAGATGCTCTTCCGCCTGCCCGTCTCGATCCATCATCTGCATGCCGCGATAGCGGCCGATCCCGTGGGCCAGGTGCACGACCAGATCGCCTTCGCGCAGATCGAGAAAGCTGTCGATGGCCTTTGCCCAGTCGGCGTCGCGACGTGCGGCGCAGCTCGCCGCGCTGAAACAGTTCGGCTCCGCTGATCAAGATGACTCCGCTCGTCCGCAGAGCGGAAACCGTGCTGAGACTGCCCAGGCAAAGTGCAGGGCTCCCTGCAGCATGGAGCCGAGTGGCCTGCAGGATCTCGCCCAATCGTTCCAATTCCGCCTTGGTGTGTGCACCAGACGAAACTTCCTGGTGCTCCGCCGCTGCTGATCCAGTTCGTCGCGCACTTTGCCGATGTCGCCACTGAATCGCTCGACCGATTCAATCGGCAGTCGGCACGAGGCCCCGACGCTCCCAAGTGCGATGGCGGCCGCCGTGGCGGTAGGAGTTTGAAGGATGGCACGTTGATGGCGGCTGGCTGTAGAACCCTTCGGTCGACTCCAGCGGCCAAAGTAGCGTTCCGCCTCATCCTGATCTGCTCCGGTTCAATCAGCAGGAACCAGGTGCCTGCGGGCACGTGGGCCGTAAACGGCACAGCGTTCGCCCGTTCCTGGGCGACAGCACGGTGATCTCGACTTGTTGCAGCGACTCGATGCTGCGTTGCGAAACTCACCTCGAATCGACGAATCGATTCGATCTCGTCACCAAACAATTCGACGCGCACCGGGCGTTCCCAATCCGCGGCGAAAGATATCGAGCAATCCGCCTCGTGCCGAGAATTCACCCGGCAATTCCACGGCGCTGGTGTGATGAAACCGCTGCTCGACCAGCCAATGTCGCAAGTCCTCAAACCGGACCTCGTCGCCGACCGCCAGACGACGCGTGCTGTCGCGGATCGTTTCCGGTGCAGGTACTGGCTGCAAGCAGGCTTTGAATGCTCGACACGATGACCGGTGCGGTCCGCCCGATGGTCGTTGGCCGGCCTTGCCAGATCCAGCTGTTTGAGCGTTCGCAGTCGTTGTCCATAGATTTCGTCATGAACAATTCGCTCGCCCAATTCCGATTCCCAAGCGGGGAAGGGGAAGATGCTTCGTGGGGCTGAATAAGGGCAAGTCGTCGACGAACTGATCGGCGGATTCTTGCGATGGGCAAACGACGACCAGCCACGACGGAGCGTGACGTGCAAGTTCGGCCGCCAGCAGTGCGCAGGACGAGCCCCAGACTCCGTCGAGCGCCGCCTGTCCTCCATTGCGGAGCTCCGACAGCACCTCCGTGAATCCGTCACACGTCCCTAACCGTTGAGAAAGCTCACTCAGTGGGTTCGGGGTTGTGGTCGTCTCTTCCGCCATAATGCGGTGCCGTGAAAATCCCTCGTAGTCCCATTCTAAAGACGGCCCGGGAAGCCCGCCTGACGAATACCACTTCGTTACATCTTCTGTGCACCCTTGATCTGTTTCAATTCCCCCGCTGCGGGCAACGACTTGTAACCGGCATCCAATGGATAACAGCCGGAGACCAGACCATGACGAGGTGCCGTCGTACAGTCGCTGAAGGTGCGGCAAATCCGTTTGCGCTGCAACTGCCCCCGCTCGAGACAATCTGCCGGCAACTCCGGATAGGAGAGGACCATGCGGCCAATCCCAACGACATCGATCCATCCCTCGCGAACGGCAGCTTGGGCAACATGAGGCACGTATTCCTGCAGATACGTGTACCCGGTACCAACCAAGGGCAATTCGGGAACAGCTTGCTTACATCGTCGCGCTGCTTCGATCAGTCTCGCGACCCCCACCAACGGATCTTCCGGTGGCAGATACCCGTCGCTGGGCGGAAAGATCGCGGGACGCTGAATATGTGGACAATAGTAAGGACTGCCACACGTGGCGTTGACGGCGATCACGCCGAGGTCTCGCAAGTCACGAAGCAACTGAATCGGCTCGGTCAGATCAAGGGTTAGTGGATCATCTGGATGCACACCAAAGCCGCATTGATAGGGCAGCTGCAGCTGGAAATCCATGGGCCGCCCTGGCGCTCGTTCGGTGCGATAGGGCACAGTGTCGAAGATGCTGAGCCGAACGCCAATGGACAATTCGGGGACGGTTGCGGAGATACGTTCAATGATCGTTCTCAATAGTCGAGTACGGCCTTCGTAGTCGCCGCCGAAGGGCCCGGGACGTGAGCGAGCGCTCAAGAACTCATGTAGCAAATATCCGTGGCACGCTTTCACATCGACAAACTGGTACCCCACGTCGAAAGCCAACTGGGCAGCGACCACGTAGTTCTCGATCAATTCCTGCAAATCGTCATCCGTCCACACGACGTTATCGTCCGACGGATCGATGCCGAACTTGGTGTCGAGTAACGGGTGGTGGTAGGCAATGCGCGGCTCAAGCTTTTTTGTGTTGGGTCGGCAGAAACGGCCCGAGTGAGTTAACTGCAGGCCAACCACCAGATCGTCAGTGGATTCGAATTGCTCCGCATGCGCATTGCGCAGCGTGCTGAGCAATTGAGATAGCCCTTTCCGGTTCGCCGGTGTTGCCAGAGTCTGACGCGGATTCGCGCGGCCATCTTCTTGCACAGCCGCTGCTTCACCACCCCAAATCAACTTCGCTCCGCTCCGTCCAAAGTTGTGCCATCGTCGCAAGGTCAAGTCCGACGGAGAGCCATCACGATTCGCGTCCCAGCCTTCCATCGGGTGAATGCACCACCGGTTTCCAGCTTTCCATGGTCCCAATTGAATGGGTTGGGCCAAAGGCGAACCACTGGCGGCCGTGAGAATCTGATCGTCCATTGGCAACGTCAGATCTAAGTCGTCCAAACGGCGCCGCATGGCACCGACGGATTTCAACTGGGCGCTCGTTAAATTTATCCTGGATGTTTTGGTGTAGTTCTGAGTAGATCCTCCGCCATTATCAAGGGCTCTTTCGTATACGCATTCAATTCGTAGCTGACATAGGAATCATCCAGGCTGGTTTGAAGCACAAAAGGGACGGGCGTTTTCAGGATGCCTCTCGTAGAGTAGGGCGGCGTCGACGAGTATTGGTGGACGTATCTCCAGGGCGCATCATATCCGATAGTTACCGTTGTCGGCAAGATCAGGGCGCGACCTTCGGCGGGGGCGCGCCGTAATTGATGATGTGATTGCTCAACACTTTGCTGTTGGGGATGGTGATGATCACATTCTTAATAGTCCTAACACGCGTAACGAGCAGGTTGCGATCGATTACCTCGCCGACTGCATCATCGATTTCTACACGGTCACCGAGCCTGAGCCCGCGCAGTAGGTCAGCACAATACCGGCGACAATATTGCTGACCAGGGAGGTTGAGCCCAAGGAGAGCAGGAAACCGATGAAGATCGTTAGACCCCGGAAGACAGGCGAGTTCGGATCCTGGGATATAAGGGTAGGCCGCGACCAACGCAAATGCCAGCACGAGCAGGCGCAGCAATTGAAATGTGGGTGTGATCAATTCGGGATGGATACCGGAGATTTTGATCTTATTCTGCTTGATGCCCTCGGAGAGAAAAGAGAGGATTTTTAGTGTGTAGCGGGTGAGGATGAAGATAATGATCAGCGTCATGAGGCTCGGTAGATAACCGATGATTGCTTCGCCGACCACCTTCAGCGCGGAGAAAAAATGTGACTGGAGCATCAGTACAAAATCGTGAGTTTCCGGAAGGATGGTGAATACAACCATCAGGCAAGCCAATATCACCAGGATATTGATCGCAAAGCGGATCACCTTTAGGACCATCACAAAAGATGACGATACACGTTCGGGTAGGAAGAACTCCATATTGTGCAAACGGATCACGCGGATGCGGGCCTGGCACCAATTTTCGAAGGCCGTGTAGAGTTTTGAGAATCCTTTATTGATAATCGGGATCAGGATCAGCAAGGCGATGATGCCCGATAGCAGGACGATAGTTTCTGTTTGCAAATTCGCCCAGGTTTGAGCCAGCATAGTCTCCTCCTTTATCTGGCGAGGTTCGTGCGCTATGAATGCTTCGTGTCGCTGAATCTTGCAGTGCGTCTCTCATAAGAGTTTATCGAATAAATCGAATACGCAAATAGGAAAATGGTACTAGTGGGAGTTATTTCGATCAGTATGCACGCCGACCAATCGCCCGCTAAGTTGGTATTTTCGATTGAAAAATTGTGGGTCAAAAAACAGAAAACGACCGCCACAGGCATGCGAGCGGTCGTTTTTATTGACGATCGATGGCCCAAATTTAGCGGACAGCCAGCGGCAGGTGAATTCTCAACTCCCCGCCGAACAGGGCGAAATTGGTGATATGCGATACGTTCACGGAGATGATATTATTCTCTGTATCGCGTTCAACCAGGGAGATGCCATTCGTCGTCCATGCGCTGCCGTCCCAGGTATAGAGCATCAGGGTCCCTTCGATGTAAGGGTCCATGCCGGTATCGTCGTAGGTCAAGGTGACAGTCATGGGCGGCGTAAAGCTCAGCCCAGACAGCAACTCATCACCCCGGTACGCCGTCAACGAAAAGGAGCGGCCGGCAAACAGTAAGAACCCCGAATCATTTACATCGAGCCCGGGGAAGTGTCGCAGGGAGACGGTCTCAGTGACTGCGCCGGCGGGCACTGTGATGATTGTCTGCTTCCCTAAGTCGCCGGTGTAATGGATCACGGCTTCCGATCCAGGGTGGACGCCCTGGTGGTATTGGGAAGCGTACTGCCTCGATGTCGGCCATGATGCCATGCATGGCGACAGGATCGGGCGCGACAGTGACTAAATCCTGGAAACGCTCCCATAAATAGAGGTTAACCACCAGGTACCAGATCGGAGAGATCGAAACGGAAAATATCAGCATTGGCTAAATTCGAAGCGCGTTCCCGAACTAGGGGATCATCATAAAGACCAAGATCGAGGTTGCGGTTTGGGGAGATATTGCCCGTCGATACCCACGCCTCAGCGGCATCGGTACTGATCAGGTAGTCGGCTAAGATTTGCGAATCTGGAGTGTCACGCATCATGATCACGATATCCCCGGCCCCCATGATTGCATTAGCGTAAGAGGGGTCGATCTGCGGGAAGGGGAAATGCCCGTAACCTACGCCGGGTTCTTCTCCCTGGTTGAGTCCTTCTATCACTCCTTGTACAAACCCCCCCTGTGTGTGCATAAAGGCTCCAGGAGGTTCCTGATAGAGCGGATTGACCGCATCAAAGAAGAAGGTGTTCAGCGTACCGCTTTTACCGCCGTATTGATAGGCTTCTTCCCCAAAGATTTCGCCAAAATAACCTACAGTTTCCATGACTTCCGTGGAGGTCCAGGGGATGGTGTGCAGGATGAGCGCATCGTAGACCTCAGGACCGGCAGCGCGCAACAGGATATTTTCGAACCAGTCTGTCAGCGGCCAGCCAGAGGCGGCGCCGCTCTCGGCGCCGATCGACCAGGGCGCCATGCCGGTGTCCGAGATTACGTCGGAGAGGGCGATCATCTCAGTCCAGGTTGTAGGCGTAATCCAGCCCTGGGCATCGAAAGCTGACGGATCATTCCAGATATTGCCTTTGTTAGCAGCGGAAAGAGGCAGTCCGCAGAGTCTGTCCCCGAAGGTCCCAAAGTCAATCCAGGTGTCAGTGAAATTGGCTTCTAGAATGGTCATATTAATTATGGATGACATATCGAGCGCTTTGCCGTTTCCGCATAGATCAATCACCAATCCTGGTAGGGGCAGAATTGCCATATCGGGGCAATCGATCCCAACGCAGTCTACGATCAAATCGCTAGATTGGACTTGCTCATAATTCGCTCCGATGTAGGTCTGGGAGCTAAAGGCATCCAGAAGCTGTCCCACACTATCAGCATTCGCCTGACCTTTAACTGCGAGATGGCCCTGGTAAGGTCCGAAGAGGGCGAAGTCAGAAAGATGCCGCGATAGTCACAATGATCTCGTTGTTGGCTGTGTCGCGCTGGATAACTGTGATGCCGTCGCTTGTCCAGCCGCTCTCGGTCCAGGTGAATACTTCCAACGTCTCTTCCACGGCTGGGGGCATGTTTTCATCCGAGTAGCTCATCGTTACCGTCGGCGGGGTTGTTAATTCCAGGCCTGCGAGCGGCTCCCCATTCCGGTAGGCGGACAGGCTGAAGGCGCGCCCAGCGAAATGGTGAGTATTCGATGGCGGCACTGCCCCCAGCGGGATATGCTGGATGAGCGTGGTTTCGGTGACTGCGTCGGCCGGGATCACAATGGTGGTCTGCTGGCCTTCGGCGCTGGTATATTCGAAGGTTGTTGCTGCGCCGGGCTCGACGACCTGCTGGAACTGGTTGGCGTAAGTCTCGATATCCGCCATCACAGCGTACATAGCGGTTGGATTTGGCGCAGCATAGACCAGGTCCTGGATGCGCTCCCAGATATAGGTGTTCAACTCACTGGGCAGCAGATCGGTGAGGTCGAAGCGGAAAATCTCTGCATTCGCCATTTGCTCTGCTGCAGCGCGCGTGGTGATATCGGGATAAAGATCGAAATCGACGTTGCGGTTAGGCGACATGTGTCCATTTGAGACCCACACTTCAGCCGCCTGGGTGCTGATCAGGTAGTCGACTAGAGCGTGTGTGTCGGCGTTGTCATGATACATGATCCCAAGATCTCCCCCGCTCATGACCGCCTGAGTGTAGACCGTGGTAATCTCGGGGAATGGGAAGATATCGAAATCCACCCCGGGTGTTTGGCCTTCGGGTAGGAACCCCTGGGCGAAGTCTCCTTGGGCATGCAAATAAGCCTGTGGAGGGTCTACGAAGGGTCTGGAGATGGCGTCACCGAAAAAGGTGTTGATGGTTCCGTCCTTGCCCCCGAGCTGGAAAGCCTCTTCACCGAAGATCTGTCCGAAATAGTCCAAGGAATCCATCACCTCTGTCGAGGTCCAGGGGATGGTATGCAGCACCAACGTGTCATAAACCTCTGGTCCGGCGGAGCGCAGCAGGATATTCTCGAACCAGTCGGTCAGAGGCCAGCCGGAAGCGCCGCCGCTTTCCGCGCCGATCGACCAGGGCGCCGTGCCGGTGTCAGAGATCACCTCCGATAAGGCGATGGTCTCTGTCCAGGTGGTGGGTGTCAGCCAGCTTTGGCTGGCGAACTCCCCGGGGTCGTACCACACCAGGCTCTTATTACCGGAGTTGAATGGCACCCCACACAGCCGCCCGCCCACCTGGCCAAACTCAATCCAGGTTTCGCTGAAGTTGGCTTCGAGTGTGGTGGTATCGATGAAACCGTACATATCCACCAATCTCTCAGAGACGCACAATTCATCGATCTGACCGGGCCAGGGGGTGATGGCGAAATCCGGGCACGCCTCACCGAAGCAGCTCCTCAAGGGGAGCGGATTATCGATGCGCTCATAATTTGTGTCGATCCCGCTTTGATTGGTAAATTCGTCCAGGAGTGGTTGGATAGTGCCTTCCTCCATTACTCCCATGACGTAGATGGTGCTCTCAGGATGCGCCTGACCTTCCATCCTCCCGACCCATAAAAAGAGCATCCCCATGGCGATGACAATCGCCGCAAATAAAGTGATGACACGTCTGGCTTTCATTGTTGCCTCCTTAGATGTTATCCCCGGATGCCCTTGATAGAAGGTGCATCCTACCCTTATATGATGTTTCAACAGACCATATTGTCCCCACGATATGATT
>CAVPPT010000020.1:0-557684 GCA_963707405.1 uncultured Planctomycetaceae bacterium | reverse complement strand
TCCGTCGCGGAGCAATTGTACCGCGGGACCTGGATCATGAATGAGTTTCGACAAAAGGTCTATCTCAGCCCCCAACTGCCGTACGTGTTACTGGCCGTCGGCGGCTTGCTGTTGTTCTTTGGCGTCGTGCAAATCGGTTCGCTGGCAAACTATTTCTTCAAGTACTTTTTGGGCACGATCGCATGGCGGCCAGACGAGCTCGTTGGCGCGCTTGTTCGCGTTGTTGTCCATTTTGTCCTCGGTTCGTACGCCATCGTGGGTGGCCGAGCGTTGATCATGGCGAAGCAGGAAGAGTCGCAATTGCGTGAGCGGTATCATGACCGACCTTGGTTGCGGAACAAGCAGTGGGCCCAAGGCTATATTCGTAATGACGATCGAATGACGATGGTTCTGTTCTGTTTAGCCAGTGTAAGTCTGTTGGCACTGTTGGCGATCAACGTCCGAATGATAATTGAGGCCCCGCCCGCGGATCGGCACTATTGGTTCGCTGTCGTTCTTGTCGTGACGATCTATGTTTTGATTCGCGGCTACCTGCTCAATCGCAAGTGGCGTGCGTCGGAATTGCGTCTGGGAACCATTCCCGGCATCATCGGGGGGCCGCTCGAAGCAGTCGTCATCCTGAACGAATCTTTTGTCGAGGGAACTCCGTTTCGTCTGACGCTGACTTGTGAGCAAATTCAATGGCGTCGAAACAGTACGTCCGCGATTTCGTATGGTTCACGCGACGATGAATCAACCGAGATCGTCTCTGAGAAAGTGTGGCAGGATGACCAGGTTGTTGACAAATTCATCAATACGGGCATTCCCGGCACGACAGGGATCCCCGTCTATTTTGCCGTCCCGTTTGACAGCGATCCGACAACGGTGGATGACATTGAACGCGACGGTAACCTGTATTCGACGCGTTGGTCGTTGAAGGTGACGCGTGATGACACGAACGACTTTCGCTCGGTGCAATTTCATGTTCCGGTTTTTCTCACTGCGGAAAGCTCGCCCGATTACCAGGAAGATACCGCACTCCTGCGACCCTATGCCGAGATCGTGACAGCTGAGTCGATTCTTGCCCGGATAAGGTATGGATCCGAGACGCTGGCGGACGGCGTGCGGCTTGAGTTTTCCCTGCGACGGTGGGATTTAATCATCACGGGATTTGCATCAGCCTGCTGAGTGGGGTTGGATTGGTTGCGGCTTGGGCGTTCCTGAATCCTTGGGTACTTTGTCTCATTGCTTCCATAGTGCCTGCCGGGACCTTTGTTGCCAGTACATTGGGGATTTGGGAGATGATTTTCTGGCAAAGCGAAATCTTGATTCGCGATGACACCTTGGACATCACTGCCGGCTATCTCTTTTTTGCCAAACGAGTGTCTCTGCCCCGTCGTCTCGCCATCGTGCTGGAATCCCAAGTCGAATTTGCGACCGCGGTCAGCGACTTCCGTCGAATTCAGATCGGATTGAAACTTCCGGGTGGTGGTAAAACGACGGAACAAGACGGGCAGAAAAATACTTCGTTGGCCCCTCAAAAAACGGTCATCAAGCGCCTTCCCGGTCGCCAGCGGGCCGAAATCGTACGTCGCTGGCTTGCCGAGCAAATCTTGGGCTGATAGACGAGTAAGCTCCCCGAAAGGAACCCTCTTCGTAACAATGCTCTCAATCCTGAGTACCATTTAACGGTCCATACTTGGCGGCTCCAGAAAACCCTGCCGTCTAATGAGTTTTTGACGCAGATCAAGCGAACAACGCATTCGAGGGAAATCGTTGGTGAAAATTTCTACCGCTACTGGGTTACCGTCCACACAACTTGGTCGATGCAGATGGTCCAAGGGAACTGCAAAACGAGTCCACCTGATTTCCATCCCGTTCGTGTTTTCACGGCGCCAGTTCCCAATTCAACGTATTTGCCAATATCCGCCGTTAGATCAACGGTAACCACCGAATCGTCATTGAACGACGCCGATTGAGAATCAACTTGCTCGTACTGGCCGGTGAGCCAGTTGAACGCCTCAATCGTTTGGGTGATGTTAGGTGTATTGGCCGATGCTTCCAAAGTGACCGAGAGCGATGTCGGACTATCAGTTGGCAGCGTGCCTTCGAACTCGATCCAAACCGGCGGCTCCGATGGATTCAGCGTTAATCCTGGCCGATACTTCAAATAAGAATCGTCCGATTCTGCCACATCGGACAGATCCCCGGATACGAAAACGCCGCGTATCCGGTTGAAAGATTCCGAAACCACGATCATCGACGCATCGACTCTGTAATATTCGGAATAGGGTGCGGGGATGTCGCCGTCGAGCGGATAGGTCGGCGCTGGTGTACCCCCCAGCACGTCCATCCAGCCCATCGCACCAAGATCCTCGTGAGCCAGGATGTGACAATGCAGGACGGCGCGACCCTCGAATGGGGAACTGGTGACGGAGGACAGGTCGAAGCGGATGTCGATATTGGCGGCGACAACATCATAGTACTCGCCAGCTTCGAAGTCGTCGCTTGAGCTTTCGAGCGCCTGAACGTGGTAGATATGCAGATGGAAGGGGTGATTTTTCGCGCCGCTGAGACCCCATTCCTGCACGCTGTCGGCCAACTTGATGAAAGTCGGATCGTCGACGTCCCACTTGTCGCCGTTGACGGTCCGCGCACCCATCGAGACGGAATCCATGTTGACGTTGGTTTCGTCACGCAGGTCGCGCAAGTAGCCGGGGCGGAGGGCCGACCACATCGACACGCCATCGGGGGCGAAGGGATGAACCGTGGGATCCGGCGTGCCGTTGGCGGTGATGCTGGCGACAACGTTGCCGTCGATCTTGAGCTGTGAGTTGCCCGAAACGCGGACTGCGAAGTCCGCCCGTGAAGCACCAGTAAGGTAAATGGCATTGCTGGAGAGCATCTTCGGTGCGCTCGTCCGCCAGACCCCGTCTCTGGCGAACAGGGCCACTTCACACTCTGGACCGAACTCGACAAGCTTCGTCTTGGCATCGGGGTCGGCGACGAGCACCCGCCAGTGCTGCCAGGTATCAAGCTGCGCGTTGATGGTGCCTCCGACCAAGCCGTTGACCGTCCATGTGGGAGACAGCGTGCCGGACATCATTGTGTCTCCACCCGTTCCGGCTGCGCCCGTGTCGAGAAAGCCGAGCACGATCTGCTTCTCGGTCATCGCGGCGACGTTGGCCGGAATGCCGTCGGCACTGTCATCGATGATCAACAGCCCGAATGCCCCTCCCGCCACTTGCAGGAATGTCGAACCGTGGTGATGGGCGTGGTACCAATAGGTGCCTCCCATATGGTCAGCAGGAATATCGTAGACAAAGTCGCCGCCGAAGCCGCCCTCGAATGACCGCGTGACGTCATCGCCGGGAGACTCGCCCGAGATATGCAACCCGTGGGTGTGCAGGTTGCTGACGTTTGGGTCCTTGAAGACGTTGTGTTCTGGGCTCATAGGCTCGTAAGGTAGTGTGTTGTGGAAGCGGAGCACATACTTGTTGCCCGGTGCCATGGTCATGGTTGGTCCCGGTATGCTGAAGCTGCCGCCGGCCTGGCGGTAAGCCCTGGTGGTCAACGTTTCGCCGCCGATTAAGAAGGTTGCCTCCGCGATC
Source organism: uncultured Planctomycetaceae bacterium (assembly GCA_963707405.1). GTDB lineage: Bacteria > Planctomycetota > Planctomycetia > Planctomycetales > Planctomycetaceae > CAVPPT01. The sequence continues at coordinate 554,094 of CAVPPT010000020.1, read as the reverse complement.
TCCATAACACCGCTGTAATAGGCCTCGGGGTTGTTCGCGGTTACTGGATGGTAGGTCCACACGAACGAAGGCGGATCGGCGACAGTGCCCTGGCCGGCCAGAGGCAATGGCAAACTGGCAGCGACAAACAAGAAACCCAGGATTGCCGCGACGGTCAATTTAATTGGATGAGAGAAACGCATCGTTGATCCTCTTGCTGGCAAAGAAATAACGATCAAGACAAAAACACCGGTCATTAGACGAAATTCGGATCGTGCGAACGAAAACCTGGCCGACAATTCGACCTTGCTTGCGTCCTTGATGTCAACGAGTTCCGGTCGCGAGTCGCCCCGTCATGAGTTGTGCGGCGTCTCCTTGCTGTCTGTTGACTGTCGTTGAGTAAGCAAAAAATGTGCCGATGTAAAACGGCTTTGTGCGCTAAACAATTCAAGACGCATTTCCGAACTCAGTTTTCCCAATTGGCTTCACTGATCCCGCAAAATCGTGTCAGAGGCTATGTTCTCAAGGACGAATGGTTGTTGACGGGTGGACGCACGAACGCCCGTTTTTGCGCTTGCCTGTGCTGATACGCATACATTGCCCGTATTCATCGTCCTTGCAATAACTGGACTTGTTGCCGATCGAGTTAGATATGACGACTAACGGTCGATTCGACACTAAGCCACTGGGCGATAGACTGGCTGTTTCTGGGCAGCGAAGCAGAGGGGAGCCGTCGTGTTTTACACGATTCTCGCAGGGGCCAAACAATGCGTTTGGCGGCTCGAACAGAACATTGATAATCTCGCAGCGAAACAACTCGCGCCTCTTCAAGCTGCTGCGGCAGAAAACAACAAGACGCCCATCAAACGTTCCTTTCTCCAAAGACAGAAATACGATTTATTTCGCCATCGCTGTTTGAAGCCGGTTATGGGCGGTGATTGGGCGTTGAGCCAGATTGTCTATTCGAGAATCGGTCAGTAATTGCGTGATGCAGACCGCCCAGGTCAACGCGGCACGTCAACTATATCCTTGTGACAGATCCGCACACGACGATTCCCGCGGGGCCTACGAGATTCGCGGAAACCTAACACCGTTAATTTCAACCGGGCGGGTGGTGCGACCAATAAGGACGCCTTTCTTGTTGCCATTGATCATGCGTAGCCAAAAAAAGACACGCGCCGTAAGCCCAAAGACAAGCACGGCACATAAATTGCAGTTGCAGCCGGCTGGCGCAAGCAGGCGCATGAGAGCGAGACAAACAATAGCCCGCAGGTCCGAGGCTGTAGCTTCGGCTTAGGACAATAAATTCCACACGCCTCTCTGAACGAGGAAAGTCAGCGGCGAGATGACCTGAAAGGAGAATTTCGATGAAAGCCAAAGTGTTATGTATTGCAGGATGCTTGGCGTTTGGGTTCCTTTATTCTCAGTACGGATTCACGCAGGAGCTCACGCCAACTCAGCAGCTCGGAAAGAAGTTGTTCTTCGACAAGATATCGAGCCCGGACTGGATGTCCTGCGCATCGTGCCATGATGCCAAGGTAGGATTTACAGGAGGAAATCCCGGTATCAACCGGCACGGCGCTGTCTATCGCGGAGCAGTCCCACAGCGATTCGGGAACCGGAAACCGCCCAGTGTTGCCTATGCCACGTTCAGCCCGATCTTTCACTACGACAACGAGGAGGGACTGTTTGTTGGTGGGAATTTTTGGGACGGACGCGCAACCGGCGAGAAACTCGGCAACCCGGCCGCAGATCAGGCGTTGGGACCATTCTTGAACCCCGTGGAACAGAACAATCCCAGTAAACAGGCCGTACTAGAGCAAATAGCGAGATCGAAGTACGCGGATCTTTGGGAAGAGGTGTGGGGTGAACCCATCAGTTTTGAAACTGAAGAAAATATCGCGGAAAACTACGATCGAGTAGGATTGGCGATCGCCGCCTACGAAGATTCGTCTGAGGTCAGTCCGTTTTCTTCGAAATACGACGACTTTCTGGCGGGCCTGGTCGAACTGTCCGAACAGGAAGCATTGGGTCTTGAGCTGTTTAACGGAACGGCGATGTGCTCGGCTTGCCATATAAGCGAGCCGGGACCCAACGGCGAACCCCCACTGTTCACTGACTTCACTTTTGACAATCTGGGTGTTCCCGTGAATCCAGAGAATCCCTTTTATGACATGGACAACGTTTTCTTCGATGATGGCACACCGATCAATCCAGAGGGAGCTGATTGGATTGACCTCGGCCTCGGTGGATTCCTTGCGACACGACCCGAATGGGAAGATCTCGCCTTCGAAAACGAAGGCAAACATAAGGTGCCAACCTTGCGCAACGTAGCCAAGGCACCAAGCGAGTCATTCCCGAAGGCGTATATGCACAATGGCGTCTTCAAGACGTTAAAGGAGGTCGTCCACTTCTACAATACGAGAGACGTTGAAGACTGGCCGCCCCCGGAAGTCCCGTATAACGTCAATGACGACGAACTGGGCGACTTAGGCTTGAGCGACGACGAAGAAGACGCCATCGTCGCGTTCCTGAAGACATTGTCCGATCGCTAAATGCCTCGAGGCGCGAGCAACGGGCAAGCAACGGCGTTCCAGAAACCGTGCATTTCAAATCAAGGCAATTCTCGCACAGACCCCTGTTTTTGCAGGCCAAATACAGAACTGCTCACAAAACCCGATTCAAGTTCGTTTTAGAGTTCGTTCCGCCTGACGACAAACTACAATGAGCTTGTTATCATTGAGCTGCATCTCCGTTTCAGAAACCAATCTGGAGTTCAACATGAAACTGATCCCCACTGCACTTGTTTTTCTGGCCATCGTTTCCACAGCCCTGAATGTGCGGGCCGATTTCACGGTAGGATTTGACGGCGGTGACCCCGGCGGATTTACGGGAAACGCATTCTTTGAATCCAATGGGGGCAACCCGGGAGGTAACGCCCATTTCAATGATTTGTTGTTTTTCGCAGAAATTCGAACAGGCGGAATGGGCGAACCAGCCAACCCTGCATTTCTTGGCGACTTCTCTGGGTTCAATTCAATAACGTTTAGTTTTGATGTCCGCGTGGATTCGCTCACCGATTTCAATGGAAATTCAATTTCTCGTCCGTTTGGAGTTATGCTTATCAATCGTGACATACAGGGAGCGAACGGACCCTCCGGCGTTTTTTTTGAGACACCGTTTTGGAGTTCTTCCATCCAGGACGACTGGACAAACTATGAGGTAACCATCAATGATCCCACCGAGACAGAATTACCTGACGGTTGGATTGGTTTCGGGGACGAAGACCCCAACACTTTCGAGCCCATCCTTCCACCGGGCGCAACTTTTGCCACTGTCCTGGCGGGTGTCGACGAGTTTCGATTAACAGGCGCGGTACCCGGTTTCTTTTTTACGGATGCAAATTTCGACGCGCGGATCGATAATGTTGGGATCAAGTCGGTCATTCCCGAACCGTCCACTGCGGGACTGATTGGCCTGGTTGGATTACTTTGGTGCAGACGACCGAAGCGACGTTAGTCGACAGGCTCCCATCCCCGATCCACATGCAACCGCTCCGTTTAAATCGGGGCATTCGGAACTCGACCGTTAACGGAAGGTGCTCATTGGTCACTCGCCATTGGGTGAAGAATTGGTAATTCGCAAAAGTGGAGTCAAAATGTGAATTTCCGCATGTTCCTGCTGGTGAATTGCCTGATCGGGTTTCTAACACCCGTTCTCTCCGGTCAATCGTCGACGGAGCGATGGAAAAATCCGATCGTCAAACGCGGTTATCTTGACTCGCCCTTGGTCGAAGTCACGCCGTTGTCGTTCAAAGGCGGCGAGCAACGGGGACACAGCAGCAACGAGGACACAGCCACAGCAGCAACGGGGACAGCAGCAACCACAGCAGCAACGGGGACACAACCACAGCAGCGCAGCAACGGGGACACAGCAGTTTGTGGGCGAGCGAGCAACGGGGAGCGAGCCGGAGCCGCAGCAACGGGGACACAGCAGCGAGCAACGGGAGCGAGCAACGGGGGACACAGCAGTTTGTGGCGAGCAACGGTGGTGGCGAGCAACGGGGGAAACGGAGCAACGGGGGAAACGGAGCAACGGGGACACAGCAGTTTGTTTTGCCTCCCTTGGGCAGTGAAGGTGGGTAGGCGGCGCGGAAGACGCTCCAGATCGACGGGGATGGTTACCGTGGGGACGAAAGTCCAAAGAAGAATGGCCTTGGCTGCCAGCGGTGCCGCGCAGACTCTGCCGCACCCCGAAGAAAATGGTTTTGCTTCCAGCTGAATTGCTGAATCTCGCAAGAAACACCGGGATGATCCGCTATCAGGCCTTCGTCGTCGAGGCGAGCGCGATCAATGTGGGCATCTGTATATCGAATGCAGGCCGGCCTCCCGCAATCGGTCGCAAGAGACGGCATTTGCACAACCGCGATTTTCCGGCGGTCAAGCGGCCAGCAGCTCGCGCAGCGGCGCTTCGCCTTGTAACGCCGCCGGCCGTCCCGGCTCCGCCGCGCGTCGATCTCGTGCGGCTTCCCCCGCCACCGCATAGAACAGCCGGCCGAATTGCCGCACCAGCTGGCACCAGACCTTGCCGCTGATCCCCAGCCGCTCAAAGACCGGCACAACCCCGGTGGCGTTCGGCCCCGCTTCGTCCCGGACCACTGCCGCGCAGTCCAGGGACTGGGCGAACTTCCCGGCGGCAGTTTTCGTAGCGTCGCAAGAGGAGTCTCCGCCGACGGCAACACAGTAGTTGGAGAAAGCATTTCCTCAATTGGCACTGAGGCATTCCGCTGGACAACAAGCGGCGGAATGGTGGGCTTGGGCGATCTACTCGGGAACAGTTACGTTAGCCGGGCATATGGAGTTTCCGCCGACGGCAACACGGTAGTTGGAGAAAGCATTTCCAATATTGGCACTGAGGCATTCCGCTGGACGGCAGGTGGCGGGATGGTGGGCTTGGGCGACTTTCCCGGTGGCGGTTTTTTTAGCGCAGCATTTGGAGTTTCAGCTGACGGCAACACCGTCGTCGGACGGGGATTCTCCTCATTCAGCGAGGCCTTTCGCAGGACAGCCGGTGGCGGGATGGCGGGCTTGGGCGAACTACCTGGTGGCGGCTTCTCTAGCCAAGCATATGGAGTTCAGCCGACGGCGACAAAGTCGTTGGAGAGAGCAATTCCTTAAATGGCACCGAGGCATTCCGTTGGACAATTGGTGGCGGGATGGCGGGCTTGGGCGACATTCCCGGTGGCGATTTTCTTAGCCGCGCATGGGGAGTTTCAGCCGACGGCAACACCGTCGTTGGAGAGAGCATTTCCTCAATTGGACAAGAGGCATTCCGTTGGACAATCGGTGGCGGGATGGCGGGCTTGGGCGAACTACGCGGTGGCCCTTTTGGCGGCTTTGTTAGCCGAGCAATTGGAGTTTCAGCCGACGGCAACACCGTCGTCGGACATGGACGCTCCACATTTGGCTTTGAAGCGTTTATTTGGAAACCGACGCAGAATCCTCCCATGCGGGGGTTGCGTGAAGTTTTGATCAACGATCACGGTTTGTCGCAGGTGTCTGGTTGGCGACTTGATGTGGCGTACGCGGTCTCAGCTGACGGCCTGGTTATTGTTGGTGTTGGAAGGAATCCGTCCGGGCAAATCGAAGCATGGCGGGCAGTCCTGGGTCGAAACAACACGGGGCCGATCGTCTCGTGCCCGGAATCGGCGACCGAAGAGTGCGTTAGCGGCGGTGCTGAATTCACGATCGTGGCCGAAGTCTTTGACGCCGACGGGGACGATTTGACGGTCCAATGGGACGTTACACTACCGGACGGCAGTGTAATGAGTTTCTACGACGTTGTCTCGTTCGGCAGTCCGCCAGCGCCAGTCACCATTCAACTGAACGGCGGTCCGCACTTCTTTCCATTGGGCAGCACCAGCGTGTCGGTGTGCGTCAATGACCACATTGTCGGCAGGGCGTGCTGCAGTCCGATCACCGTTACCGTCGAGGATACAACCAACCCGATCATTTCGACACTTGTCCAGCACGTCGAAGTCGGTACTGATCCGGGAGAATGCTTTGCCACGGTCGATCTGAACTCCGGACCGTATGTGCCCGTTTTCTCCGACCTGTGCAGTCCCGATATCACGGCCACAAACGACGCGCCGGCGACATTCCCGCTGGGTGAAACCGTGGTTACCTGGACAGTCTCTGACGGCGCGGGCAATTCAATTTACGTTACGCAAACAATTATTGTCTCCGACGATGAAGCACCGACGGCCACAGCACCGGCGGACATTGTCGTGGCACATGATACGGGACAGTTCGCGGCCTCGGGTGTCGATCTGGGAATGCCAGTTGCCAACGACAATTGCGGCGTGGCCAGTATCATCAATGACGCGATCGAACCGTTTCCACTGGGCGACACGGAAGTCACATGGTACATCTCGGATGCGGCCGGCAACACGATCATGGTTACCCAGAAGGTGACGGTTACCAACGAGGATCCAATCGCTGATGCCGGTTTGGACTTTAGTGTGAACGAAGGGCAAACCGCTGTCATGTTAGATGGAAGCGCAAGTCAGTGACCCGGAAAACGATTCGTTGACGTTTGCCTGGATGCAGCTGAGCGGTACTCCGGTAACACTGTCCGATGCCTCCGCGTCGCAGCCGCCTTTCACTGCTCCGCTTGTCGCCATCGGCGGCGAAACGCTTAGTTTTGACCTGACGGTCACGGCGACGGCGACGGAGATCAACCGACACAGTTAACGTTACCGTCGTTAACATAAATCATCCGCCTGTGGCCGATGCCGGAGACGACCAGTCGGTCGCCGAGGGTGCCCTGGTAACCCTGTACGGCGAAGACAGTTTTGACATCGATAACGATCCGTTCAGCTATTCCTGGGTGCAGGTTAGCGGCGAGCCCGGTGACCTGATCGGTGAAATACCGCCAATCCAACCTTTGCGGCTCCCTTCGGCGGATCTGGGGGCGACCCGGCGTCGTCGCGACACTCGTTTTCGAGCTGACGGTCGATGACGGCTTCCCGTTCGGATGCACCGGCACCTGGCTATACGAATTCGACAATGTCGTGGACTACCGTAACCGTTGAAATCACCAACGTGAACAACGATCCCGACCGCCGAGGCTGGCAATGATCAGACCGTGGACGAAAACAGTGGCAGTGGCGCTGGAAGGCAACGGCAGCGATCCAGACGGCGATTCGCTAACCTATTCGTGGTCGCAAACCGGCGGTACGTCCGTAGCCATCAGCGGCGGCACGACGGCCACACCCGGTTTCACCATCCCATTCGTTAGCCCCTGGCGGCGAAGACCTCACGTTTGAGCTAACGGTGAACGACGGTTTCGGCGGCAGTGCAACCGACACTGTGGTTGTGCATGTGCAGAACGCCAATGATCCGCCGTTGGTCGCGGCAGCGGCACCGAGCGCAGTCGGTACTTTGGCCGCCAAACCATGGAATGGTAGAGATTAGTCATCGACGGCGTAAGTGACCCCGACAATAATGCGATGATCATCATCGATAGTGTCACGCAAGACGAGCCGACCAACGGTCAGGGCGACGGCGATACCGAGATTGACGCCGTTATCAACGGCGACGGGACGGTGTTCATTCGCGCTGAGCGAGCCGGACAATGGAAACGGTCGTGTATACCATATCCACTTTACGGCGTTTGATCTTGAGGGCAGCGTATCGGGCGTTGTCACCGTTAGCGTGCCGCAAAAAAAGAAGCAGACCGCGATCGATGGCGGCGAACTGTTCGATTCGACGCAGTAAAGTTTGAAACGCGTTTTGCGTAGCAGTGGAGATTTACGCTGCCTCGCACGCAACAATCTCAACATCCAGGGCGGGACTCGAAAGGGTCCCGCCTTTTTCTATTAGTCCAAAAAACGTTCGTTTTTTTGCTGGGGATGGAAGCCGCCCCATTCGGGCCTTCTGGCTGGGGCCGTTCAAGGGCGGTCATTCGGGCATTGGTTGGAATTGGAATCAAAAAAAACGGTCGTTTTTTGCACGCGACAAGAAACGTACGAGTTCCCCGGAATCTTGCCGGTTTCGACGACGCAGGAATTGTGCAAGGGAAAACCCCGACCATCATCAGCCGTGTTGGCGTTAGCCACGGTTCTGTCGCGAAAAACCGGGGCTAGCCCCAAACGGCTAATCAAAAGTGTCGCTGTCCAATTAGACGACCATGTTTCCGGCCATTTTCGCTTTTCCATGGTTGCGGCGGCGAGCGAAATCAACCTATTCAAAGTTAAACACAACTTGAATCTGCGACAGTTCGACGGGATTTAAGATGTCTCGGCTGACGATGTTTCGGCTCCTCCGGTCGCGGCTCCGCTGTGCTCCCTACGGGCCTCCACTCCGCTCCGCTTCCTATTTCTTGACTTGGCTTGCTTTACTTGATGGAACTGCGGAGCACACGAAAGCCCAGGTCGCCGTCCCGGAAGTCAGGCGCGTCCCCGCCGCGGTCCGCCGACCGGCATGACCGCGGGCCGCCGTTCCAGCACCGCCCCGGTACACCCGGTCGGAGCCCCGTTTCGGACCCTGCGGATTCGTCAACTTACCTGAATCGTAGTCGCCATACCAATCGTAGCACCACTCATTAAGATTGCCATGAATGTCAAACAACCCCCGGGGATTGGGACGCAATTGGCCAATCGGATGCGACCAATCTCCAGATGTCTCCAAAAACCAGCCGTATTTACCCAGCCACTTTTTGTCCTCGCCAAACGAGTAACTTCCGCTCGTGCCACTGCGACAAACCACCTCCCATTCCGCCTCGGTCAACAGCCGATATCCAGGCTTCTCCTGATCCATCGGCCAAAGTGTCTCGTCCGGCAGCTCGACCCAACCGGGATCGCGAGTCTGAATCATCCGCCAGCGGGTCCGGGGAGTAGCACTGATCCGCTTCGGTCATGCCCGAGGTCTCAGTCAACCAGCGACACCAGGCCACCGCTTCGAACCAGCTCACACCAAACACGGGATCGGTCGGAGTCAATTCCTTGGAAAGCGATGATAATTTGGCAGCGAATTGTTGCGACCATGCCAGCACGATGCGTCCCCTCGTCGAACGGATCGAATTGATCCCACGAAACCTCCCGATCCAGCACCGAAATGGCCCGAGTCAACGTAACCGTGTGAAACTGCTCGTCGGAATTGCCTGCCGAGTCCCAATCCGGTGATCCCACCTGGTAATCACCCGGCTGAAACACAATCCAGGTAAAATAGATTTTCTTTTTGGATCCGTCGAGATAGTCCAACGTCTGGCACCTCGATTTTGGTCACATACCATTCGCGGTGGCCGGTCGGGTCATATTCGATCGGAGTGTGATCGATGCGCGCCACTTCGTCCTCTTGCCCCCAGCGCCGTAACAGCCATCCGCAGGCGCTGTGAACTCCGGAGCTGGGATCCCGGGCGTAGATTTCAACCAATCGGTCCACGAGCGGTTGAGCAGCAGCCAAGTTCACCAATTTCAAATTCACCCAGGGCCAGCAGCAACGCATACAGGGCCGTCGCGTCCGTCTTTTTGCGGTTTTCACCCAACGGGCCGCGCTGCTCGTCGACAAACCGAAAACACTGCTCCAACTCCGACGCGGTGATTCCGGCGGCCTGGCAGCCGTGAATGAACTGGGTCATCGCTTCCGGGTCATTTTCGTAACGAAGAACCGTTCAAAGTGGATTCCAAATCCCCTTGCCGTAGCAGGGCGAAGCCGGCGTTTGCACGGAGCTTGCCGAGCGCAATCCGCCCGTCAGAATTCAAGTCATTGGCCGGCTGTTCGGCGGCCCGTTGTCGTAGGTAGTCAAGCGAGGGCGCGTCGGCAAGGCGATCAAAACCATCGTAAATGATCTGGAACTGGGCCGGCGTGCGCCACCGTCAACAGTTCCGCCAGCCGTGTCACGTCGTCCGGCAGAAAATGGACCAGCGCATTGGCCGCCGCCAATCGCTCGTTTTCCGGTCGCCCGCTATCGACAAACACCTGCTGAAGCGGTTGGACAAGGCGGGTGTCGACCGGCGCCAACAGCTCCCACAATTGCGGTTGGTACACCGCATTGGCCGATACCAGTTGGTCGGCCACGAATTGCAGGTCCCGCTGGGTCCAAAACGCTGCATCCGCCTCACGCACGTAATCGGCCAGGGCCAGCGATGCGCGGAACCGCCGCTGCGGGTCGTTCTCTTCGCGCAGCACCACGCGAAATTCTTCGGTTAGCGTGGCCGCATACGGGCGAAGTTGCTGGCGAATTGGCATCACATAGGTCAGCTTGCCGGTTAGTAACTCCTCCTTCAGCGGTTCCACAAGCGACGGGTCACGAGCGACAGTTGCCAGCCGGGCATGCAGTTGGGAACGCTTTACATCAGGAGTTGAGGGATTGCCGGACAACAGCGACGATAGATATGTAGCGGCCACTGTGGGGTTCGCATCGAGTTCCTTGGCGATTTCAGGCACCTGGTTTGGCTCCGCATTGACCAGGCCACCCACCAAACCTTGGATGCGGGTTGCTTCCTGCTGTTTTGCCACATTCGTCCGTACGACGAATCCAATTGCGACCAGTGCGACGAGACCGGTTGTACCCAAAGAGAATCGGACTCCGTAAAATCGAGTTGCCACTCGCATCATTCGCCTCTGCAGATCGGTCCAGCGATTTTTTTCGGTATGACGACGGATCTGCAGATACTCGGGCAGCGAAGGCAAATGTCGCCGATTCTCGTAGTCGGCTGTCCAGGCACCGGACAAACGCCGCAGCAATAAGCGGGCACGACCACTCGGACTCTGCTCTTCCTTGAATTCGATCCACTGCCGGACCGAAGGCACCAGAAAATCGTGCGTCAGCTGATAATAACGCTGCTCGTCACTGGCAACTTGAACGTCAAGCTCGGGTCCGATATCGGGGTCGACCGGCGTCACCAGAAACAGCTTGCGAACCAGGATCTCCAGTAGTGAGCCAAATTCCCGCTCCGGCAATTCGGATACCCGCAACAGCTGGGCGTAAGTCTGCGCGTCCTTGATTTCCAGTCCCTCGCCCGGCAGCAGGCTCTCCAGCACGCGCATCGCTGCCGGTAACAGCCGCCGGTATTGCTCGGGCGCCGTTCGGCCTTCAAAGCTGTCCAGCAAAAACTGCCGGCCGATCCCGTCCAGTCCGCCCAGTTGCTCCAGTTCCGCGACGGTCCACTCGCGATGAGCCATCACTAGCGCCAGCACGACCAGCCGCACCGATCTGACGCCATCCTGATCTGCCTGGGCTAGTTGTTCGACCGCCGTTTCCAGGAACTTTTCTTGTTCGGGCGTCAGCTTGCCCTCCAGCCGCCCTAGTCCACAGCCAAACTGTTCCAACACAAACCGCGCATGACCGATATCGAACCGATGGGCGGTGACGTAGTTGCGCTCTACATCCAGACGCACGTCAAGCGAGTCGACGAATCGCATCAACGATGAATGAAACCCTTCGCGGACACAAATAATCGCTTGCAAGTGTGGACCGTCACATTGTTGAAGCGCGTCTCGTAATAGGCTGACGGGGTCGGCGCCATGGGCATGCAGCCATTGTTCAAACTGGTCCAGCACCAGAAGAACTTTTTGTCCTGGCCGCAATAGTTCGCCCTCGCGTAGCCGATGTGTCCATTCGGGCAGCGACCAGGAACTTGATTCCGGTCCTGCATCGGGAAACGCCTTCTGTAGCGACTTGCGTAGTTGAACTTCCGTCTCAGATTCGCTGCCCTGGATCAGGATGGCAGTGACGTTGTCCGGCAGCCGCGGCAACAATCCCGCTTCCAGAAGCGACGATTTTCCACAGCCGCTAACGCCCACCAGAACGCCGATCCGGAATGACATGTCCGGATCATGGTTGCCAATCCGCTGTTTCCAATAATCGATGAGTTCTGGCAATTCTTCCGGATTGGCATAGCTACGGGGCATCAACCGCAAATATATATCGGCTTGTGCAGCGGTAAATCGTCGCAGCTTGGGAGTCGGGTAGACGTCAACCGATGGTGCAGCTGACGGTCGAGCGGTCTCGGCGGGCTGGCCCAGTTGATCGAGTTCCCGGCGGAGGTCGTCACGCAAATCGGCGGCCGACGCGGGTCGCAACCGAACCTGTTTTTCCAGGCAGCTCATGCAGATCCGATTAATTGCCTGAGGAATGGATTGGTCCAAATCGCGTGGTGCGGGTGGAACACGAGACGAGATTTCACGTCGCAACTCGTCGAAGTCTTTCCGCTGAAAAGGCCGCTCGCCCGTTAACAGTTCGTAATAAATGACTCCGAGACTCCAGATGTCGCAACGGGGGTTAAGCAAGTGCCAACGGCCGTGAAGCTGTTCGGGCGACATGTACAAGTAGGTCCCGGTCGGTCGCCGCGATTGATCCCACCGGTCGGAATCAGCCAATGCCAATCCAAAATCTGCCAAATGAGCCTTACCTTGAGAGTCCAACAGTACGTTGGCCGGCTTCAGATCGCGGTGATATAGCTTGAACGAATGAATGTGAGCGAGCGCATCGGCGATCTGGATAACTAGTTCCGTGGCCTCTTGCGGGGCGAGTCTGCCTTGTCGAATCTGATGCGTTAAATCGCCACCCTCGACGTACTCTTGCACGAAGTACGGTAGATCAACACTGTCAACCAGCTGATAGACGCGAACGACTCCGGGGTGATCGAATCGCATCATCCGTTGCGCTTCGGCAAGAAATTGCTCAATGATTGCCGGCCTTTGAGCCCACCTGGATTTCAGTTGCTTGATCGCAACCAATTCTCCGGTACTTGCGTGTCGCGCTTTGAATACGCGTCCGAATGTTCCGGCCCCCAACTGATCGTTTATTTCGTATTCACCGAGTCGGTCGGGTACTGTCGGTTCCTGTGATTCACCGAACGTTGTCCGCGCATCAGTTTCGTCCAATTCGTGCGTTGACAATTCCAATTCTGCCGGTCTTGAAATTGCCGGATCATAATGGCGAAATCCGCGCCAAGCAGCTTCCAGCCGATCCCCGAATCTAGCCGCGTACTCTTCCCACGTTGGAGCCTCGCCGCGTTTTGATCGCAACTGAGTTTCTACGGCTACCAACTCTTCCAAGACCTGGTCACGCAAGTGTTCCGGCGATTGCGTCAAGATGTGCTCGATTGGTTTTGTTTCGCCCCGCTGCAGCGCTTGGCGAAGCTGCTCGCACAATTTTTCAATTAGGGCTTGGGGGTCAATCGGCTCGCCCGAATTACGTTCTTTGGATCTAAAAGAATCTTTGGATTTCATCTTGTGAAGGAGGTGTGTCTTGCCTCTGATGGAAATGGGATTTTTGAAATTGAGTTGGTAAACTCCAATTCTACGAAAGAATCTCATGTCCCGTACACGCAGAATGTTTACATCCACACAAAAAGCAGAAGTCGTCCGTCGACACCTCAAGGATCAAGTTCCAGTCAGCCAGTTGGCTGCCGAGCTCGATGTCCAGCCATCGCAGATCCATCAGTGGGTTCAGGCGGTCCTGGCTCAGGCCGAACGAGCCTTCGAAAAACCTGGCAAGAGACCCAGGCGGTCTGCCGACAAACTGGAACAGCTCAAGGATCTCAAAATCCAGCAGCTGCAGCTCACACGGCTCGTCTGAGTCAAGTTTCTAACGACTGTAGGCGGACCCTGAATCCAGTTCGAAAACGTTCGTTTAGCCGGCGAGCGAAACAACGTCCATTTCGCCCGGGCAGTCCGGGACCGGCCAACGGTGGTGATTTGGGCGTTGACTCGGATTGGCTATTCAAAAAAGGGTCCATTCTTGGCGGCTGCAAGAACTCCCCTGTCTGACGAGTTTTCGGGACGGGTCGGGCGGCCCAAAACAGTTGGAGGTAATTGCGATTATCGACGGCCGTTCCGTAGTTTTGCGGTTCGCCCCGACGCCGTCATATCGCAAAGGCAATCCTCGACCAGAGCGGAGGCTGCCGTTCAAGAACGCTTGAGTGAACTTGATTTCAGTTTGAAACAAGATCGTTTAGGATTCTAAAAGGAGCTGACCCCAGCGAAGCACCCCGCTGACCCCAGCGAAGCGATAATCCATCCACCGCGCCAGCGAATATTTACCTTAGATTTAGCTAAGTCCTTATCAGTCAGTCAGCTAGGCTCGTTCTTTATGGCCTGATCGAACTGCGAGCTCGGCGTCCCGCAGCCAAGATCAGTCCCAAGGCGAGGAGCGCGGAGGCACCGGGCTCGGGAACCACTGAATTCGGCCCTCTTGAGTAACTCGTCAGAACCTGGCTGCTGCTGAGGGCATGGTTATAGATCCGGAATTCTTCAATGGAGCCGTTCATGTAGGTGTCTTGATTGAACCGCGAGCGGCCAAGCCAGTTGTGTTCCGTCCCGTCATTGAACATCACATCCGCGGGCGACAACGTAATGGTCTGCGTAAGAACGGACTCACCGTTAACGTAAAGCGTGCCGATGTCTGCGACGTGATCAAGTACCACTGCATAATGCAGTTCCACCCCCGGGCCGGGAATCGAACCACCATAGAGATTTTCAGAATTCGTATTGGTGGTCTGAGTAATTGTGAACTGAGCAAACGATATCGCACCGTTGCCGTAATCCGGTGAACCCGTGAGGGCTAAATAGCCTTGATTTGGGTTGCCCGTTCGGTCGCCATCGCCAAAATCAAAGATGCGGCCCCAGGGTGTTAATGCATCGTATGTCGCCCAAGCTTCGATCGTAGTGCTATTGAGCGTCGATAATGTGGCATCGATGGGCAAGGTGGCGTACTGGCTCGATCCGCCAAGTTGTAACTGGCCACCTGAAACGGTGGCTCCGCCGTTCAGCGTTGCGTGAGCCGCCCCCACGGAATCGACCGTCGAGCCTTCAAAGCTCCAGCGGTGAATCAGGTCGGCGGATGTAGTGCTTGCTGTTAGAAATACAAATGTGGCAACCATGAAGGGTTTTTGCCAAACGTTCACCTTTAATGGCTTGGGCCTAATCTTATTGCACTCACAATGTGGTTGAATGATGGCGGGAGAAGTAGTCGGGATCATAGGTGGGTTCCTGGGTCAAAATGCGATTCTCAGTTGTCGATGTATTCGTACGCTAACAGCGCAAAATAGTCTTTCAAAACGTTAAGCAACTTCTGTGAACAAAAGGGGACAGCCAAAAACAGAAATTTCAATAATATTGTTGGCGAGCAAAATCAGCTCACGCTTCGGTACAATCTCGACATAATTTGCCTCGAAACTCGATCTGCAAACGCCTATACTCGAAAACAAGATCCGGGATTTCCTTTCTTTTCCGACGGGATGTTATGGACTCCAACTACGGCTCAGTCGATGCCCTCAACATTGAGATCTGGGCGATTATCGAAGGACAACTTCTGAAATTCGAATCTGCCTGGCACGAACTAGCGGAGCCCGATCTCAACCAATTCCGGGATTTGCCCGAGTCGGCACAAACCTGGCAAGCCATGTCGAATGAAGAAAGCCCGAGCCCTCAACTTCGGTTGCTGGTCGAGCTGATCAAAATTGATCTCGAGCACCGTTGGAAGAGAGGTCACCAGCAACATGCCGAAGCCTACATAACAGTTCATCCTGAAATTGGACCGACCGACCTTCGCAACGAAATTGTCGAAGCCGAGCTGGAAGCAAGACGGATCGTACGACGGTTACCCGACGAAACCGAACTCCAGAATCGGTTTGGATCGGAATCCAGGAATTGGATCGCGTTTGTGCGGCGGCTTGAATCCGTTTCAGTATCGTCATCCAGCCGGCAAATTTCGGCGACAGGCTTCCAACGAAACATTTATCGGTAATCTCGACAGCTCGACGGCAGGGCAAAGCCTGAATGAGATTGGCAATCTGCAGGCCGACGATCGGATTGGCAGGTATGTCTTGCGCGAGCGAATTGGACATGGAGCTTTCTCCGTCGTCTGGCGTGCGAACGATACTCACCTGAAGCGCGACGTCGCAATTAAAATTCTGCGGCCCGACAAGATCGAACATGACGGCTCAATCATCGTGAGATTGATTCGAGAAGGTCGTGCGGTCGCGGCGATCGATCATCCTGGCGTGGTTAAGATTCACGAGGTTTGCAACAATAACGATTTGACTTTTATCGTCGAACAATTCGTAGATGGCCCGACCCTGAGGAAAAAAATTGAAGAAGAAGTTCCGCCGAGGCGACGATCCGTCGAAATCGTCCGTGACGTCAGTCGAGCTGTCCATGCCGCGCACACTTGCGGGGTCGTACATCGGGACATCAAACCGGCAAACATCTTGCTGAGCGGTGGCGAGACGCCGATTCTGGTCGACTTTGGATTGGCTTATCTGGATCAATTCGCCGATGCCACATTGACGAAACAGGGAGAATTGCTGGGCACGCCAGCCTACATGTCGCCGGAGCAAGCCCAGGGCCAACAACAACTCGTCGACGCCCGCACTGACGTTTATTCGCTAGGAGCGGTGTTATATCACCTGCTGACGGGCGAGCTTCCGTTTGGTGGCTCAATGCTCTCCATGTTGGATGATGTTGTGCACAAAGTCCCCGGTCGCGCGAAACTGGCACAACATTCGATTGATCACGACCTGGAGACGATCGTGCTCAAGTGTCTGGAAAAAGAGCCAGCGGACCGCTACCAGTCGGCTGAAGAATTGGCCGATGATCTGCAGCGTCAATTGGACGGCGAGCCGATCAAGGCCCGCCCCGTGGGCATGATGGAAAAATCCTGGAAATGGTCCAAGCGTCATCCCCGCTGGGCCGGAGCATTCATCGGGATTTTTCTGCTGGTCGCATTTTGGCTAGGCACGCTAATCCAGCTGCGTTCGATAAGCGCTCAACGAACTCGCGCCGAAATCGCGGAACGGCGCTCACAACAGTTGTTGCGTGATTCGACAAAAGCCGCCGGCCGGTTGGCCATGCAACGCGGCAAGATGTCGGAGGCAGTTGAACATTTTCGTCAGGCCCAAGAACTCAGCTCAGGTTCCGATCCAGGTCTTAATCTGGACCTGATCGAAAGCTTGATTGCAATACGCCAGATTGACGAAGCCGAAAGGGAGCTGAAAAAAATCCAAATTGATGCGCTGCCCAAAGATTTTCGTGGCCACGGCCGCTTTCTCAAAGCTCAGTTGGAGTTGGAAACCGGTGACCCATACGTCGCTGATCGGTTGTTTGAGCTGGCCAGTCAAGAACCATTATCAGCGGGACGCGCCGCCTACGTTCGCGGGATGTTGGCCGAACGCTCTCCCGATGCTGTCGAAGAGTTGAAAAAATCTCTGGAAATCGAACCGCTCAGCCATCATCCCAGACGAATGTTGGTAACGTTGCTGTTGAGCTTGGCGGAATTTGGTGAAGCGACGAATCAACTCAAAATCGCGGAACAACTGTTCCCTCAAGATGTTGATTTTCAATTGCTGAAGGCCATCGTACTGGCGTCAAATGATCAGATAGAGGACGCGGAAAGCCAGCTCAATGGTTTGCAGCTTCCCTTAAAACAGAAACACAACTGGAAACGGCTCTGCCATGAGCTTCACGATTTTCGTGCGACCTACAATCATCGCAAGCAGGAATTCGGGTTTAATCAAGCCAGTCTTTCGCGGCTGAGCAAAATGTATCTCGATGTCGTGGGCCCAAGTCTTTCTGAGCGAGGATTCGTGTTCCCGCCAAAAATCGCAATCCGATTTGCCAATTTGTTTCATTGCCTTGAAGAGTTTTCCAATGGCAATGTTGACTTGAGTGCGACCTGGCCCGAGTTGAGCGAAGTCGTTGAAATCCACCCAGAGGGATCGCTGATTATTCTGGATCTGTCGACATTGCTTAATCAGGACAAAATTAGTGAGGCATTCGAACGATGCAAAAAATTGAAAAGCGCTAAAGGATTCGTTCGCGACTCCGATGAAATGCTGGCCGAAATTCAGTTCACTTCGGCTTTGATTCAGTTTACCCAAGGTGATCCGAAATCAGATCGAACAGAAATCTTTACGAGTGGTACCGATGCCGTGGGCAAATTTGAAGATTATCCTCACTTGATCAACCGGTTCTCAAAAAACGCAACCTATTGCCGGATCCTGACCATCTTTTTGATCGAGTCATTCAAAGCCAACATCGCCAGGGAACAGCTTGTCCAAAAATGGTTGTCGCGCCTTAAAGACAACCCGGAGAGTGACAAAAATCAGACAATCTGGTTTGAGGCAGTGGTTGCAAATCGAGCCGGTCGTCCATTTGACGCCCTCAGCTTGCTCGAGGAACTGCAAGAAAATTCGCAGCGCACGAATACACCACTCGACGATCAACTCCAGAAACTGGCCATTGCAATGCACGATGCCATCAAATTTGTTCTCAAACAAAACCTGGAAAAAAGTGAGACGATCGATTTGAGTGCTTCGGATGAACCAATTCCAAATCCTGATTCAGATTCAGATTCGGATAACTAATCGTTGAGTTCGCATTCGACTTGTTTTTTGGCGAGCTCGCGGACACGGGAAAGAACTCGTTTTACGGTCCGTTGACTTACCTGTTCCCGGCTGGCAATTTCCGAGATGGAATAGCTTTCAAGTCTGAGCGTCACAATTTTCCGACTTTCAACCGGCAGCTTGTCAAGGATCCAGTTCAAGTAATCGATCATGATATTGATTTGTTCGGGACCGGGCGAAAGATCCCAGGGGCTGCTTTCCGAAGTACCGGGAACGGCAGCGCTGCCTTCCATGTTGACATCGCGTTTTTCCCGGGTGTGATGGCGGACCTGATTCAAAACTTTTCGATAGGTCATCGCGACTAACAGGTTCCAGAGGTCGAGTGATTCTTCAAACGAAAATTCGCCGTCGCGATGCCTTCTAAAAAAACTTCGGAACACTGATTGAACAATGTCGTCGGAATCAACTCGTCCCCTCAACTTGCCGGGCATCCGAGTGCTGGCGTACCAGGTAAGCCGTTCTGCGTAGCGCTGAAAAATTCGGCCCTCGTATCCCGGCGTCGATCGCAAAATCGCATCGATCAGACCCTCGTTTTCCCAGTCAGATCCTTTTTCCGACACTCAAATTCCTTGACCCTAATGCTTGGCTGAATGATAACTGTACCAATATTATTTGAACCTGCTAAATCTGTAGCAACTGTTCCAATATCTGTAGCATCTCCTGCAACAGCAGTAACATCAGATGAAATACCCTCAACAGAAGTTACATTAGCTGAGATACCTGCAACGCTTGTAACGTCTGGTGATATTCCTGCAACTGTAGTAATATTTGAATTTACGCCTGCAACAGTATTTATGTTAGCTGAATTAGCATTAACAGCGTTAATGATTGTGCTATTTGAGTTAACATTAGATACAGCAGTTGATATTCCTGCTACTGAAGTAACATCAGAACTAACACCTGCTACTGTCGTAACATTTGCGTTTATTCCTGCTGCTATATTTACTAACTGATAGGGATTTTATTCCTTAACGTCTAACATTTTGGCCGCATTTTGGGTCGTTGTCAAACGTAAGCGCCCACCAGAACGGTTGTTGACGGTCGGTTTATTTTGAGGATTTTGGAAGAAATTCTCAAAGGAGCCAATCATGTCACGCAGAGTCAGCCCTGTCAAAGCTCAGCAATGGAAGCAGCGTCTTGAGCGTTATCGAACCAGCAGCCTGACAGTCGCGCCAGTTTGGTTATTCGTTAAAGGGTCGATTCTTACTCGGAGCAGAAAACGGTTGAGTTTCGCGGAATCCAGCCATGGGCGACGAAGTCGGAACAGCGCAAGGGAAAACCAAAGTCACCGGCCGGATCTTGTTGATTCGTCGTTGATGAGCAGTTCCTAATTCCTGATACCCTTCCTGCTTTTATTCATCTTTGTTGCCTCCTCTGACTTACCTTGGGACCAGCACGATAGCGCGGGTCGAAGTTTGCCGTCTTTCCGAATCCCGCGAGCCAGCCGGCGTCGCCGACCACGCTGAAATACGAGAGGTTCAGTTGCGAATTGGGCTGGGCGGTTACCGCCTCCAAATCAGTGGCCTTCGATCCTTGCCAAAGCAGTCTAATTCCGCTGCGATCAATGATCCCCGATCTCTTTCGGTAGACATCACCTTGGCCCAAAACCTGGATCGATTCGGTAGTGGCCGCATCGTTGAGGTCGTTAGCTTGGTAATTCCGTGTGCCATTGCGGCGATTGTCAATCAGGGAAGGCATGTCGATGAGCTGACCCTCGGCAGTCAATACGTATGCCTGCCAGCCGTCGGGTTTGTAGGTGCCACAAATATCGCCGTGTTCATTGATGCCGGTCACGGTCCGCAGCGCCCAGCCATTCGCCGTGAGCATCTCGGCTGACGAGACGGTCAAGTCGACGCCGTTCCAGTCAACCTGCCAGCGACAGCCCTGTAAATCGCCCTGCGCGTAGGAGCCAGTCGTGACAACGACTTGACCCGCATCGTTGATATCTGGAGCCCAATGCGGAGCCCATTCCTGGTCTACCTGGCCGATAAAAACAGGACCAATAATGGTCCAGTCTAAGTTGATTCCCCAGGCCACGATGGACTTCGTTCCGTCGGTGCCGCTTAGCCAGCCAACCGCCAGTCCGTTGTTATTGACATTGACTCCGTAACCACTGCCCTCGAATCCGACCGGCAGCGTCAGCTCCAGCGGTTCGCTTGACGGGTTCGGCCATACTACCGGCCGCATCACCGGCCACACTCCAGCAACGCCGATGATTAGACCATCGTTGTTGATATCGAAGGCGTCAGTGCTCAGTGCGGGATCGGCGCCGATCGGAAGCGGAAGCTGCACCGCATCGAGCACCGCGCCAGTTGCATCCAGCTGCCAATAATGGGCTCTCCCGCCGAGACTGCCAACGATTTCAACTCCCAGCAGGGCTCCGTTCGAATCGCGCATTTCGTTTAATCCCTCGGCGTATCCGTTTATTCCGGTGTTACCCGATGCGTCCGGCAATGGAACCAGGGTATATCCACCATGTTTTCCCTGTCCGCCACCATGGCCTTGACATAAAGCGTAGGACGCAGTCAATAAGACTGCCGTTATCGCTACCGAAACACGAATGATTTGTTTTACGTTCATGACACCGATCTCCCGTTTTTTGCTTTGCGATGTGCGAGTGACTTTCGACTGAGCGGCCGGTGATAGTTGTTTTCGAAGCAACTACAATCACCGGCCGATTTCTTATTCGTTTTGTCTATCTGCTGATAAACAGTGCTTGTTATTTGCTGACACTTTTAGCCGCCGTGGACAATTCCGGTTACAATTACGAGAAGGTGCGTGGCACTTTGTTGACCAGAAGTCTGCAGCGTACCACCGACTCGCGCAACGAATCCGGAGAATTCAACGACGACGTCGCTATGAGCTCCCAGGAGCATTGCTCCGTGATTAGGTGTTAGCGCGTCAGCGAAGCCATAAACGACTCCGATTTGTCTTCCCCCTTGAGTGATATAGATCGCATCTGTCGGAGTCAGAGAAGCTCCGGCGAAATCACCAAATTCCTCCGTACTGTCAATAATCAGGTCGTGGTCGGTCAGCGGCGGCCCGCCGTCGAACACGACACAACGTGGTGCCGCTGCATCAAATGGCGAAAGCAGCAACGCGACGGTGACAATTTGAGGCTCATCGGCCTGGACCTGCGGAGCCGCTGTTAAAAAGACTGCTGTTGCAGCAACCAAAATCCGAGTGAATTGTTTGACGTTCATGGTATCTATCTCCAGTTATTGATATTGTGATTTGCGCGTTACAATTCATTTCAAGCCGAAAGCCGCGAGTGCGCAAACCGTGGGCTCGGGCATTCGACCGTGCGGCCGGTGAGGGGTGTTTGGCGACTTCACTCACCGGCCGGTTTTTTCTTCTGTCTTCAGAATTTATCCAGACTACTCATGTCAGGATTCGTCCTGACAACAGTGCTCTTAATCGTCTGATTTGTCTTTCTCCTGCAGTTTCGGTGAATTGCTCAATAAACTTTCCGCTTCGTCGCGGAAGCGAATTTGTTCTCCGTCGTTGATATTGTTCTCGCTGAGCCAGGCGATGGCCTGTTCATAGGCCTCATGGGCCTGGGCTTGATTGCCCAGTTGCCAGTGGGCCATGGCCAGGAAGAATCGGTGCTGGCGATCTCCGTCTCCACCGATCAGCACATCGGCCTGCCGGAAGGCGTCCACGGAGTCTTGCCAGTTGCCGGCACGGTATTCCGCTACGCCCAGGTTGCACCAGTGGTTGGCGTCTTGCGGTTGCAATTCAGTCGCTTTGCGGGCCAGCGTCACGGCTTCGGAAGGATTGCGAAGTGCCGGGTCCTCCGCCGTGGTCAGGTACCAGACCAGATTGGCGTAGCGGTTGGCGTTATTCGGGTCGAGTTTGATGGCCTTGCGGTAGCACGTCGATGGCCTCGTTCAGTTTGCCCTGTGCAGCAAGGCGTTGCCGAGGTTGTTGTGGGCGCGGCGTCTTTCGGGTCGAGTTCGATGGCCTTGCGAAAGCTGTCGATGGCCTCATCCAGTTTGCCCCTGTTCACGCAGGACGATGCCGAGGTTGTTGTGGGCGATGGCGTATTTCGGGTCGAGTTCGATGGCCGTTGCGAAACTCGTCGATGGCCTCGTCCAGCTGTCCCTTGATGTCCAAGGCGATGCCGAGGTTGTTGTGGGACATGGCGTTTTTCGGGTCGAAGTTCGATGGCCTTGCGAACCGCAGTCGATGGCCTCGTCCAGCTTCCCCTGCTCAGCCAGGGCGGTGCCGAGGTCGTTGTGGGCGGCGGCATCTTTCGGGTCGAGTTCGATGGCCGTGCGATACTCGGCGATGGCCTCGTCCAGTTTGCCCTGGTCTTTCAGGGCATTGCCGAGGTTGGAGTGGGCCAGGGCGTATTTCGGGTCGAGTTCGATGGCCGTGCGATACTCGTTGATGGCCTCGTCCAGCTTCCCCTGCTCGCTGCAGGGCGACGCCGAGGTTGCCGTGGGCCGTGACGTAGTTTCGGATCCAGTTCGATGGCCGTGCGATACTCGGCGATGGCCTCGTCCAGATTGCCCTGATCGTTCAGGGCGTTGCCGAGGTTGAAATGGGCCTTGGCGTCTTTCGGATCCAGTTCGATGGCCGTGCGATACTCGTCGATGGCTTCGTCCAGCTTTCCCTTGCTCCTAAAGGGCGTTGCCGAGGTTGTTGTGGGCCGGGCGATTTTCGGGTCGAGTTCGATGGCCGTGCGAAACTCGGCGATGGCCTGGTCCAGTTTGCCCTATTCGTCTCAGGGCTTCGCCGAGGTTGGTGTGAGCACCGGCGTATTTCGGGTCGAGTTCGATGGCCTTGCGATACTCGACGATGGCCTCGTCCAGCTTGCCCTGATTCGTCAGGGCGTTGCCGAGGTTGTTGTGGGCCATGGCGAGTTTCGGGTCGAGTTCGATGGCCGTGCGATAGCTCGTCGATGGCCTCGTTCAGCTTCCCTTGCTCTTTCAGGACGAAGCCGAGGTTGAGGTGGGCGTCGACGAATTTCGGATCGAGTTCGATGGCCAGCGATACTCGTCGATGGCGTCGTCCAGTTGTCCCTGCTCCCTCAGGAGCGTTGCCAAGGTTGCTGTGGGCCCCGGCGTATTTCGGGTCGAGCTCAATGGCTTTGCGATACTCGGCGATGGCCTCGTCCTGCTTCCCCTGATCGCTCAGGGCGTTGCCGAGGTTGTTGTGGGCACCGGCATATTTCGGATCGAGTTCGATGGCCGTGCGAAACTCCGCGATTGCCTCGTCCAGTTGCCCTTGCTCTCGCAGTGCGATGCCGAGGCCGTTGTGGGCGAATGCGATTCTTTCGGGTCGAGTTCGATGGCAGTGCGATACTCGGCAATGGCCTCGTCCAGTTTGCCCCGTTTATTCAGGGCGAGGCCCAGGAGGCTGTGGGCGAAGGCGAGATTCGGGTCGATTTTGATAGCGCGGCGGAGGCAGTACATGGCCTCTTCGGGCTTCCCGTGATTGTCCAAGGCGGTGCCAAGGCAGATCAAAACGATCGCATTTCTGGGCCGAAGCGCCAGCGCGGCCGTGTAATGGCGCGTTGCCTGCTCGTAGTCGGGCTGGCGCGATGACCCAGTGACATTACCCGAAATGAAGTGGAACCAGAAGTCATCCGGATGTTCCTGCAGCGCGCTGCCCAGCAGCTCCAATGCGGCGTCTCTCCTGTCACACTTTTCCAAGGCAACCGCGAGAAGAGCCACTGTACTCGGCGCTTGGCGAGCGACCTCCGCCGAATCGGCCAGCTCCTCCAGTAACTGTTCATTATTGGCCGCCAGCGCCTCGCGAACGCGGCGACGCCAATCGTCCGTGTCCAGCGTCTGGACCAGATTGGTCAGGGCCTGAGCCCCAGCCTCGTCATTGATTTTGCCGCGACTAAAGGCCCAATCGTCCAAGGCCGCGATCAGAGCAGGGAGCACCGCGGCCCGCGACCGTAACGCGTCGGTTGCTTCGTCGGTCGGCAAGACATTCACATCGACGCCGTACTCGCGCATCGCCACCGCGTACTGACGATCGGCACCCTCATGATCAAAGCCCTGGTTAGTGATTTGACTGCGAAGGAGGCGAATTTCCTCCAGCTGCGCGACCATTTCCAGGTCCGTCATGACATTGCGAACCCTGGCTTGCAGGTCGTCGCGCGCCTCGCCACCGGCGATCGCAACCTCAGCACGCTGTACCGTGACCAGGGCCTCGTCCCACTGCTGCTCCTGCATCAGCCGATCTGTGTCTGACAGGATCAACTCGACCTGGGTGGTAACGCGTGCTGCCTGACGTGCCGATCGATCGCGCACCGCCCAGCCAACTCCACCCACAGTCACCAACAGCGCTGCGGCCAGCAGACTGGCCGTTACCAGTCGCCCTTTGTTCCGCCGCGCGAATTTGCCGAAACGATATCGGACCGACGGCGGGCAGGCCAATACCGGCTCGTCGTTCAAATAGTGCGCGACATCGACCGCAAACGAACTGGCCGTTTCGTAACGTCGGGACCGATCTTTTTCGAGGGCCTTCATCACGATCCAGTCCAATTCGCCGCGCAATAGCGCGCTCAGTTTCCTGGGTTCGGTGTGCCGATTGGCGGCTACCGACGGGAGCGTATCGATCGTGCTCAACCGCGTGCTCGGTCGCGGTGGCTCCTCCTCGCGAATGATCCGCAGCAACTCGTCCAGCGCCGCGGCCAGCAGCCGCTTTCGGTCAAACGGCGTCACGCCGGTCAGCAACTCGTACAGCAATACGCCCAGCGAATAAATGTCGCTGCGGGTGTCCACGTCCAGTTGATTAACCCGGGCTTGCTCGGGGCTCATGTACTCGATCGTGCCCACAACTTGCCCCAGCACTGTGAAATTCGTTTTTTCGGTTAGCTGTTGATTGAGGGCTTTGGCCACGCCGAAGTCGATGATCTTGGGAACTGGTTTTTGATCGTATTCGGCGACCAGGATATTCGAGGGCTTGATGTCCCGGTGAATGATTCCTTTTTGATGTGCGTGCTGGATCGCCTGGCAAATTGGAACGAACAGCTCCAATCGCTCGCGCGGAGTGAGGTGGTTGTCGTCGCAGTACCGCGTGATCGGCACGCCCTTGACCAGCTCCATCACGAAATAGGGGTGGCCGGCAGTCGGTCGTTCCACAATCCAGCACCCGGGCCATGTTGGGGTGATCCATGATGGCCAAGGCTTGCCGTTCGGCTTCGAACCTGGCGATGACCTGACGAGAATCCATCCCGGGTTTGATCAGCTTTAGTGCCACACGGCGTTTGACCGGCTCGGTTTGTTCGGCCATATAGACCACTCCCATCCCGCCTTCGCCAATTTCCTGCAGCAGTTTGTACGGGCCGATCTGCGTGCCGGGCTTTTCGGTGATCGGTTGGTCGATGGTTGGAGAGGCATCGCGGCGTTCCTCACCGCGTTCTTCATCTCCACGGTCGAGGAAGCTATCCTCGCCCTGGTGAGCCTTCAGAAGTAATTCGACACGTCGCCGCAGTGCAAGGTCTTCGCCGCATGCGTCATCCAGAAAATTGTCCCACTGGTCGGCCGCATGGTTCTCCACGGCTTCGACGAAAATTGACCGGGCTTTTGTCACATCGACATTCATGGATATTCCTGCCTTCTTGTGGGCTTCAATATGCAGTGCGAAATCCAGCGGAAAACAGTCCCACAGATTCCGAAAAAAATCTCGGCCTGCCGTTCTTAACCTCCCTCAGCAAACTCGTTTCGAAGCCATGCGCGTGCGTAAGTCCAATGCCGAAAGGCTGTTGTGCGAGATATGTTGAGCGCCGTGGCTGCCTCGTTCACCGTCATGCCCGCGAAAACACGCAGCTTTACAAGTTCCGCAACATCGGCTGCTTCGAGGCTGAGCCGATCCAGGACATCGTCAATTGCCAGCAATTTTTCCGGGTCTGCAAGGATGGCCAGATCGACGTTCTCGAGGGATAACTTTTTGCGATCCCCACCTGATTTGTGCGCCCGCTTCCGACGCGCGTTCTCAACCAGGATTCTCCGCATTGCCTCGGCAGCCGCCCCAAAGAAATGCCCCCGACTGTTCCAGTGCTGAGCCTTCTCCACATCCACCAGTCGGATGTAGGCGTCATGCACCAGCGCAGTCGCCTGCAAAGTTTGCCCAGGTTTCTCCTGAGCCAACTTGGCTGCTGCCAGCTTCCTTAGCTCGTCGTAAACTAGCGGCAACAGCTGCTCAGACGCAGATGGATCGCCTTGCTCGATCGCATTGAGAATTTGCGTTACGTCGGTCATGGAGAACATGATAACCGACGAAAATTGTGCGTGCGATAAATGGCCTGCCGAAGCGGTTTGGCTGGTCAATAAACGTTGGTTTTTTGCTGGGGAAGGAAACCGCCCAATTCGCACTGGCTGTCCGGGACCCATCAAGGGCGGCGATTTGGGCGTTGAGCCAGATTGGCTGTCCTCAGAATGGGCCATTTGTTGCTCGGTGTCAACGCTACAGCTGCGCGGAACTGCGTTTGGGGCCAATGCCTGGAACAGCGCGGGACGGATTATTGCAAAAAGGGATTCGTCGTTCGTTCGTAACCGATAGTGGATGGTTCCGAGTGACCACAAACAAACTGGTAGTCGTCACCAAGCGTCATGATTTTTGTGGCGATACTATCCAGTAGTTTCTGGTGATTGCCGCCCGGCAAATCCGTTCTCCCGATCGAACCGCGAAAGAGAACATCTCCCATCAAGATGATTTTGTTCGCGTGATTGACGTAAACCACATGCCCGGGAGCGTGACCGGGGCAGTGCCGTACTTCAAAGTCATAATTGCCAACCGTGAGGACTTCGTCTTCCTCCAGCCAACGATCAGGACTTGCGTTGAACATTCCGCTTAGTCCGTAGCCGCGAGCGGTTAGCTCGATATTGTCCAACAACATCTTGTCGGCTTGATGCGGTCCAATGATGTCGACGTTGAACATTGATTTCGCCGCCTCGGCACCACCCGCATGGTCCAGGTGGCCGTGAGTCAGCCACACTGCTTGAACGCTTACGCCCAGTTCGTCGACTGCTGCCGCAATCTTGTCGACATCTCCACCCGGATCCACGACAACGGCGGCTTTCGTTTCGTCGTCGTAAACGATTGAGCAATTCTGTTGGTATTCGGTTACCGGGACAATTGAGATTTTCAGCATGTGCCTTCCTTTGCCGAACGCGATGGCCTCGGCTTGCTGGCGACTGAAAGCGATTTGGATCCACAACGGCCGATTACTTTCGCGGTAATTTGGTCCGTTGTCAAATATTTGGCCGCAATTTTCGCCGCCCGATTTTTTTCAACGTCCCTGCGGGTCAATTATGCTTTGGCGTGGTTCAATTCACTGCCGATCTTCCCACGGGTTGTGCTGATGAAGAAATGTTCGTTTTAGCCGGGGATTGAAAGCCCTGGCTGTCTGAGTCGGATCAAGGGCGGTCATACGGGCTTTGAGCCAGATAAGCTATCCAAAAAACGGTGGGTTGTTCGCGGCTGCAAGAACCTCGTCAGTCTGATGAGTTTTCGGTATCCGCCCGACAACCAGACAAGGTTAAGGGTAAACGGCCCGATTGCTCATGGCCCCCCAAACTTCTCACGAACCTGTCGTGACTCTTCGTCGGCGAGCCAATGCACTGACAGCGCGAATGGCGAATCGTGCGAGAATTGCGACCAATGCCACAGCCAGTATCGCAGCCAGTATCGGCAGCAGGATGGAGAGAATCGACATGACCGTAGAAAAGATCCACTCCGCCGTCGACACGATTGGATTGCCCAGCCCGCCCGTGACAGACGTTGAACCCAGGCGCAAACCTGCGACGCCCAACTTGATTGACCCAGCCGTGCCTCCGCCGGCAATAATGGCCACGGACCATTTCAGTAGCGGATCGATATCGTGGATACATGCCGCCGCGACGATAATACCCGCGATCACAGCAGAAGGACTGGCAATGGAATCCAGGGCGTTGTCCAACCAAGGAACGTAGTAGGCACCAACCTCCACTATCGTGGCCACGGCAAAGGCGGTTATCGCGGGCCAGGAACCAAGCCAATCAAAACCCTCAGAGAGTGTTATCCAGTCGGCGCGGGCTGAACTGCCGATCATCAGCATCGGCACAAACACGCGAAATCCACAAGCTGCCGATAGGCCAATACCCAAACAGATTGCCACTAATGTTTCCATCTTCGTCACTGCATCCAAGCAACCGTCGACTTCCGCAACCATTCGGGAGGCCCACAAGCTGACCAAAGGTACGCCGTCCTTGCATGACTTGCCTCGCAAATAGCAATAATTCACATCACCGAAAAGCCATTTCTAAACCCAACGGGCTCAAATTACCAAGGTCATTCCGGCATGGCAATCGCCCGAGTAACGGTCGTTTAATTGGTGCGACAAGAAACAGCTGAGTTGTTGAAGTCTTGAAGCCTGTGGATTAATGTCACCTACAGCAGTCCGTGGTTGTGCTGTACGACGTCCAGAGATCTGTAATCGTTGTCATTTGCCAGTATTATGCGTGAGGATTTGACTGCGGTTCCTCTGACTCAAATCTTCTCTGGGGCATTTCCGGGCCCAATCTAGCAAATGTTTCCTCTATCAAATCAGCGGCCCTTGGGCTTCCCCCCGCTTTCCTAATTTCAACTCGAAAAAACTGGGCTTTCTTTGTGTAAGACTTGTTTCGCCATACTTTTTCCACGGCTTGTTTGAGTTTCGATTTCGACATTTTGCCTAGAAAAATCGTTTTTCCACAAGCATGGTATTCGATTCGGGCCCCAACTCCTGGTTGGTCATTGGTGACTGGAACAGCGACCATCGGCTTTCCGAATTTAAGTGTTTCCATGCATGTGTTCATGCCTGCATGGGTGATGACGAGTTTGGCCCGCGAAAGAATGGCTAGTTGAGGCGCATATTCGAGGACTAGGGGTTCTCCGCTGAACTTGTGTTCCAAAATTTTTGTTGAGCCGCCGGCGCCGATGATCAGAGGGACCGATGCCGATATAAGGCGATATAAGGGACAGGCCAATGTTCTGCGGTGGTTTGCAATTGAACGGTCGCGGGCAAGAACCGATTTGAATATAGTGCTCTCGGCCGTCGATTTTTCCTCAGTCCTCGCGGTTGGTTTCTCACGTTTGTCAATCCTGCCCATTCTCCGACTGATGTGGATGATCGTCATTCGTTCAGTGCAGAATCCTGGCGCGGTTTGTCTTGATTGTGGGTCAAGGTAACTGGGTTGGCGGCCAGAATCAGCAGGTAGCCGGAGCCAGTGGACGATATAAGGGACAGGCCAATGTTGCGGTGGTTTGCAATTGAACGGTCGCGGGCAAGAACCGATTTGAATATAGTGCTCTCGGCCGTCGATTTTTCCTCAGTCCTCACGGTTGGTTTCTCAAGTTTGTCAAACCTGCCCACTCTCCGACTGATGTGGATGATCGTCATTCGGTCAGCGCAGAATCCTGGCGCGGTTTGTCTTGATTGTGGGTCAAGGTAACTGGGTTGGCGGCCAGAATCAGCAGGTAGCCGGAGCCAGTGGACTGCCACCGCTGGATAATCCTGCGGCAACGGCCGGCAAGCAATCGCCAGGTGGAGCGCCGAAATGCCAGAGTGCCGCTCAACAGACTCTTGTCAGTCAGTCCGATCCGGCTCAGGATCGAATCCAACTCGACGGGAATCGATCCTCGCTTGTCGCAGCGGATGGCACGGCCGACCCAATCGAGCAGCTGCAGGTAGCGATCAAGCGACATGGCCACTGCGCCTCGACTGGCTCACGTTCAGCAACTTTGGCCGGATTGGACAGGATCATTTGAATCTCGGATTCTCTCGGCTCCAGCGGTTTGCCGCCAGCATCACGATCGGGCGAGATCTGCAGCCATCGGGTGGCGACCGTCCGATCATCCCAGCTGGCGGCGATATCGGGCCGGCTCCGCAAAATCTGATGGGTATGGTTGGTCATAATCGAATACGTGATGCAATCGATCGCGAACAGCGACGCCAGGTGTTCCAGACGCTGGCGAGCCCAGTCCCGTCGATGTTCGTAATCCCGTCCCGAATAATCGTCGACACCACACAGAAAGGCGCGTCGAACACAGCGATTCCAAACGTGCACCACCTGAATTTGAGCCGGATCGATCGACGTATTGCGAGCTGCGCGTGCCATGGGCCATCTTCCTCCTGGCCTGCCGCGCGATCTTCGCACTTTCGGGCCAAAACAGCGGCAACCCAGTCTTTGAGCTGCAAAATATTCCAGATCAGATAGTGTTGTAATGTACACTAAGCAAAAGATCAAGGGTGGCCTGTCCCCTTTGCTCCTCCCGTCCTTGCCTGTCCCCTTTGCTCCTATTGCTGGTAGGAAAGGATGCTGCATACGCGAGGCAGTATTTCGGTGGAACGTCTTGCTACACTTATGGGTACCAGCCGACGCAGCCTGGAGTTGGCATTTCAAAAAGAGGTTGGAACTTCGCCCAAGATGTTCTGCCGCATTACTCGTTTTCGACACCTATTTGATGCGGTGTCAAGAAACGGCCCATCCGTGAACTGGATTCAAGTTGCTTTGGATTCGGGCTTTTTTGATCAGTCGCATTTGATTCGCGATTTTCGCCAATTTGCCGGCCGCTCTCCAACTGCTATCTTGGCCAATCAATCGTCATTCGTTCATTCCGTAAATCAGCTTTGGCTTGTCGATTGCGCATTTTTACAAGACGTTCGCTTCGGTTATTGTCAGACTAAATGCCTGGATGAGACGAACTATTTCATTTGCCCGGGAATTTTGCCCAAGGAATTTGCAAATGGATCGAATCACCCCCAACCAGGATTGAAGAAACAACGTTCGCACGGTGCACAACCATGACTCATTCGCCTGCAGGGACATCAACAATGCCGCTACTATTCTCGGTTCACAATTCGAAGGGGAACTCCGCTATGAAATTACGCAACTCTCCGGTCACCGCGCTCTTACTCCTCACGAGCCTTGGCACGGCCATGGCCGCGCCGGCCCCGATCGCGCGTGCAGCGCAAGCCGACGACGTACGTGCGTTGGACGGTGAGTGGCTCTTCGTCGAGGACCGCACCGAAGGGCGCCCCGTTGAGGAGGGAGGCGCGCCCATGAGCGTCAGGTTCACGCTGCGTGTCGAGAAGGACGCGGTCATTTACCCTCGCACGCGCGGCGATGAGCGAATAACTCTAGACGGCTCCGTCATTGAAAAGAAAGACGACGAAGGCTACGTCTCCCGCTACCACGGCAGGTGGAAAGAGGAAGACGGATGCCTCGAATACACGCTAAAGAAAGTGCGGCTGGCCGACAACCAGCGAGTGCTGGAAATCACCAGAGTCTTTCGCCCCACCGACGAAGGCCTGCTCGTCATTGTCATCTCCGACACGGGGTCGAAACAAGTGGCACTCTACCGCCATCCGGCGGATATCGCCTTGCCCGAGCCTGCAAAGGCCACGATCACCGACATAGCGTGGCTGGCCAACGCGTGGACCCGAGCCAGTAATACGTCGACAGTCGAGGAACGCTGGACCCCGCCCAATGGCGGCGCGATGCTCGGTGTATCGCGCACGGTGAAGGGCGAGAAGATGACGGCATTCGAGTTCCTTCGGATCGTCGAACGCGACGGCGGGCTGGTCTACATCGCGCAGCCCGGCGGTCGTGCCCCAACCGAGTTCGTGCTCACTGAACTGGACAACCAGCGCGCCGTGTTCGTCAATCCACTTCACGACTATCCGCAGCGCATCGTTTACGAAATCTCGACGGAGCGTAGCCTGAGCGCTTCGATCGGTTTCGCCAAAGGCCGCCTTCAACGCTTTGAATTCACGATTCAACCGCAGTAGTCGGCGAACGCTGTCTGGCTTGAATGTCCCATCCGGGAGTCATCGCCGACCATCGAGGAGTAAGCAATGAGTTCATCAAACGTACGTAACATCATTGGCTGGGTGTTGGTAGTTCTACTTGCTCTAGCCTACCTGGCAGCCGCGGCAGGCAAATTGACTGGAGCAGCCACCCAGATGTTTGCGCAATGGGGATATCCAGCCTGGTTTGCAACGCTGATCGGGGTACTTGAGATAACCGGAGCAATAGGCCTGCTCATTCCGAAAACCACACGCTACGCAGTTCTCGGGTTGACTGTGATTATGATTGGGGCAGCCTATACGCATCTTGCAAATCAGGAAGGACTCCAGGTGTTGCGACCTACGATCTTTCTGGCGCTAATGTGGACGGTATGGTGGCTACGCCGAACCTCCAATCAGCGTTGCGATACTGTCGCGGCCGCATGAAGCAAACAGACAAAATACCTTCTTGCAATATTAACAACCCCAAACAAAGCAAAATCAATGAAAAAATTAGCATGGCCACTACTTTTTGCTTCGATGGTAATCATGGCGGTCGGAGTATCCGCAGTCGGTGCGTCGGGGATCATTGCACACCGGGCCGCTGAGTTGGCGCGCCAGCGGCAGCGCGCCGAGGATGTGACCATTCACCGCGACGTGTTTGGGGTCCCGCACGTCTATGGAAAAACGGATGCCGACTGCGTTTTTGGCTTCATGTACGCGCGCCCGAAGACGAGTTCGAGCGGATCGAACGCGGTATCATCGGGATGATCGGTCGCGGCGCCGAAGCCTATGGGCAGCTTGGTCTGGTAACCGACGTGCTGGTCCGAGTTTATGAGATTCCGCGTCGAGCACAAGAAGAGTTCGCGGGGAGCTCCGTGGAGCTGAAGGAGATCTACACGGGAGCGGCAGATGGACTCAATTTCTATTTGCAGACCCACCCGCAAGTCACGCCGAGACTGATCACGCATTTCGAACCCTGGCACTTTGTGGCGGCAGGTTATTCCATGCACTTGGCTGTCCCCAGCCTGCTGGAACCGCAAGCCATCACGGCAGGCGGCTTGCTGGGTGTGGTTCAGCCACGCGCGCCCGCTGAAGACCCCGACGTTCCACAAGCTGGATCCAATATGTGGGCGGTTGCGCCGTTGCGCACCAAGTCAGGGCACGCCATGCTGTTCATCAACCCGCACATCCCCATCCACGAACTGTACGAAGCCCACCTTCACAGCGATTCAGGCTGGAACGTGTCGGGTGGCGCTGCATACGGTTCGTCCATCGTTCCCATGATGGGACACAATGAGCACCTGGCCTGGTCACTGACCGTCAACTACCCCGACATCCTGGACTTGTACGAGATTTCCTTTGACGATCCAGACGACCCTCTCAGTTACCGCTACGGAGATGGAACCCGGAAGGCTGAGCAATGGAATGAGGTAGTGCGAATTCGCAGTCCTCAAGGCGAAATGCTCGAGCGCGAACTGACAATGATCAAGACGCACCACGGTCCGATCGTTGCCAAAAGTGGAGACAAGTTCATCGCCGCGCGTCTGGCCAACATCGAAACCGGCGGACTCATGGAGCAGTTCTATCGCATGGGCAAAGCTCGCAATCTTGCCGAGTTTCAGCAAGCCATCGCGCGTGGGCGACTGGTGTTTCACAACGTCATGTACGCCGATGTAGAAGGAAACATCTACTACGTTTACAATGCGGCCATGCCCAGGCGTGACGCGTCCCTTGATTGGACCAAAACGCTCGATGGCAGCGATCCCAAAACG
This sequence comes from uncultured Planctomycetaceae bacterium, assembly GCA_963707405.1. Lineage (GTDB taxonomy): Bacteria > Planctomycetota > Planctomycetia > Planctomycetales > Planctomycetaceae > CAVPPT01. The sequence goes on along the minus strand of CAVPPT010000020.1, from coordinate 520,157 downwards.
GATTGGCAAGGTTACCATTCGCTGAACGAGCTGCCGCACGTGCTGAATCCGCCCAGCGGCTGGATGCAAAACTGCAACTCGTCTCCGTTTTCCACCACCAAGGGACCGGGTGTACCAAAGCGCGAAAACGTACCCCGCTATATGATCGGGCGCGACGCCGACGACCCGCGCGTGGCGATGTCGCACGCGATCCTTTCGTCGCAGGACGACGTCACATTCGAGCAGTGGGCGCAGCTGCCTTTCGACACGTTCGTTCACCAGGCCGACGAGTGGCTCGCAAGACTGTCCAAGGCGCATCAGGCACTGCACGAGTCCGATCCGCGGCGCGCCGAGCAACTTGCGCCCCTGGTAGAGCAGCTAACCGAAAAATGGAACCAGAGAATCACGCCCGATTCCGTCCCGTCGACTTTGTTCATGTTGTGGTATGAAGCCGCCTACCGCCAGCAAGTCATCGGAAGTGCCGACGAAGCGGCCTTGATCGACACGCTGGAGAAAGTCAAACAGGCGCTGGAGGTCAAGTTCGGCGGCTGGGAAGTTGCCTGGCAAGAAGTCAATCGGCTGCAACGGCCCGACCCAGCAGAAATCCCGCTGGGCTTTACCATGCCGGCGAGCGTGTTCGACGACGACGCGCCGAGTATCCCTCATCACGGCGCTAACGCTTTGGCCGGTATCGCGTACTTCATAATGAGCGTGCCCGACGCAGCCAGCTACATTGCCAATCCCGAGGGGACCAATAAGCGCCGATACGGCGTACATGGGCATTCTTACACCAGCGTCGTCGAACTTAGGCCCGCCAAAGATGGGGGTGTGCGCACCAAGTCGATTGTGCCGTTTGGGACCTCTCGAGATCCGACGTCACCACACTTTTTCGATCAGGCCCCGCTCTACGCAAGCGGACGATTCAAGGAAGCCTGGTTCACCTTGCCGGAAATCCAGGCCAACCTCGAACGTTCTTATCATCCGGGCGAAACGAAGTAGACGGATGGACTCAGGTCGCATCCAGTCTTGGTGAAATCGTCGGCGACAGCAAGGCGCTGAACCGAACTCTGGAAGGTCCAGGCGGTGAACCGCGACAACATCAATCACGCTTGCGGTTTGCGTGCGCACGATCTCGATGCTTCGCGCTTTGCGGGCCTTAATCGAGTTTAGCCCCGTTGCGGACAACGGGTCAGTGGAGGCGGCGGGGAGCGAACCCGTGTCATGCAACAATATTCATCGACTCAAACTAACCTGTCGTATTCCTGGACGCATGCAAAATGGTTCTCTAATTGTCAGCTCCTGACCGCTCGTGTCCGCCATACAAAATTTGGCGCACGTACTCCTTCGAGTTTGAAAGACGTTGCCGTGTAAAAAACTGTTGACGACAACAACGTCTCGTCAATAATGTCTTCAAGGAGTCCCGGTCACATTGCAACGGGGATGACCGGTGGCGAAAGCAGCGTTCGGCATAGCCGTCCCACCATACTCCAAATCGTAACGCTCCCCGTGCGTCACGATCGGAGTACGGACATGTCGAATGCCGACAAACAGAAACTCGTCACAAGCAGCCCTGATTCACAAACCTCCTCACTTAACCCTCCACGACTCCTTGGTTACGCCCGGGTCAGCACAGACGACCAGGATCTCAGCCTACAGTTCGACGCGTTGACCCAAAATGGCGTCACCAAAGACAACATCTTCACGGACAAGCTCTCTGGTGCCAAATGTGATCGACCTGGTTTGATCCGATGCATGGAACAACTGACGCCCGGCGATGTCTTGGTCGTTTGGCGGCTCGACCGACTTGGACGGTCCATGCGTCATTTGGTCGAAATGGTGGAGGATCTCCGTGAACGCGGTATCGGATTTCGCTCGTTGAACGAGGGCGCGATCGATACGACCACGGCTTCGGGAGAATTGATTTTCAACATTTTCTCGGCACTTGCGCAATTCGAGCGTCGCCTGATCCAGGAACGAACCAAGGCTGGATTGGCAGCAGCCCGTGCCGTGGACGCATGGGTGGTCGCCCTAAGACGAGCCCGAAGGACGCCAAAGTGAAATTGGCAAAGAGCCTAATGGCCGATAAGTCGCTGGATCTGGATGAAATTTGCGAAACTCTGAAAATCTCGCGTTCCACGCTGTATCGCTACGCTAAATTAGGCGAGTAGAGAAGAGCCGATTATCTGACGCTCCCGTGGGAGCGTCAGAATTCGGTCCATTCTTGGCGGCCGCAAAAACCTCGCCTGCGTGACGAGTTTTCGGCATCGGTCGGACGGCCCGAAACAGCTAAGGGTAATTGCGACGATTGACGAACTTTGAATATCTTTCGGTTTGCCACAAGACGGCGATGGCGCAAAGGTAATCCCCGACCGGCGCGCGTGCATCGGTTCGGGGATTTGGGCCTATGCATCATCTGATGACTATTGGTCAATCCAAACCAGCCGGTCCAAACGGACTTCCCATGGATTCAATCGTAAACGCTAGTTTCGGATAATGATGAAGCCATTGAAGTCGTAATCGAAGGGAATCGGTTCCGTCGGCGGGCCGGTCACGGCGACGTCAACAAACACGACTCCGTGTGCCCCGGCAAAACGGTCGGTGCCGCCCGTGATGATAAACATGGCCCTCGCGCCAAACATGCCGGTCAGCAGATCCAGCGTATAGGCGCCTGTGTACCTGAAATGAATTTCGCCATCTTCGGACGACATCACGTGGGTCATATTGGATTTGGCCGGCCAGATCACTTGGTTCCTGCCTTTTTGAACGATTCCACGGGTCCAACTTCTGTTGCCGCCCACATGCGTGTTGAGCCCAGAGCCAACTAGCTGGCCGTCGATCGTGAAATCCAGGCCGTCCGCAGAATATTGCGATACGCCCGAGCCATCGCCAAGCACAAGGCCAAATGTACCTCCATGGTCCGTTCCGATATTCGCAGGTACGAAAAAGCCGCTTCCACTGCAATGAAACGACCGAGGTTGCTGAGCTGGGGCGACGGTGGCAAGACTCAAACTGAGCAAGGTAAGTACGGAAAATGTCCAAAATGTTCGTAACATCATAAAGCCCAATAAAGTTAGAAAAAAACGAGTTGGTTGTAAAAAGTGATTACTGGACGATCCAAACCATTTGGTCCAAACGGATTTCCCATGGGTAATTGATTATCAATCCGGTCTTGCGTCAGCCGACTCGGGTCCGAACGGCGATTCCCTTTTGCGTGGACCGCCCTGCGAGTGAATCGCAGAACCCGTTTACATTGTGGCGTGCGTATGGCGCGCCTAGCGGTTGATCGGTCCGCTTGTGTATAGCCGGCGGATGCTGCATCGGACCCTTCTATTGTGTTTGGACCGTGAACGACCAGCTGAGCAACGTGCCGGAGGCGTTTTGACCACCATTGCTGGAATCGTCGGTGACCTCCAGCGTCCAAGTACCGGACATGTTTCTCCCAACAAAGTCGCTCAGGTTGCCCTCCGGTCGATAGTTACCGGTAAACGGTGCAGAGCCTTGCGTGATGCTGGTCCCCGCCTGGTCGTCGAGTGTGGTGCCGGTGAAATCGTCACCATTGCCTCCGACATCCGTAAACAGTTCAACCCGCATTCCGTCCGGAGCAATCAAAAACACGTCCAGGTCCGAGGCGCGGTTGTGGTCGATGTTTAACGTGATATTCAGATCTGCAATCAAGTAGTTGTCTGCCACAATGATCGTGGACGTGACGGTGCCAGGGTCGGGAATGGGTGTTTGATTGTTGTGAGTGTAGGTGAAAACCGGCGGCGCTTCGTACGGTTGGGGGATCAGAAAATAGATCCGGTAATCGCCTTGGTGATCGTTGACACTGCCGACGATGATTGGCGTTGGGATTGGCAATGCCATATCCCGTTCGGTGAGGAAAAAGGCGAGTTGTTGTCCGTTGTTTAGGAAGCTGTCCTCGACCAGTGAATTGATCGCGTAAATCTGATCCAATTCATCGTGATAGAAGAAGGCTTTTTCGTTGTCGACTCTGTTTCTTCCGTTTCTTGGCCCAGTCGTTACGACTTGCATGTACCCCAGGTCTCCCGAGCCATTAACTGACGCGACCCAATACGCTTCATTGTTGGGACCAATCCAATCAATTCCGTTTGCGACGCGACAGGGCGTTCCCCGCGTGAACCCTCCATCAATCATGGCTCCGAACTGACCCAACTCATTCAGGGCTCCCCAATCGGTCCGGATTCTGAGGTTAAACGTCTCTTTGCCGGAAAGCGCCGACCAACGTGCGGCTATGTACTCGCCCGTTACTGGGTCCCTGCCATCGTCACTGAGCACAAAACCAGAGTCCGAAATGGCTACCGGTCTTTCAAGTGGGAGTTGATACGACGCGTTCGCAAAAGGATTGACGCAATACGAACTCAAGCCGCTGCTCGGATGATCAGCGACAATGATGTCCCCGTGAACGTTGATATCGTTGGCATTTTGACTGGAGAAAGCTGCCAAATCGGGGAACTGTTCGTCTAGAAAATGGAGCGTTGGTGACGGGGACAACCAGTTAAACCAGTAGGATCGCCGATTTCCGCCCAGTTCTTGAATTCTGCCAACAGCAATTCCATTGGCATTGATCGACCGGCACGATGACGAATCGTGCGATGTTATTTGAAATAAATCAACAATATCGCTGAATTCACCGGTTTGGTGATCGTAAACGAACCCTCGCCCCTCCCCGTTCACGTAGTAGGCACCGACAACAACAATTCCACCGTTCACTTCCTGAATGCCGTAGATGCCAAGGCTGGTAGCACCCGGCGGGAGATGTGCATACTCAAGCCGATAGTCAAATGGAGGCGGGGGGGTTCCTTGAGCCAGTACGGTGCAGGCAAACAAAGCGACCGCGAGCATTGAAAAACAAAAAGTCAGCAAACAAAACACCGAACGTTTCATAGTCGATTCTCCTGTTTGTTCGCGTTAGAATGAAAAAGGAGTTGCACAATGAGCGCGCGAACAGTTCGCTCGGGTGCTACTTACAGGGCTGGTGAGGTCTCTTGTACGCTGGGTCTCACCAGCCCGATTGTTTTAGTTGTCTACCGTCCAAACCAATTGATCCAAGCGGACTTCCCAAGGGTAATTGATAACCAAGCCGGTCTTGCGCCAGCCGACTCGGGTTCGAACGGCCCCGGTTCCAGATTGCGCGTAATCAGAAATGCCAGAACTCAAACTGGCGGTTACGACGACGTCGTTGTTGAAACTTGCTGGTGAAACATCGACGACGTCGTACGAGCTTGACGTCCAATTCCAGGCTTCCAGCGTGTGAGTCAAGCCTGGAGTACCTACGTTGGATTCCATCACGATTTCCAGGCTGGCAGGGTTGTCACTGGGAAGCGTTCCATGAAAGATCAGCCAGACGGGTGCTTCGCTGAATTGATGACAAAGCCCGGATTGAATTTCAAATACGAATCGTCTACTTCGAACGAGTCGGACAAATCGCCACTGATTTGCAATCCGCGATAGACCGTGTATTGATTGGCATGCACGATCTCCTCACAACTGCCGATATCAAACAGGTAGGCCGAGCGCAGAGTCTTCACCGTTGTCGTCATCTCTCCGCAGCCCGACGACGGCTGTGGTCTCGCTCATCGCGACGCCCGTCGGACCAAACACATCACCCGCCTCTCCGTCATCAGCCAACAGCTTGGCGAGCTGGTTGCCGGTTGTCGTATCGAACAAGTACGCCGAGCCAGAATCTTCACCGTTGTCGTCGTCGTTCGGCGCCCCCGACGATGACAGTGGTCCCGCTGATCGCGACGGAATAGCCGAATTGATCTCCCGCAGCGCTGCATCCGGCAGGAGTTTGTGGATTTGCTGGCCGGTAGTGGTGTCAAACAGGTACGCCGAGCCGGAATAGTCGTCGCCAAGGGCTCCGACGATGGCGGTTTTCCCGTCGATTGCGACGTATACGCCAAACGGTCCCACGGGCACTGTCATCGGGCATGGGCTCACGATCTGCAAGCCCGTGGTGGCATCGAAGGGTAGGCCGAGCCCGGAGTTTTCACCGATGTCGTCGTCAAACCAGGCTCCGACGATGGCGGTGGTACCGCTGATCGCGACGGAATCGCCGAATTGATCTCCCGCAGCGCCGTCATCGGGCAGGAGTTTGTGGATTTGCTGGCCGGTAGTGGTGTCGAATAGATACGCCGAGCCGGAGGTCCCACCGTTGTCGTCATCGCAACAGGCCCCAACGATGGCGGTCGTCCCGCTTAGCGCCACTGCTCGAAAGCTAAAACCGTCTCCCGCAGCGCCGTCTTCGGCAACGAGTGTGGCGATCTGGTTGCCGGTCGTTGTGTCAAACAGGTACGCCGAGCCAGAGTCGATACCATTGTCGTCGTCGAGATTTGCCCCGACCATGGCGGTCGTTCCACTATCGCAGCGGACCGGCCGAAAACGTCTCCGCCGCGCCGTCATCGGGCAGGAGTTTGCGGATTTGCTGGCCGCCAGTGGTGTCAAAAAGGTACGCCGAGCCGGAGTCGGACCCGTTGCCATGCCATATTGGGCCCCGACTCAACACGATGTTGCGACCGATCGCGACAGACGATCCGAATCATCTCCCGCAGCGCCGTCTTCGGGAAGGAGTTTGGTAATCTGCTCGGGGTAGCACTGCACTCGGCTGATACACTCGGCAGCGTTGCAAAAATTAACGCCAACAATATTTGGCTGGACTTGAATAAGCACTTCAAACATAAATTGATTGTTCGACTCCTTGGTTGTTTTGAGATGGATCCGATTGGGATTAGGAAGAACCTTCGTTTCTATCCATCAGCGTTAGTGGCGTACCGGGCCAGCAAAGAATGTGATAGCGATGATCGAAAAACAAAGTACCCGTAAACGAAAAACAGAGCGATTCATGGTCGATACTCCTGTTTGTTCGCGTTAGAATGAAAAAGGAGTTGCACAATGACGCCAACAGTCGCTCGGGTGCACCGGGCTGGTGAGGTCTCTTGTTGGCGCTTGGGTCTCACCAGCCCGTTTTGTTTAGTTGTCTACCGTCCAAACCAATTGATCCAAACGGACTTCCCGGGGTAATTGATAACCAAGCCGGTCTTGCGCAGCCGACTCGGGGTTCGGATGGCGCCAGTCCGAATTGAGCGTAATCGGGTATTCCCGAACTCAATCAACCGTCACGACAACATCGTTGTTAAAGCTGGCGGCGGAACATCAACGACGTCGTACCAGCTTGACGTCCAATTCCGAGCCTTCCAGCGTGTGAGTCAAGCCTGGAATACCTACGTTGGATTCCATCACGATTTTCAAGCTGGCAGGGCTGTCGCTGGAAGGGTTCATCAAGATAGCCACAATGGTTGAGCCGAATTGATGACAAACTGGATTGACTCCAAATACGAATCGTCGGATGCGAACGAGTCGGATAGTTTTCCGCTAATTTGCAGCCCGCGATAGATGGTGCATTGATGGGCAATCACAGTGTTCGACACAACCGCCGATATCAAATAGATACGCCGAGCCGGCGTTATCGCCATTCTTGTTGTCATTTCTATGGGCCGAAGCAATGACAGTGTTTTCATCGATACCCACATTCTGGCCGAAACCGGTCGTCGGCACCGCCGTCATCGGTACAACCGGCCAGTTGCTGACCCGTCGTGATGTCGAACAGGTAAGCCGCTACGAGTCGTCGCCGTCGTCATCGTGTCTCCGGGCGCCGATGACAGCGATATTGCCACTAATCGAGGCGGAGTAGCCGAACTCGTCGCCAGCCGCACCGTCGTCCGGCAGAAGCTGGGCCAGTTGCTGCCCGGTCGTGATGTCGAAAACGTACGCCAAACCAGAACCCTCGCCGTTGTCGTCATTTCGATAGGCCCCGACGATGGCGATCGTACCGCTGATCGCGACTCCAAAGCCGAAAAGGTCGTCGGCACCGCCGTCGTCGGGCAGAAGTTTGGCGATCTGCTGTCCCGATGTGGTGTTGAAGAGGTAGGCCGAGCCAGAGTTATCGCCGTTGTCATCGTCCCCCCGGGCTCCGACGATGGCGGTGGTACCGCTGATCGCGAACTTCCCGCCAGGATCATCGGCCGCGCCATCATTGGGAAGCAGTTTTGCGCGCTGGCCTGCGTTTAAAGTCGAAAAGATAGGCTGAGCCAGCGGAGCTGCCATTGTCGTCGTCATTCGGTGCCCGAACGATAGCGGTGTTTCCACTCATCGCGACAGACTGGCCGAGGGTATCGTCATACTGGCCATCCTGGGCCACCGACTTGGCGATTTGCTCGTGCGTCGGACGTATTGAAAACGTAGGCCGCGCCAGTATATTCGACGCCGTTACTGGTTGCAAGGTGAGCGCCACCAATGCTATATCGTCGCGGATCGCAACTGCAAACCCAAAAGATCCGATGTGGACCGGATCGTTCGGATAGAGTTCGACTATCGTTTCGCCCGTCGTGGTATCGAAGAGGAAAACCAGCCGAGAATTAAAGCCGTAAAGAGTGTCGTAGCAGTGATCGACGATGGCGATCGATCCCCTGACGGCAACCCCCCCACATCCGAGAAAATCTGTTTCTTCGTGAGACAACAGTTTTGCAATCTGCTCCGGGCTGGACTGGGCTTTGGCTAATACACTCGGCGGCGTTGAAAAATTAACGCCAACAATATTCGGCTGGACTTGCCAATAAGCACTTCAAACGTAAATTCATTGTTTGTCTCCTTGGTTGTTTTGAGATGGATCCGCGTCGTTTTCGTTAGTTCCTGGACTATTCGAGTCCGTCAATTTTTGTTACTAGATCAGTTCAAAATTTCCTCAAAGATTCCAGCCGCATGTCCAATCAATGATCGTCGAGAGTTTTTTCGAGTTTCTCATATCGTTGATCATCGCGAATCGCGGACCAATCCGGATCGTTAAGTAAGTCATTTACATCAACTGCGTCGTTGAAGTAGTCGTTTGACCTGGCAATTTCGAGTAGTTCGAATACACGATTGCAATAGTCTTTAAATCTTCTCCTGCCTTTCGTTTGTGCGAATATCTCATCGCTTCGTACTACGTCCGCCGCAATGGCAAAAACGCTGCCGCCGAATACGCCAGATGATCCATTTCCGGTTCCTTTAGAATTCCTTTAACGTCGTTTACCGCATCGAGATAGTTACCGAGTACCGCTTCCGTCTTTAATCGTGCCAGGTGAATTCACGTTCCGTTTATTCCCGGATGTCAGTTGAGCGCGGCATCAAAATCGGCGACAGATTCCTTTAGCCGCCGGACTCGCGATTTTGCGATTTCACGTCCCTCCATAGGAATTGGAAAGAACATCGGTGCGACTGACTTCGGATCATCGACCGACTGCAGAATCTCGATTGCCTCCGTATAATTGTCGATGGCGACCATCCCCGGATCGTAGATGCGGAAGGCGTCGTACTGGTTGCCCAGATAACCTCCGCGAGGGACGACGAAGCCATCGCCGGTCGCCAGCGAGACATGCATGGGGATTTCGATGGCGTCGTCGGGCAACTGCTGCGCGAGAATGGCCCCAGCGCGGGATGCACGACCGTTGGATCGGGACGGTAGCCGGTCTGTACGAAGTACGTGCCCCGTTCGTGGTCCCCTTCCTTCGACACCAGCGAGCGGATGAGCGTCAGGTGGTGCATCTGCTCGGCCATCTGCGGGAGCAGATGCGCGATCTGCAGATCACCGGCAGTCGTGGGTAGCGCTTGAATGGGCCCGGAATTCTTCGACGTCGGATGCGGGTCCCACGTGTCCATCTGACTGGGTCCGCCCCCCATCCACAGGGTGATGAGCGTGCGTGGCCGTTCGGTCCCGCGTTTCTCGGCTTGCGCAGATCGAGACCGGGCAGCGCGAACGACAGTCCGAGTCCCGCCGCCAGTTGCAGGGCGTCGCGTCGCGTCAGTTGTGGTGAGGTGAGGGGCGTCATGGGTCGCGCACGGTTTCGCATCAATGGTTCCAGGAGAACTCGGGTGAGTTGTACAACGTCCAGAACAGATCCTGCACAGCACCGTCTTCCTGTCCGTTCGCCCCCTCGAACTGTGGCAGGAAGTGCGCCCGCTCTGCGGGTGTGGGGCGGCGGGTCAGGCAGACCAGAAAGGCATTGTCCAGCAGCTTGTCGGGGGTCGATGAGAACCCGGAGATGCGGCCCGGAGCCGAGAACGGATTCGCCTCCGACATTTCCTGTGAGAATTCGCCATTCATCCGCAGCAGGGCTTGGGGAATCGTCCCCGAGCGATCGGTCAGTTCATCGTCGCCCAGATCTCCAAACTCGTCGATGAAGTTCCGTTCGCGGAAGAACCTGCGGGCCCGCGTGAACAAATGCGAGTTCTGATCGATCGTCTTCACCGAACTTGCCTGCAGCATCGACCCGATCACCTGTTCGGGACGCAGCCGCGTCACTGGAAACACGGCCCAAGTGCTCTCCAGCAGTTCGCTGTTTTCGTCCTGTGGATCATCGGGCACCGACGACAGCCGGAAGGCGCGCGTACTCGCGATGACCTGAATCAGCCGTCGCAGATCGCAGTCGTGTTGTCGGAAGTCGGCCCCCAGCAGATCGAGCAGCGCGTACTTCTCCTGCGTGTATGGGTCATCGGGATCGGGCAGATCATCGACCGGGCGATCGACTGTATAGGGCCGGCCGAACATCAGCCCCCAGATCCGGTTGACGATCGCCCGCTCGAACCGGCGGTTCTCCGGATGTGTGACCCACTCCGCCAGCCGGTCCCGCCGGGTCCCCTCGGTCCCCAGCCATTCGGGATGGAACGGCACGCCCGGATTGACGACTCGCTGGTCGAGCGACTTCCGGTCTTCAACGAGGTACTCGGCGGTTGCATCACTGACCTGCAGTCGGTCGTCCTGCCAGCGCACGACGTAACGGGGTTGTCCAGGTTCGACTGCGGCCTCCATGGAATTCGAGGTTTCGGGCGATGTGACATCACGAATCAGCCAGCATTGTCCGGCGTTGCAGGGAGCGATCGCCACACGCCAGTTGAGTGCGTGCTCGTGTTCGCGAAAGGCCTTCCGCAGGTCTCCGCTGACGTCCCCCGCATCGAGCGTCGTTCGCAGCGAGGCGGGCAGGTCGAACAGGTACGCCGCCTTGTCCTGCACGCCTCCCAGCGTGAGCCGCACCTGGCCGAACTGGGCCGCCAGTCCTTCAAACTGCCCCTGCGTCCAGTGGTCGAAGGGATGGTCGTGACACTGGGCACAGTCGATCCGCTGCCCGAGGAAGGCCCGCACGGTGCGGCCCGCGAGCTTGTTCTCATCGAACTCATCGTTGGCGAAGCCGGCCGTCACGAAGTTGACTTCCCCTTCACCGGTCCAGACGCCGCGTCCCGAAACCATGTCACACACAATGTCATCCCACGGGCGATTCTCATGCAGCTGTTCGCTGAGCCAGTCGGTAAACCGATCGCGACGGAACACCACGAACTGCCCCCCCTCGACACCGACACAGGCCCGGGCCAGTCGTTCGGCGAAGTAGTCGGCAAAGCGGGTGTCGTCGAGCATGCTGCTCGTCCAGCGTTCGACCTTGTGCGGTGCGCGATCGGCCTCGAACCTCCGTATTTCTTCCAGTGAGGGCACGGTGCCATGCAGGGCGAGTGAGAGCCGCCGGAGCACCGTCAGTTCGTCGGCCTCGGCGGCGGGCGTGAGTTTGTTCTCGGCCCAGTGCTGAGCCAGCGACTCGTCGACCACTCGCACGCTCTCGGCGAGTTCACCGGGTGGGACGGCAACAATCTCGACCGGTCGCGTGCTGATGGGTGTGCGTGCAGCAAGCGTGACCAGCGCGGTCACACCGAGCACGACCAGCAAGGGCGGCAGAAGTGGTTTGATCCGCATGAGGAATTCCCGAAATTCATGCCGCCATTCGCCAAGGAAGACCGTTTCTTGGCAATCTCGGCGGAAATCCCGCAGACTCTCCAAGCGACGCCGACTTTCCGTGAATGGCATTCTATCATACCTCCGCCGGCCCCGGAGCGTTTCATTTCAATGGGGTGAAACCCTCACGCCGGACGGATGGTAAGTTGTGGAGAGACTGGACGGCTCATCCCAGATGTGGATGCGGGAGATGTGGCCATGACCACTGATGCAGCGACTGCCCCCGGGATTGCCGACGATCCCCTCGCTGTCGCTGCGGATGAGCCAAGCCCGGCGGACAGCGACATCCAACTGCCGGACGTCGAGCGAAGTGACGCGCGGTCCGACGACTGGCTGCAGTTGCTCGACGAACAGGGACGGTTGCCTCCGTGTCCCATCCCGTGGCGACATCCACTGCGTGCGGCGGGCTGGGTCATCCGTCTGCTGTTCGGATTGGCCAGTCTGATCGTGATGCTGGCCGTGATCGCGGCGATCCCTGTGGTCAACTTTCTGGCCCTGGGATATCTGCTGGAAGTCGAGGGCCGGTTGGGACGCGATGGGCGCTGGCGGGATGCCTTTCCGCTGCTCAATCTGGCACCGCGCTTCGGTTCGATTGCCCTGGGTGTCTGGCTGTGGCTGATCCCGGTGCGACTGATCGCCGGAGCTGCCGCCGATGCCCGTCTCATCGACCCCGGCGCATTCGCGGATCGTGCGCTGCACTTGCTGACCGGGGTCGTCTGGTTGCTGACCATCGTGCATCTCTGCCTGGCCCTGGCCCGCGGCGGGTCGCCCGGTTGCTTCCTCCGCCCGCTCAGGAACTTTCGCTGGCTGAAGACCCGGCTGACAGCCGGCGACTATCTGGAGACGGCGTCGTCGAACCTGCGTGAGTTCGTCAGCCGGCTGCGGTTGCGACATCACTTCTGGCTGGGACTGCGGGGATTTGCGGTGGCGCTGCTGTGGCTGATCGGGCCCACTGCCCTGTTCGCTGCTGCCGACGGGACGGAAGGTCCGCAGGTGCTGCTCACGCTGGCGGGAGGCGCACTGCTGGCGCTGGTGCTGGCCTGGGTTCCGTTTCTGCAGGCCCGGTTCGCAACAGAGAACCGCTTTCGCAGCGGTCTGCAGCTGGGGGCCGTCCGTCGACTGTTCCCGCATGCCCCGCTCGCCTGGTTGCTGGCAACGGTGGTCGTGTATGTCCTCGCGCTGCCGCTGTATTTGTTCAAGGCGTTTCTGTTGCCGCCCGATGCCATGTGGCCGATCACGCTGATCTTCATCGTCAGCATCTACCCGGCGAGAGTCGTGACGGGTTGGGCCTATCATCGCGCGGTGACCCGACAGCAACAGGGGCGGACATCCGGCCGCGCCGTCCGCTGGGGGGTGCGACTGGCGCTCGTGCCGCTGCTGGGGGCCTACGTGTTCCTGCTGTACTTCACGCAATTCATCGGTGAGCATGGCCGCGGCGTACTGTTCGAGCATCATGCGTTTCTGCTGCCGGTCCCGTTCTGACGATCCAGCGCGGACCTTCCAATCGCGGATCTTCAGGCAAGTCGAGGGGCTTCGGCTCGAACAGGACTTGTCGGGTCGCTGAACCGGGTAATCATTAGATTGTGGGTCGATCGGCAGCATCCACCTGACCGGCGCGGGGACCCCGGATTTGGCGAGTGCACCTCTTGCGTCGCGGCAGATCCAATTGCACGATGCCCTGCAAACCAGTAAGTTGAAGGGTCGATTCTGCGACCTGCCCTCCGCCGAACGCGAGCCATTCCATGCACGCTCCCCACGTCCGACGCTCCCTCCAGTTTCGCGGCCATGCTGGTCAGCGGCCGGGGTTCACACTGATTGAACTGCTGGTCGTCATTGCGATCATCGCCCTGTTGGTGGCGCTGTTGATGCCGGCCGTCCAGAAGGTGCGCGAAGCTGCACGTCGGGCGAGCTGTCTGAACAATCTGCACAACATCGTGCTGGCTGCGCACAACTATCACGACACGCATCGCTCGTTTCCGTCGGGCTGGATTGCCGATATCAACGATCCGCAGTGTGACTACCGCCTGCACAATGCAATCACGTCGGCCAATCCGCTGACCATTCCCATCCATAACCAGCAGCAGGTGATCATCAACAAGTGGGATTTCGGACCCTACTGGAGCTGGCACGCGATGCTGCTGCCGCAGATGAGCGCTTCCACCGTCAACCTCGATTTCCGCTTCAGCAAGTTCGCCGAAGACCCGCAGGGCAACGTCCGCAACTGGTCGGGACTGCAGGTGCCGATGGAATCGTACGTCTGTCCGAGCACGGCAGTCTCGAACGTCCGCTGGCACAATCTGGCTCTGGGCACCTATCGGGGCGTGATGGGCTACTGGCAGAGCACCAATCCCGGGGATCCGTTCTACCGCGACATGTCCAACGATCCGCCCGATCCTCCACTGAACAACGGCATCTTCTTCGACAACAGCGCCGTCTCCTTCCGCGACATCACCGACGGCGAATCGTCCACGCTGATGTTCGGCGATTCGGCGTTCGGTTTCTGGGGAGACAACTACGCCTGCTGTGCCCGGGCCCGCGAAGATCAGCCCAACTTCGACGCCTACTGGCAGGTGCCGCCCGGCACCAACTGCTCCCCGAACGAGACGGGAGATTCTCTGATCGGACCGCAGTTCTTCGGTTTCGGCGGATTTCATACCGACGTGTGCAACTTCGCTCTGGCGGACGGCTCGACACGCTCGATCTCGAAGTCGATCGACACGGGCCTGTTTCGTGCCCTTTGTACACGCAACGGCAACGAGCGGATCAGCGGCGACTTCTGAAGTCCCGTCATCGAAGCACCCCGGCTGCTCCAAAGCAGCCAGAGTGCTGTTGCGTTGGCCGAAAACCACTGGCGATCTCGCGAGAACGGCCCTCGTGCCCCAGACGCACGGACCGGACGTTTTAGTTCGACGCCGCAGCGGTTGTCGTCGTTGCGGGGCGGACGTCGGAAGCACACAATCGGTGAACCTTTTTCCTGCCCCGTCCCCGACTGATATCCCATGATCTCCGCATGCCTCACCATCCTGCTGTGTCTGGCCCTCGTGGCCCCGGCAGTTGCTCAGTCATCCGTCGAATTCCCCGCCACAGCCAGCACTCTGTCCACCGGTGACTGGCCCGCGTCGGCGCGGACCTCAGCGCAACGGCGTTGCTCCCGGCGATCAGCAGCCTCCCGAAACCTGGAGCGAGACCGCAAACATCCTCTGGCAGGTCCCGATTCCCGGTCGTGGTCACGGGTCCCCCATCGTCGTCGGCGATCAGGTCCTGCTCGCAACATCCGAAGATGACACCGCCAGGCGATCGATCGTCTGTCTCGATCGCGAGACCGGCGACATCGAGTGGCAAACGGTCGTTCACGAAGGGAATCCGACACCTCCCAGCAACAAGAAGGGGACCCAGGCCTCGTCCACACCCGCCTGCGACGGCGAACACATCTTCATCAACTTTCTGCACGACGGAGCCATGTACACGTCGGCCCTCTCGCGCGAGGGCCAGCTGCTCTGGCAGATGCGCATCTCCGACTATGTCGTCCATCAGGGATACGGGTCCTCCCCCGCGATCTATGGACCGCTCGTCATCGTCTCCGCCGACAACAAGGGGGGCGGAGCAATCGCCGGACTCGATCGGCAGACGGGCGATATCGTCTGGCGGCACGATCGCCCCAAGACCCCCAATTACTCTTCACCCGTGGTGCTGACGGCAGCGGGCCGGCCCCAACTCATCATGACCGGCTGCGATCGCGTGGCGAGCTTCGATCCGCTCACCGGCGAACCGCTGTGGGAGAGGGAAGGTGCGACCACCGAGTGTGTGACCACGTCTCCGACCGACGGCAGGCACGTCTTCAGCAGCGGCGGATATCCGCGGAACCATGTCGCCGCCATCGTCGCCGATGGTTCAGGGCGCGTCGCTTGGGAGAACGACACCCGCGTCTATGTGCCCTCGATGGTGGTCAAAGATGGTTACCTCTATGCCGCCGCTGACGCCGGGTTCGCTGTCTGCTGGAACAGTGAGACCGGGAAGGAGCAGTGGAAGGGACGGCTCGGCGGGACGTTCTCGTCCTCGCCGGTGCTGGTGGGCGACCGCATTTACGTCACCAACGAGGAGGGCCGCACCTATCTCTTTCGAGCCACACCGGAGACGTTCGAACTGATCGGCAGCAACCAGTTGGGCGAGGTGTGCTTTGCGACGCCGGCGATCAGCGGCAGCCGCATCTACACACGCATCGCCCGACAGGAGGGGAACACCCGGCAGGAGTTCGTGACCTGCATCGGCACCACAGGGGAGTGAGGACGTGCTCTCAATTCTCGATGGAGATGAAACGCCGGCGACGCCGGGTTTGGCACCCCGAGAGAAACTGGGTGGCCGGGGCTGGACCGCAGGGAAGCCCCGGTTCGATCCGGGGTTTCGCTCCTTTCGTCGCGCACAACCCCGGCCACCTTGCCGCATGAATGGGTCGTGTAACAACCCGCGCGTGCACCCTTGGACGTCGACCCGGGCCGCAGGACTCGCCGACCCTTCGCGGCCCGTGGTATGATGACTCCTCGACATCTCGCCCAGAGCGACGGCCTTTCCGGGAGTGCCTCATGACGCGATTACTCGTCTGCCTGCTGATTTCAGCCCTCGTCAACACCACGTCGGGTCAAGGGGCCGACGCCGTCCTCGTCGAGGCCGAGAGCTTCACGCAGCCCGGTGGCTGGTCGCTCGATACGCAGTTCATCACCGAGATGGGCTCGCCCTATCTCATCGCCCACGGTCTGGGACAGCCGGTCGCAGATGCGTCAACCCAGGTCACACTCCCGGAGAGTGGTACCTGGTACGTCTTTGTGCGGACGAAGGACTGGGTCGCCCGCTGGCAGGCACCGGGACAGCCGGGACGATTCCAGGTGCTCATCGATGGCCGTCCACTGGAAACGACGTTCGGCACCGAAGGGGCACAGTGGCACTGGCAGGCGGGTGGACCTGTGGAGGTCTCAGGCACGCAGTTGAACCTCGCCCTGCATGACTTGACGGGGTTTGACGGCCGCTGCGATGCGATTGTGTTTTCGCGGGACAAGGCTCCTCCTCCCGATGATGCGTCCATTCTGCCGCAGTGGCGGCGCGACCTGCTGGGGCTCTCGACGGAGCCGACCCTCAGGGATGGGTACGACCTGGTGGTGATCGGCGGGGGTTACTCGGGCATGGGGGCGGCGTTGGCGGCGGCGCGTGCGGGTTGCAAGGTGGCCCTGATTCAGGATCGTCCGGTGTTGGGAGGGAACGGGTCGAGCGAGGTGCGCGTGTGGGCGAATGGCTACATCCGCCGGGGTCGTTACCCGCGCATCGGAGAAATTGTCGCAGGAGTTTGAGGACCACGCGACGAAGTCGCCGGGCACCTACGAAGAGTTCGGCGATGCACTCAAGGAGCAGCTCGTAAGGGCGGAGCCCAATATCGATCTGTTTCTCAATCATCATGCGTATGCGGTCGAGATGCGCGATGACGAACTGGCGGCCGTCTCTGCCTTCGACACGCGCACCAGTGAGCACACGAAGTTTGCCGGTCGGCTGTTTGCAGACTGCACCGGACACGGGACGATCGGCGCACTGGCAGAGGCCGACTGGGAAATGGAAGAGACCGGTCGTATGGGAATGAGCAACATGTGGGCGTGGGCGGAAGGCGAACAGCCGGCCGACTTCCCCGCGACGCCGTGGGCGCTGGATCTGGCGATGGACGACTTCCCCTATCCGCGCGACCATCATGGTCAGTGGTTCTGGGAGAGCGGGTTCGACAAGGACCCGCTGGGCGATGCCGAAGCGATCCGCGACTGGAATCTGCGGCCGTCTTCGGGGCCTTCAATGCCATGAAGAATCGGGATGGGGCCGATCAGCACCAGACCGCCTACCTCACATGGGTCGCGTTCATCGGTGGGCCGCGAGAATCGCGACGTCTGCTGGGGGACGTGCATGCTGACGCAGGACGACATCGTCGCCAAGCGAGATTTCCCGGACGGCTGCGTCCCCAGCACCTGGACCATCGACCTGCACTATCCCAAAGAGCAGTACGCCAAGAAGTTTCCCGACAACCCGTTCATCTCCATCGCCGAGTTCGATCGACGCATCGACCGCAACTACGGCTATCCGGTCCCGTATCGCTGTTTCTATTCGCGCAACATTCGACAACCTGTTCATGGCCGGGCGGAACATCAGCGTCACCCACGAGGCCCTGGGCACGACGCGCGTGATGAAGACCTGCGGCATGATGGGCGAAGTCGTGGGCAAGGCCGCCAGCGTCTGCGTGCTGCACGACTGTCTGCCGCGCGATGTCTATGAACGTTACTGGGACGATCTTGATGCCCTGCTGAAGCTGCCGGGCAAGGCACGGCGTCCGACGGTGCACGACGAGTTCACGATTCCTGACGATGCCCTGGCCCTTGCGGGGCCTCATGGTCCGATGACCGGCCTGGACCCCGCGAACCTGCAGGGGCTGGTGGTCGACGATCCCCAGGCCACCACGACCGGACAGTGGACCAAGGGCGAAGGTCTCAAGGGATATGTCGGCTATGGATATCTGTATGCGGGCAACAACTCCCAGGCGACCTGCCGGTTCGAACTGCAGGCCCCAGCGGCCGGCATGTACGACGTTCGTGTGGCCTATCTGCCGCATGAGAATCGGGGTCCGCGCGTGCCGGTAACGGTGGAGACTCCGACCCAGCAGCAGACAATGCGGATCAACATGCGGGAGCGTCCCCCGCTGAAAGATGACTTCATCTCGGTGGGCCGGTGTTCGCTGCAGCAGGGAGACCGCGTGGTGGTGACCATCGCTACGACGGACGCCGGGGGGACCGTGCACGCCGACGCCGCCGGGCTGTTTCCCATCGAGTGACCTCCCTGCCCGCTGCCTGCCGCACACATCACGCGGGCTCCTGGAAAGGGGTCGGCGTGAGCGTGTTGCGCGTGCTGCTGTTTGCCGCCGTCGTGATACTGATCCACGACCAGCACCGGCGGCGGATGCTGTCGATTGACCAGAACGTACTGACTCCGCCGCCACTCGCAGCCGTCCAACGACTGCTCCCCGCCGCTGCATTGTTGAGCGTCTCGTCCGGAATGGGCGGGAGCTTCGAGGTGCAGGACGCTCAGGGTCAGCCGCTCGGACTGGCCATTCAGACCTCGCCGGTGGCGGACGACATCATTGGCTTCTCGGGGCCGACGAATGTGCTGATTGCCTTCGGCACGGAGGAACGCATCACCGGAGTCTCCATTCTCGCGAGTCGTGACACGCGGGAACATGTCGCCCAGGTGGAAGGAGATCCGCGGTTCCTGCAGTCATGGAACGGCCTGTCGTGGGAAGGCGCGGGCCATATCGATCGGCTCGATGCTGTCTCCGGAGCCACGCTGACGAGTCTGGCCGTTGCGGAGTCCATTGCGGCGCGGTTGGGTGGGGTGCGGACGTCGCTGCGTTTTCCCGAGCCGCTGAGTGTGGAGTCGGCCCGCGTCCTGTTCCCGCAGGCGGAGCAAGTCGTGCCGCATCCACAGTGGGCCGGCTACTGGACCGTGCGTGACGCTTCCGGTCAGTCGATCGGATTTGTGCTGCGGACGACACCGGCGGCAGACAATCACATCGGCTATCAAGGCCCGACCGATGCGCACATCGGACTGGATGCACAGGGTGGGATTGTCGGGCTGGAGATTGGTCGCAGCTACGACAACGAACCGTATGTCGATTACGTCCGGGAGGAGGCGTCCTTTCTCCGACTGTTCAACGGTCGCACACTGGCAGAACTGGCGGCGCTCGATGCGTCGGCACCGGGGGTGGAAGGGGTCTCGGGGGCGACGATGACCAGTCAGGCGGTGGCCGAAGGGGTTGTGCTGGCGGCCCAGGCACACCAGCGCTCGATGCAAGCCGCCGCCCAGGCCGCGGCGCAGCGATCGCAGTCACACTTGCTCTCGATGCGGGATGTGGGAACGATTCTGATCACGCTGCTGGGTGTGGTGATCGGGCTGACGTCGCTGCGCGGCCGGCGCTTCGTACGGATCGGGTTTCAGCTGGCAGTCATCGGCTACCTGGGTTTCGTCAACGGGGACATGGTGTCGCAGGCCCTCCTGGTGGGCTGGGCTCAGAACGGGGTGCCGTGGCGTACTGTGCTGGGTCCCGTCGTACTGAGCATCGCGGCCTTTGTGGTGCCGATGACGACAAAGCACAACGTCTACTGCACTCAATTGTGCCCGCATGGTGCCCTGCAGCAACTGGTGCGCAATCGTCTGCCGTGGCAGTGGCATGTCCCGCGCCCTGTACGCCGGGTGCTGACGTGCGTGCCGGGACTGCTCTTGTTGTGGGTGGTGATTGTGGCGCTGGGAGCCTGGTCGTTCAGCCTGGTGAACCTGGAGCCCTTTGACGCGTATCTGTATCCGATCGCCGGGTGGGCCACGTTGACGATCGCCCTGATCGGACTGGTGGCATCGCTGTTCGTGCCGATGGCGTACTGCCGCTATGGTTGCCCGACCGGTGCTCTGCTGAACTACGTTCGTCGACAGGGTCACCCGCGTCTGTCGGGGCGGGATGCGCTGGCGGTGCTGTGCCTGTGCATCGCCGCCGGGCTGTGGTGGTTCGCCGGATGATTGTCGGTAACTGCCCTGTTGGCGGTTCGGCGTTGACGGATTCCGCCCGATGAGTTTCAATCAGGGGAGAAGTTCAGGAGGGGTATCCACTGATCGGGTCGCGAATGGCTCTGATATGAGTTCGCGAGGCCGGTCTGGATTCAAGGGAAAGTCATATGCAGTCGTCCACCTGTGATGTGTGCGGACAGCCGGCCGTGTTCCATGAGACCGCCGTGCAGTACCGTGCGCCTGTTGTCCGCCATCTGTGTCGCGTCCATGGTCTCCCGGTCTGTCGCAGCGGAATTGATCTGGAGGCGGCCCGCGTGCAGCGGTCGCTCGCCCGTTCCTCAGGACAGCCGCAAGTCCTGCATGACTTCATGGCGGCGATGCTCCGTCAGTCTGCTCATTCAGGCGACTGAGCGGGCGGCGAGTCATTGGCGGGCAGTGGTTCGGTCAGTGCGATGATCGACTGGCCCGCCTTGGGAGCGACCTTCTCCCTGGTGACGCAGGGACGCAGCCGTCCCGATTCGGTCACGATGAACAGGGGAATTGTCGTCGACGGGCCGTACTTCGCCAGAAAGTCGTCGTAGTCGAACTCCTGGCTCAGGCGCGTTCGTCTTGATCACCGCTCCTCGTGCGAAGCGTTCGTCGAGATAGCGGGGCGTGACCTCGGGACCGAACAGAAACCGGGTGCGGACACTTTCGGGCCGCGTCTCGCTGCGCTCGGTGCGTTGTCGGGGCGGCAGCTGATAGACCTCAGCCCGCCCGAACAGACCGCGCAGATGCAGTGCCGCCAAAGCGTTCACCTCGTCGTTGGGTGTGAGGGCGATGAACCGGCCGATGCCCCCGAGGTTCAGCCGGTCGAGCAGCTCTTCCGTCAGGATGTTGCCGTGCCGTGTGGGCAGGCCTTCCATGCGGGCCGCCTGGATGTTCCAGCGATTGGTATCGACGAGCAGCACAGGGAAGCCGGACTCCTGCAGGGCATGGGCAATGGCCCGTGCGCCGGCATGGGCCCCGGCAATCAGCACGCCCTGCGGATTGGCCTCGGCCAGGTTCAGCCAGCGTGCCAGTGGAAACGCCGTGAACCCATAGATCACCACGGTGCCGACGATCACCAGAAACGTCGCCGTCACGAGTCCGCTCCCTGCGTCTCCCATCTGCAGAGTGAAGACCGAGGAGACGGCGGCAGCGACAATCCCGCGCGGGGCAAACCACGACAGGAACGTCTTCTCTCGCCAGGTGAGGTCCGAGCGCAGCGAGGAAAGCCACACCGCGACGGGCCGGACGATGAGCAGCATCGCGGCCAGAAACAGCAGGCCGCGCCAACCCATCGACGTGAGGTCCTGCAGATTCACGCGGGCCGACAGCAGGATGAACAGTGTCGAGATCAGCAGCAGACTCAGCGTTTCCTGGAACTCCTTGATGTGATGCAGATCGAGGTTGGGGCGGTTCGCCAGCAGCACCCCCATCACCGTCACCGAGACCAGGCCCGACTCGTGTTGCAGCAGGTTCGATGCGGTAAACACCCCCAGCACCGCCATCAGGGTCACCGAACTTTCCAGGTGGTCTGGAATGATATGTCGCCGCAGCAACGCCGCCAGGGCAAAGGCGGTGATGGCACCGGTGCCCCCCCCGGCGGCGACCGTCTTCAGCAGGCCGGTGGTTGCTGCCCACGTCGCCTGTTCCAGCCCTGCCTGATGAGCCGCGCCGATCGCCTCGAAGACCAGCACGGCGAGCACCGCACCGATCGGGTCGATGACGATGCCCTCCCAGCGTGCGATGGGACCCACGCGGCCTGTGGGTCGAATCTGGCGCAGCAGCGGGCCGATCACGGTCGGTCCGGTGACCACGAGAATGGCGCCGAGCAGCAGGGCCGTACTCCAGTCGAAGTTCAGCACGTAATGCGCAATGCAGTTGTCAGCAGCCACGTCACTGCCGCGCCGACCGTCAACAAGGCCAGCAGCACACCGCCGATGTCCCGCAGCTCGCTCCAGCGCAGCTTCAGACTTCCCTCGAACAGAATGATCGCCACCGACAGCGAGACCGCGGGAAAGAGCAGATCGCCGAACATTTCATCCGGCCGGATGAGTGCGGAGCCTGGCCAGAGGAGTTCAGCGACCGGCCCGGCGAGAAACCCGAAGGCGAGCAGGAACAGGATGGAGGGCAGCCTCAGCCAGGCGGCGATCCACTGGGCCGATGTCCCCAGCAGGAACAGGCTCGCCAAAGCCAGGGCCAGTCGTTGCGAAGAATCCATGAGGTACGGCTGAGGAGGAACGGAACGGGAAAACCGGGTGCGTCGCTGGCAACTATGGGGTGCCAGCGTTGTGCAGCAGGGCTTTCATCTCTTGCACGGCCTGCGTCATTCCCACGAGCACGGCACGCGAGACGATGCTGTGACCGATGTTCAATTCCCCGAGATTGGGGATCGCGGCGATCCGGCTGACATTGCGGTACGTCAACCCATGCCCCATGTGCAGCAGCAGCCCTCCCTTGACCGCGTGCTCACCCGCCTTCACCAGTGCGAGGAACTCGCGATCGCGGGCGGAGGACGTGGTCGCGTCGGCATATCGTCCCGTGTGCAGTTCGACGGCCGGCACCCCCAAGTCGATCGCCGCGTCGATTTGTCGCACGTCGGGATCGATGAACAGACTCACCTCGATGCCCGCCTGCTGGAGTTGTTTGATGCAGGATTCAACACGCGACTGCTGGCCGATGACGTCCAGTCCCCCTTCGGTCGTCACCTCCTCGCGCTTCTCGGGAACCAGTGTCACCTGATCGGGACGGACATCGAGGGCGATCTGCAGAATCTCCTCGGAAGTCGCCATCTCAAGGTTGAGCTTGACCCGCACAGTCTCCTTCATCACGCGCAGGTCGCGATCCTGGATGTGCCGACGGTCCTCGCGCAGGTGCAGCGTGATGCCGTCCGCTCCCCCCAGTTCAGCGAGGGCGGCGGCCCATACGGGGTCGGGCTCGATCGTCCGCCGGGCCTGGCGGATCGTCGCCACGTGATCGATGTTCACACCCAGTTGAGCCATGCCGACATCTCCCCAAACGGACCGTTTGCGGAGTGTAGTCCGTCGCAGACATGCCGTCACACCTCCGCAGGCCGGAAGACGAACCCGTCGAGGCGAATTTCGCTCTCATCGCTGTCGTCGGCGAAACTGCGGAACAGTTCCGCCAGCAGTTCGTGGAAGTGGTCCCGCCGGATCGAATAGAAGTTGTGCTTGCCGTCCCGCCGGCAACGGATGAGCCCGGCGACACGCAGCAATGCGAGGTGATGGCTGACCGCCGGTTGACTCTGGCCCAGCCGGTCGCAGATGGCGGTGACGTTCAGCTCTCCCTCCCGGCCGAGGTCCAGCAGAATGCGGAGGCGATTCTCGTCAGCCAGCAGCTTGAAGACCTGAACGAGGTCCTTCTGCAACTGGTCGTCGAGCGTGGGAAACGATCGTGAGTCCATCGGAACGCTGGGGAGTGGTGCCACGTATGAGATCATCTGTGCCTCTCTCCGGGGGTTATTGTGTCTCTCTATCCCACAGGCGTGAACCGGCGGGGAAAACATTGCAACTTCCATCGAAACCTTGCTGATCGCAGGCAGCCATTGACGGGAATCACTTCGCCAATGGCCTCGAAAGCTTCGCAAGTTTTTCCTCTCGTGCTGAGGATGTGCTGTAAATAGTGCACAAAGGTCTCCTGTCCGGCTGTGCAAACCTGTTTGGATTTGCGTGTTCTCTGGAACTGATACGATATTGAGCAACACTCGGACCAACCCTTTATTTCGTTTCTGCCACTCCCTGCCGATTTGACAGGAAACACCTAATGGCACTGGCTGATGCGTTCGGCTCTCTGGAGGGACAACTCGCCATGGTCACCGGTTCGTCCTCCGGCATCGGCAAGGCCATCGCCCTCGAGTTCGCGCGGGCTGGGGCCAATGTCATCGTCCATTGTCGTGATTCCGTGAGCGACGCCCGGCGGGTGGTTGATGAAATCCGCGACATGGGACGATCTGCCGAGGTGCTGTCATGGAAACTCGATGATGAGCACGAACTGATCCCCCTGGTCGATGCCGCCTGGGAGGTGCTGCCCGATCACCCCACCATCTGGGTGAACAATGCGGGGGCGGATGTGCTGACAGGCGACGGCGCACAACTGGCGTACTCACAGAAACTGGAGCGTCTCTGGCAGGTTGACGTCCGGGCCACGCTGCTTCTTAGTCGCGAAGCGGGTCGCCGCTTTCAGAAAGCCGGAACTGGATCGATCCTCACCATCGGCTGGGATCAGGCGTCGAGCGGTATGGAGGGAGACAGCGGTGAGCTGTTCGCGGCCTCCAAGAACGCCATCATGGGGTTCACAAGGTCGCTGGCCCTCAGCCTCGCCCCGCAGGTGCGGGTGAATTGTATCGCTCCCGGATGGATTCGCACCGCCTGGGGCCAGCACGCCGGCGACGCATGGCAACAACGCGTGCTGCGCGAGACCCCCCTGCGACGCTGGGGGACGCCGGAGGACATCGCCCGACTCGCCCGGTTTCTGGTCAGCGACGATGCCTCCTATGTGACGGGGCAGGTCATTAACGCCAATGGCGGTGCGGTGCGCTGAAGTGCATGGGTAATGCGGACGTCAGGTCGCGGTCGCCTGCGGGACGTTAGCCGCATCAGGCGGGCGAGTGGGTCCCGGACCATCGGGAGCGAGTACCGTCTCGACCAGAAAGTGCAGCAGCCGGCGGAGAGGTTCCACGCTGACCTGACCGGTCAGTGCTTCCGCCCGACGACGTGCCGTGTCCACAATCGCTGCCGCCTGCGTGAATGCGCCACAATCAGCGAAGATCGTCCGCAGTCGGGCCACGCGCTGGTCGTCGTCTCCCACGCTTTCGAGGATCTCGCGAATCTCCAGCCGCTGTGCCTGGGTCGCGGATTCGAGTGCCAATGCCAGCAGCACGGTGGGACGCAGGGCGAGGGCATCCTGTCCTGCGACCAGCTTATTGTGATCGTCCTCCCGCCAGTCGTTGAGGTCGTTGAGGACCTGAAAGCCGACCCCCAGATGGCGGGCGAACTGGGGAATCATCTCGTCAGAGACATCGCTCGATCGGGACATGCGCAGCCCGGCATACAAGGCGGCTTCGAAGGCCGGTGACGTCTTGAGGGCGTAGATCTGCAATGCGTCGAGCGGCGTAATCGCCCAGTCGGGACGATGCTGCCACGACATCTCGGCCCCCTGCCCGTCACACAGCTTGATGTGCGCCCGCGACATGTTGTCGACGATGTCTGCGGCAACTTCCGCCCCCAGCTCATCCCGGCAGGAGTTGACGAGACGGTACCCCAGCCCGATGAGATAGTCGCCGATGTTGATCGCGGGTCCCATCCCATGGGCACGATGCAGCGTCTCGCGTCCATACCGGAACAGGTCGTCGTCCTGGATGTCGTCGTGGACGAGCGACGCCTTGTGAAACGCTTCGATGGCAATCGCCACGCGGGCCACCGCATCCGGGAACTGCGGTGCTTCACCCGGGTCATCGGCGGACAGGTCTGCTTCCTCACGCAGGGCCTGCCAGGCGGCGAGTGTGATGAATGGCCGGAACCGCTTCCCGCCGTTGGCCAGCCAGTCGTACGCAATGTCTTCCGTTTGACCCAGCGGTGCCGCCGCTGCTTCCGGAGTGTTGCTGCGGACACGAGGGAGCAGCCGATCGAAGTCGTCGTCAAACAGGCGGTTGGCGGCCCGCATCAGCGACAGATAGCTGGCCGTTCGCGGCTGGGTGAGCGGTTCGTACTGTTCCAGGACATCCCAGATCCAGCTTTCATCCAGCGTCACAACGGCCCCGTCCTCTGCCTGCAGCGGCACGGCATAGGAGGGCACGCCGGCGATCAGAATCTGGTCGATCGCCTTCTCCAGGTCGTTGAGACTCGCCACACCGAGGATGCCGTCCACGTGACCCTCGACGATCACCTTCAGCACGCCTGGGTCTCCCTGGGCGACCATCACCTGATAGCCCAGTTCTTCGGCCCGGGCTCGATAACCCTCGGCGAGACCATTCGAGCAGTCAGCGGTGTCGACGCGAAATGGGCGATCGTTGCCAGGCGGTTCCCCGGCCGAAGTCGTTCCGTTGGTATGAGGCAACAGCAGCAGCCGGCGCTCGAATGGAGTGGCGATGAACTGCCGCTTCCAGAACGAGTTGCCGATCTGCACCATCGTAAACCCGAGATACCGCTCGGGATGTCCCATCCCTCTGAGCAACTGCCGCCCCATCTGTTCCAGAGCGTCCCGGGTGAAGGGATGCGTCTTGTCGATGTCCTCCGTGAATCGCCCGGCGGCGGCCTTGATCTCCTCGCGCAGGGCCCGTGTCTCGGGAATCACCTTGAAGGTGCGACCCCGTCGCCCGGGTGTGGGGACCTGCAGCAGGATGTGCCGCATCTGCGGATGCCGGCGATCCGTGAGACTTGCCGTTTCTGGCGGCCCCGTAAGGCGGACCAGAGCGATCAGGTTCTCTCGACGCGGCAGCTTCCAAGGTGTCTCCTCGCTGGTCGCATGTCACATGACCGGCGACAGTATCCGGGCACATTGATACAACTCGGCAAAATACCATAACTTGGCGAAATGGAAACCGACCCGAGTCGCCACTCAGTCTGACCGCAGGAAGAGGGGGGGATTAACACGCAACGGCACTGGATTTGGAGCACCCCGGCTGTTCGTTTCTTCGACTCTCCGCGGGTAGACGCAGACATCTCACGCGCCTGTTCATTCTTCACACTCCCCCAAGGGCGAGTAAATTCCTTTGGGTAGCACCACTTCTGGAAGCGGTGCGGCGCAGCCGCAAGAGGTTGCTGGGGGGACGTCCCCCCGCCGTCTGGTGACAAGGCGACATGAACCACAACCTCCTGTCGCCTCGCGACCCCGGATTGAGATCCGGGCCACCCCTCCCCTCGCTGCTCGACCCTCGCCAACTCCCCAAGGGGAGGGTGAATCCGAGTTGTAGAGTGGGCATGCCAAACAGGTATCCGCGTCTCGCCTACTCATCCCCCGAGGGGCCGTAGATGCCTGGGACCGGGATGTCGTTCAGACGCAGATACACGCACAAGATCGCCCGGTGATGGATGAGGTGGTTGAGCACGAACGTCCGGATGACCGCGGCCCTTGGCATCGTGAAGAACGGCTGCCCTCCCTGGACCAGTGACCACTGATCACCCAGCGTCGCTTCGTCGACCGCGGCGATCGCCTTGCGGCCCTCGACAACGTTGCGATCGAAGAGTTCGAGGATCTGCGTCCGGTTGGTCAGCTTGGGAGACTGATAACGCTCCCCTCCCGCAGGTGCCATGTCCCACTCATTCTGGGTGAGAACTCCTTCCACCCAGCCGGGGATCTCGGCGAGGTGATTGGCATTCCAGCCGATGGTGTTCGACTTGGGATGCGCCCGCCAGGTGAGCTTGTCTTCGGGAATGCGCTCGAGCACCTTGCGGGTACTGGCCATCTCCTGGTCGAACTCGGGCAGAATCGTATCGACGTAACTCATGGCGCTCCTCCAATGCAGTGAGGTTCGTGTGGGCGACCCGGCACGAGTTCACTCTATCCGGGGCCTTGCGATGACCGCCAGCGTGACATCCGGACAGCACCCCGGCTGTTCAAAACAGCCGGGGTGCTTCGCGGATCCCGTCATTTCCGCGTAGAGCCCTGTGGTGGGTGCGAATACTCGTCCTCCTCAATCACGGTACAATGATGGATCACAACATGAGCCCGACCCATGAACAAGAAGCAGCTCATCAAGCTCGGCGTTCCACCGGACTGCGTGTCTGCCGCGATTGCCGGCGTCCAGTCGGCAGCCAAGGCTCTGCGCGTGGCGAATGTCTGAGGGTAAGAGGTTCATCGAGGAGATGCTGGCCCATCCCGAGACGCATTTGCATGATGCACACTTCGGACCGTTCGCGACCGCCCTTGTCGAGGAACGTCAGTTCGTCCGCCCCGAGCCGATCTCGTATCGCACCTGGGGAGCGGCGGACATCGACGAGGCATCGCACGCGCAGATGCGCCAGGCCTGCGCCCTGCCGGTGCGGTCGCGGCCGCCCTGATGCCCGATGCGCACGTCGGTTACGGCCTGCCGATCGGCGGGGTGCTGGCACTGCGAGAACGCGGTCATTCCGTACGCCGTCGGCGTCGACATCGCCTGCCGGATGAAGCTGTCGGTGCTCGACCTGCCGGCGGAGTACGCTCGACGACCGCGAGATGTTCGCACGTCTTCGACGGGCGCTGGAGCGGGGCACGCGTGTTCGGGGTCGGGAGTCGAGCACGAGCCAGCGGCAGGATCACGCCGGTGATGGACGGGACTGGAGCGTCTCGCGGATCACGCGCGAGCGCAAGGACACGGCCTGGAAGCAGCTCGGTACGTCGCGGCTCGGGCAACCACTTCGTCGAGTTCGGCATGCTCACGCTCGACGAGCGCGACGACGAACTGGGCCTCGACGCCGGGGAGTATGTGGCGCTGATGAGCCACTGCGGCAGCCGCGGCGTCGGGCAGCGGTCTGTTCGACGTACTGCGCCATCGCCCAGAGCCGGCTGCCGCAAGCGGTATCGAAGACCTGCGGCCAGCTGGCGTGGCTCGACCTCGACACAGAGGCGGGACAGGAGTACTGGGCCGCGATGAACCTGATGGGCGACTACGCCGCCGCGAATCACGACGTCATTCATCGGCTGGTGCGCGGAGCTGTGCGGCGCCGAGATCGTCGCGGGAGTCGAGAACCATCACAACTTCGCGTGGAAGGAAACGCATGGCGGGCGTGGAGGTGATCGTGCATCGCAAGGGGGCGACGCCGGCCGGCGCAGGAGTGCTGGGCGTCATTCCCGGATCGATGGCGACGCCCGCGTACGTCGTGCGGGGCAAGGGGAACGCTGAGTCGCTGGCGTCAGCCGCTCACGGAGCGGGGCGGCGCATGTCGCGCACGCAGGCCAGCGACCGGTTTCGGCTTCAAGGCCGTCAGAGCAAGACCTGGCGAAGAAGGGCGTGCACGGTCCTCTCCGCCGGCGCGGACGAAGTGCCGGGCGTGTACAAGGACATCGACACGGTGATGCGCGAGCAGTCCGACCTGGTGGAGACGATCGCGCGGTTCGATCCGAAGATCGTGCGGATGTGCGACGACGGCAGCAAGGCGGAGGATTGACGGTCAAGGCGGTGCGCCGGGTGCCTTGCGCTTCAGCACGATGAAGTACCCGCCGGTCTCGTCCGGCAGCACGTCCCATTCTCCCGATTGATACTCGGGCAGGTCCTCGGGTGTGAGCACCTTGCCGTGATCCTGCAGGCTGTAGGGATGCCTGGTGTCGATGACGATGAAGTCGGTGTCCTCCGGCACCCTCTGCTCGTAGTTGGCGACGGCTCGGCGGTAGTCGCTGTAATCGTATGACCGCGCATGGTGCGTGAACCGCGGATGCACGAAGTCGGTCGATGCCACACGGGCTGTCGGAGGAATGAGCGGCTCGATCTTCGCGAACATCTCGGCACGCGGACCGGGGATGTACAACGTTCTCCAGTAGGTGCTGCGCGGGGTCCCAGAACTTGAAGCTCAGCGGATGCAGCGACGCCGTCAGCCCGGTGCACAGGGCGCAGAGACAGGCGAAGCGCGCGGCCATCAGCGCTCGGTCAGCACGTGCCGGGGTGCCGCTGCGGAATCGTCGGAGCCGCGTCACCCGCGCGAGGCCCGCGGATGCTGCCCAGAAGACAATTGGCACCAGCGGCGCATGAAAGTGATGCATGGGGGCCGGCGGGTCGTGCGAGAGTTCGTTCAGACACAGCAGCACGAACAGAGGAGCCCCCACCAGCAGGCGTGAGGGCGAAAGCAACGGCAGGAATCCGAGGGGGACCAGTATCGCCAGTGCATACAGCAGGCTGTCGCCCGTCACCAGTTGGCCCCAGAGCAGGCCCGGGTTCGTCAGCATGTTGGTGACGATTTCGGTGGGCGTCTCACCGAACTGGCTGAAGTATCGGGCGTAGTGCACCGTACCTCCGCCGCGGAACCAGGGGATGACTACCTTGACCGCCAGTCCCAGATAGGCAGTGGCGAGAACTGCAAGGGCCGCCCCGATCAGCATCTGCCGGCGATCGACAGGAGCGGCCGAGTGATCGTTGCAAAGTGATTCGCGCCAGCTGGTCAGCAACATCCACACTCCCAGCGGAGCAATCACGATCGCATAGTCCTCCTTGGCGGAGAGGGCTGCCAGCAGCAGCAGGTTCATCGAGACCCACCGCCGGCGCTCGAGTTGGTCGAGGGCGAACATCAGCAGCGGCACTCCGAAGGCGATCGGCCGAAAGGTCTTGAAGTCGATCGCGATGTCCAGGTACTGCAGCGGGAAGTACAGCAGCGTCGCCACCGCCAGCCAGAGGGCGGCACGTTCGCTGCCTGTGTGACGTCGCGCGATCCAGAACACCGGCAGGGCTGTGGATGCCAGGGCGACCGACTCCGCCAGTTCCAGCAGCAGATGCGACGGCCAGACGACGTACACCGGAATGAGTGCCAGATGAATGACCTGTAGATGCTCGCCGAGGAACAGGCCCTGGTCGAGGTAGCTGCGAAAGCCTTTGCCGTGCAGCAGATTCCACAGGTGCTCCTCGTACATGGCCGAGTCGCCGTGCGGAATCCACAGGCCGTCGCCAGAGTTGCCAGTTCATCGTGGTGAAGACGACGACGTACACCAGCATGGTGGCGAGCAGTGCGAGAGTGGCGCGCGTCCAGCGTGAATGGGCAGCGGACGGCATCACGGCGATATCGGGACGCTCTCCAATGGGTCCGGCGGCGAGCGTCAGTCCGGTCGTCATCGAGCCGGCCAGCGCCACTGCCCACCACAGGTCCACCGTCCCCGCCAGCAGGAATAGTCCACCTGTCCAGTCGCTGACGGCGGCGATCAGCCATCCCAGAGACCACAGTCCCGGCAGCCACCACCAGATCCAGCCCGCAGTCCCCCACCGGGACAACGCTGAGCGGAACGAATGCCCTGAACGCCAGGCGATCAGGCCCGCACCCATGAGCCACAGACAGAGCATCGCTCCCACGATCGGTGCTGCGATGGACAACATGGGGAGCGTCGCCCCGGTGATGTCGCCCCCCTCGCGCAGGAACTCGCCTCCTAGGAACCGGACGCGGGATTCCCATGTCGCCCGGCCCAGGAAGGCTCCCGACAGGACGGGAGACTCCAGCACCATCTGCACACCCAGGAAGGCCGACAGTGTCCCGATCAGCCAGACCGCACAGGTGGAGGCTGGGGAGGGCGCTGTTCGAGCGGTGGTGCGCGATGCGTCGGACATGAGGAGGTACAGGAACTCGTGAATCTCAGGAGCCGTTTGAACCTGTCGGTGATAGACTCCGTGATACCCGCGCACTGCTGGACCAGGCCAATCCTGTTCGGCACGGGATTTGCGCCCTGGCGTCACATTTGGCATGCGCTGGCAGTTTGACAAGGAACGGGAACAGGTGCGAGGGAGTGCACCAACGAGTACGCGACGAATCGCGAGGGCGTCGCGGCAGCACCAGCCGCAGTGGCACCCGAGAGTCAAACTGTGATCGTCCAAGACATCCATCCTTGAAACCGGTCGGACACATGTGGTGTGATGCCTTGTCAGGGCGCGGAAGTCTGCCCAGAGCACAGCGTCCTGTATTAGTACTGTTGTGTGAACAGCCAGAGTGAGGAGCGAGAAACCTGTGAATGACCCGTGCGAACGAGTGCTCGTGCGCCACGAGGGAGACACGCCGCGTGAGCAAAGTGCCTGCGGATGGCGCGATAGACTGATCAGTCGCGAGGACGCGTCCCTCGAGCCGGCGGCCTGGGCCCATGCGGTGGACATCGACGGAGCCCGTCCGCACTACCATCGACGCTCGACGGAGCTGTATTACGTCTTGAGCGGCAGCGGGACGGTGTTGCTGGACGGCGTCGAGCATGTCGTCTCACCCGGCACCATGGTGCACATACCTCCTGAAGTGGTGCATGCCGCCCGGGGCCGGATGCGGGTCCTCGTCATTGGCATCCCCGACATTGCCGATGACGACTACTTCGAGGTGGATGGATCATCAGTGGTTCCCACTTGACGCCACGCTGACGTCGGCTGAAGATCACAGTGTGGCTGATCCCTCTCTGACAGGCCGGTCTATGAACCACGCTGTTTGCCGCCGTCGTATGCTCCCGTTCACCCTGAGTGTGCTCACCGCGAGTGCACTGCTGCTGCCTCCGATGCCACAGGTCCGGGGTGCGGACAAGGCGGCGATCAACCGCGCGGTCGGCAAGGCGGTGCAGTACCTGCAGGCCAACATCAAGGACCGAACGGATGGCGAGCTGTCGCTGGCCGCCTATGCCCTGCTCAAAGGGGGCGTCTCGCCGCAGGATCCCACTGTCCAGCGGGCCCTTAATGCCATTCTGACGCAGAAAATCGAGAACGGCGTCTACAAGTGCGCCAACCTGTCGCACGGGATGTACGAAGCGGCCCTCGACGCCATGATTCTCGCCGACATCGATGCCGAGAAGTACCAGCCTCAACTCAAGCTGATTGTGGACTTCTACCTGACCAATCAGCAGGAACATGGCGGCTGGACCTATCAGGGCGCGGGTGCTGTGGGTGATACCAGCGTCACGCAGTATGCCCTGCTCGCGTTATGGGCCGCCGCGCGGGCCGGGATCGAGATCCCGCCGGAAGCGTGGGACAAGGCACTCGCCTGGCATCTGAAGAACCAGAACGAGGATGGCGGGTTCGGCTATCGGCCGGGGACGACCGAAGGGCCGGGACAGGGGCGATCGACCATCAACATGAGTGCCGCCGCCGCCGGGGCGATCTCGATCGCTGCACTGCATCTGTACCCCGACAAGATGCCCGAACTGGCGGCGACCACCACCATCGCCCGCACACAGTCTGGCTCGGGTTCATCGAAGAAGTTCGGGATTCTGGAGAGGCAGTTACCCAGCGGCACGACCGACACACCGGCAGCACCGACCGGCCCGTTCAAGCCGACGGGGAGCTTCGACGAGATGGAGCAGCACATGCGTCGCAGCGTCGGCTGGGTATCGAAGAACTTCACTTCCCGCAGTACGTTTGGGTCCAACATGTACTACTACTACTGTCTGGAACGCATGGCGGCACTGGCCAACATCCAGGAACTGGGAGGCGTCGACTGGTACGATGCGTGTGCCAATGCCATTCTAGAGGATCAGAAGCCGGATGGCAGTTGGGATCGCTCGCAACACGACTTTGCCGGTGGTCCCTATGTTGTGGGGACGAGCTTCGGCATCCTGTTTCTCACGCGCTCGACCGCCAAGTTGCTCAACCGTCTGCCGCGGGAAGACGGCATCGGCGGGGGTCTGCTCGCTGGTGGCCGGGGCTTGCCTGAGAATCTGGCCGACGTGACCGTCAATGGTGGAGTTGTGAAGGCCGACGTTGCCAAAGGGGCACTCGATGAACTGCTTCGCAGTCTGGAGAAGGGGGGGGCGGAGACCTGTTTGACATTCAGAATGAGATCGTCGAAACCATCCAGTTGGGAGATCGCTCGCAGTTGGTCGGGCAGACGGAACAACTGGTGAGTCTGGTCCAGCACCCCAGTCCGGAGATCCGCCGCACCGCCGTCTGGGCCATCGGTCGTTCGGACGACTTGTCCCTGGCCCGGTACCTCATCGCGGCCCTCGAAGACACAGATGTCGATGTGCTGGTGGAGGCCCACAACGCCCTGTGCTGGATGAGCCGCCGGCCCAATGCCTTCGGCCTGGCGGACAACCCCATCGCCGCCCTCCCGGCCAACGCCACGCAGGAGCAAAAGAACGAAGGGGTCGCCCAATGGAGACAGCAGGCGGTGCAAGACTGGGGTCAGTGGTTTCTCCGTGTCTGCCCGTACGATCAACGTGACGACCCGTTCATGGTCAAGCTGCGTAAGAAGCTGGGCCGCTGAGGCGTCACGACGACCGCAAGACGGCGTTCACGTCAGCCGTGACGAAACGATGCGGGCCGACTGCGCGAGGTCGTTGCGGACTGCCACATTCTCGAAGCGTCCGGAGTCGGCCAGCAGTTGCTGCACGGCGGCGGCCTGCTCGGGGCTGAACTCCAGCATCAGGTAGCCTCGCGGCTCCAGATACGCCGGGGCCTCGCAAGCAATCTGCCGGATGACGTCCAGTCCATCGTCGCCGGCATACAGCGCCTCACGGGGCTCGTGCAGGCGGACATCCGGGGGAAGTGATGCCTCATCGGTGGTGGCGACGTAGGGGGGGTTGCTGACGATCGCATCAAACCGCTGATCAGCGAGCAGCGGGGTGAACAGGCTCCCTTCGAGGAACGTGATGCGACCTTCCACGTGGTGCTTGTGGGCGTTGCGGCGAGCGATGTCGAGGGCAAGCGGACTGACATCGATGGCCGTCACCTGTGCCTGCGGTGCATTGACGGCGATGGAGACCGCAATGCACCCCGACCCGGTACACAAATCGAGCACCTGAGCATGTTCGCGTCCCTTAAGTTGTTCGAGGGCTTCCATCACCAGCAGTTCGGTCTCGGGCCGCGGGATGAACACCCCCGGAGCGACAGCGAAGTCGAGACTGTAGAACTCGCGATGCCCCACCAGATACGCCACCGGTTCGGCTTTCGCCCGCCGGCGGACGAGGTCCCGCATCCGGCCGCGAACCTCTTCAGTAAGCTCATCATCGAAGTGTGTGTAGAGGTGAATCCGCGGACAGCCCCGGGCATGGGCCAGCAGGATCTCGGCATCGAGCCGCGGCGAAGGGCTGCCGTGCTCGGTGAGGTGCTGCGTCGTCCATTCGAGGATGCGGCGGACCGTCCAGGGTTGCGGCGAGGTCTGGGGAGCCGAAGTCAACAGGCCATCTCCCTCACGAACCGTCCCCCTTCAGACGCTCCTGCCGGTCGAACTCGACGAGTGCGTCCACCAGTTCATCGAGCTGTCCGAGCATCACCTGGTCGAGCTTGTAGAGCGTCAGACCGATGCGATGATCGGTCACGCGCCCCTGGGGAAAGTTGTACGTGCGGATGCGCTCGCTGCGATCGCCCGAGCCGATCAGCGTCCGTCGCGCCTGGGCCCGCTGGGCGTTGGCCTCCTGCTGTTTGCGCTTCGAGCAACCGGCTGCGGAGCACGCGCATCGCCTTGGCCTTGTTCTTGTGCTGACTCTTCTCGTCCTGACACTTCACAACGATGCCGCTGGGCAGATGCGTGATGCGGACGGCACTCTCGGTCTTGTTGACCTTCTGGCCACCCGGTCCACCGGCCCGCATCGTGTCGATCTGGATGTCGTCGGGCTTGATGTCGACTTCCACTTCCGATGCTTCGGGCAGCACAGCGACGGTGGCGGCGGATGTATGGATGCGCCCCTGCGACTCGGTCTCGGGGACACGCTGCACGCGGTGCCCGCCACTCTCAAACTGCAGCTGATGGAAGGCCCCCTCGCCGGTCACGGAAAAGGTGATGTCCTTGTACCCGCCCATGTCGGAGTGACTGATGTCGAGGACCTCCATCTTCCAGCCGCGCGTCCTGGACGAATGTTGAGTACATCTGGAACAGGTCGCCGGCGAACAGGGCGGCCTCGTCGCCCCCGGTGCCTGCGCGAATTTCCATGATGAGTGCCCCGCGCGAGATCGAGTCGCCGGCGGTCGCGAGGTCTTCGAGCTCCGTCTCGAGTGCCGCCAGCTGCTCCTGCAGCTCGTCCAGCTCTGCCTGGGCGTACTGCTTCGACTCGGCGTCCGACTCTTCGTCGAGCATGGCCTGGGCGGCGGCGATGTCGGCCTGCAGACGATGATAACTGCGGACCGACGCAGCGACCTTCTTGAGGCCGCCGTATTCGCGACTGACTTCCAGAAAACGC
The DNA here is from genome assembly GCA_963707405.1 of uncultured Planctomycetaceae bacterium. Lineage (GTDB taxonomy): Bacteria > Planctomycetota > Planctomycetia > Planctomycetales > Planctomycetaceae > CAVPPT01. The sequence goes on along the minus strand of CAVPPT010000020.1, from coordinate 483,976 downwards.
TCAGTCTGAGAGAGAACCGCCGGATCCTGCAGCTGCAGCTCCAGCTCCTCGAAGCGCTTGAGCTTGGATTCCAGACTGGGAAACATGTGACTGGCTCTGGGCAGGTGGCTTATGGCTGTTGGCAACAATCGAGAAGCCACCCGCTAATAGCCAACTGCTAACGGCCACGAGCCATCAGCCATCTTTCTTGCCCCAGTTGTATTTCTTCTGGAACTTCTCGACGCGACCGGCGGTATCGACGTACTTCATCTTGCCGGTGTAGAAGGGGTGCGAAGCGGAGCTGATGTCGACATAGATCAGCGGGTATTCCTTGCCGTCCTCCCACTTGATCTTTTCCTTGGACTTCAAGGTCGAGCGCGTGAGGAATTTGAAGTCCGCACCGCGATCGAAGAAGACCACGGGATGGTAATCGGGATGAATGCCGTCTTTCATAGCTGTCCGCCGCCTCGCCTGGTTCGCCATGTGTGAGAGTTGTTCGATTCCTTTTGAACAGGGCAGTCTAGGATTCCCCGGCCCCGGAAACAAGGGGATTCAACCGGCCCCGCACTGTTGGCCCTCGGGGAGCCGTCCTGCGTGTCAGAGCCGTGCGCCAGCAAGCGGCGGGTGGCTGAAGTGGAGCGCAGGCGACCCCGCAGTGTGCTCCAGGGCCGGGGGCTCGCCTGCGGCTCGACCCCTGCCATCCCTTCGACAGCTGCTGTGGTCCGGTTCACATTGTGACTCGCATTACGCCGGGGGTATGATGGAGGGACCTGCCTCGCCTCCAGAAATCCCGCCTCTCATGGTTGTGCGCATTCACTCATCCGCCGGCCTGCTGCTGATCACCGCGATCACCTGGTTGACGGCTTGTCTGCAGGCACATGGCCAGGAGGTTGCCCCGGCCACCGATCCCGCGCAGATCGAATTCTTCGAGAAGCAGGTCAGGCCGCTGCTCGTCGAACACTGTCACAAGTGCCACGGCTCCGGGAAGCAGAAAGGTGGGCTGCGACTGGACTCGCGGGCCTCGCTGCTGCAGGGAGGTGACACCGGCCCCGCCATCACCTCCGGACAGTCCGACGAGAGTGAACTGATCCGTGCCATCCGGTACGACCCGGATGGTTACCAGATGCCTCCCACGGGCAAGCTGCCCGACATCGCGATTGCGACCCTCACCCGCTGGGTGGAGCTGGGCGCACCCTGGCCCGACGCTCCACACTCCGATACCCCCCAGGTCAGCGAGTTCAATCTCAAGGAACGCGCGCAGCGCTGGTCCTTCCAGCCGCTTCAAGACAGTCCGCCTCCACAGGTCGAGCATCCCCAGTGGTGCCGCACGCCGATTGACCGCTTCCTCCTCGCCAAGCTGGAAGAGGCCGGACTCACGCCGGCAAGCGAAGTCGACAAACGCACCTGGCTGCGGCGAGTGACGTTCGACACGATCGGACTCCCCCCCACACCAGCCGAGGTGCAGGCATTTCTGGAGGACACGTCGCCGACCGCTCATGAGCGAGTGATTGACCGGCTGCTGGCCTCGCCTCACTTTGGCGAACGCTGGGGCAGGCACTGGCTCGACCTGGTGCGGTACGCCGAGTCGCGTGGACATGAGTTCGACTTCGACGTGGCCAATGCCTGGCAGTACCGCGACTACGTCATCCGGGCGATCAACGATGATGTGCCTTACGACCAGTTCGTCGTCGAGCATGTCGCGGGAGATTTGCTGAAACCCGCCGCCTGCTTTGCGAACGAAGAGAACATCACACGTCTCTCCCACGAGTACGACGCCCTCACAGTGCTCAGACGACATCCCTTACGTCTGCATCCGCGCACCGGTGCCAATGAGTCGATCGTGGCGACCGGCTTCTGGTATCTGGGGGAATGGGTGCATTCGCCGGTCGACATCCGTCAGGAAGAGGCGGACCGCTTCGACAACATGATCGACGTCTACTCGAAAGCGTTCCTCGGCCTCACGGTGGCCTGCGCCCGCTGCCACGACCACAAGTTCGATCCCATCACCCAGCAGGACTACTACGCCCTCCAGGGGTATCTGCAGAGTTCGGGCTACCAGCAGGCGCGGTTCGAGACGATGGAGCACAACCGCCGAATCGCCGAGAAGCTGGAAGCTTTGCGAAGCGAAGCCTCCCGGGAGGTGACAAGGCCGTTCGTGGAACTGGTCGCACCGGTCGCCGAGCAGATCGACGACTACCTGCTGGCGGCGTATGACGTGGTCCAGCAGCAGCGAGGGCAACCCGGTGCAGCTACGGGACAGGTTGAGGTGGCAACCCTCGATGAAACCACCTGGGAACTAATCCGCTCTGCGGCGGACGCTCATCAGGTGGATGCCGGGTTGCTCAGTCACTGGATTGCTCATCTGTTCCGGGTCGCGTCCGATGATGACGATCCGCTTCACCTGTGGGCACGCGTGTGTCTCGGGGAGTGGGAGTCGCCGGCGCAACTCCGGCACTACATCGCGAACGCGTCGTCGAAGTACGACGTGCCGGACGACGACATTCCCCAACTCGTCGCCCACATCGAGGGCCGAAGCTTTCCGTATCAATTCCTCTCGGACGGGATCGCCTTTCGCGCACCGGCAACGCTGTACGATTTCAAGCTGACCGATGATCCCGGTGCTCCGATTGGGTCGTTCGACGACACATTCTCCCAGGAACTTGACCCCGCCTTCGCCGATTTGAGAACCGATGATGACACGATGTCTGAGCCGGGAGCACTGGCAGACTGGAATCGGGCCGGACGCGTACTGAGGACGCCGGGTCTGGAGTTGACGCATCGGTATCTCAGTGCCCGGATTCGCGGTGGCTGCAACACTTATCTCGCCGTGGACTCGCACGTCCTCATCAAAGGTCCGCTGCATGGCAGCCTGGCGCAGGAACATCCGACACCCAGTGAACACCCCGACCGCTGGCGCTGGATCACGCTGGATGTCTCGCGTTATCAGGGGCATCGCGCCCATTTGGAATTCAGTCCCCGAACTGGTGAGCCGTTTGCCGTCGGTGAAGTCATCTGGAGTGACGAGCGTCCGCGCGGCGCGACGGCCCCGGCGTGGCTGAGTCCGTTTCTGGCGAGCGGTTTGCCGACGGCACTGACAATCCCGGAGGTCGCGGCCCTCATCAGTCAGCAGCTGGCCAACGTGACGGCAGCGGAATGGCTCTACTACGAAGGAGGGATCGGGGGCGGGCTTCCCTCTTCGAGTGAAGCGGAGTGGGCCAGGCGGCATCCACAGTTGTTCGGCCTCGACACGGAGCGCGCGCGTGCCCTGTTCACAAAGGTGTCGCAACCCTACATCGAACGTCAGCGGCGGCTGCTCTCTGAGATTCGCATGACCTCGGCGGCCGCACCGGCAATGTGCGATCTTTCGGGGGAGAATGAGTACGTCTTCATCCGCGGCAATCCGAAGAAGCCGGGGGATATCGTGCCCCGGCGCTTCCTCGAAGTCTTCGGCGGGGAACAGATGCTGACGTCTGCCGGCTATCGCGACTTCGATCTCTACGACTGCGACGGTCCTGACGGTGCCGGCCTGAGCGGTTTTTCCGCGATGGTCGAGGAGAGCGGTCGGCTGCAGCTCGCCGAGTGGATGGTCGATCCCGAGAAGACCCCCATCCTGCCGCGCGTGATCGTCAACCGGATCTGGCAGCACTACTTCGGCAAAGGCCTCGTGCCTACGCCCGACGACTTCGGCACCATGGGGCAGGATCCCTCCCATCCGGAACTGCTCGACTGGCTCGCCGGCGAGCTGGTCACACACGACTGGTCGCTCAAGCACATTCATCGCCTGATCCAGCAGTCGTCGGCGTATCGCATGTCGAGCGAGGTTGATGGTGGATCACTGATGGCTGGTGCCGACGCCGAATCGCCCATCCAGTCACAATCGAACGACCCTCAACTCTCAACGCTCAACTCTCAACTGGCTGACCCACAAAACCGTCTCCTGCACCGCATGAATGTCAAGCGGCTGGAGGGTGAGATCATCCGCGATGCGCTGCTGGCGGTCTCGGGACGACTGGATGAGCGGCTGTACGGCAAGAGTACCCCCGTGCATCTGACGACGTTTCTGGAAGGACGGGGGCGACCGGACGAGTCGGGTCCGGTGGATGGTGAGGGCCGCCGCAGTCTGTACATCGCCGTCCGCCGCAATTTCGCCGAGCCATTCTTCCAGGCGTTCGACATGCCCAACCCGCACAGCACGATTGGTCGCCGGTCGGTGTCCAACGTGCCGGCTCAGGCACTGGCGCTGATGAACAACCCGCTGGTCATCGAGCAGGCCGGTCGCTGGGCAGCGCGGCTCGATGTTGAAGCTGCGGGAGAGTCGGATGACGAACGCATCGCGCTGCTGTATCAGACGGCATTCGGTCGCTCCCCGACAGCTGATGAAGTCGACAGCGGGCGGGCGTTTCTCCGGCAGCAATCGGCGGAGTACAGAGTGTCGGCACCGGATCAGCGTGTGTGGGCCGACTACTGCCACGTGCTGGTCAACACCAAGGAATTCGTGTTCATTCGATAGGGACGTTCATGACGCAGTTCGATCGCCTGATGGCTGATGCCAACCGTCACCGAAGCGCGTCCCGAACCTGCGGAATGGTAGAATGGTACAAGAGGTTGATTCGCGAGCCGGCATGAATGATCGACAGACAGCCAGGGAGCCAACGGTGCTGCGAGTACCCATCACCCGCCGCGGGTTGCTGCAGCGGTCCGCCTGCGGATTCGGGGCGGCTGCCCTTGCGGCGATGATGACTGACGAAGCGTCGTATGGTTCGGTGCCGTCCGGAGGTGCAGAGCCCGGCCCGTTTGGCGTCAAGGCCTCGCATCATCCGCCGCGCGCGAAGAACGTCATCTTCCTCTACATGGACGGCGGTCCCTCGCAGGTCGACACGTTCGACCCGAAGCCGCGGCTGCAGGCCGAGAACGGCCAGCCGTTCAAGATGCAGATTCAGCCGACGCAGTTCGACAACATCGGCAACACGCTCGGGCTCTCCGTGGAAGTTCCGGCAGCACGGCGAGAGCGGACTGCCGGTCAGCGATCTGTTTCCGCACGTCGCCCAGTACGTCGACGACCTGTGCGTCATCCGCTCGATGACGTCGAAGTTCTCCGAGCACACCAACGCGAACTACTTTCTGCACACCGGGCATCGGCCTGCAGGGACGGCCGAGCATGGGGGCCTGGTTCGCCTACGGTCTGGGCAGCGAATGCCAGGACCTGCCGGCTTCGTCGTGCTCAACGGCGGGCTGATTCCGCCGGGCGGGCTCGACTGCTTCGGCAGCGGGTTCCTGCCGGCGACGTACCAGGGTTCGATCTTCAAGACCGGTCCCGCACCGGTGGCGAACGTCCAGCCGCGCGAGCCGACCACAGCCGCCCAGCGGCGCAAGCTCGACACTGCTGCGACGGCTCGATGCCGGTCCGCTGGCCGAGCGTCGGCCGCGCAGGATGCGATCGAATCGGCGATCGCGAACTACGAGCTGGCCTTTCGCATGCAGACGGCGGTGCCCGACCTGATGGACGATCTCAGCGGGAGACGCAGGCGACGCAGCAGGCTGTACGGTCTGGACGCACGACTGGCCGGGCACGCGAACGTTCGGCCACGCGTGCCTGGTCGCGCGGCGGCTGGTCGAGCGCGGCGTGCGCTTCATCGAGCTCACCTGCCCGGGCGGCAGCGGCGACCGCTGGGATCAGCACGCCAATCTGCGCGAAGGGCACACGCAAGAACGCCCGCAGCGGTCGATCAGCCGATCGCCGCCTTGCTCGAGGATCTCGAAGTCGCGCGGCCTGCTCGACGAGACGCTGGTCGTCTGGAGCGGCGAGTTCGGCCGCACGCCGTTCGCCCAGGGAACCGACGGCCGCGATCACAATCCGTTCGGCTTCACCATCTGGATGGCGGGCGGCGGCGTCAAGGGGGGCATGGCGTACGGTGCGACCGACGAGTACGGCTACCATGCCATCGAGAACCGGCTGGAGATTCACGACCTGCACGCGACCATGCTGCATCTGCTGGGCGTCGATCACACGCGGCTCACCGTCCGTTTCAGCGGCCGCGACATGCGCCTGACCGACGTGCACGGCCACGTGATTCACGACGTCATTGCGGGATAACGCGGCAGGGCTGTCCCTCGTCCAGTCGTCGTCGTCGGAGCCGCCAGCTTCGACGCAGCGGCGAGTGGCGAGAAAGTAAGGTAGTCACGTAGTGGGGTGCATGCCCCGGGGAGACGGAAATGAAAGTAGTGATTGTGGGCGGAGTGGCCGGCGGGGCTTCTGCGGCGGCGCGGGCCCGGCGATTGTCGGAAGACGCCCACATCGTGCTGATCGAGCGTGGACCAGACGTCTCGTTCGCCAACTGCGGACTGCCCTACTACATCGGCGGGATGATCGCCGATCGCAGCAAACTCCTGGTCGTCACACCGGAGCGATTGCGGACCCGCTTCAACCTCGACGTCCGAACGCGCTGTTCGGTGGAAGCCATCGATCGTGCGCAGCAGACGGTCCGCATCCACAATCTCGAAACAGGCGAGGAACATGACGAAAGTTACGACAGGCTGATTCTCGCCCCCGGTGCCGCCCCACTACGTCCACCCATTCCGGGCATCGACCTGCCGGGCATCTTCACCCTCCGCAATCTGCAGGACATGGACCGGATCAAGGCGAAGATCGCCGAGGGCATCGATTCCGCCGTCGTGGTGGGAGCCGGATTCATTGGTCTGGAACTGGTGGAGAACCTTGTCCATCTCGGAATCGAGACTACGCTCGTGGAGCTGCAGGAGCAGGTGCTGCCCCCGCTCGACCCCGAAATGACCACGCCGCTGCTGGAATGTCTGCGGTCGAAGGGTGTTGCCGTGCATCTGGGGGAATCGGCGGACGCCTTCGAGGCCACTCCTGCAGGACTGCGTGTGCGCCTCAATTCCGGGACCGAGATCACCACCCGGATGGTGGCACTGGGGATTGGTGTGCGGCCTGAGAACAAACTGGCGGTCGATGCAGGGCTGGAGGTCGGGCCGCGTGGCGGCATCCGGGTCAATGATGCCCTGCAGACCAGCGATCCGCTCATCTATGCGGTCGGAGATGCGATCGAGGTGCAAGACTTCGTGCTGAATGAGCCGACGCAGGTGCCGCTGGCCGGCCCTGCCAATCGCCAGGGACGCATCGCCGCAGACAATGCCTTCGGACGTTCCTCCCGCTATCGAGGGACCCAGGGCACGGCGGTCGTCGGGCTGTTCGACCTGACCGCCGCCATGACCGGGGCCTCTGAGAAGGTGCTCAAGCGGAACCAGCGGGCGTATCGCAAGGTGTATGTGCATCCGGCACACCATGCCGGCTACTACCCGGGTGCGGAATCGATGACCCTGAAACTGACCTTCGATCCCGAGACCGGACGCGTTCTGGGTGCCCAGGGAGTTGGCGGGGCGGGCGTCGACAAGCGCATCGACGTGCTGGCCGTCGCCATCCAGGCCGGGATGACCGTCGAGGCACTCGAGGAGCTGGAGCTGGCCTATGCGCCGCAGTACGGGTCGGCCAAGGACCCCGTCAACATGCTCGGGTTCGTGGCCGCAGGGCTGCGGCGAGGCGATCATCCACAGATCGGCGTGGAGGAACTGCTGGCGATTCCGGCGAATGAGCGGCCGCTGCTGATCGACGTCCGCACTCCCGAAGAGTATGCCCGCGGGCATATTCCCATGGCTGTCAACATTCCGGTGGACGACTTGCGGTCGCGTCTGGATGAACTGCCCAGAGGGGATGAGGTGGTGGCGTATTGCCAGGTCGGACAACGCGGATATCTGGCCACCCGGATTCTCACCCAGGAGGGACGACCGACCCGGAACCTCAGCGGCGGCTATCGCACATGGCAACTCTGGCATCCTCACACGTCAGCAGACGATTGAGGGCCTGCATCGACGCAGTGGCGAGCTTCGAGTGAACGAGTGGCGAGCGGGGGACGTCAGTCCCCTGAATACTTCCTACGTCGCACGACGTTCACGGTATCGGGAGGCTCACGCCTCCCGCTCGCCGCCGCCCACGGTCTTTCCAAGCGAGCCACAATGTTTGGTTTCCACTCCGCGGGCGCGTCATAGAATCGGTCCAAGCATGGCTAGGGTTTTGTTCCACAGTTGCCGCGGCAGGGACCACACTGATGCCACTGGCGACGGCCCTGCGGCTGCTTGGGCTGACGACAGATCGATGGAGAAGCTGCATAAACTGTGTCGGGGTGATTGACTTTGCTGGTCGTAATGGATGTACTCGTTGTACGACTTTCAACGGGCACTCTTGGAGAGACAACACAATGACGCGGGCAAGTTCTTGGGCCGTACTGTGCATCGCCTTCGTGCCATTCGCCGAAGTGAATGCTGCCATACTCTCGATTCCGGATTCTGTCATTGGTCGCGGTGCCAGCGATTCCTGGGGAGGAGGCCCAGGATTCTTCAATATGTATATCGGGGACGATACGTCCAGTCTGGATGTCCGCGCAGGAATCGTATTTCAGATTCCCGACCTGACGGGATTGCAGGTCAATTCGGCAACCTTGAATCTTCAATTTGCTGGGTTCATTCTGAGTGCTACGACGGAAACCTATACCGTTCGCAATGTCCAGTCCTCCACGATCCCGTTGATGACAGGAGGTCATGGCTTGCCAACGTCGGCGACAATTCATACGGACATGGGAGATGGCACACTCTACGGATCGACGACGTTCGATGCTGTGAATACGCCTGGCGGGGCCATCCTTTCCACCACACTTTCGCCAGCCGCATTGACAGACATCTTTGCAGCTTCGAACTCGGCATTTGCATTTGGCCTGCAGAGCATCACCAGATCTGGCAATCCCGATGGTTGGCGATTCAGCGCAGACAGTGGTGCCCTGCATTCATTGGTGCTTGATGTCAGCCCAGTCGGCATTCCCGAACCGACGTCGCTGGCCCTCCTGGGAATAACAGCCGCCGGCTATTGTGGCGTTCGCATTCGGCGTCGCCGCATAGACCGGTCGCTTAACACCACGCAGGCGGTTTAAACGACCGAACAGCAGTGTCCTAACAGAAGGCTATACACCAGATCGCTGTCACTTGGCAGCAGAATGTCCTGGGTCCACCAGGCGACCGACCGTCCCCGCACTTCCCGCGTGGTGCGACTTGCCATGTACCGGGAGGCTTACACTTTCCGCTCGCCGAAAATCTTGTCTGCGGATTGGCAGCGGCTTGGCACTCCCCGTACCCGTGTGCCGCGGCGCACGGGCTTTGAGTGCGACTGAGGCGCAGTGGCACAACTCCACGCCCGCCTCACAGGATCGGGCCCAGGATCGCCAGCGTGTTGTTCCAGAAACGGCGCGGCATTGACCATGACTGGACCGTGCTGAGTGAGATCTCGACGGAGTCCGCGATGTACTCCTCCTGACGCCGGCGCATGTCGGCAGTCAGCTGCTCGTCATACAGCAGGATGTTGTTCTCGTAGTTCAGGTCAAAGCTGCGGCGGTCCATATTGGCCGAACCGATCAGCGTGACCTCACCATCAAGCGTCACCGACTTGGTGTGCAACAACCCCTTCTGGTATTCGAAGAGGCGGACACCGGCGCTCAGCAGGCCGGCATAGTAGCTGCGGCTGGCACCCGCCACGATCCATGAATCGTTGCGAGCGGGGAGAATCAGTGTCGTGGTCACTCCCCGGTATGCCGCTGCACAGAGGGCCGTCTGCATCGACTCGTCCGGGACGTAGTACGGGGTCGTGATGATCAGTTCCCGCCGGGCCGAATAGATGAGCGACTCAAACATCTCGGGCATTGCCGAGTAGCGGACGGTTGGACCGGTGGCGATCACCTGGGCTGGAAAGCCGCCGCCGGGATCGTCCTCGGGAGCGTCCAGCAGCTTGGCAGGATCTTCGTCCACCTGCGTCAGCCAGTCGCTGGCGAAGAGCCGCTGGTTCTGCTGTGCGACCGGTCCCTCGAAGCGCACCACTGCGTCTACCCAGGGGGCATACTTCGCTTTGACGAGAAACTCGGGATCAGCACAGTTCTGGCTGCCGCAGTAGGTGATGCAATTGTCGACCACCACAATCTTGCGGTGATTGCGCAAGTCGACGCGGCCGTGGAAAGGTGCCAGCAGCAGATTTCCGATCGGCAGGGCCGTGGCCAGTTCCACACCGGCCTCGCGCATCGTCTGCCAGACGTTCGAGGCGATGAGCTGCCGTGAGCCCAGAGCGTCCGCCATGGCCCGGCACGTCACGCCCCGGGAGGCTGCACGCTGCAGCGCCTCGGCGACCCGGCAGCCGTTGTGATCGGGCAGCCAGATGTAGAACATCACATGCACATGGTCGGTGGCGGCGTCGATGTCCGCGACCATGGCATCAACCGTGGCGTTCGAATCGGGGAGCAGACGCCCCGAGTTTCCCCCGCACACCGGGAAGCTGCTCACGGAATGCCCCACGCGAAACAGGTGCACGTGTCGGCGGGGGACCAGGGCCGCGATGTGTTCGTCATGTTCGGCTGGAGTCTCAGGCAGCATGCGGTCGACAGCACGCTGCATCCGAGTGACATGCCGTCGCCCGGTGTTCACTTCGCCGAACAGCAGATAGGCGACGATGCCCAGAAACGGGACTGCGGCGACTACCACAATCCACGCCAGTCGAGACGTGGGGTCGCGATGGGGACGCAGCATTACCCGGATGATGACCGCCGTCTCCAGTACGATGTGCGTGATGAACAGCAGCGTTCCGTAGTTCATCCGGAGGGGCCCATCGCGACTGAGAACTGGTGAGGGGCTCCGTCAGTGGGGGCGAGCGTGACGAGCCAGGTGATCGGGAGTTCGTGGAGTGTCCCGTGTGACGGTGCTGCTGTCAATTTTGCGATGCGTCGCCTGGATACCAGAAACGAATGGATGCCCGAGCTCTTCGGGATCGCGCCGACCCTTACGACGTCGACATCCAGTGCGAGAGTCCTTCCATCACGCCGGCTGCATAGGGCTGGCGGGCGTGATAGACATGCAGCGAGCGGAGTTCGCGCAGCTCCGGCTGCGCATTGCCCACAACGGTGCCGCGAAATCCCCGGCTGAGCAACTCGCGATCGTTGCCTGAATCGCCGAACACATACACCCGATCGGGGGCTGTCTCCCACAGGGTCGCGAGATAACCGGCGGCGGCTCCCTTGTTGACGCTGCGCGGCAACACGTCGAGGTCGCGGCGTGAGCTGTAGACCAGCTCGACATCGCAACCGGCCATGGCCAATTCATTCCGATAGACATCGATCTGATCGTCGTCGGCACCGTGCACGAAGTAGCTGATCTTGTAGTCGGAGAGAAATTCGGCCGGTTGCAGTTCAATCTCCCTGTGGTTGGCCAGGATGTCGCAGATGTTCAGCCGGTTCCAGCCGTTGAGATCCGCCGGCCACTCACCCAGTGGCTCTCCCGACGGAAAGGTGCGACACCTCCGTCCCGACACCACCGATGATGGCGTCCGGTTCCGGCAGCCCGGTCGTGCGAATCGACTGGACGATCGAGTCGAAGAACCGCCCCGAGGCGTACGCCAGTCGCACCTCGCCGCGATGATCTGAGAACCAGTCGGCGAAGGCGGCAAGGGCGGCGTCATCGCCCAGCAGGGTGCCGTCCAGATCGCTGATCAGGAGACTGGCGTCTTCCACAGTTCCTCCTCTGCAGGGTTGATGGCCCACTCGGCCCGGGCGACTGTGACATCATCGAGCAGCGGCTCGGCGCGATACGCGGTTCGACGGTCTCGATCACGTTGAGCAACTGCTGGGCGACGCCGGTCCAGGTGAAGCGGGCCCGGGCCTTCTGCGAGCCGAACTTGGCCAGTTGCTGCCGCCACGCGGGGATGCTGCAGAACGGTGGCGATCGCATGGCCGAAGGCCTCCGGGTCGAACGGATTGGCGTACAGCGCCTCCAGTCCCCAGGTGACCTGCTCCCACAGGCCGCCCTCGGTCGTGACGACGGTCGGCGTGCCGCAGGCCATCGCCTCGACGGCCGTCATGCCGAACGGCTCGTAGCGGCTGCTCAGGGCGAACACGTCGGCGGCCCGGTAGTAGTCGGCCAGCTGGTCGTCGGGGATGTAGTCGCGAAACATCACGCGATCGGCGATCCCGAGTTCCCGGGCCAGTGCTCTCAGTTCGTCGATCTGCTCGGTCTCTCGCGCTGGGTTCGGTCGAGCCGACCGCCAGCAGCAGCCGGGCGTCTGGCGACGCGCTCGAACACCGTCGGCATGGCCCGCAGCAGCAGGTCGTAGCCCTTGTTCTTGGCCATCCGGCCCAGGGCCAGCACGATCGGCCCGTCGAGCTCCAGTTCCTGCTTCAGGGCCTCGCGTGAGGCCAGCGACACGGGGAAGAACCGCGTGTCGTCGTAGCCGGGCGGAATCACGCGGATCTTCTCCGGCGGCACGTCGTACTCGCCTGCTGCGAGGATGTCGCGCTGCTGCGGCGTCGTGGCGATCAGCACGTCGCACTCGTCGTAGATCACCTTCTCCTCGCGGATGCGTGTGCGGAAGTTGTACTTCCGCTCCAGCTCCTCCGGCGTCGCCGTCCATGTTGTCGCGCTTCCAGGCGCCGATGGAATGCGGCGTGTGGACGTGCGGAATCTCCAAGCGGTTGGCCAGCGCCTGTCCGGCCAGGCCGGCGTCCCAGTAGTGGCTGTTGATGAACGCGTAGTCGCAGCCCTGCGTCGCGATGAGCGTCGTGACGTTCTCGACCCACTCGGGGATGGACGTCGCAGAGCGTCTCCTTGGGGATGAACTCCTTGCCGCCGCACGGGAAGCGCAGCATGCGGCACGCGGTCGGCGACCTTCTCGTCGGCCGGCTGGTCCTCGAAACTGCCGTGTGAGGATGTCGACGTCGTAGCCCATCCGGGCCAGGCACTTCGGACAAGTTCCAGCACGTAGACCACCTGCCCGCCGGTGTCCGGCTTGCCGAACTCCGGATTGGCCGACACGTATCCGTGCGTCGAGATCATCATGATGCGGGGCTTCGTCCGTGTACTCATCTGAGTCTCCTTTGCGATTGTTGGTCTGCGAGCTGCGCTGCCAGACGACCCGGGGGGTCGAACGCATGTGAGCGTGCCGTCCGGCGAATGTCATGTGTCGATGGCGAAGGTCACTTCGCCTCGATCAGCCGCTCGCCGGCTTCGTCCGTTTCCTGGGTGATGGTTTCCTTCGTGGCAGCTTGCTTCGCGGCACGGGGAACGGGCTGCCTTATTGCAGTCATATCCTTTCGCGGCCGGTCGTCCGCTGGCGACGTCGTCTTCTGGACCATGTTCGACTCCGCTCCTTCCTCAGTGTCCATCAGTGCTGCGACGCGCTGCAGCATCGAGAGCATTTGCGACTGCTCCCAGTCCGCGAGCTGGTCATATCGACGTCGAAACTGCTCCTGCAGCAGAGGCGGCGCCGATTCGAGCAATACCCGCCCTTCGTCCGTGAGTTGTACGACGACGCTGCGACGGTCAGTGCCACTGCGGGCACGCCGGGCGAGTCCGCGCTTCTCGAGCCGATCCAGCACGCCGGTCAGCGTCGCCTGGCTTAGGTGCATGGCCCGCGCCAGTTCGCTCATCGAAACGGCCTCCCGGCGACCCAACTCCCGCAGTGCCGCCAGTTGTGGGGAGGTTAACCCATACGCCTGCAGTAACTCCCGTGAGTGGAGATCGATGGCGCGGGTGATCCTCCGCAGGGCTTTAATGACGTCGTCTTCGCGATTTGGCATCGTTCAGATGCTCATTGTTACAAATGACACAAAACATCGCAACCCAATGTAGTTGACACGAATGTGTCAGCGCAAGAACTTTTTTAAAATAGAGTTACGACACAACGGCGTGGTCCATGGCGATGGCGACTTGCCGAGAAGTGCGGGGTGATTGCTTTGTGCACTGAATAAGGCGCGAAGACGGGCCCCTGACAGAACGATCTCTCGGATAGGTGGCAGCGTCCGCAGCGAAGCGGATGGCCGTGTCTGGCGTGCGTCGCCATCAAGCGACGCTGCGATCCACGGTCCGGGCCTTCCCGTTGGTCAGACCCGGCCACCCGGAATCGAGGCATTGCCAGGTACTCCAAGACCGCCTATAGATGATCGTCGATGTGGTCCGGGTCCATGTGCAGTGCATGGCACGCCCGGATGAAGCTCGCCGCCGACCATGCCTGATACGACTTGCCCATCGGCCGGCCGGTCACGCCATGATGCCACTCGTTGAACTCCCACTCGCGGGCAGTTCCGGAGGCACATAGGTGGGCCAGGCTCACCAGTTCGCGTTTCGCGATGTCGGGCATCCCCAACTTGTGGATGTAGCGCACCCACAGCCCCCCGATGAATGGCCAGATCCCGCCGTTGTGATAGTGGTTGGGCAGGTTCAGCATGTTCACCGTGAAGTACTCTTGCCACTCGCGGTCACCCGCCTGCACCGGCGGATACAGACATTTGACGGGCCCGGGCTCGTTGACCCCCACCCCCCACAGGAAGCGGAACGTCATCATCGCCTTGTCCTTGTCCACCAGGTCCGTCAGGTAGGCGAGCAGGTTGGCGTACACGTCGCAGCGCCAACTGAAGTTGAAGGGTGAAATCTCCGCGACAAGATAGCGCGCGTCCCCCAGGGCAAACTGCACCTCGGTAAAGTTGGGAAGGCCATCCTGGTCCTTCGGATTGGTGGAGGGCCAGAACCGCTTGAGGATCACCCGCCGGACATGCTGGGCCCACGTGCGATAGTCGGCCGCCTTCTCGTCATCGCCCATATGGCGGAGGATCTGGCTGTAACAGATCAGACAGCGATGCCAGAGCACTTCGTCATACAGCACGTGATAGCGCGGGCGAACAGATCGGTCCAGTCGCCGGCCTCCGGGATTTCCAGCAGGCCGCAGTTGTTGGAATCGTGGGCGCTCAGCCAGTCCATCGCCCGTTGCAGTTGATGTCCGAACTCCTCGACCAGCGACCAGTCTCCGGTCCGCTCGCAGAACCGCCAGACGGCGATGATGACCCACAGGCCGCTGTCGATCGATGTGATGCCCCCGACGCCGGCGTACTCGGGGACTTCGTCATCAATGCCGACGTTGCCTGGAATCTGACCCGCCGGTGTCTGATGCGAGAGCAATGTATGCAGGGTGGCCCGCTGACACTCGCGGATGTCGTCATCCTCGAGATCCAGCGACCACACGATCGTCTGCGATCCGTCTCGCGCCCAGACGGCCCGGTAGTTGGCATCGGTGCCGTAGACCTGGTTGTCTTCGAGCGAACAGGCAGTGAACCCCTTGGGGGTAATGTTGCGTCTCAGGGCATCGACGGCTCGATCGTGCGCCAGCCGCAGCAGCGCCAGTTCCTCGGCAGAGAGATTTCGGTATTCGTCCGGTTCGAAGAGAATGGCTTTAGGCATGGGACCGGCATGATAACGGCCGAGTCCCTCGAGGTCACGACCGCATCTGTTATTGATGCGAATGATGCGTCAAGTCGCGAACGAGTGCGGCTCATTCCGTCATCCCCGCGAAGGCGGGAATCCAGTCGTTTCGCATCCCGTTCTGGATTCCCGCTTTCGCGGGGATGACGAGCTTGATGCACGTCAACGCGTGCGGCATGACGTGCGGCTGAGGGACGTCCAGAGATGTCGCTGTGCGACCGCGGATCAAGATCCGGGGCTACCCCCTGTGTGCGAGAATCAGCGCAGCAGACGGAGCGCTACTTCTGCGCCAGAATCTGCCTCCTTGAGCACGTCGGCTGAGTTCCAGGGCTCCGTCAGTTTGACCTTGATCCCGGTGGCGTTGAACCGGCCCCCCCGCAGCTCATTGCCGACGAGTGTGACGCTCGTTCCGACAGGCACCTGGGTGAGGTCGCTGGACTTCACCTGCACCTGGAATCCCTGCTCGAGCATCAGGGGAGCCGACGGTCCGGCGACCTTGAGCGTCAGCGTTTGATAGTCGGGGTAGTCCGCGTCGGTCTGCCGAGAGACGATGGGACCGGAGACCTGGTATGTGTTCTGGCTGGCCCCTTGCATCGGCGGAGCCTTCATGATCTTGCCAGCAGGGGGACGCCTCTCCCCAAGCAGGTGGACGTTGATCTCGGTTGTGAACAGACGCTGATTGGACATCGTGGCCAGCGTGGTGATGAACTGCCCGGGCCGCAGAAAGCCCTCGTCACCGGGAGCCGTCACCTCGACATTCAGCCGTGGAGTGAGGGCCAACGTCAGTGGCTCACCTTGTTCGGGCTGCACCGTGGCGAATGTGACCCGGCCCTTCTGCTCGACACCGCTCAGCGTCCCCTCGACGGACTTGAGTGCCGGTTGGGCACTGGCCAAGGACGCGAGAGTGCTGAGGAGCAGCATCACCAGTAAGCCGACTCCGAAATGCTGCCGACGCTGTCGCTGTGCAGATGCGGACATGTGTTGAGTCCCGGCGCCGATTGGAAGCGATACGACTGATGTTCAGCATATCGGACAGGGGGGAGGGAACCCAACGGAAGAGGAGTCAGGAAGTGGACTCGTGGCTCGCGTCGCGTGCAAAAGAAGAACCGTCGCAAATCGCCCGCGATTCGCGACGGTTCGGACCTGAGACCTGGGGGGGAAAGGTCTAGGGGCCAACTCCAAGGAGTTCTTCTTCCTCTTCCTGAATGATGATGCGTGGCGTCACCATCAGCATGAGGCTTTCGGTCTCGCGACCGACACCGGTGTTCTTGAACAGCCGGCTGATGTAAGGCAGCTTGTTGAGAATGGGGACGCCACTCATGTTGCGTCCTTCGCGGAGGCGTTTGATACCACCCAGCAGAACGGTTCCGCCATCGGGCACGCTGACCACGGTGCTGACGTTGACGATCTCGGTGACAGGCTGCTGGACGGTGACACTGCCACCGGCAGTTCCACCACCCTGCTGGCCTTGCTGGCCACCTTGGCCGCCAGCGGCTCCACCACCGACACCACCGCCACCGCCGAGGCCGCCACCACCGAGGCCGCCGCCGCCGCCGAGTCCACCGCCGCCGCCACCAAGTCCGCCGCCGCCGCCAAGTCCGCCGCCGCCGCCAAGTCCGCCGCCGCCGCCGCCGCCTTGACCACCACCGATGGTTGCCGAGGTGCCGCTGACGAACGAGAAGGTGAACACGTCGGTGACGTTGGTGAAGGAAGGAGCGACGGCGAGTCGGACATAGCGCCGGTCAGCCGAGACGACCGCCTGAACCGTCATGAAGATGCCGTCGGGAATCGTCTGGATGATGGGCTGGAAGCCGACCGCAAAGGCACTGGCCACCGGGACCACACTGACCACGAATGGCCGGGCCACGAAGCTGCTCACCGAACCGATCTGTCCGTTGAACAAGGTGATCTTCGGAGCGAACATCAGATTGGACCGGTCATCTCCCTGGGCCGCCTGCACGAACAGGAAGGCCTCGATATCGCTGAGGATCGCCATGCCGAACCGCAGACCGGCTTCGGGCTGGAAGCCGCCAAACTCGGGAATGCCCAGTTCAAACGATCCTTGACGGAACGGGATGTCGAGGTCGGAGCTGAAGGTTTGGGGATCGACCATTCCGACCACCACGCCCCGGCCCCAGTCGTCGCGTCCGACCGTGTTGATGGTCGGACCCGTAGCGAAGGGAGCAGAAGGCGTCCCGGTGATTGCTCCGGCCTGGCCGCCTGCCACACCACCCGCACCACCGCCAACACCGCCAGCCTGACCGCCGGCCTGGCCTGCCTGATTCCCCGCTCGAACACCAGTTCGTCCACCGTTGATCGGATCGACAGAGCCGAACGGTGCAATCGGGGCGAGGGTGTTGTCGAGGAGCTTGCCTTCAATGTTGTCGTTGACGTTGAAGTCGAAGTCGATGCCGATCCGCTCGAAGAACCGGTCTGACACCGTGATGAACCGCACTTCGATCGTCACCTGCAGGTCCTGCAGGCGTCGCAACTGGTTGAGCAGGTCGGCGATCTCCTGGTGGACGCGCTGCGTCTGTCGAATGACGAGACTCAACGTTGTCGGATGCCGGGTCACGTTCCCCGATCCGCCAAACTCATTCCAGGATTCCGGCGAAATGGTGGACGTAATGAGTTCGGTGAGACCATCAAAGTCGTAATCAGGAGCCGGCCCCGCGAGGTCGCCACCGTTGTTACCCAGGCCTGCCAGAGGATTGGTCCCCGTCGCCACATCGCCGAGCTGGTGCAGACCCCCGCCGGCCGACTGACGTGCCACCGGTCCCGGGAATGCTGAGTTGTCCCATCGGCACGCCGGGGACACCGAAGCCGGCGCCGCCCATGCCCATCGGCATCAACTGTGAGGTCGGTGCGTGTGAGCGGATAGGAACAACCAGGTCGGCCACCGGGTAGACGACCGGCTGGAGTTCACCCTGCTGACGCATGCCGCTGGTGATCTTGAGCACCTCGTCCTCGATCGTGTAGTCGAGGTTGAGGGGTTTGAGGATCAGGTTGAGGGCACTCTTGAGGCGAATGCCGTCGACGTTGATGGTGATCGGCGTGTTCGAGGACACACCTTCCTCCAGGAGACCGGGCTCATCGAGAACCACGTTGATATTGGCGTTGGCCCCGATCTCTCCCATGACCTTGGCCAGGGGGGAGTCGGTGAAGTTCAGTGACACCTGACGACCCAGGCTTTCCTGAACGCGAATCTCCTCAGGGGATCGCTCACGGGCGTCGGTGATCGGCTGACGGCCCTTGACGAGTTGGTCCCAGCGTTCGGCGTCGTAGGCGATGGGATTCTTGTCGCCGACCGGATTGACGGCGGCCCATTCCACGTCATCGAGCTGCTTGAGGAAACTGTCCGCCTTGGCTTCCTTGAGCTTGCCATTGCGATCGTTCTGGTAGGCGAACTTCGACTTCCAGTCCATCATGGCGACCGCCGAATTCTCGGGATCCATCTCACGAGCCTGCTTGGCCAGTGTCATGGCTTCCGCATAACGGCGTTCGTCCATCAGGCGGTTGAAGTCGTCCACCAGTTTGGCGAGTTCGTGCTCGACGCGAACACGTGTCTCGATATCGAGATTGATCTGGTCGCGGATCTCCTTGTTGTTCTGTTCAAGCTGCGTGAGCGGCTTCCGCATCGTCGCATAGCTGTCGATCGAATCGCGTGTGCTCTTGAGCGAGGCCATCAGACGGCCCGCATGTTCCTTGCTGAGATCCGAATGTTCGAGATCGGCAATGGCCTGGTTGAGCAGTTCCAGCGCCTCCTCAGGCTTTTCGTCGCGGAGCTTTTCGGCCCGGAACACAGTGTTCAACACTTCTGTCCGGTGCCGCTCGTACTTCACCGCCTGCTGCTCCATGGTCGCTTCGAGGTGGCGCGGCTGCATGTCCTGCGGATCGGCGAGCGTGGGCGTCGATTCGCCGGCGACCTGCTTGATGCCCTTGAGGGGTTTGAGTTCCTGTGTGGGAGGTGTCGATGCCGGAGCCGGGAGACCGTCCAGTTCGGCGAAGGGATTGTCGCTCGCAGCGACCTCCTGGGGCATCGCCGGTGCTGCGACTTCCGTTGAAGGGGCGGCCGCTTCGGCGGGGGCACTGGCCAGCATCTGTCGTGACTGCAGATTGTCGAGGTCCTGCAGCACCAGCTCGGGCCGGTCATCGAAGAGTGCATAGGTCGCGTCCAGCTGGATGGCCGACTCCGCATGGCTGCGTGCGGCGGCGACGTCACCGCGGCTCAGGGCTTCACGAGCCTGTTTGACCAACTGCTGGGCGGCAGCGCGATCGGCGTCGGGATTGCCCGTCGCCTGAGGGGCGGCGGCGGGCTTGGCTGCAAGAATCTGAGTGTTGGTCTTCTGTTCGATCTCGGACAACACCGTCTGGGGAGTCGCTTCTAGGGTGGTGTAGGAGACCGGCAGCTTCTGGGCGGCCAGCGCGTAACTGCGGGCTTCGTCAAAGTGTCCCTTGTCCAGCGACGTCCGGGCCATGTTCAGCAATTCGGCGGCCTGCTCCTTAGGGGGCAAAGCATCGAGATTGATGAGATTCGCGGGCAGAGGTGCAGCCCCCTGCCGCCCCTTGTCCTCTGTGGGCGTGTTCCACGCGGCAAGGAATGCTTCGGACGGTCCTTCGGCGTTGGCGGGTTGCAGACGAGCGATCTCTTCGAGAATCTGCGTCGGCTGTCGCTCGAAGGGTCCATAGGTCACATCGACCTGCTGAGCTTGCAGCGCCTTCTGACGGGCGGCTTCAAGGTTTCCCTTGTCGAGATGTTCCTGGGCGGCCTGCACCAGCAGCTGGGCGTACTGTCGTTTGCGATCGGCATCGTCACCCGTCGCAGCATCGGTCATCGCCGGCGCGAGTTCGACCGTCGTGCCTGTGGGAGCAGCCTGGGCGAGATTGGCCGTCGGCGGGGCCTCGCCCTTGATCTGTGCGATCATCTGGGTGGGAGACAGTTCACCGGGCTGAAACTTGAGCTTGGCACGGGCGGCCATCAGTTCGGCGGTCGTGGCTAGTCGCAGGGCCTCGGCCTTGTCTCCTTCCTGGAGCACACGGCGGGCCTGACGCAAATAGTCACCCACCCGACGGCGATAAGCGTCACTGGCAATGGGTGAAGTCGAGGTCGCCGACGGGGGCGTGCTGCTGGCAGCCGGTGTGGCGAACGGATCGTTGGGATTCGCTGCCTCCGCCTGTCGCAGCGGGCGCGAACCCTGTGGCGACGAGGTCGATTGCTCGGCAGCAAAGGGATTGGCCGATCCCCCGGGTGCCTGTTCCTGGGCCCGGGTGTTCTGCGAGACCCACAGTGTTCCCGCCACCAGGCCGCTCAATGTCACTAGACCCATGATTCGGAACAAGGTTGGTTCCTCCTTGGCTGCCTGGGGGGATGACGTGCTGTCGGCCCGGAGTCCAGGTCCACCCAGCAAGGCGGAGCCGGTTGTCAGGGCCTCAGGCACGTTTTCGCCGTGCCGGTCCAAACTGCGATTATTCGTCGCTGAGTTATGTCGCGCCATGATTCAAATCACCGCGTTGGATTGTCGAGGAGGTTCACCCAGGGCCAGGGACGGATCGATGCCGCCGATCGAACTCGGAGGTTCGCACGACGTTCATCGACCATGACAGGCATTGGCCCGACGTTGGTGGATTCAAAGGGGAACAGGAGTCGGCAGGGATGTGATTCAACTGGAGAGGTGAGTTGTGTGGGCTAGATACTCCAGAGATTCTTGCAGGGTCAAGAGGCGTCTGCGGGAATTCCGGGATTGGGTCTTGATTTGGTGGTTTTCTGAGTCAAGTCCGGCGAGGTCTGCCGGTGAATGTGGCTGGCTGTTGTTGGTTTCATGTGTTGATTGCCGGTAACTCAAGCCCGCCGGCAACGTCCGGCGGGTATCCTCCGGATGCAGCGGCAGTCAGTTGTCTATTGTGTCGGCGCTTCAAAGCCCTCGTCGAACATGGTCATCACGACCGCCTTGGACTTCAGCTTTTCGAGTGTGTCTTTCGCCATCTCCTGGCGCTTCTGTTTCAGCAGTTCTTCATGGATTTCGCCCTGCACTTCGGCAAAGGGCTTGCGTGATTCGGGGCGACGCCCGGTGACCTTGACCAGTTGAAAGGCCTTCTCACCCTGGATGACACTGCCGATCTCGCCCACCTGCAGTTCTCCCAGTGCCTGGGCGATCTGGGCATCCGCGAGACTTTCGCGCTGCGTCCAGTCCCAGTTCCCGCCCTCGGCGGCCATCACGCCATCCGAATACTTGCGGGCGACGTCATCAAAGGGCATGCCGGCCTTGAGTTCATGGATCGCAGAATCGAGTACGGCGAGAGCCCCGTCCTTGCCGCCATGCTTGTCGTACGAGATCCAGAGCTGCTGCCATTTGACCTGTGCCGGCGTGGTGAACTCCGGCAGTCGGCGCTCGTACTCCGCCATCAGTTCCTGCCGGTTGATGTTCGGCTCCTGACCGGCATGCAGCGACATCGACTGCAGGGCCAGTTGCTGATCGGAGAAGGCCTTGCGGACACTGGAGAGCGTCGTTCCCATGGCCTGCAGGTGGGCCTCCAGCTCGGCGTGAGTGCTCACACCCAGTTGGGACTTCATCTCGTCGATGCGCTTTTCAAACAGTGTGTCGAGTTGTTGCTCGACCGCTTTCTTGCGATCGCCATCGAGCTGAGACAGGGCGGCATCGATCAGCACCTGCTGTTCAATGTGACCCGGTAACTCCTTCTTAAGGAGTCCCAACCGAGCTTCCTCAAACTTGTCGGCGGGCAACTGTTGTCGGGCCTTTTCCAGCTGACCCGAGTAGCGCTCCAGCACGTCGGCGACCAGAATCGGTCGCCCATTGACGGTGGCAGCGACCTCACCCAGGCCGGCATCCAGATGCAACGCACGGTCGGCATCACTGAAGTCGACCGGCTGAATGTCGCTCACCGTCGCGCTGGCCAGTCGGGTGTCGGCTTCGTCAGATCGCGAGGAACCACTCACGGCGCACGCCTGGGGGGCGCCGCACCGACGACCGGGTGGTCGACCTTGATGTTACGACCTGCGCAGCCGCACAACACGACCGCCAGTGAGGCGATCGCGACAGAGCGCAGTGAACGGCGATAGTCGCGTGGTTTGGCCATGCCCATGGGGAAAGGGGTGGGCGAATCTGTGGTCGATCGCTCCCAGGACAGGAGCCATCGCCTCCGCACGAACGCGGAGAATGGGCGGGGAGAATAGGTGACCGGCCATGTTTGCAGCAAGGCAGGTTTCCCTAAGTCATTGCCTCACAGCCAAGAACCGGCAATCCTCGCTTGTCGGTGGTCAGTCGGCCTGCCGATATCCCCGCGTAGGTGGCAGGGTGGGCGGAGTTGGAGCGACAGCAGGGGCGAAACCCCGGAAGGAACCGGGGCTTCCCTGCGGTCCAGCCCCGGCCACCAGGACGCCGGGTGCTACCGCTGGCTTGCTCAGCAGTGCGAGAATCTGTTGCTCTGAGGTGATTTCCAATTCTGGTTGATAGACATCCACTCCGTCACCTCTTCGCCGGCTGCGCAGCCCCAGGTTGCGATGCCATCTGAGCCACCCGCGCCGGTCGCAGGAGAGCGTCAGTTCGCGATCCTGTCTCGATTCATTGATGTTGACGCGATGCCGCCGCATGATCGGTCTGATGGAAATGGCACTGGGGGCAGATTGCCGATCACTTAATCAGAGCAATCCCCGTCGGACGTCGGCAATCTGACGCCGGCCACCCGCCGAGTGACGTCTATTACGCCCCTCCCCACGCTGCGCTCGACCCTCCCCACGGAGAGGGTGAAGTGAAGAAGTGAAGTTTGCACGCAGCCCTCCGGCTGCTTCGAGCAGCCGGAGGGCTGCGTGCGCGACGCGTGCGTTGTGGAATCACGATGGTCCTCTCGTGACGACGCCGCAAAACTTCTCGCGCACGGGAAGGAATTACAAAATTGGGCTCAAGTTCGAGATAGTTCTTTCAAAACCGCTTGACACTCACCAGCCCTCGCGGATATCACACGCCCCTCCTTACTCCCCCTCTCGAACTCAATCCACTCGCAGCCAGTTCCCTCCCGACATCGCCTGCGGCCCAGACCCCTCTCTCAGGTCTGTCCGCCGTCCTGCCGGGAGTTCGGGTTGCACCCCTCCCTCCGTTTCCTCTGGTTTGAGTACGGGTCAATTTGGCCTCGAACATGTGACGAACTCGTCATGTCCGGTGTCTTCCGGTCATGATCAGGAGTCGGCACGCATTCAGGGTTTTCGTTCTCAGCGAAGCCACTGATCGCTTGCCATCTCAGCTCCGCGAATTCGCCCGTGTCCTCGAGGGTGGTAAGGGTCTCCTCATCTCATCTCGACAATCTGAATTAGAAGAGGGCTCGGATGAACGCCTCCGCCGCCTCTGCCACGATCCGTCTGTACGGGCAGGTCCTGATTTGTTCGCCGGACGCTGCCGCCGGGCAGCGACTCGCTCTTATCGTGCGGGACCATGCGTCGGAAACGACCATCGTCACCACCCTCGCCGAGGCCGCCAGGCATCTCGAAGAGACACCCTGTGATGTGTGTCTCGTCGATGAGCCGAGCCATTCCTCACAACTTGCTGAACTCGACCGGGTCGCCCGCTCGCGACATCAGCCCACGCAGTTCATTGTGCTGCCGGCCATTGGACAACGTCAGGCACTGGCGGCCGGCTTGCCCGCCTCGTGCGATCTGATGGAGCCGCCGCTCACTCGCGAGAAGCTGCACGGTGCACTGTTCTCCGCGCTGGGTCGCGCCCGTATCATCGCCGAGAACGATCAGCTCAAGCGGCGACTCATCACCCGCGGCGGCGACGACATGGTCGGACAAGGTCCGGCGATGCGGGAGCTGCGGCAGGAAATCCAGCAACACTCCGAGCATCGCCAGCCGGTGCTCATTCAGGGTGAAGCGGGATCGGGTACAAACGTCGTGGCACGGGCCCTGCACCGGGCACGCTTCGGAGGACAGCGACCGGTGGTGCGCATCCACTGCCGCGTCCTCTCGGGGAATGCCATCGAACAGGAAGTGTTCGGCACCACTCCCGAGGCCGGCGACGCCCGACTGCTGCAGGCGGCCGGCGGCACTCTCGTGCTGGATGATGTCGATACCATTCCGCTGCCCGTCCAGGAACGACTGGTCCGCTATTTGTCGAGCGTTGTGCAGCCCGCCGAAGGTGATGAAACGACACCGGCACCGGCTTGCATCGTCGCGACCACGCATGTCGACCTGCGGAAGGCGGTCCAGGAAGGCCGCTTCCGCGCCGATCTGCTCCAGTTGCTGTCGGTTCACTCGCTGAAGGCACCGGCCCTGCGGGACCGGACGGAGGACATTGGTCTGCTCGCCGAGCACTGCCTTTCCGAGTATGCGACCCGCGAAGGGAAGCCGGCCCAGAAGTTGTCAGCCGACGCCATCGATTACCTCAAGGGACATCACTGGCCGGGCAACGTCCGGGAGCTCAACAACGTGCTGGAGCGCTGCTCTGCCATCCATCTGGGTGCGATCATCACTGGCGAGATGGTCGCCCCGTGGGTTGAGAAGCCCCTGTCCGATGACGCCGCCGAGCCTGGACTCACGCTGCGGGAAATGGAACGCAAGCTGATCGAGGCCACCTTCACTCGCTACGGTGGCAACCGCGAACTGACCGCCCGGGCTTTGCAGATCGGACTGCGAACCCTCTCCGGCAAGCTGCGGGAATACGGCTATCCCCCCCGTGGCGGACCGGGCTCCAACCGCCGGCACGAGCTGCGGGCCGCCTGATTCGGCTCACTGCATTCTGCTGTGATGCAACACCTGATAAAGCCCGGGGGATGCTGTCCTCCGGGCTTTTGCATTGGTCGATGACGAATGCGTTCTGCGAACAGTGATACGGCGAAGACCGTTGGTGACAGTCAGCTCGGCACGGTCGGCAACGCTCGCCCATATGTGTTCGATGGAGATCCACAATCGTCCGAGGGATTCGGGACTCGGGTTGCGCGACAGCGCTGCGATGGCAGCGTCACCGAGAGTTCATCACCTTCGCGTAGACCTCGCGAATTCGGGACGTCATCACCTCGTGCCGGAACTGCTCCGTGAAGCGGTCGCGGCCCGTCTGCCCCAAACGCTTGCGGAGAACCGGATCCCGCACCAGTTCATTGAGGGCCGCCGCCAACTCCGCCACCGAATCACGCGGCAGCAGGAATCCGGTCTCACCCGGGATGACGACTTCCCGTGCTCCGCCGACGTCGTAAGTTACCACCGGCTTGCCGGCGATGAGTCCCTGGGGCAGCACGCGAGCCAATCCCTCCCACTGGCTGGCGTGCACGACAATGTCCATCGCATGCACCAGTTCGGGAATGCGCGCGGGCGGCACCAGTCCACTAAACAC
Organism: uncultured Planctomycetaceae bacterium; assembly: GCA_963707405.1. GTDB lineage: Bacteria > Planctomycetota > Planctomycetia > Planctomycetales > Planctomycetaceae > CAVPPT01. The sequence continues at coordinate 458,312 of CAVPPT010000020.1, read as the reverse complement.
AAAGTTCTCGCTCAACCCCTTGTCCGCAATCTGCCGCTCCAGCTGTTCGCGCAGCAGTCCGTCTCCCACAAACAGAAAGCGGACCTCGGGATGTTGATCAACCACCGCTCGTGCTGCAGCGATGACGAACTCATGCCCCTTCAGATGGAACAGCCGGGCGATCTTCCCCACCACCACCTCTTCGGGCCGCAGCCCCAGTTCTTTACGGACTTCCGCCGGCGGCCGGGGAGGTGTCAGGAACGGCTCAACATCAAACCCGCTGTAGACCGTGGTGAACTTCTCTCTCGGAGCGATGCCATGTGAGACGTAGGCGTCGGTCATCGCGTCGGCGACACTGATGAAGTGTGCCGTCCTCCGCGCGGCCCACCTTTCTACGAGTACATAACTGCGATACGCGGCGGGACTCTGTCCGTAATGGAACGACGCCCCATGCACGGTGTGCACGGCGGGAATCCCCACGCGAGTCGCTGCCGCGCGACCCAAGATGCCCCCCTTGCTGCTGTGCGTGTGCACGACATCGGGCCGGAGATCACGCAGCAGCCGGATGAGGTCGCGATAGCTCGCCCAGTCGCGTGCAGGATGGATGGCCCGCCGTAGCGAAGAAACAATCTCCAGCCGGAAGCCCCCCTGCCGGGCACGATCCAGCAAGCTCCCTTCCGGTCCCAGCGCCGGTCCGGTGATGAGCGTCACCTCGTCGCCGTGCAAGGCGTGCTGATCCTCCACGGTGCTGAGCGTGTTCTCCTGCGCGCTGCCGATGATCAGCCGCGTGATGATGTGCGCGACCTTCATCCGGCGATCTCGTCCTCGTAGTTCACGCCCAGCAGATACAGCCCCTGCGGCGGTGCCGTCTCACCCGCCTGCGCCCGGTCGCGGCTCTTGAGCACTTGTGCGACACGCTCCGCCGGCCAATCGCCCCGACCCACCTTCACCAGCGTGCCCACAATGGCCCGTACCATATTATACAAAAAGCCGTTGGCTTCGATCTGGATCACCAGAAAGTCGCGGCTTTCATCCTGCGGTCGCAAAGCAGGCTCCCCTGGCGACCACGGATCCCAGCCGCGGCGTCCTCTCAGCACCACGTCGGTCACAATCCGCACGCTGTTCTCGTCAGGCTGCGACTTCGATTCGAAGGCACTGAAGTCGTGCGTCCCCACCAGGCACACCGACGCCTTCCGCATGGCATCGACATCCAGCGGCCCCTCCAGTCGCCAGGTATAGCGATCCAGCCAGGGGTGCCGGTCGCGTGTCTGATGGATCACATAGCGATACGACTTCCGCTTCGCCGAGTACCGGGCGTGGAAGTCCACGGGCACCTCGCACGATGACCGCACGGCGATGTCGCCGGGCAGCAGACCGGTGAGGGCCGCCGCGAATCGCTCCGGCGGAATCGTCGCCGCCGTCTGGAAGTGCGCGACCTGCCCCAGTGCATGCACCCCCGCGTCCGTGCGTCCCGAGCCATGCACGCGAATTGTCTCGCCGGTCAGTTCGTGAAGGGCCGATTCGATGACGCCCTGCACGGTCGCCACGCCCGGCTGCACCTGCCACCCGGCGTAACCGGTGCCGTCGTAGGCGATGGTGAGGCGGATGTTGCGCATAAGTGACCCGGCGCTGCCATCGCCGGGCTTTCCTCTCTGCTCCTGGCTCTCGCCTTGCTCACTCCATCCCCAGACGCTTGCGCCACAGCGCGAGCTGCACCACGACCGGCTCACGTCCACCGGAGCCGTAACTTCGCAGGATGCCGACGGCGTTGTCAGTCCCGAGGAATGCGGACACCGACTCATCGACGGCGGCGCAGGCTTCGCGAAGTTCGTCCAGTGTCAGATCCGCCAGTCGGCATTCTTTGGACTCCGCCAGCGCCACCAGACGGCCGACCGTCTCATGCCCGGTGCGCATCGGCACGCCTCGCTGGATGAGGTACTCCATCAGCGCCGTCGCATCGAGAAACCCCTCGTCGATGCGGCCCGCGATTGCCTCGCGATTGAGCCGGGCGTTCGACACGATGGCGGGCATCAGTTCCAGACAGGCGGAGACGGTATCGAGTGCACCGAACAGGGCCAGTTTGTCCTCCTGCAGGTCGCGGTTGTAGGCGAGCGGCAGCCCCTTCACGAGGATCAGCAGTTGCGGTACCGCGGCCATCACCCGAGCCGACTTTCCCCGAATCAGTTCCAGCACATCAGGGTTCTTCTTTTGCGGCATGATCGACGAGCCGGTGGTGAAGGCGTCCGGCAACGTCAGGAAGCCGAACTCCGTCGTGTTCCACAGAATCCATTCTTCCGCCCAGCCGCTAAGGTGGGCCGCGATCAGCGCCAGGCAGGCCGCGGTCTCGATGACGAAGTCGCGGTCGCTGGAGACATCGAGGCTGTTGGCGGCCACGGCCTCGAACCCCAGCAGGCGGGCGGTCTCGTGCCGGTCGATCGGGAGCGACGTCCCCGCCAGTGCCGCACATCCCAGCGGGCAGACGTTGACACGTCGGCGCGCGTCGGCCAGTCGATCGATGTCGCGCTGAAACTTCTCGCAGTACGCCAGCCAGTAGTGTGGGGCCAGCACCGGTTGTGCACGCTGCAGATGCGTGTAGCCCGGCAGCACCACGTCGGCATCAGGCTCTCCGCGACCCACGAAGGCCCGCTGCACGTCGGTAAGCAACTCATCGAGATGGTCGATCGCATCGCGGACGTACAGGCGGAGGTCGGTGGAGATCTGATCGTTGCGGCTGCGGGCCGTGTGCAGTTTGCGGCCGACGTCGCCGATCTTCTCGATGAGCCGGCTCTCGATGTGCATGTGAATGTCTTCGAGGTCGGTGCGGAAGGCCATCTCGCCGCGCGCGATCTCCCCGCCGATGTCATCGAGCGTGGTGCAGATGAGGTCGGCCTCGTCGCTGGTGAGCAGGCCGACCTTGGCGAGCATGCGGGCGTGAGCCTGGGACCCGCGGATGTCGACCCCGGCCAGCCGGGCGTCGAAGCTGATGGACTCGGTGAAGGCTTCGACGCGCTGATCGGTGCGCTCGGTGAATCGACCTCCCCAGGCTTTGGCAGTCACAGTGGTTGTTCCTCAGAGGGTGACATGTTCCGGTGACGCCACTTTAGGAGTCGCAAATCACAGGGTCAAATCGGGGTGGCACAGTGGCAGAGGAGCAAAGTGGCCGAGTTACTGAGTTGCGCCACGAAGTATCATCGAGTGGTCGGGCTTTGGGGGTCTCGCTGCAACCACCTGTCTGTGACGTGCTTTGGGGCCGATGAGCATTTTTCGCAAGATTCTCCGCCCAGTTTCGGTCCCGGTGACGCCTGTACTTCTGGAGGACGCGTTGTGTGCTCTCTGCCGAATGCCGGCAGGACGTTGCAAATCCTCTAATCCGCGGCATACTGAGGAGCAGAGAGCGAAGAGCATAGAGCAAGGAGCGGCGACGAAGAGTTTGGCCGCGAGTCGAAGACGAGCGCCGAGTTCAACCCCGTCTGCCTGAATGATGGGGCTGTGCTCTCCACACAGAAGTCAGGGCCGGGCATCTCATGGGGAAAAAGACCGAACGGGCATCGGCGATCATTGCCGACTACCTCCGCCGGCGGGACGAGGGGGTCGACGTCTCTCCCGATGAGCTGGTGAAGTCGCACCCCGATCTCGCCGAGGAGTTGCGACGGTTCTTCGAGAACGAGGCGGCCGTCGGTCAAGTCGCTCCACCCCCTCGTCCAGCGGGACCGGGTTCCAAGAGAGAGACGCTGCGCGGACACGACGCGGGCGACTCCGTTCCGTCCGCGAGCCAACGCCTCGCGAGACTTCCAGCAGAGTTCGGCCGGTACCGGGTGTTGAAGTGTCTGGGCCAGGGGGCAATGGGAGCGGTCTATCTGGCGCGAGATACCGCCCTCGACCGGGATGTGGCCCTCAAGACCCCCAAGCTCGACTCCGCCCAGGATGGAGAACTCATCGAGCGGTTCGTCCGGGAGGCGAAGGCGGCGGCCACTCTGCATCATCGCAACATCTGCCCGGTGCACGATGTCGGCGAGATCGACGGCATCCGCTACCTCACGATGGCGTACATCGAAGGCAAGCCGCTCTCGGCACTCGTCTCGACGACCCAGCAACTCACCGAACGTCAGGCGGCGGTCGCCGTCCGCAAGCTGGCGCTGGCGCTCGACGACGCGCACCGGGCGGGGGTCGTGCACCGCGACCTCAAACCGGCCAACATTATGGTCGACAAGTCGGGCGAGCCGGTCATCATGGACTTCGGTCTGGCCTGCCGAATCGAAAGCCGCGACAGCACGCGGCTCACGCAGGTCGGCACCATCATGGGATCGCCGGCGTACATGTCCCCCGAGCAGGTCAGCGGGAACCCGGGAGCGGTCGGCCCGCAAAGCGACATCTACAGCCTGGGGGTGATTCTGTACGAACTGCTGACCGGGCAACTGCCATTCGAGGGGAGCATCGTGGCCGTGATCGGGCAGATCATCACGGCGACCCCGAGGGACGTCGCCACGCTGCGACCCGGCCTCGACCCCCGGCTGCAGGCGATTTGCCAGAAGATGATGGCCAAGACGACCAGCGAGCGATATGCCTCGATGAAGGAGGTCGCCGACGCCCTCTCCGACGTGCTGCGCAACCGCCAGTCCTCGGGAAGCACCGCATCGGGGAGTGACTTGGCGAGCGGGGGACGTCAGTCCCCCGATCATTCGATTCGCACGACCGCTGACGACATGGCGTTCTTCCAGCAACTGGCCGCCGAGAGTCGGGTGCCGGTCAAGCTGCCGCCACGCATGCGCAGCAGCCGGTCATCAACGGCCGGGAAGAAGCGGAAGGGAGACAACTGGTGGGATACGCTGCCTCCCTGGCAGAAGTGGACCGCCGCCGGTTTCGGAGCGCCGGCGCTGCTGGCGGGAGTGATCATCATTTTCAAAGGGGGGCGGGTGGAGGTGGACGACGGCTCAACCGTCGAGATCTCGCAGCAGGGGGACAAGACAACCGTACAGATCACACCACCGGGCATTGCCGCTGCCACTCCTGACGCGTCCAATGATGTGGACGTTGCGCCGGGTCCGCCGGGTGCCACTGCTGGCTCGTCCAGCAGTGCCGGTGCGACACCCGCGGACGAAGGTTGGGTCGACTTGTTCAACGGGCGGGATCTCACCGGATGGGTCCGCTTTAGCGATGGAAAACCTGTCGCGGGCAACTGGATTGTCGACGGCGACGCGATTCATCATCCCACTCGCTTTGGGAATGCTGTGGGAGCCGGCGACATCATGACGACGGATACCTACGACGATTTCGAACTCGAGTTCGAATGGAAGGTCGCCAAAGGATCGAACAGCGGCGTCATCTATCGTGCGAAGAGCGGAGCGCAAGCCGCCGCGTTCAGCGGCGCGGAGTATCAGGTTCTCGATGATGCCGGGCATGCCAACGGCAAGACTCCGAAGACGTCGGCGGGGTCGATCTATGACATCGCCGCGCCGGGCGCAAAGACGCTGCGTCCGGTGGGTGAGTGGAACACGGGCCGGATCGTCGCCAACGGCAATCATCTGGAACACTGGCTCAATGGCAAGAAGGTGGTCGACGCGGAAGTCGGCAGCCCCGCGTGGAAGTCGGCGATCGCACAGACACCATTCAAGGATCGACCTCAGTTCGGCATCGAACAGGGAGGTCACATCGTCCTGCAGGACCATCACGATGCGGTGTGGTTCCGCAATCTCCGCATTCGGGAGTTGTCCAGGTCCACTCACCTGGCGAGTCCTTCGAAGGCCACTTCGGCCGTGCCGGCAGATGCTGCGGCGTTTCAGGGGCACTCGTACAAGTACTTTGGCCAGCGGCTGTCGTGGAAGGAGGCCAAACTGCGTTGTGAGCAGATGGGGGGCCACCTGCCGATTGTCGAAACAGCCGCAGAGAATGCATTTCTTGATCAGTTGGCTCACCAGGGTTTCCCGACCGCTGGGCGCCAGGGTTTTGAGGCGGTCTGGATCGGTGCCAGTGATGAAGAGAAAGAAGGGGAATGGAAGTGGATCAACGGCGCTCCGCTTTCGTACAAGAACTGGCTGGCGAACCAGCCAAACAACAAGCAGGAACGCGAGCACTATGCGGTGATCTGGCTTTCGACCGATCCGAAGCGCACCAGCGGAAAGTGGAGCGACCAGCCCAGCATCTCAGACGAGCTCGTGGCGCATTTCATTTGTGAATGGGACGGATTGGCCGAGCAGCCGGCTCGTCCCTCCGCTGGTGGGACGGACCTCTTTAACGGCCGCGACCTCACCGGATGGGAGGTGGCGGATACCTCCGGCACCTGGCGGGTGGAGAACGGCGTGATTGCTGTCGCCGGGGACGGGCAGGGCTACCTCTTCAGCGAGAAGGACTACAGCGACTTCGAGCTTTCGCTCGAGTATCGCCTCGAGAAGGGAGCCAACAGCGGCGTGTACCTGCGGGCACCACGAGCCGCGACCGCTTCGAGCCAGGCCATCGAACTCGCGCTGATCGACGACGGCAGCCTCACTCCCCAGCTGCGGGCGAACCCGCGCATTCTCAATGGGGCACTGCATGGGCTGGCCGGGCCACTGCTGGACCCCGCGAAACCGGTCGGCCAGTGGAATGCGCTGACAATTCACCTCCAGGGACGCCTGCTCACCGCCACTCTGAACGGACGCACGATCCAGGATGCCGACCTCGCGAGGTTGCAGATCATCAATGCCTCTCATGCCGGCCTGAAACAGACGACGGGTCGCATCGCCCTGCAGCACTGGGACAAACCCCGGGTGGAGTTCCGTAACATCCACATTCGGGAGCTCTCGCCTGCGGCAGTGACTGCGGAGGACGAACCGCCGAGCACACCGTCCACGACATTGCCGCGGGACGAATGGGTCAGCCTTGACCCCTCCGCCAGCACTGCGACATCGTGGAACTGGGGCAAGCCGCTCAAGAACGCGCAGAACAAGCTCTGGACGAACAACACGCTGGTTCTCGATAACGCGGCCGTGGCCTACAACCACATCCAGGCCCGCGACGTCAGTTTCAAGGCCAGGGTCAAGTTTCTTGAAGGCAATAACATGGCCCTCGTCGTCCGCGGCAAACATGGCACGGGGGGACTCTATGCACTGTTTGATCGGCCGAATCGCGATCAACTCTATGTGGCGTTTCTCGACACCAGCTACAGCACGACGCTCAAGGCTTCGGACGAATTCGAGTTTGAAGTCACCGCGATCGGCAACCATGCCACGATTAAGGTCGACGGCAAGCGGGTAGTCGAATACCCCGATGTGAAGATCATGCGGGCGGGACACGTGGAGACCACGGCGTACAACGCGGCGGGGCACGTTCGAGGACATCCAGGTCAAGATACTGGATTCGGGACCGCCTGTTACGGCTGTTCCGCCCGCAACTCCAGATCAGCTGTTGTCTCTGCCGGCTCCCACACGAGTCGAGGAGTTCGACAGCTCCAGTGGTGGCTTCAAGCTGATTCCTGGCACACCCAAGTGGCGCAGAGTCCTGGAGCAAGGGAAGCTGGTCGTCGAACATTTGCAGGGTGCCGTAAGTGTGTACCCGGGGGGACCGCGACTCGACACCGAGGCGCTCGAGTTGACATTCGACTTCCAGGCCCAGCCGGAGACGCATTTCAAGCTGAACCTGAAGCCTGATTCCGGCGGGGCAATTCTGATCGCCATGTACCAGGACGGCATCGTCGCCGTGGACGATGAGACACAGGATCCCGTCGGTCACTATCGTTCTGCGACCGGCTTCGAGCACGTCCACGGCCCCCATACACTGCTGATCGTTCCACGGTCCGATCACCTGGATCTGATTGTCGACAATCGATTGCCAGGCTTCACGGTGCCCCTCGCCAGAGCGCCGCTGCCTGCGAATACGGGACTGCACTTTCTGAGTCCCGGCCCCGCCACTGTCGCTTTCGAACGGATGCGGTTTTTCGATGTTACCAGGCTCGCGGAGATGCCAGTATTGCCGCTGGCGAGCGTTCCTGCTCCCGGGAGCGACGCTTCTCTATCGGCCAGCGAGGTTCTCACCTCCGCTGACTGGACGTGGGCCGCGCCGGTCGATTTCCTGAAGTCCTCCGATGTCCCTGCGAGCGACTTCGCCGCCGCGTATGCGCAGTTGACCGACGTCGCCGCACCCGGGCGCGTCTATGAGATCGGCCAGGCACCACAGCGGGATCTGATGCTCATCAGCCGGTCGGATGACGACGATGGATGGTCGGCCCCGGTCTCCGTCGGTGAGGCAATCAACACGCCGGGGGACGAAGCGAGTCCCTGTCTGTCGGCAGACGGTCTGACGCTGATCTTCGAATCCGATCGTCCCGGTGGTCTGGGAGAGACCGACCTGTGGATGTCACAGCGGGCCTCGCTCGATGCAGCGTTCGCCGCCCCAGTCAACCTCGGCCCGAACGTGAACAGCCCGCAGACCGAAGGACTGGCCGCCCTGTCCGCAGACGGCCTGAAGTTGATCTTTGCCTCCAGTCGCACCGGCAGCGACGGGCCCAGCGACCTGTGGATCTGCCGGCGGACGTCGGTCAACGACCCGTGGTCGAAGGCGGAGAACCTCGGGGCACCGGTGAACTCCTCCGATCGCGAACTGAGCCCGTTACTTTCGTCCGACGGGCTGGTGCTGCTGTTTGCGTCCGATCGTCCAGGGGGCGTCGGGGGAGCGGATGTCTGGATGTCGCAGCGGGCAACCGTCGATGGCCCGTGGTCCGACCCGGTCAATCTGGGTCCCGAGGTCAATTCGCGGAAGTGGGACTCGGCCCCCTGGCTCTCGCCGGATGGAACAGCACTGCTGGTCAACACAGCAGGAGCAGGACAGCGCCTGTTTCGGCGCGTGAGTTCCCGCGAAGGAGAGAATACTCCAACCGTGTCCGTCGAACCAGTGACGCCAGCCGAGTATGCTGGCCTGCTGAGCGGCCAGTGGGTGAGCGCGCTTGACGAACTGGCCCGACAGGCGGCGAAGGGTGCGAAGGTCCCCCGCAGTCTACTGAAGAAGGCCACTTATGAAGGGGGAGTGCTGGAACTGGAGGGAACCCGCCGGCTGACGCTGAATGCCATGACCGGCAGGAACATGGCGATCCGGGCCCGACTCACCAAGCTCGGGCACTTTGACGTCAAAGGGGTGTCGCATCCGGGGTTGGTGCTGCGGCACACCAACACGCACACCATCGAGGAACTGGGTTTTTACGCAACCGTCCTGGATGGGCGCGATCTGCTGCGGCTGGGTCAAGCACAGCAATCTTCGCTGGAAGACTTCGCGCTGGCGCGGGCCGATCGCCCTTTGACAGATGAGTTCGAGTGGGTGCTCGCGGCCATCGACGAGCGGCTGATGGTGTATGTCAATGGCCGCCAGGTGCTGGAAGCTGCGCAACGACTCGCTGCAGAGCGGCTATGCGGCTTTCGATTTGATCAACGCTCATGTCCGCATCACCAGTTGCGAAGTGATGATGCTCGACAACCAGGTGAGCGCCGCAAGTCTCTCGCCAGCTCAAGTGCGCCGAGCACTTCCCTCACCACCGAACGACACGCCCTCTTCGCCGAGCCACGAGCTGACGGAGGCTGCCGCCGCAGCCGAACTGGAGAATCTGGGGATGAGCATCGGGCGGGATGACACAGGATCGGTCATCTCTGTGAATGGAAACGGGAACGGCCGACTGACTGATGAGGTCGCCTCGCTGCTGTATCCGCTCGTGAACCTGCGAGAGCTTCGCGCGGGCCGACAACCGGGATTCACGTCCAAGGGACTGCAATCTCTTGCCGACAAGCCAAAGCTTGCAGTGGTCGATTTGACGCTGACCGGCGTCAGTCCGGAGGCCATGTCGATTCTCGCGAAGTGTCCCGTCCGGGCACTCTATCTCAGCAATCCGGAGTCGACACTGACTGACGACGGGCTGATCGCTCTGCCAGCCTGGGACACTCTGGAAGAGTTCTGGACCCAAGGTCCGTATAGCAATAGTCAGGCAGAGTTCACGCGGCGCGGGGCCGCGTCTCTGGCGCGGTATCCGCGATTGCACACACTGGCGATGAACTGGTGCGGGCTCGACGATGAGTTCGTCCTGAACCTGCCGCCACTTCCCGAACTCAGGTTCTTTCAGGCGTGGCACTCAGATCTTTCCAGCTTGGGGATTTCCAGCCTCAAGCGGTTTCGGAAGTTGCGGAGCCTGCACTACATCAGTAGCCAATCCTCCGAGGTCGGTTTAGAGGCTCTCGTCGACTGCGACTTACGCACCTTGGACATCGGAAACCTGCCGAATGGGGATCAGGCAGTGCCAGCACTCATTCGCCTGGACAAGCTGGAGTTTCTCAGGCTCATGGATTGTCACCTGACGGTCTCTGGCGCCCGTCAGCTCTGTGAAGGACTTGGAGCAGGTGTCAAGATTGAACTTGCCGGACAGTCCGAACTGCAGAAGGTCGTGGACGAACATGAGGCGAGGCGTGCAGGAAACGACACGAGCGTGAAGCTGACGCCCGATCCTGGACCTGCTGCGAAGACGGCCCGCTGGACCGCCGCCTGGACGAACATCCCCGCCCGCAACCTGCTGCGAGTCGGCGGGCTGCAGAAGTACGAACTGTGGTACGACGTGCAGGCACTGGCGGATGCCGGTGTGGTCGTGGATCAGTCAATTAGCATCGATGTGAAGAACGGGACCGACGCCGATCACCTCCGGGCGATCTGCGATCAGCTTGAACTGCAGTTTCGTGTCGATGGAACGAAGGTCACGCTGTTCCCGCAGCAGGGATCAGCAGGCCGACCGACATTGCAGCGCGACGATCCCCAGGCGAGTGGGAGGCGTGAGCCTCCCGATAAGAATGTGAGTGGCGGAGGCTTCGGCGGCGGAGGGGGAGCGAAGCCGTGAGGCGGATCGGGGTCAGCAGCGGGAAGGGGGGAAGCGAATCATGTTGAATCAACTCGGTCGACGCCTATTGGGTGAGGACTTCGGTGAGACTCTGTGGCGCAAGCTGATGGACGACCCGACACCTGCTGCGCCTTCCGGGGGGACGACCTCGAACGATCGTCCGTCGGGTGCCACTGCTGGCTTGTCCAGCAGTGCCGACCGCGCACACGCCGAGATCGTGAAGTCTTCGGCGAAAGAGCAATCACCGGCTCCGGTCAGGGTGTTCCGTTCGCTCGTCCGGCCGCCCCTGGCCCTGTTGACGGCCCTCGACGACGGCAGTCTCGAAACGGGCGAGACCTGGCGGTTGCGTAAGTCGCGCACGGTCATCGGTCGGGTCGCTGGGGACATCGTCATTCCCCACGACCCCGACATCTCGGCCGAACATGCCGAGGTCATTCGCCGCGAGCAGGAGGGGGGCCATCAATGGCATCTCACCGACCTGGGGAGCACCAATGGAACGTTCGTCCGTGTGCAGCGGGTTGTGCTGCGTAACGGCAAGGAGCTGCTGCTGGGGAGCCGTCGGTTGACGTTCACGAGCCCCGACGTCGTGGGTCCGCAAGCTTCAGGAGAGAACGCCTCATCCGTGCATCGAGGCACACACCCACACACCGGGGCGGTGCCGGCGGACATCCGACGGTTGGGGCCCCGACTCATCGAACAGACGCCCCACGGTCGCGGGGCCGAGCACCCATTGCTGCCCGAAGGGGTCGCCGTCGGTCGGGATGCGGCACAGTGCCGCGTGCTGTTTGCCGACGATCCGTTCGTGGATGCGGTCCACGCCCGCGTCTTTCAGGACTCGCGGGGTCGATGGATTCTGGAGGATGCCGGCTCGGTGAACGGTGTCTGGGTGCGGGTCACGCACACGCCGCTCGACAACGACGCCCAGTTCCTCGTGGGGGGGCAGCGGTTCGAGTTTCGCGTCCTGTGAGTGTTGTACCCACGTGACGTTGCCCGTGGGCTTTGTTGTCACATTTGATTCCGTCCTTGTCCTCAGATACTCGCCATGAAGGTCCGTCTGCAGGTGATCGCCGGTCCGCACCTCGGGCGCGAGTTTGAGTTCGACGCTCACGATACGTTCATCGTGGGCCGGGCCCCCCATGCCCACTTCCGCCTGCCGCAGAAGGACAAGTACTTCTCACGATCTCACTTCTTAATTGAGGTCAATCCACCCCAGTGCCGGCTGATGGACCTGGGCAGCACCAACGGGACGCACGTCAATCGCGAGCGCGTGAGCGAAGTCGACCTGCGGGACGGAGACGTCATCGTCGGCGGAGTGACGAAGATTCGCGTCACGATTGATGTGCCTTCCGAGGCAGTGGCCACGCGCCGGCAGGTGTCCGACATCGACGCGAATGATTCGCAGGAGGACGGCGCCGAGTCGCCACCCGCCCCCGCAAAGTCGGCGGATGTGATGACTCGCGTCCCCGCGGCGGCGATTGCTACCACACGCCTGTCACCACAGGCAGGCGGAGACCTGCCCGTGCAGGTCGGGGTGTACCGGCTGGTGCGGGAGATCGGCCGTGGAGGGATGGGCGTCGTCTACCTTGCCCAACGTCAGCCGGAGGGAACCGAGGTCGCCCTCAAAATGATCCGGCCAGACGGGGAGGTTCAGCCCCGCGATCTGCAGATGTTTCTGCGGGAGGCGGAGGTTCTGCAGGCGCTGCAGCATCCGGGCATCGTCGCCTTTCTGGAGCTGGGGGAATCGGCAGGCCGGTTGTTCTTCGCGATGGAGTACATCGCCGGGGTGAATGCCTGGAACGTCGTCGAGCAGTCGGGGCCGCTGGATGTCCCGCGTGCGGTCCGCATCGTCTGTCAGATGCTCGAAGCGCTCGACTATGCCCACAGCCGGGGGTTCATCCACCGCGACATCAAGCCGGAGAACATCCTGCTGCAGGCCGCCGCCGGCGGCGAGCGGATCAAGCTGGCCGACTTTGGCCTCGCCCGGCTGTACGAGACCTCGCGGATCAGTGGGCTCACTCTGCGTGGCGACATGGGAGGAAGCCTGGCGTTCGCGCCGCCCGAGCAGCTCACCAGTTTTCGTGATGCCAAGCCGACCAGCGATGTCTATTCGTCAGCAGCGACGCTGTATTCGCTGCTCTCGGGGGCGTTCGTCTATGACTTTCCCAAGGCGATCAACCGGGCGGTGCTGATGATTCTGCAGGACGACCCGGTTCCTCTGGAGCAGCGCCGTCCCGGTCTTCCGCCGGCCCTGGTGAGGACGATTCACCGGGCATTATCGCGTGATCCGGGGGAGCGGCACGCGTCGGCAGCGGCCTTGCGCAGCGAGCTCTTGCCCTTCGCGCAGTGACGTTGAGGGGCACTCTGAGCGGGTGGAACGCGAGGCCCGGGTCCCTCGGGTGCGAAAAACACTGAGAATACAGGGGTTTTCCGATTGACCGGACGGAGCCGAACGCTAGTATGTACGGTTCGCGGTGACTGTGCCAGGCTTTGTTTGCGTAAGGCAGTGCCGCGGGCTCACTTTTCAGGAACAGGAAACATGGCAGAAGGTACGATCAAGCGGCTGACAGACAAGGGCTTCGGTTTCATTGACACCGGGTCCGACAAGGACTTGTTCTTCCACATGTCGAACCTCGAAGGGGTTCGCTTCGAAGAACTCTACGAAGGGCAGCGTGTCTCCTTCAACGCGGGGCATGGCCCCAAGGGACCACGTGCAGAGAACGTCAAGCCTGCGTAGTCACGCTCTGTGACCGCTTGTTGATCTGTGCAATCCTCAGCCCCCGCAACTCGATGAGTTGCGGGGGCGATTTTTTTCCGGAAGCCTGTCGACGTTGCCCCGCATATCCGCGCAAGCCCGGTGATGGCATCGTCGGGTCCGCTGATGAAGGTCCGGCCGCTCTTGCTTCAGTCCTGACACTCCAGAAGGATCGCGTTCAGCCGCATCAGTTCTTCCCCCGGTGCGGTGACGACCTTGGCGACCAGGTCGATTGTCCCCGCATCCAGTGTCATCCGACCGATCTCGCGGAGTTCGAACTGATTGGCCGTCGCCGTCGCGAGCACCGTGTGATCGATCGCCGCAGGCCCGACCGACAGTCGCACGACTCCGCCGGCATCGAGCGGCCGACAGCCGTAAGCCAGGCGGACGATGTACGTTCCCGCCCGCCGCACGTCGAGTCGCCAGGACGCCTGCTCACCCGGCTGCTTCCAGCTGTCGATCGTGTCCCAGTCGTAGCCCGCGAAGGTATAGTGAATGTTCTTGCCGGTGGTGGCTGCCCAGCTCGGTGAGATCTCGACCGGATTCTCACAAGGATGACCCACGGGAATCGGGATGGGGGCATATTCGATCCCATTCGTCACCTCGTCGAACCAGCGCAGAAACTCCCGCCGCAGACGATTGGCAACGTCCGGATGTTCAGCGAGCAGGTTTGTCTGTTCTCCCGGGTCAGCCTGCAGATCGAACAGACGCCAACCTGAGGGACTGGGAGTGCGACCAGATCCGAACTGGCCTACCAGCTTCCAGCGCGCCTCGCTGATTCCCCAGCATCGATCCGGATTGGGGACGTATCGATCCCATGTGTGGTACACATAGTCATGAGGCTCATCAGGTACATTCCCGGCGTCGGCCTTCAGCAGAGAAACGAGACTCCTCCCGTCAATGGTGCGATCCGTCGGGACGCCGCATCCGGCCAGTTCGCACAAGGTGGGAAGCCAGTCGATGTGCGACACCTGTGCGTCGACGATTGATCCGGCGGGGATCACATCAGGCCAGCGCACGAAACAGGGGGTTCTGACTCCGCCTTCATAGGCACTTGCCTTGGCCCCGTTCATCCCTCCTTTCCAGAAGGTGCTGACGCCGCCGTTGTCGCCGGTGAACACAACCAGCGTGTTGTCCGCAATGCCGAGGGTCTCCAGTCGTTCGAGCAGGCGCCCCAGGTTCTGGTCGACGCGATCAATGAGCGCATAGATTCTGGCATCTCGAAGCGGCAGCCCGCGTTCCAGGTACTTCGAGAGGAGTTGGTCCCCGGCAGGCTGACCGAGATGCGAGGTGTCCAGTACCCAGGGAGAGTGGGGAGCGTTGTACATCAAAGCGCAGAAAAAAGGAGTGGGTCCCTGAACGAGTGACTGTTCGATGAAATCGATGGCGGCGTCGGTGAACAGGTCCGTCACGTAACCCCGCGCCTCGACGTGCCGGCCATTGTGGAAAACCTGATCCGGAAACTCATAACGTTCGATGTGCCCATGGTAATGCCCGAAGAACTCGTCAAAGCCTCGCTCCTGGGGCTGATAGCCGGTGTACTTTCCCAGATGCCATTTCCCGAACAACCCGGTGCGATAGCCTGCGGCGTGCAGCAGCTGGGCAATCGTGATCTCGTCCTTTCCCAGAGAGTCGCCGCCGAAACGCGTGTTGTACAATCCAGTCCGCAGGTAGTATCGGCCCGTCATCACGCCGGCACGAGTTGGAGAACAAACCGGGGCCGCATAGTAGCGACGAAACTGCACGCCGTCGGCGGCGAGGCGATCCATGTTCGGCGTATCGATGTGGGGATTCCCGGTGGCACCGGTCTCCCAGTACCCTTGATCGTCCGTCATGACGAACAGGATATTGAGACGTCCGGCGCTGGCAGCGCTGCTCAGGGACGGCTCGGCGACGACCAGCCATGCCGCGAGGGCGAGCAGACTGATTAAGGGAGTCAATGGGTTGCGACTGGGTCCCATGCACTTAAGGCGGGTTGTGCGGTCCATCGTGGGCTCCAGTGCGGGAGACGCGATGTCGTTCATCTGTCTCGCGAGATCTTTGTGGCGATGATGCCCGCATTATCGTGAGCGATGGGCCCGACCACCAGCTTGTCGTCCAGCCGCTCAGCGGGCCCCGCGCAGTTCCGCGTGCCGGAAGCAGGTCGTCAAGTGATCGTTGACCAGGCCCACTGCCTGCATGAACGCATAGCAGATCGTGGTGCCGACAAATCGGAATCCGCGACGCTTCAGCTCCTTGCTGATCGTATCGGACAGCGCTGTGCGGGCCGGCACGTCGCTCATCGTTCGCCACCGGTTCTGGACAGGCCGTCCGTCGACGAAGCCCCAGAGATACCGATCGAAGCTGCCAAACTCCTCTGCTACCGCCAGACAGGCCCGCGCATTGTCGATGGTCGAGGCGATCTTGAGCTTGTTTCGCACGATGCCGGGATTGGCCATCAGCCGCGCCTGTTGTCGTCCCCCGTACCTGGCAATCTTCGCGATGTCGAACCGATCGAAGGCTTTTGCGTAGTTGTCGCGTTTCTTCAGGATGGTCTCCCAGCTCAGCCCGGCCTGGGCCCCCTCGAGGGTGAGCAACTCGAACAGTACCCGGTCGTCATGCACAGGCACGCCCCACTCGCGATCGTGATACGGAATGTGCCACTCTCCCCTGGCCCAGGTACAGCGGTTCGGCTCGTCCATCGGTCATTCGTCCTTTGATCTGCGTTGCGCGACTTCACCTGATCCCGCCCGGGTCGCGGATTCCCGAGTCATCATTTCGCATGACGCCGGCATATGCAATTCGGAATGAAGTGGCGAACCGGCTACGATGGTGCACCGTCCGCACGTATCCCCCCCGGTGACACATTCGGTGACTCAGCCCGATCCCTTCTCGCCCGACTATCAGACTGCGCGGCAGCGCTTTCGGGCGGAAGCGATGTGGCTCGGCTGGTCACTTGAGGCACAGCCCATCGAAGTGCCCGGCCCTTGTGGTGAGACACTCACGCTCGATGTCGCCACGTCGTCGTGCCCGGACCCCCGGCGAACGCTCGTTCTCTCCAGCGGTGTGCATGGTGTCGAAGGACCGTTCGGATCGGCGGTCCAACTGGCATTGCTCCAGCAGTGGGCAGAGAGTGCCGTCCCGAATGTTCGCTGTCTGCTGCTGCACGGTCTCAATCCGTATGGCTTCGCCATGCACCGACGGTTCAACGAGGAGAACATCGATCTGAACCGCAACTTCCTGGTCGAAAGAGAGGAGTACGCCGGCGGTCCGGAAGGCTACGCACGCCTCGACCGGTTCCTCAATCCCCGTCGGCCGCCATCCGTATGGGAGCCGTTCTCGCTCAAGGCGCTGGGGGCGATCGCTCGTTACGGGATGCCCGCGCTGCGACAGACCATCGCCGCCGGACAGTACGACTTCCCGCAGGGCCTCTTCTTCGGAGGTCACGGACCTTCGCAGACGCACCGGATTCTCGCCGAACACATGCCCCGCTGGCTCGAAGGGAGCCAATCGGTGCTGCATCTGGACTTTCACACCGGACTGGGAGCGAGCGGCACCTGTAAATTGCTGATCGATGTTCCTCTGCGCGACTCGCACGCGAGAACCTCAGCCGGTGGTTTAGAGAGGACTCTTTCGAGGCCGCCGACTCCAGCGGCATCTCGTACCAGGCACGCGGCGGACTGGGGCAGTGGTGCGTGTTGAGTCGTTTTGCTCCCGACTACCTGTTCGCCTGTGCGGAGTTCGGCACTTATGGACCGGTGCGGGTACTGGCAGGACTGCGGACGGAGAACCAGGCGCATCACTGGGGCACGCCGGGATCGGCAGCGACGCTGCGGGCCAAGAGCCGGCTCCGAGAGCTGTTCTGCCCCACCGACCACCGCTGGCGCACGCAGGTGCTCCAGCGCAGTGGTGACTTCATCGCCCGGGCGCTGCAGGGACTCTCCCACGTACCACTGCCCGAGTGAACCGCAGTGGCTTCGCCGCGCTTCACTATGCGAGGTCAGTGAAACAGTCCGCATTTCCAAGGCCGCTTGTCGCTGGAAACGCGGTTGGCTACAGAGGACAGTAGATCACCGGCTCCATCCGTCCTCACGGCCAGGACGACACGATCCATGAATCCCGCCCACTTCCTCAGCAGCATGGTGTTGACCTTGGCGGCTGCGTCGCTGGCTGTGCCCACTCCATCCCGCGCGGAAGCAGCGACAACCGACAAAACGCTGGTGGCGTGGGTCACGTTGCCCGACAAGACCCTGCGAGCCGGCAGTGTGCTGACGGTGCAACACAACGGCCGTTTCGATGGCATCGTGTTCGCCGAACTGGCCCCCGGCAAATGGATGGCGGGCAGCGAACTGTTCCTTCGCTCGCAACAGGATCAGGCAGACTACCCTGACGAGACCACAGGCGGCACGCAGCCGGTGCAGATGGCGGTCGTCTATGCGGGGGACACCTCCGCATCTATCGGGATGGCGAACTGTACGCCGCCTATGACGCCAGCAACGTCGACCTGCTGAGCAGCCAGGACTGCGTGGCGGTGTTCGGCATCCGTCATCTGGGCGGGGATGGCAGCATCGGCGGGGCCATTGACGACGCGCGGATCTGTGACGTCGCCCTCACCGCTTCCGTTGAAATCGTAGGATAAGCCGCAACGAATTCCTCTAAGGATTGACCTGACACCAGGTTTTCGAGGATGACCGACACCATCACACGGGTTCCCGTCACGCATGGCTTTCCCTGGCAGACATTCGGGTCGACAGTGATGTATGCGCCAGTTCATGCGGATTCCCTCACCGAGGAATTCTCCTGACGCAGGTTCAGTCGGTCAAGCCGCTCCCCAACCGAGAGGTTGCCCGACCATTTGGTCGCGTCGCGAAGCAATAGGACGACTCGCACAGGGACTGCGGGAGTGTGGCTGGGGTCGAGCCGCAGGCAAGCCCCCAGATCATTGACCATGCCTGTGAAGTCGCTTCGCGCAACAAGTCACCTGCCGATGTACAATGCGGCAATGAGCGACGTTACAAGAGTCTTGTCGGCGATTGAGAACGGTGACGAAAAAGCGGCGGACCAGCTGCTGCCGCTGGTCTATCAGGAACTTCGAGACCTGGCTGCTGCCAAGCTCTCGAAGGAAAAGCCGGGCCAGACACTTCAACCGACCGTGTTGTTGCACGAAGCTTACCTGCGACTTGTGGACGTTGAAAATCCGCAACAGTGGAATGGTCGAGGCCACTTTTTCGGTGCCGCCGCCGAAGCCATGCGGCGGATTCTCGTGGAAAGGGCTCGGCGGAAACAGAGTCTGAAGCGTGGAGGCGTGATCGAGCATACGGCGGTCGATGAACTGTCTGACGTTGCGCCCGACACATCCGCTCGATTTGATCGCCTTGGACGCAGCGTTGACGGAGTTTGAGCGTCAGTGGCCCGAGAAGGCGAAGCTGATCAAGCTGCGGTATTTCGCTGGCTTCACCACGACGGAAGCTGCCCGAACTCTGGGGATGTCCGTCAGAACTGCCGAGCGAACCTGGACCTTCGCCAAGGCCTGGTTGCTGCACGCGATGGGGGAAGAGGACTGAGGAAGACTTCTCGACAAAAGACGATAAATCCGTGGCGGGGACTGCCGCGGAATCTCGCACTGTCTCTCAGCAGACTCAATTCCGCCTCATGGAATCAGCGCAATGGACGAACAGAGCATATTCCTGAACGCCCTGGAACAGTCCAGCCCTGAAGCCCAGGCGGCTTGGCTCGACGAAGCCTGCGGCGAGGATGAAAGTCTCAAACGGCGTCTGCTGAAGATGCTTCAACAGCACGAGCAAGCCAAGGGCTTCCTGGAACAGCCGGCCGCCGGTCTGTGCGAAACGATTCTGAGCCATGACAATGGCGAAGGCCTCGCCGCTTGTCTGAACGCCGGGATGGCTGTGACCTTTGGCGGCGAATCAGCCGTGGTCATCGGCGATGCCAGTCACAGCGTCCTGCGGTCTGTCTGCAACAGCCTCAGCGAGATCCCGAATGTCTCCTTACGTGCATCGGAAGGGGAAGGAGGTGATCCGGTCGCGCGTCCCAATTCACCGGAAATGGCGAAATCAGACTCCGATTGTCGGTATCGGCTCGATGGCGAGATCGCGCGCGGCGGAATGGGGGCGATCATCAAGGGGCGGGATACCGATCTGGGCCGTGATCTGGCGATCAAGGTGCTGCTCGATTCGCACAAGGGCAAGCCGGAGGTCATTCAGCGATTTGTCGAAGAGGCGCAGATCGGTGGGCAACTGCAGCATCCGGGGATTGTGCCGGTCTATGAACTCGGACAGTTCGCGGACAAGCGGCCCTACTTCAGCATGAAACTTGTCAGGGGCCAGACGCTTTCCAAGCTGCTCAGGGAACGGGAAGACATCGCCGAAGACCGTGCCCGGTTCCTCGGCATTTTTGAACAGGTGTGTCAGACGATGGCCTACGCGCACTCGCGGGGGGTGATTCATCGCGACCTGAAACCAGCCAACATCATGGTCGGAGCTTTTGGCGAGGTGCAAGTGATGGACTGGGGACTGGCAAAGGTGATCCCTGCTGGCGGCATCGCAGACGAAAAACAGGCCCATAGAGCCCACAAGGATCTCAGCATCATTCAGACGATGCGGAGTATCGGGAGTCACACACCTGGCGCGTTTGGTAGTTTCGGATCAGAAACACAGATGGGCAGCGTGATGGGGACGCCCGCCTACATGCCTCCAGAGCAGGCACTCGGTGAAATCGACAACATGGACGAACGCGCCGACGTCTTCGGCCTGGGTGCAATCCTGTGTGAAATCCTCACCGGGAAACCACCCTATGTCGCCGACGACGGTACGATGGTCTACCGCATGGCGTCGCGCGGCAAACTTGCTGAGGCCTTTGAGCGACTGGACGTGAGCGGTGCCGATGCCGATCTGATTCGACTGACAAGGGACTGCCTGGAACTGGAACCGGCCGACAGACCGCGCGACGCCGGTGTGCTGGCAGCGAAGGTCACCGACTATCTGGAATCGGCCGAGGAGCGCCTATGGGAAACGGAGAAGCAGCGAGCCGCCGAAGCGGCCCGGGCCGATGAGTCCCGCAAACGTCACCGGGTGACCCTGACATTGGCCGGGGCAATGTTGTTGGTCCTCACTGCAGGGATCGCGGGCACCACCTGGCACGCCCACCGAGCCGACGAGGCGCGTCTGGCGGAGGCAGACCGCGCGGGAGGAGAACGGCTGGCCAAATTGGCTGCTCAGCAGGCACAGCAGGAGGCGCAAGCGGCAAACCTGCAGTCGCAGGAGCGGCTGGCCCAGGTCGAGAGGGGGAATGAGATCCTCACGTCGATCTTCATCGACTTGAATATGAACACCGTGAGAGAAGGGACGGAGCCGCTGGAAGCCGTGTTGGCGTCACGGCTGGTCAAGGCGGCCAAACAACTCGAAGGGGAATCGGTGGGAGATCCGCTGGCAGTGGCGCACATGCAGGATCGGCTGGGTGTCGCGCTACTGTCGCTGGGATTCCCCAGTGAGGCAATTGGCCCGTTGAGTCAAGCGCTGACAACACGCGAAGAAAGACTCGGGAGTGAGCACGCCGATACGCTCAATCTCATGCGTAGTCTTGCCGTTGCCTACCGTGACACTGATCAGCTGGACCTGGCTTTGCCGCTCTTCGAGGAGATCGTGACGGTCAGGAAAGCGATGCTTGGAAATGAGCATCACTCCACACTCCACAGCATGGCCAATCTCGCTGAAGCCTACAGAGTGGGCAAAAGACTGGACCTGGCCCTGCCGCTCTTTGAGGAGACTCTGCAGCGACAGACAGAGACATTGGGAACCAGGCACACCGAGACGCTGGACACCATGAGCAACTTGGCCTCCTCATACTGCAATGCCGGGAACCCAGAACTGGCTCTTCCGCTCGCCGAGGAAGTTCTGAGGATCAAGCAGACGATTCTGGGAGCCGAACATATCGGAACGCTGGGGACCATGGGGGGACTCGCCGTGACCTACCGAGAGGCCGGGAAGTTGGACCTGGCCCTGTCCCTCTTCCAGGAAACCCTCCAGCTCTGCAAAGCGACTCTGGGCGCTGAGCATCCACAGACGCTCATGTGTATGCACAACCTTGCCGTGACGTACCAGGACGCCGGAAAGCTGGACCTGGCACTGCCGCTCCTTGAGGAAACACTCAAAATGAGGCAAGCAAAGCTCGGGGTCGACCACGCCGGGACGCTCTCGAGCATGCACAGCCTCGTTGTGGCCTATCGAACCTCCGGGAAGCCTGACCTCGCGGTGCCGCTCGCCAAAGAAGCGCTGAAGCTGACGAGCGCCAAGTTGGGAGCCGATCATCCCGAAACACTCCTGAACATGCACTACCTCGCGGTGGCCTGCCAGGCCGCCGGAATGCAGGACTTGGCATTGCCACTGTTCGAGGAAACCTTGCAGCTCAGACAGGCGACGTTGGGGCTTGATCATCCCGATACGCTCTTAAGCATGCACAGCCTCGCCTTTGCCTATCTGTCCGATCGGAAACGGGACCAGGCACTACCTTTCTTCGAGAGAATTCGAGAACTCAAGTCGGCAAAGCTGGGAGCCGACCACCCGGAGACACTTGCCAGCATGCACAACCTCGCTTCGGCTTATCTGGCCTCTGGAGAGCCGGACCGTGCTCTGCCGCTCTTCGAGGAAACTGTACGGTTGAAGAGGGCAATCCTGGGGGCTGATCATGCCGACACTCTGCAGAGCATGGCCAAACTCAGCGTGACGTACCAGAGGGCCGGCCGACCCGCGGACGCCTCTGCGTTGGCACGGGAGATATTCGCCAACGGCGGCGAGTTATTGCCGGAGGAAGGTCACCCCCTGGCCGCGCAACTGACACATCTGGGGCACCTTCAATTGCAGGAGAAGGAATATGCCGAGGCGGAAAACATTTTTCGTGAATGCCTCGCGATCCGTGAAAAGGTCATGGCCGACGACTGGCAATTGTTCAACACAAAGTCCTTGCTGGGTGCCGCTCTGTGGGGGCAGAGTAAGTTCGACGAGGCTGAACCACTGTTGCTGGAAGGCTACGAAGGAATGCTCGAGCGTGAACAAGCGATCCCGGCTAAGGAAGAGCACCTGCGACCAGCGATCCATCGACTGATCAGACTCTATCGGTCGATCGATCAACCGGACAAAGTCAGGCAGTGGGAAGCCGAAAGCGACAGGCACAATTCGACCCTCAAGGATCCCCCAGCCTCTTGACCATTGGGTGGCCCGAACATCTGCTCGGGTCACGAAGCGACCGGGTGGCTGGCAGATTCAGATCCTGTGGGGTCGCTGCGCTCCACCCCAGATGGGTATGAAAGGCCCGTTGCTCACTGAGTCTTTAGACTTTGGTTTGTCGAACGAACCGAGGTCTTCGAACAACGAGCATGAGCAGCGTAACACGATTTGTGGGCTTGGACTATCACCAGGATTCCGTGCAGGTGTGTGTGATGGATCATCAAGGAACAGTGCTGGTGAATCGCAGTGTCGCCAATCGGTGGCGAGCGATGGCTGGAGTCCTTGGCGAAACCATTGACGACGAGTCGGGGCCGGTGAGTGTCAGAGCGGCCATCGAGTTGTGCAGCGGGGCGCCGCATCTGGCCGAGGAACTCATTGAGCAAACGGGTTGGTTGGTCACACTGGGACATCCGGGGATGGTCAATCGCATGAAGCAGAATCCCGACAAGAGCGACAAGGCCGATGCGTGGATCCTGGCCGACCTCATTCGACTTGGCTATCTGCCGAAGGTCTGGCTAGCTCCGGAGGAGATTCGTCAGCTGCGGAGCCTCGTCCGCTTTCGGGCTCAGAGGGTCAAGCAGCGAACGCAGGTCAAGCTCCGGCTGCGGGCCATTCTCCGCGAGCATCGTTTGAAGGCTCCCGAGGGAGTGAATGCCTGGACGCGGACCTGGCTCCGCTGGTTTGAGGGGCTGGAACTGGACGAGACGACGGCCTTCCTGCGCGATGAATACCTGAGCGAGCTGGCGCACCTGAATGTGAAGATTCGTCAGGTGGAACACCGACTGCTCAAGCAGACGGCCGACGATGCGGTCGTCGCCAGGCTGCTCTCGATCGCAGGCATCGGCCCGATTACGGCGATCACCATGCGGGCGGAGATCGCGCGGTTCGAACGCTTTGACAACGGCAAACAACTCTCCCGTTACTGTGGTGTGACGCCGCGGAACGCCTCCAGCGGCCAGAAGCAGGCGGACGCCGGTCTGGTGAAGGCGGGCAACACGGGCCTGCGGATCGTGCTGGTGCAGGCGGCTCAACGTCTGATGAACTTCAGCCCGCACTGGAGGGCGTTCGCCGCACGCCTCAAGAAGAACGGCAAGCCGCACAACGTGATTGTGGCGGCCGTCGCCAACCGCTGGCTGCGGCGACTGTCTCACCAGATGCAGCCGGAGCAACTCCTAGGCGTTTGAGACAGCGACGAACACCAACCGCCAGGAACCCGACACCAAGCCATCAACGGAGATTGTGAATCGAACTGAGGCCCGTGAGACCGGTGCGCCTCGAGGGTGGCTTGGGCAAACTCTCCTCAAGGAAGGAGATGTCCCGCTCGTCCACAGATAGGGGCAGCACGATCTCTTTCGAGACACCCCACTGGGCTACGGCCACTCGCCGAACGCTCGTATAGAAGAATGGGCACCCCAGTTCGACTCACAACTTCCCAATACACCATGACCAAAACTTGACACGCAACGGACTTTCATAGAAGCCACCCGGCCGCACGATCCAGAGAGCGTGGCGATCCGACTGTTCAGTGACGGGGGGGCGATCGACGCCGACGTCCGCGCCTGGAAGATGAAGTCCATCAATCCTGCGACGATCGGCACAACGGATCACTGACGAATCGAGCGGTAGATGATCGGCTTGAGCGCCCCTTCGAGCCGGAAGGAGAACGGCTTGTATTGCGAGAGCACCACGACTGCCAGATCGTCCCTGGGGGAGATCCAGAAGTGGGTGCTCGCCGCCCCGCCCCAGCCGTACTCTCCGACCGGGACGTAATCGAAGAAGGGGATCGGCTCGACAATCACCGAGAACCCCAGCCCGAAGCCGGTGCCCGGACGCTGGCTGTCTCCCACAGAAATCGGCCAGACACCATCCGGGAGCTGGTTCGTTGTCAACTCGTGCACAGTTTCCGGCTTCAGAATGCGCACGCCGTCCAGCGCGCCGTCGTTCAGCAGCATCTGACAGAACCGCAGATAGTCGTGCCCGGTGGAGACGAGCCCACCGCCCCCCGAGAGCATCGCCGCGGGGGCGGCGAACTTGCTCGTCAATGGATCGTCAATGACCCGCAAGCCGCCCTGGTCATCCGGACCGTAGTTGGCGGCCAACCGGTGGAGCTTGTCCGCCGGCACCTGAAAGCCGGTGTCCGTCATTTTGAGCGGCGTCAGCAGCCGTTCCTGAAACGCCACGTCGAGCGACTGCCCCGTGACTCGCTCGATCAGACGACCCAGTACATCGGTCGAGACGCTGTAGTTGAACCGGGTACCCGGCTGATACAGCAACGGCATCTGCGAGATCTTCGACACGGTGGTTTGCAGATCGTCATTGCCGCCAGTCAAGATGCCCGCCTCGCGATACAGGCGGTCGACCGGCGTGTCGCCGAACAGGCCATAGGTCAGTCCGGACGTATGCCGTAACAAATCGCGAACGGTCATGTCTCGCGCGGGAGCGACCCGACCGCTGCCGTCGGCACCTGTGGCGACCTGCACATGTTCAAGCTCGGGCAGGTACTGCGCAACCGGTGCATCGAGTTCCACCTTCCCCTCTTCGACCAGCATCATGACGATGACACTGGTCAACGGCTTGGTCATCGAATAGATGCGGAAGATCGTGTCGTCCTGCATCGGAATAGCCCGGTCGATGTCCGCCTGGCCGATCGCCTCATCGAGAACCACCACTCCGCGATGACTCACCACGACCACCGCCCCAGCAATCTGCTGGTCGTCGATGAAGTGCTGGACGGCATCCGAACCTGCGCAGCCAGCGCGACATCCTGCTCGACGTCGAGGGTCGCCGCCGGGCGCAGCGTCATCGGCCCGCAGGCCGGGGCACACAACCAGTGATGCGAGCAACACAGCGCTCAGCCACCAGCGACCATTCCAATCTCGTTGATGCCGGCGGCGACCAGGACGGATCAATGCTGCGTCAAACATCGACTACTCCTCAGCCTTCGGAATTGCCCGGCCTGCTTTGATTGCCAGGTCGCGCACTTTGTCGACCAGCACCTGCTGGGTCTCGGGAGCGAACAGCCCCACCGCACCGTAGTACACGCCGCGCGTCTCATAGCCGCCGTCCCGCAGGATCTGCGCCGTCGGCACATAGCCAAACACGTTGTTGCAGTAGGCGGCGATCCACAGCCGACCCGGTCCGAGGGCCTCTTCGATGAGAGGCACATATTCGTTGACGATTTCGCCGGAGAGACCGACCAGCGTCAGGTCGTTCCCGAACTGCCACAGCGCCACAGGACAGCGGAATGTCGCGGGCAGTTCCTGACCCGATGCGAGCAACTCGATCATTTGCTTCGCGACGCCGGCACTCGCACTGCCGCGCCGACTGACGATACGATCGATCTCCTCACGCGAGACCGGTTGTTCGAGCGGCAGGTCGACATCGTCGAGCAGCATCTGTAGCGGACCATGTACCGGCGTGAGTTTCGTCTCGAGCACGCGGCCGACCTCGGTCCCCAGTTCGGCTCCATGCGACTGCACATCGTCGAGCGTCCCGCGCGGGTACGGATTCGCCGAGCCCGCGCATCCCAGCATGAACATCGCCTGTGTGTTGGGATGCTGTTGCTCGATGAACGACTGGGCGAAGCCGGCATAGTCTCCCGAGATCACATAGTGCTCGCCGGTGAGTGTTGTGTTGTGCGCACCCGCTCCGAACAGCACCGCCCGCAGCGTTCCGTCGGGTGCATTGATGCGAAGAACCGGCACCGACCGATCCACATAACCGCTGGGGTTGAATCCGAGTTTGATCCCCTGCGGCGTCCACTCGCGGCGATTCATGGCGAACCGGCACACGCCGATGCCCCGGCTGAGAGTTGCCGGCTCGCGATGTTCGAGGGCTTCCAGTGCCGCAGCGACGGTGAGGTCCACCAGCCGGCGCGTATACGCGATGGTGTCGTCGATCTGCTGCGGCGTCATGCTGTCGGCGGCGTCTGCCGCCTCGAGAAAGATCGTGGGCCCGGTGTGCGTGTGCGACGAGCTGAGCAGGATCTGCCGGCGCTCGAGTCCGTGCGCCTGCTGCAGTTGTTCGCGGACCGCCTCGCCGACCGAATTGCGAAAGCCGATCAGATCGCTGGTGACGATGAGTCCGACGTGCCCGGACTCGTCCTCCAGTGCCAGCGCCTTCACGTGCAGTGGTTGGAGCACGCTCTCGAAAGGCCGGTTGCGCGAGGCGTAGCCTGCAAGCATCACCGGCTTCTCGGGGGTGATGTCGCGCTCGGCGAGTCCGACCTTCCAGGAAGTCTCATCCCCGCCGGACACAGCAGGGAGCGAGCACGCGACGACGGCGAACAGCGACAGCAACGGGCGTCTCATCGGAAATCTCCCGAGTCCAGAAACGCAGGGCAGGCACGCGCCTGCCTTCCCTCGAGTTCGTCGACTCCAGAAAGCGCGAAGCATCCTGCCCTACTAGAACTTGACAATCGCGGCCAGATCTTTACTGTAACGCTTGCATCTCTAAGTTTCTCTCAACTCTCCGTCACTTGCGCTTGTCCGTCGGCACGTCGTGCACTTCTATTCGCGACCACATGCGCTGTTGATGATTCTTTCGGGCACGCTCGTGCTCATCCCGATCACAGTGTTGGCCGTCATCACTTCTGTTTCTCATTCTCCCAACGATAGCCCATTGATTGTCGGGAATGAGTACACTCACACGGTGAATGACACCCCGCCGAGTGGCTGGGATGTGCAAGCTTGGAAACTGCAGTCTCGTTGTCTCGAAGGGAGTTCGCCAGGTCCGTGGACAACTTGGTGGTACAACGACCACGAAGATTTCATCATTACTGAGGATGTGATTGGCACGACTGAAGCGACTTTGGAGCCGAGGAAACACTGCTTGATGACTGCACTCCTCAGCAAGCAAAGCAGTGGGTTTACCACTCCAAGTACATCAGCGTAATTGGCCCGACGCATGATATTATTGTAGCGGGGGTTGACACGCCAAGTGTTAACGAGGAGGTCGAATGTCGCTTTAAGGTTATGTGCACGCCAACGAAGGCGATCGGACCGGATTTGAACGGACGCTTCGAGGAGTGGATTCGCGCTTATGATTGGACTGGAGCACTCTTGGACGAAGGCATTACATCTGAGCTGCCTGACAGATTCTACTGGGATCATCCGGATATCGTTGATGTGAAGTGGATCGAAACGACCAGTTCAGAGTTTCAGAGCCGGCCAATGAACGGGCTTGTACTCCGCATCAAGCAACAGAACCGGCTTGTTATCAAGGATTGTAAGGGAGTGGATCATGTTATGAACCTCTCTGAATGGCAGCTTGACCATATCAAGACTGGTGCCAACGAGTTCACGATCTTTGACACTACCGGCCAGCCATAGGAGACGCGGAAATGATCGTTCGCAATTCATCCGTGGGCCAAGGGAGTCGGTCAATTCAGAAGGCACTTGCCCTCTCGGCTGCGATCGTGTGCTGTGGGATCTCGGGTTCGCGCGGCCTTACAGGACGAAGCGCCCATCGCTCGAGGTCCGGTGGCCGCGTCGACGGGGGCACCATGTGTGGATTGCACGGACGCGCGACTTGGTTACGGAGCGTCGGCCGATCCCGCCGAGAACGAAGCGCGCCGCAACGCGTATCTCCAGGCAAAGGAGGCGCGCATGGAGGCGAGGCGCAGGGCCTTCGAGGCTCAGGCGACGGCGGAGCACGCCCGGCAGCTGGCTACTTGGAGAGGAACTGAGTTGATGCCCGAGCCGCTCCCGAAGCAGGCCGACCCAGAGTTGTTCGCGGAGTACTTGAACCTGTTTCAGCGCGAATACGAGGTTCCGAAGGAAAGACTCGAGTTCTTTGCCGAACTGCTCAGTCCGGACAGTAAGTTCCGCGTGGTGGGGTGGAGGGTCGCGTTCAGGTCGGTAAGAGTTGACGAAAGCGGTGCACGCGTCTCAATTGCAGTGTATCCCTCGCTGGTGGGAGTCGAGACACGGAAGATGGTCGTCACCAATCGCCATACAATTGAAGAATGGCGAGTCTCGAAGTAGGATCTCGCCGTCGAGTCTGTAGTTCTCGGAAGCGAAGGAATCCTCGGAAGCTTCTAGTTGGCGTAGACTCGGTGCCGAGCAGCCGCCCGCCTGCGTTCCCTCCAGTTCGTCGACCGCAGGAAGGCTGAGGCACTTTTGGATAAGCTAGGAGTGGCGCCAGGGCGCACTTCATCTGTGTACTCGCTTTGGCAATGCTCATCGGTCAAACCTCCGCATCGAGGACTTCAAACACCGCCTTCATCAGCAGCGGCCAGACGACCGTTGCATCGGCGTACACCTCGGCGAAGCGTCCGCCCTCCTCGCGTGGCACGAACTTGCCCCAGCTCACCCCTTCCGAATACGTGCAGCCCGACAGCCCACCCCAGTGGACCGGCTCGGGACAAATGCGAACGCCGTACTGAAATCGCGGCGGAGTGAACCGCGTGCCGACACGATTGTTGGTGATATCGATGTACGGGGCGACCTGCTGGGCCCAGTTGCGGGGCACGCCGCCGCCGATGGTGAAGATGCCCAGGCGCTTCGCCTGCCCCGCGAGTCGTGCGTACTCCTGCAGGTCGATGAAGGGATTGAAGGGTGGGATCGCCTGCAGGGCCTCGTCGTGTGAGAGTTTGGAAGGGTCGGTCCCCCGCAGCGCCTGTCGCATGGCCCAGGTCGATACATCCAGCCCCACTTCGCTGTCGGTAAACGCCGGGATGAACACCGGAATCCCCCGCCGATAGGCACTTCTCAGAATGCCCGGGCCTTCGTCCCGCTGATCGAGCCGCTCTCCCAGTGCCCGGCAGAGACGGGCCGACGACCAGACACCTTCGGGGGGCTGTGCCTCGTCGAGGACTTGCCGCACGAGGATTTCGACCTCGTTGAGGTTAGCTTCCATTTCGAGGGTGTCGTAGATGCGATTGTAGCCTTTGTGAAACAGGCTGGTGTCGTCCTGGCCCGGTTCGTGACGGTAGTGCGCCAGGCCGATCGACTCCGTGAGTCCGTGGGCCATCAGTGCACCGGTGGAGATGACCGCCCCGATCAGTCCCCGATCGATCATGTCGCAGATGATGCGTCCCTGTTTGGCGACCGTCATGGCCCCGGAGAGGGTCATCACGACGAGACAGTCGGGATCGCGGGCCATCGTCACCAGCACATCGAGTGCCTCCCCCAGCTGACGCCCGGCGAACGCCGTCCGCGACATCGCGCGCACCAGTTCGGCGAACGTTTGTGCGTCGGAGAGGTTCAAGCTTTCGAGTGGCTGCAGCCCGTCGCTGCGGCCATCATGCAGTTCGCGATGTTCCATGGATGTGCGTAGTGCTCCGTTAACGACTGATTAACCGAGATTGATTGTGAGACAGCACCCCGGCTGCTTCAAGCAGCCGGGGTGCTTCGATCCTGAGATGCATGCCACAGAATCACGCTCGGCTGTTCGGCGCTTCGGGATTCCATCAACGCCAACCTCGGCGATGCTTCACGGCTTACATCTCTCCCGGCCAGTCGGCATGATCGTCGATCCAGGCCGCCAGAGCTACGGGACCGGCAGGAGAATCCTGCTGCGGGATTGCCGCTGCGGACACCGCATGATACGTTGATGGTGGCTCACGTGTGAGTTCCCGCCTCAATCATTCTTCGGAGTCCTCGTCCTCATGCGCTCCGGACTTGCGCTTCCTCTGCTGATCGCCGCAGGGTTATTCGCCACTCCAGGCAGTTCGCTCACCCTGGCGGAACCCTATCCCGAGATCATCCGGCAAGACGCACCTGCCGCCTGGTGGCGGTTTGATGAAGTCGATGCAGCCGAGTTGATGGATACAGTGGAGCAGCTCACCGCCCACACGCAGGGCAAGGTGATGCTCGGCCAGCCCGGTCCGGTGCCCTCGGAGTTTCCCGACTTCGCACCTGCCAACAGGGCGATCGGTTTGCAACGGGGCCAGTATCTGGTGGTTGCCGATCCCGGAGCCCGCAGCGTCCTCGACTTTGCCCAGGGCGACTCGATCACGCTCGAGGCCTGGGTCCGCTGGGATGGGGCACTCGAAGGCGGCTTTCCCTACATCATCAGCAAGGGGCGGACGCACAACCCCGGCACGAGCCGGCACAACCAGAACTACTCGCTCAGAATTGCCAACAAGGCGAACGCGAGCTATCTCAGCTTTTTCTTCTGTGACGATGAGACACCTGAGGCTGATGCTCAAGAGATCGGCACGAATGGGCACCGCTGGACATCGACGACGGCGATCCCCAACGACGGAACCTGGCACCACCTGGCGGTGAGTTATGCCTTCGGCAACGCCGAGAGCCTTGCGGGCTACATCGACGGCGTTGCGGTAGAAGGCGTGTGGGACATGGGAGGTGCCACCGATAAGGCCCCTGCGGTCGATGACGATGACCTGTGGATCGGCTCGGCGATGGCCGGCCATTCCACGTTCGCTGGTTCGATCGACGAAGTCGCCATCTACCGGTCGGTGTTGACCGGCGCGGCAGATCGCCCGACATTACCGGGCGAATCCTTCGGCAACTCTGTATGCGTTCGGACAGGTTGATCCCGCGCAGGTTCCGGATGATCGCGTGCGGGTGGACATCATCGAAGGGTTGTCGCAGCCGCGCTCCTGGAGCTTTCGCGCGAAGGAGGCCCAGCCGGTCTTCGAGACCGATTTCTTCGCGATGAAGCAGTTGCCGCACAAGTACAACGCCAAGGGGCTGATTGTCGATCGCACGCTGCCCGCACTGGTTGAGATGTCGGGCCGCATCGAGCTGCCGGCCGGTGAGTATGAGTTTGCCCTGCGATCGCTGGACGCGGCACGTCTGTATGTCGACGGCCAACTCATCGCTGAGACCCCTTTCAACAGTACCAACGGTGATGCCCATCAGGCGTACTACGACCATCTCGATCGCGGTCCAGACCTGCTGTCGCTCGCGGAAGGACATGCCGAGCAGCAGGTGTCGGCCACACTCGATGGGTCGACCCATGTAGTTTCGCTGTACCGGCTGATCGGCGGGAAGAAGCAGGTGTCCTACTTGGGAGAGATGATCATCGCCGTCCGACCGGTGGATGGCGAGTGGCGAATCCTCAGCCCAACCCGCGACTTGCCTTTTACCGATGCCGGCTGGCTCGACTTTCTCGAATGGGAGCACGACCACCTGACAATGGTCGATGCAACCCGGCGGCAGGACCAGAGTGTTGACGAACGTCGCTACTGGCAGCGACGTCACGACGATGCACGCGAAGTCTCGGGATCGAAGTCCGGGGGACCGCAGCCTGCCGCGACAGCCGGTGTCTCGCCGATCGATGCCTTCATCTTCACAAAGCTGGCAGACGCCGGCTTGCAGCCCACAGCATTGCTGGATGACCTGTCGTTCCTCAGGCGCGTGAGCCTGGATGTCACCGGAGTGATTCCGTCGGAGGAGCTGATCCGGCAGTTCCTCGACACGCCTGTCGACCAGCGGCGGGTCGCGATCATCGACCAGTTGCTGGATGATCCCGCCTGGGCCGATCACTGGGTCGGCTACTGGCAGGATGTGCTGGCCGAGAATCCCGGACTGACGAAACCCGAGCTCAACAACTCCGGGCCGTTTCGCTGGTTTGTGTACGAGTCGTTCCTGGACAACAAACCCTTCGATCGCTTCGTGAGCGAGCTGGTGATGATGGAAGGGAGTGCCTCTGCGGGTGGTCCGGCAGGTTTCGGTCTGGCAACGCAGAACGACGTGCCGATGGCGGCCAAGGCGCATGTCATCGGGACCGCATTCCTGGGCGTGGAGATGAAGTGTGCCCGGTGTCATGACGCGCCGTATCACGATGTGAAGCAGCAGGACCTGTTCAGCATTGCCGCGATGCTCAAGCGTGCACCGGAGAAGGTTCCCGGGACGAGCAGCATTCCGCGCTCGCCCGAACAGATCGAGCGGATGGCGGTCAAGGTCACCCTGGAACCGGGGAGCAGCGTCAAACCAGACTGGCCGTTTGCCGAGTTTGTGTCATTCACTACTGCTGATGAG
Source organism: uncultured Planctomycetaceae bacterium (assembly GCA_963707405.1). Classification (GTDB taxonomy): domain Bacteria; phylum Planctomycetota; class Planctomycetia; order Planctomycetales; family Planctomycetaceae; genus CAVPPT01. The sequence goes on along the minus strand of CAVPPT010000020.1, from coordinate 425,576 downwards.
GCGACGACTCAGCCCCCCTCGCCGGCGAGTGATGCCGCCCATCAAGGAGGTCTGTCCGATGCACGCCTGCCGGACTGGTTCCTGCGTAACCCCGACGATCCCCGCGAACGTCTGGCGGCACTGCTCACCTCTCCTCAGAACGAACGCTTTGCACCGGTGATCGCGAACCGCATGTGGAAGCTTTACCTCGGTCGTGGACTGATCGAACCGGTGGATGATTGGGAACAGGCCGACTGTGCTCATCCCGAATTGCTGGCCTGGCTCGCGCAGGAACTGGTGACTCATGACTACGACCTCAAACATCTGGCGCGTCTGATTCTGAACTCGCAGATCTACCAGCGCAGCGTGGTTGACGAGTCACACTCGGAGACTGAGGCGGCAGCGCTGCTGGCCGGCCCGCCCGTTCGCCGGCGGATGACCGGTGAACAACTCGCCGACTCGCTCTTCGCCGGGGTAGGCAAATCCTTCCGAGCAGAAGAGTTGACGATGGACCGCGACGGCCGGCAATCGGATGCGGTGTTCGGCCATCTGGGCACGCCCCGCCGTGCGTGGCAACTGACGGCCGTCAGCAACGAGCGGGATCGGCCCTCGCTCAACCTGCCGGTGGCCCAGAGCCTGATCGACCTGATGACCGCCTATGGCTGGCGACAGCAGCGGCAGGAACCGTTGACGGACCGCGATGAGAACGTCACCCCCCTGCAGGCACTCGCTTTGGCCAATGGAACGCTGGCCAACCGGATCACGGACCTCAGCAACGACGGTGAGATCACCCGTCTGTGTCTGGCGGACGAGCCGGTCGACCAACTGGTGACGCGCCTGTTTCAGCGGATCCTCACCCGCAAGCCGACGGACGACGAATTGAAGACCTTCGCCCATCTGCTGGGTGAGGGATACGACACGCGCCTGGTGGCTGGTCCGGACGTCGTGCCCCCCCGGCGGATCTACCGCTCGGGCATCACGTGGTCCAATCACTTCAGTCCCCGTGCCGACGAGGAGATGATGCGACGCCAGCGGGAAGTGACGTATGGTGATCCCCCGACACAGCGCCTCGACCCGGCGTGGCGGGAGCGGATGGAAGATGCCCTGTGGTCCCTGCTGAACTCACCGGAGTTCGTGTTTGTACCGTGACGAAAGCAACGAGTAGCGAGAGGCGCACGTTCATCAACGACTCATCCAGTCAACTAATCAACCAATCAGCTTTCCCATGACCCACACATTCACACGTCGAACAGGTCTGAAAGCCGCGGCGGCCACACTGGCGGGCGCGGGCATCCATCGACTGGGAACACAGGCCCGCGCCTCCGATCCTTCGTCGCGGGAGTTCAAAGGCACGGCCGAACACTGCCTGATGATCTGGCTGGGAGGCGGAGCATCGCAGGTCGATATGTTCGATCCCAAACGGGTCACGAAAGATGGTCTGAAGGATCCGGGGTCGGCCTATCCCGCGATCGATACGGCCATCCCGGGTGTGCAGGTCTGCGAGCACCTGCATCACACCGCTCCCTTGATGGATCGCTGCGTCCCGGTCCGCACGGTCCATCACGACGTCATCGACGAGCATGCGGCGGCGGTCTATCGCATGCATACGGGCCGTCCGACGAGTGGCACAATCGTGTATCCCTGCCTGGGATCGATCGTTTCGTATCTCAAGGAACCGGCCAGCGATCTCGTCCCGCCCTATGTGCTGATGGGCAACCCGTCGCCGGCCCGCGAACCCGGATTCCTGGGAGCGCAGTACGGCTACGTCTACTTGACGGAGACCACGACCGGACCCGCCGGCCTGGTGAGGCCCACGCGGGTTACCGATGAGCGCCATGACCGGCGGATGAAGCTGCTCGACGGGTTGCGGCACGATTACGTCCGGCAGCATGGCGAGGACCGCCGCATCAACGACTACATCACCGCGGCGGAACAGGGGTTTCGACTGGCGGGCCCCGAGTTCATGAGCGTCTTCGACCTCGAGGCGGAACCGGACGACCTGCGCAACGCTTATGGTGACGAGTTCGGTCAGCGCTGCCTGCTGGCACGTCGGCTCATCGAACGGGGCAGCCGCTTCGTCGAGGTGTCGTTCAACCTGAACTTCAAGAACGGCACCGGCTGGGACACGCACAAGGAAGGGCACCTGAACCAGCACCTGCTGATTCAGAGTCTCGACCAGTCGTTCGCGACGCTGCTGGCGGATCTCGAAGCCCGGAAGCTGCTGGACAAGACACTCGTCGTCATCTCGACCGAGTTCGGGCGACCTTCAAGTTTCGATGCCCAGGGAGGCCGGGGACATCACGGCAACTCCTTCAGTGTGCTGCTGGCCGGTGGAGGGCTCCGCACCGGTCAGGCGATCGGCACGACCAATGACCTGGGCATGGAGATCGTGGACCGGCCGGTCAGCGTTCCCGACCTGTTCGCCACCACGCTGGCGGCGATGGGCCTCCCCTGGAGTGGAGAACTCTATGCCGGTGATCGCCCGGTCCCGGTGACCGACGGTGGACAACCGATCCGCGAACTGTTCGCGTGAGGGAACTCAGCAGTCGTCTGAGTTGCCACCTTGGCGTCGACGGCGGATGCGCAGGCAGCACAGCCCACCGGCGGTGAGCATCATCGCGAGCGAGGCCGGTTCAGGGACTGCGGCGACGTCGGCATCGAACAGCAGCGTGTAGACGCCTCCGGGATTTCCACCGATGTTCCCAAAGCTGCTGACTTCCAGGTAGTAGGTGCCCGCCGTCGGCAGGCTGATGTTGACTAGGAACGAATCAAGAAATCCGAAGGTTCCGCTGCCGAACGTGTTTCCGTTGTACACGACGTTGTTATTCGAGGCGAGAACCGTGCTCATGTCGGTGCCGATCAGCCGCAGGATCGGATCGAAGTCGTCGGCAAAGACGTTGGTCTCGCTGCGAACCTCGGCAGTCAGTTCGGTCGGAGCATTCACGGTGAAGCTGAACACGTCGATGTCGGCATCACTTGCCAAGGTGGAGATGACGAACCCGGCAAGGTGATTGGAGGCCAGCACCGAGGACATGACGAGACTCGCCACGGTCGCGGATGCCGGGGTGCCACCGACATCCGGGCCCAATTCCTGCTGAAGTGCGAGCGGAGTCGCCACGGCCGAACTTGCACTTCCTCCCAGGGCGCGAGGGCCCCGGCGGTTTCGATGTGCAGCTTCGAGAAGTCCGAGAGCGTGCGGTCGGTCGAGTCACGGCCCGTCTCAGTCAGCCCGGTGGACCCAGTGGCCATGATGTTCTGGTTCTGCAGCCCGCCGGTGTTGGCGTAGGTGCTCGGGTTGATGCCCGCCGCATCGTAGGCGTGATGATGATGCAGCCCTAGCGAATGACCGAACTCGTGGGCGGCGGTCCCTGCGAGGGCGGTGCTCACTTCATCGATAATCTGGGCCCGGGCATCACCGGCTTCAATGACCTGCAGCGACCCGGCGGCGTTGTGAAAGTTACGAGTGAATACGCTGGCCGTCTGATCGTCGAAGGCGTTATGCGCATCCCCGGGGGCAGAGCCGAACAGGTTGTTGTTCGCGGTTGTGGCATTGAAGTTCACAGTGTGGCGCGGCGTGCCTGGATCGGTCGTGAGGAAGTTGATGGTGAAGTCGCTGTAAATCGATTGCAGTTGCGTCTGGATGTTGCTGCGGATCGCGGCCTTCTCGGAGGCGCTGAAGTTCGTGACGCCGGCATCGGTCGTCATTGAGTCCAGGCTGGATTCGAACGTTGCCCCGAAGTTGAGGAACACGTCGATCGTCGAGAACGCCGTCGACTGCAGGCACAGAAAGGCGGCGAGTGTGAACCGGAGGGACTTCATGAGCAGCTCGCAGGAGGGGCGCGGCCGTTGACTTTATGCAACGCGCAAAGTCTGCCCCATCTGCGAGAGAGGACAAGTAGCAACCGGAGGGAAGGTGTGATTGCCGCGTGTGTTGTCACAGTTGTGGCGCTGGTACCTGTCCCGACGATTGCCGGTGTCCTCGCGCCGTTTGCAGCGAAGGGGGACTTGGGCACGACACACGGACGACACTGATGTTATCTGTCTCTTATCGAGGCCCGGTTTCCGCACCGATTGTCACATGCCTGCCGGTTTTACCGATCGTCGAGGGTCCTCGCTCCAGGATGGGGGCATGGCAGCATGGTCGACGCCGAAACGCTGTGCATGTCTGGCGCTGGTCGTCATCGGTGCGTATGCGTCAGCGCTGCCAGGCGGGTTCGTCTGGCTCGATCACACCGAGATCGAGGCGGGCGGCTATCGCGTACTGAATGAATCCGATGCCGGCAACGTCTGGACACAGTCGCTCGACGCCTACATGGAACGTCGTGAGGGCACGCTCGTCACGCCGGGAGGTTACTGGCGACCGCTCTACGCGCTGAGCATCTCCCTGGACGGGCAGCTCTGGCAGAACGAGGCGTGGCTGTATCATCTGGAGAACATCGGCTGGCATCTGGCAGTGGTCTGCGGACTGCTGCTGCTGGGCGAACGCCTGTTGCGGGGAACCGATCACACCCGTCAGGTATCGTTCTGGGCAGCACTGTTGTTTGCCGCCTGTCCGCTGGGAGTGCATTCGGTCACTTGGATCAGTGGCCGGAAGGACCTGATGTGTGCCGCATTCAGTATCGGCAGCCTGCTGGCATTCGACAGAGCCGCCTTTCAGCAGGAGCAGCGAGTCTCATGGCCGGCGCGTGCGATGTGGAACCTGGTATCGGTGCTGGCGCTGACGGCGGCACTCCTGTCGAAGGAACTGGCCATCGTCACGGTGGGCTTTGCCGCAGTCTGGTTATTGTTCGAGTGCCGTCGGGATGTGATCGGCTGGGAGCGCCGCATCACGCGATTCAGCGGGTTCGCACTGATGATGCTGTTTCTCACTGCGGGCGGTGTGGTGTGGTGGCGCATCCAGGCCATCGGCGGACTCGGACTGGGTGGTGACTATCCGGCCCAGACCTTTTTCGGCAATCTGGCGGTGTCTGCCCGGTTGCTGTGCTGGTACATCTTCCGGACGTTGCTGCCTGTCGAACCGACCATTGTCGATCGCTGGCCGGTGAGCGACACGCTGAACGCCGGTGATATCGCCGCGATCGTCGGACTCTGCAGCGGCCTGTGGCTGATGGCAACGGGCTATCTGAAACGCTGGACGACTTGGCCGGCCTTCGCATGGTTCGCGATCTGGCTACTTCCGGCGCTGGGTCTGCTGCCACTGCGACACCTGTATGCCGAACGCTATCTGTATCCCGCTGCGTGGGGACTGATGTTGGCGGCGGTCGCATTCCTGCATCGCGAACTGGCTGGTGGCAGCCGGCTGGAGCGTGCACTCCTGACAGTCATCCCGCTGGCGGGGGTGCTGGCGCTGACGGTGAGCACCGCGCGCGAGAATCTCTGGTGGTGGAGCGATCAACGTCTGTTCGAACATGCCCTCGCACAGGATCCGGAGTATGTGGAAGGCCTGATCGGCTTGGGGACCCTGAAGCTTGCCGAGGGCGACGCCCTCGCCAGCGAACGGTTGTTTCGGGAGGCGTCGGCGGAGCGGGACGGGTCGGCGTCGTATCACTCGCCGTTCATTCTGCATACCAACCGGGGCCTGGCCCTGCACCACCTGGGACGGATCGACGAAGCGGCCTTGCAGTTTGAGGCGGCCCTTTCCTGCCGCCCCAACAATGCTCTCGCCCATTACCACACCGCGCTCGTGGCCATGGCGCGACATGACTTTCCGCAGGCCGAAATGTCGCTCGTCCAGGCCGACTCACTGCAGCCGAAGGAGTTCCTCACCCGCAGCAACCTGGGTTATGTGAAGCTCCAACTGGGGCGACTGGATGAGGCCCGCGCGATTCTGGAACCGCTCGTCGAGCAACAGCCCGACGACGCGGGAAATCGCGCCAACCTGGGAACGGTCTATCTGTTGCTGGAGGTATTCGCACAGGCCGAGGAGCAGTTTGACTGGCTGGTGGACCACGACCCGTCATCGGCGGTCCATCGGGCCAAGCTCGCCTGGGCTCAGCTGCGACAGGGCAAGGACACGCTGGCGGGACAGAATGTGCTTGAAGCGGCACGCATCGCTCCGGATCATCCGACCGTCAAGCGCGTCGCCGTGCTGGTGATGGCATCGCTGCGCGAGACGGCACCGCGGTAGTCATTCCTGCGACAGCGGGAGTACCCAGAAGGTTGCAAGTTTTGTGGGTTCGCGCCTTGCGCCTGCGTGGGGGCAGGGCTCTGCGGGGGAATGAAACCGACGGGAAACCGGGGAACGCTGCAGGGAGGTTGCAGCGTGGCCAGTGTGCAGCAGGGGTCAGACCGCGATTCCAAAGTACGTCAGTACCAGGTCGACCGATCCAGTGTTGTCCACACTGTGGCTTTCGCCGGCCTCCACGACGACACAGACGCCCGGCGAGAGGTTCACACGCTTATCGTCAATCACGAGCCGCCCGGTGCCCCTCTCGACGAGATAGATCTCGTGCATCGTCGGATGAACGTGAGGGGTCGTTACCTGTCCGGGGCGAAAAGTCGCCTGGGAGAAGTTGGTCAGATGGTCCACTTCCCCCGGGCCGATCAGCACTCGCTTGAGGATGTCGGGGTTGTGACTGACACCCTCAGCGGGCAGGTCCTGCAACGAAACAGATTTCAAGGAGGGCCCTTTCTCAGGCGAATGGTTGGTGGAAGTCCGTGGCGATGCAGGTCTCGGTGGTAAACCGGGCCCAAGGTGCTATGTTGACGCAATTCCTGGTCACTGCCCACTCCTTCTCCGCAGAAATTCATGCCCCCACGCACGGAATCTGACACGCAGCAGCAGGTCGAAGCGGAAACGCAGAAGATCGGGCGGAAGTTGTGGGACCATCTCGAACGACGCCGGCCCTCGGTCTTCGAACGGAAGTGGTGGCTCGACCACATCCTCGAATGGGCCATGGCCGACGATTCGGTCAAGGTCCAGATGTTTCGTTTTGTCGACGTGCTGCCGATGCTCCGCTCGCATGAATCGGTCACCCGGCACCTGCAGGAGTACTTCGAGGAGGTGCGGACGGCCCTCCCGACGGCAGCCCGGCTGGCGCTCGATGTCTCGCCCCCCAATTCGCTGCTCGGCAAGGCACTCGCGGTCAATGCGCGAACCAATGCCCGGCGGATGGCCGAACGCTTCATCGCCGGCAAGACGACCGAAGAGGTGCTGCAGTCAGTCGCCCGGCTCCGCAAGCAGGGGCTTGCCTTCACGCTCGATCTGCTGGGAGAAGCGGTGGTCAGCGAGGCCGAAGCCGACGCCTATCAACAGGCCTATCGCAACTTGATTTCGGGACTGGCACCGTTGATCAATGTCTGGCCGGAGAACACGCGCTCGATCGCGACAACCTGGGCTGGATTCCGCGCTGCAACGTCTCGCTGAAGCTCTCCGCTCTGTACAGCCAGTTCAAGCCGATCGATCCCCAGGGGAGCAGCGCGGGGGTGAAGGAACGACTGCGGCCCATCTTTCGGCAAGCCCGCGAGCTGGATACGTACGTCCATATCGACATGGAACATTATGCGTACAAGGATCTCACGCTGCAGATCTTCAAGGAGGTCTGTCTGGAGGAGGAGTTCCGCGACTGGCCCGACTGCGGCATCGTCGTTCAGGCGTATCTGCCCGAAGCTCGGGAGGATCTGGAAGATCTGCTGAAGTGGGTGAAGCGGCGCGGGACGCCGATCTGGATTCGTCTGGTAAAGGGAGCTTACTGGGACTACGAAACGGTCGTCGCCGAGTACCGAGGCTGGCCCTGCCCGGTCTACACCGAAAAGTGGCAGTCGGACGCGAACTTCGAGCAGCAGACCGAGTTCCTCATGCGGCACAGCGACTGGCTGCGACCAGCGATTGCATCGCACAATCTGCGCAGTCTCTCGCATGCGATTGCCTGGGCGCGCGTACTCGGGTTGCCGGATCAGGCGTGGGAGATCCAGATGCTCTACGGCATGGCGGAAGAGCAGCAGCAGCTGTTCACCGAAATGGGGCACCGCGTCCGGGTCTACATGCCCTTTGGAGAGGCGATTCCCGGCATGGCGTACCTGGTGCGCAGGCTGCTGGAGAACACGTCCAACGACAGCTTTCTGCGTCATGCCTACGATACGAGTGTGGACATCGCCGACTTGCTGAGGAAGCCCCAGGCCCAAGAACAGCGCCTCGTCGGATTCCAGCCTTCAGGCTGACCAGATTACGTAGTCAGTTCTGGTAAGCCATCGGCTGCCGGGTTGCGGGCATCGAGCCATAGGACCCCCGGTCCTGGAGAATACTGCGGGGTCGCTGCGCGCCACCACAGGCATTCAAGCAATAGACTTCCGGTGCCAGAGACTGCCCCTCGATCAGACCAGAATCGTACACGGCTCGTTGATCTGGCCCGGCTCCGGTGCTGGCGACGACGCCATCGACCCCGAGTTTGAGACGAAGGAGTGATTCAACGGACCACAACTCATTCCCTGCGAATGCTGACTGGAATCCTGACACTCTTGCAAGAAGGGTGAGTCGTATCCACGAGAAGATCGAACGAGCGAGACGTCACTGGCAGAGAATCCAGGAGTTTCAGCTCCACGACAGCTGTACCAGGATTGGTTGTCGTGATCGTTCTGGCACGCATCTCTCTGGGCAGCGGCTGGACAATCGATATGGCGAACTCTTCTTCATCGGTTGAGACCAGCATCACTCGCAAATCTCTCTGTGGATCATCGGTATCATTGATGGCGAAGACCGCCTTTCGTGGAACAACTCGGATGATCGGTTGGTGGAAAACCTGCACGACAACGGGGCTAGTCGAAGCCTCTGACCGTCGCGTTTTCCAAAACAGCAGTCCGTCAGCCAACCGCTCATCGTCCGGGATTGTCGCAGTCACTGTGAGTTGATACGTACGCCGAACGACATCGCCAGAAACGACGTCAGTGCTTAAGGTGACTGGTGTGTCAACATGGATGTTCTCAGAGTCGGATTGGAACCCGATGAACCAGGGATTCCCATTTGGTTCGATAACCGTGATGTTGACCGCTTTCGAAACATCTTTTCCGTGTTCATCCCCCACGATTTCTATGAGACTGGGAGCCGCATCCACAAAGTCAGATTGCTGAGGGTTCCCGATCATTAACACTGTGACCTCAAGTACTTCCTTTGATCCATCGTCAGCAGTAGCATTAATTGAAACGAGACTTTTCTGACTTCCAGCTGCAGGGACTTGTGTTCGTATCTCCAATGGAATGGTGTCGCCTGGACTCAACCGAACAGGACCGGTGAATTGAGGCGTTGCGCAGCCGCAGGTTGATCGTGAGTTGTTTCAACGAAAGTGAGACAGTTCGGTATCAGTTAGAAGAGACGGTCTCTGGGTCTTCGTAAGAGAGGGTCCGTTGCCGGAGCCCCAGGTTGATCTGCTTTCGTCGGTGACGCGCCTGTGACAGCTTCCGCCGACGACGTTCGTGGAGCACGCGCGGGTTCCCCCGGTAGTAATCCACCGGTCTCAGGAACCCCAGCGAGCTGTGCAACCGCTGTGTGTTGTAATGCTTGATGATCCGCCGCAAGGCATCCTCCGCTTCGAATCGGCTCCCCGGCTCCACTTCCTCCAACGCTTCCCGGAAAGTCCGATTCGCCCGCTCCATGATCCCGTTCTCCTCCGGACAATGCGGCGTGATCTTGTGGTGCGTCAATCCGTGATACTCCAGCAGCCCGTGAAATTCCTTCGAGATGTAACCGCTCCCGTTGTCGCTGCGGATCTCCGGCCTCACCGCCAGCTCTCCCGTCCCGGTCCGCGGCAGTGTCTCCACCGCCCGCTGCGCCGCCAGGCTCAGCGTCACCCCGTCCATGCTCGTGAGCAGCTCGTGGTGCACAATGTATCGCGAGTATTCGTCGATGAACGCCACGAAGAAGTACATCTGAGCGTTCACCTTTACGTACATCAGGTCGGTCCCCCAGATCTCGTCCGGACGGCTCGCCTGCTCCCGCTCCTCGCGGTACCGCTTCTTCCGACGGCTCCACGAGGCCATCAGCCTCTGCTCCCGCAGAATCCGGTACACCGTCGACGCGCTCAGACACGCCACATCCTCGTCGATCATCCGCCACGACAGCTCCCGATGACGCACCTCCGGATGCGCCAGGGCATAGTCCCGCACCGCCCGCTTCTCCCGGGCCAGCGCCTCGAACGCCTGCACCACGCGCACCAGCTCGCCAGGCTCCTTCCGACTCCAGGGTTTCTCCCGCAGCCACCGGTAGTAGCTGCTGCGGGCCACTCCCAGCGCCTGCAGGGTCCGGGACACCGGCCAACCGCTTCTGGTCTTCGTCTGTTTCACTTCTTCGTGCACCCGCTGCTGCAGTTCCGGGGGAAGCTGACCGTGGTCCTCTAATCCAAGAGCGTTTTTTTTAGCTCCAGGTTCTCCGCCGTAATCTCCGCAATCACGTCCTTGCAGCGTGACAGCTCCCCCTCCAGACGCTCCTCCTTCCGGGACGGCTTCGGTGCTCGATCGTCGAAGACCCGCGCTGCACTCGACAGCAGCGTCTTCTTCCAGCCGTAGTACTGCGTCGGATTGATCCCCTCCCGCCGGCACAGTTCCGAGACCTCCACGTCCGGCTCCAACCCCGCCAGCACAATCCGTAACTTGTCCTCCGCACTCCACCGACGACGCTGCCGCTTCCTCGTCATGGCCTCGCTCCTCGTTCCTGGTCTGCGAGACCGCTATCCTAACTTCACTCCTGTCTCACTGCCGCTGAAGCACTACAGTCGGACTTCTTCGAGCGTGACAGATTGCTTGGAAGTGTTCAGAATCATCACCGTAAGATTCTGAACAGTGCTTGCTGCAGCTGAGGCTGTGATATGGGTTTCTGCGGGCTTGGCAACGAGCATTGAGGACGCTGGTTGTGGGCTCCACAGGTTGCGGCTGATGACGATCGTCAAGATCACGATTGGCACAGCGATCAAGATGCCGATCACCCTAGAATTCATCTATTACCTCCGCCTGGTCAATCGTCGCCAAAGCTCTCCATATGGCCAAAGCAAGGTTGGCATTGACGAGAACCTCCGTCACAACCTCTTGAGAATAGTGAACAGGCAGGCGAGTTGAACCCAGCCCAGGAACATGATGGCCGAGCGATCTTTGCGGAGCGCAATGCGGCCGTAGTTGTGCAGCCAGGCGTTGGTCCGCTCGACGCGCCAGCGATGGCGTCGGCGGCGCAGCTTGCGGCCGTCCTGTATCGGCGGCTTGACGCGATTCGCGCGTGCGGGCAGATCAGATCGATGCCGCGCAGGCCAGACGTTCGCGCAGCGGATCACTGTCGGCAGCGCCGTCGTAGAGCAGGCGGTGTTCGTCAGGAAGTTCCACGACTGCCGAGTCGACCAGGCGTTCGATGTGTCGCGACTCATGCTCATGGGCGGCCGCAATCACCGCACCCAGGGGAGTGCGGTCGCCGTCCATCAGCACGAGCACCGTCGTGCCGCTCCCCTTGCGGCCGTGACCGACCAGAAAGCCCCTTTTTTTGCCCGGCAGAACGTGCCGTCGGCGATCAAGTGTTCCCAGTCGACCTGTCCCAACTCGTCGGCCAGTTCGACGAGTCGCGACCAGACCTCGGCTAGGATCCCCTGTTCCGTCCATTCGCGCAGCCGGCGTCGGCAGGTGGACTCCGAGGGGAAGGGGTCTGGTAAATCTTGCCATCGGCCGCCGTTGCGCAGCAGCCACAGCAAAGCCTCGAGGACCGCGCACGGCGGAACGGGAGGCCGCCCGCCGGCGCGGGTGGGCGGCTCCCAGGGAAACAGAATCCTCGATCAGAAACCATTGCTCGTCCGAGAGTTGCTTGCGGTCATCCGTCCTGGACGCCATCACGTATCCCCTGAGTGAGGGGAAGCACGCTGGCGTCAACATGGGTCATACCCTCCTTTCTGAGGGATACTCCATGCAATCCGCAGGCCAATCTGTTCAGTAGTTTTATCGTTTTGACGGAGGCTCGAATCGAACGGACCCGTCACCCAGCAACGTATGAACTCCATGTGGATGCTGGCTTCGGGCAGTTACGGCCACATGGCCTGCTGTCTCACAGTCAGGTATCGACGAGTTTGGTGTCAGGATGTGGTTGTAGCTGGTCAGGCGGTTCGACGAGAGCAGCCACGTGCCTCCCGCGTACGAATAGGTATCTGCTGGATTCGACGGTGTCGACCGACATGCTTGGGCCAGTCCATCAGGAAGATGAGCATCGGGAACGCCTGAGGCAAGAATCGCGATATCGCGCGAAGGCGTGTAACGATCAACATCGCGATCGCCCACCACTCGCTCGCTGAGAAACACGGTCTGGCTCAAACCGTCGGTAACTTGCGAGACCCTGATGCCCAAGACGCGTGCAACGCCGGCGTAGGCGCCCTGCGGAGTTGGGACATTAACGGACTGATGCCGTCCGGGAGTAACCGTCCCACGAACCACATCTTGCAGGCCGTGGTAGTCTCGACTCGTCATCCACGATCCATTGACGAGGAGAGGTTATGGCGAAGAAAGCGAAGCGGAGCCGTGCCAATCGCGAGCAGTTCTGGCGTGATCTGATTGAGCGGCAGCGGCAGAGCGGCCAGTCGATCTGTGAGTTCTGTGAGTCCGAGGTAGTTTCGCAGCCAGCATTCTACTCGTGGCGGAAGCGACTGCAGTCGGCGAATGGAAGGGCCCGATCCAGGTTTGTGCCGGTTCAGGTCCTGACCGAAGCCACGGTAGCATCGCCGGGACGCATTGAGATCGTTCTCGACTGCGGAAAGCGAGTCCGCATTGAACCGGGCTTTGATGGGGAGACGCTGCAAGGTGTGCTGAAGGTGCTGGAGCAACAGTCGTGCTAAGCCTCAGCCTGCCGGTGCAGATCTTCCTGTGCGTGCTGCCCACCGACATGCGGCGCGGGTTCGACGGGTTGATGCGAATGGCGGAGGAACATCTGCAACAGAATGTCCTCGATGGCGGACTGTTCGTGTTCGTCAATCGGCGGCGGGACCGGGTCAAGCTGTTGTATTGGGACGGGGATGGTCTTTGCATCTGGTACAAGCGCCTCGAATCTGGGACGGTCGAACTGCCAGCAGCGCCGAGCGAGGCGACGCACGTGACGCTTTCGGCGACCGAACTGGCGTTGCTGCTGGGCGGGATTGAGTTGGCCAGTGCCAAGCGCCGCAAGCGATACCGGCGGAGCGCGTGACGGTGCCAGCGAGCGAAACGAGTCAGCTCAACTTGTAAATTCTCTCCCCAACAGGCCGGTTTTCGGCAAACCCTTTCTGCACTTCAGCGGTAGTAGAAATGACATGAGCACGGAAGCCGCTTCCCATCCCGAAGATGTCTCACTCTGCCACCAGATCATGGACGAGCAGCAGGCCACAATCACAGGTCTGCAACGACGCACGGAACGACTGGAGCATTACGTCGAGCAACTGCTCCGCAGCAAGTACGGCCCGCGCAGCGAACGTGTCGATCCGAATCAGCTCCCGCTGTTCGATGATGGCGAACAATCGCCAGACGAATCCCCCGCGGCGGATGCAGGAGGCCAAAATGCCGTCACCATCCGCGCGCATCTGCGTCGCGGCGGGGGACGCCAGTCGCTGCCCGACCATCTCCCCCGCGAAACCGTCGAACACGACCTGTCCAATGAAGAGAAGTGTTGCCCAGAGTGCGGCGAGCAGCGGCAACGGATTGGCTGCGAGACCAGCGAACAGCTGGAATTCGTGCCAGCCGTACTGAAAGTGTTGGAGCACGTCCGCTGGAAGTACGCCTGCCGCTCCTGCCAGGAACACGTCGCCATCGCACCCCCGCCGAGCAAGCCGATCGAGAAGGGACTCCCCGGTCCGGGTCTACTCAGCGCCATCGTGGTGGGCAAATATGCGGATCATCTGCCGCTGTACCGGCTGGAAGACGTATTCGCTCGTGCGGGCGTGGAGCTGTCCCGCAGCACCCTCAGCCGCTGGGCGCTGCAGACGGCGGATCTTCTGGAGCCGCTGTATCGGTTGATAATCGACCGGGTCCGCAGCTCGGATGCCATTCACACTGACGACTCGCCGGTGCCGGTCCTCGATCCGACTCTGCCGAAGACCCGCACAGCCCGGTTCTGGGTCTACTGTGGCGACTGGCGGAATCCGTACACCGTGTATGACTACACGACCAGCCGCAGACGGGATGGTCCGGCGTCGTTCCTGGAGGGTTTCGAAGGTTACCTGCAGGCCGATGCGTTCGCGGGCTATGACGGCATCTACGCCGGGGGACGAGTCCAACAGGTCCTCTGCTGGGCGCATGCGCGGCGGAAGTTCTTCGAGGCGAGGACGGTGCAGCCAGAGCCTGCGCACAGGGCGTTAGCTTACATCGGCCGTCTGTACGCCGTGGAGCGAGAGGGGCAGCGTCTGATCGATGGCGAGGGCCTGACCACGGAGAGATCGTGGCAGGACTGGCATCGTCGGCGCCAAGAGTTGCGGCGGCAACAGTCGCTGCCCGCGTTGGGTGAATTCCACGACTGGCTGCAGGAGAGGCAGTGGCAGGTCTTGCCCAAGAGTCCGGTGGGGCGGGCGATCCAGTATGTGCTGCCTCGTTGGGGCGGCCTAACCCGCTACTGCGAGAACGGAGCGCTGGCGATCGACAACAACCTGAGCGAGCGGATGGTGCGGCCGGTGGCGATCGGCCGGAAGAATTGGATGTTTCTGGGCAGCGACAATGGCGGCAAGGCGGCCGCCACTCTGTACAGCCTGATGGCCAGCGCGAAGGCGAACCAGGTCGAGCCGTTCGCGTATGTGCGGCACCTGCTCGTGCAATTCTCCGGCGGGTCGCCGGACGATCTGTCAAAGTTTCTGCCCGATGAATGGCTCACGACACATCCTGAAGCGCGACGACGCTGGTCGCGATGATTGCTGCAGACCATGCGGGAGTCGACTATCGTCAGTGCGTCAGGACGGATACGTCCGGGAGTCGTTCCCTGGCAGAAGCGATAACTACAACCACCCGGAGGGACATGATCGGACGGACACGAAAAGAGATTAACTGTGACCTCGAGCAGTTCCCCGTTGAGTTGGCTGGTCGGTGGCGAGCTTTGGCACCGTGACCTGTCATGTTTTTCGGACACCTCCACACCTTATTCTGGACGGCTCCAGGAGAGCTGTCCGATGTCGAAAGTCAGGTCTGAGAACAACGGCAGCAATCTCGCCTGCGGCGACAAGTTTCGATGGTGACTTTCGCCTGCCGAGGTGAACGCTTCCATGGCTGGCGGAAGCCAACCGCGATTCGCATCACTGTATGCGTGAATGGCCAGGCCAAGCTGTCGGCAATTGTTACGGCACTGTGCGGCACGTGCCGCCTCTCGGGCTGACTGCACGGCAGGCAGCAGCAGTGACATCAACAACGACAGGATCGCCAACGTCACAAGAAGTTCGATGAGCGTGACACCGCGGGGCGTTGCTACTGTTGAAGCCGAAGGCTTAGCCTCACGCAGCCTCCTCGGGCGCAATGCAACAAATGCTAAAGCGAAAACGACGACTATCGAGACGATGATCTCCCAACGAAGTGAGGCCGGCCTGAGATGGCTGACGGCTTTGTGGCCCTGCGACACATGAAGGGCAACACCGTCCCATTTTGCCTTGCCACGGAGCTCGGCGAACGACATCCACGTGGCTCCGTACGGGAAATTCGCGACCAGCGCTCCCTTGTGCGGGTCTGAAGCCAGCAACGCCAGAAAATGACGCCTGTCTGATTCCGTCACCGGAATAATCGCGGCCGTTTCCCCGAGTCGGAATACGGGGTCGACGCTCTTGTATCGGAGTGCGACTGTATGAACTTCGAACTTACGGGCGATCTCTTCAAGTTTCTGCAGGCTTTTCGCTTGGCGATCGAATGCAATCTGAGCGTCGATCGCTGATGCCGCATCCGAGTGACCTATGCTCTCCAAGCACAATTGGGTACGTGTTTAGCGTTTCTGTCGACTCACGCTGTGGCGAGGCGGAGGTGGGGGGTGAGGGTGTCGAGGAGGTCGTCACCTTGCCTGGAGGCCGTGATGATCACTGAACGGAGGATTTCCCAGGCCTGCTTGCCAGCAATGGTCTTGTTGCCGCAGGAGAGTTTGCGGTCGATGACTGCCGGACGCAGTTCGCGTTCGGCCCGGTTGTTGGTCGGTTCCGCCGCCGGTTCCCCCAGGCAGCCATGCAGATCCTCCCGCACTCGCTCCAGCCGTTTGCGGAAGCGGACTTCTTCGGGTTCGGGCGGAGAGCGGCTGAGCAAATACTTCAACCGCGCCCGAGTTGCAGAACTTTCAGGGCATAGGCCACCGGTTCCATCTGCTCCCGGTGTTTCCAAGTGGCGATCACATCCTGAAGATGCAACTTCCACAGCATCAGGTCGGAAGAGTCGATCCCCCGTTGCGCCAGCGCCTCTTGATGCTCTGTGAGCACCTTCAGGTGATGCGCGATGCACTTGTGCTGGCGACAGTCGATCGCGTTGTAGCTCGCCAGACAATCACTCACCAGCAGGCCGCCGAAATCGTTCCCCAGCGTGTCGATTACCACATCCGAGCCGCGGCCCGGCTCAACGCGGTACAATGTCGCCTCGGGTGTGGTGAAGACCCATAGCCACCACTTCGGCCCGCCCACATACCAGCGGGTCTCATCAGCGAACACCGCCGCGCTCTGGCGAATCTGCTGGATGAGTTGCCCGTGGACGGGTTCCAGTCGACCGGCCGCCCGCTGCAGGAGCTGGGCCAGTCCCCCTGGCGAGAGTCTCAGACCGCACAGATCCTGCAGGGCCTGACACGTCCGCCGCATCGTCAGTCCCGACCGATGCGAAAGCAGCAGGGCCAACGCCTGCGCCCGAGGCCCGAGGTGATTTCCCGCTGCCCCCACCGCCGTCGAGGTCTGCAAGGGGTGCGTGCTCTGGACAGGCCCGCACTCCGGACACACGCCAGTCCACGTGGTGATCTGAAAGCACCGGGGCCGCACCGGAGGGATTTCTTCGAGGTACTGGTCCCGCTGCTGAAGATCGCTCAACTCGCCCTCACAGTGCGGGCAGCACGGCAGCGGAACCTCGATGTGTTCGTCGATCTGCTCGGGCCGTTGGCGATAGGCCCCTTCGTGTCCCTCCTTGCGGCCGGGACGTTGTTTCTCGGACTCGGGCTTCTTGAGTCGGTCCCGCCGACGAAACGGGGCCGTCTGCCGATGCGCGGCCTGCAGTTGCTCCTCCAGTGTCTGCACGTGCCCCACGAGTTCGGCGACCCGCTGCGTGAGCCGCGCAATCTCCACCGCCTGCTGCTCGACCAGCACCACCAACTCCCCGTATGTCGGTTTCCCTTCCGACATCGCCATCCTCCGAACAAGAGGATCGCAAACCCAACAAAACTTGCAAGATCAATCCACCGCACGCTAAACACGTACAAGATCATCCGGGGTCGCACAGCGACATGAGGTTGTGGGTGATGTCGCGTTGCCACCAGAGGGTGCACAACCGGAAACCCTCCACCTGAGTTCACCCTCCCCTTCACCTCATTCCTTCACCTCATTCACTTCACCCTCCCTGTGAGGAGGGTCGAGGGCAGCGAGGGGGGGGTTAGCCTCGCGGCGGTCTCACCGACCATCCAGAGACGCTCCCGAACAAGACGTATGCGGATTTTAAGTTGATTTCTCGCATAGAATCTGCGACGCTCAAGGAGCTATTGAATAGTCGGACCACAAGCGGAGCAAGCTTTTTGTCCGGCCGACGCTCTCTCTGGGCGGTGGAGTTCTCCACGTATCAATTGCAGGCTTTCACATCTCCGTGTGTTCCATTCTACAAGGAGTCTGCCATGCGATGTCGTCGTGTTGCGCCGAAGGGTTTCACGCTGATTGAGCTGCTGGTCGTGATTGCCATCATTGCCATTCTGATTGCCCTGCTGCTGCCGGCCGTGCAGCAGGCGCGGGAGGCCGCACGACGCACCCAGTGCAAGAACAATCTGAAGCAGATCGGCCTGGCACTGCACAACTACCACGACACGTTCAACATCTTCCCACCGGGCAACGTTACGATGGGCCCCTGCTGCGGGACTCCCAGCCTCATCAACTGGGCGATTTCAATTCTGCCTTACATCGACCAGGCGAACTTGCAGCAGACCTACAACTTCAACCTGCCGAATGAAGACCCGATCAACCAGAAGGCGTTGCAGCAATCGATCCCCGCGTACAATTGTCCGTCCGACATCAATGCGGGCCAGCAAATGACACCGGGCTCAGGTCCGCACAACAATCAGAAATGGGCGATGAGTTCGTACCGCGGCATGGGCGGTGTGGGATGGACGACAGGCGGCTATGCCTACCGCCGCCAGTGGGACAGCTCCGATATCCTGCATGCCAATGCCACATCACAGAAGCGCGGAATGTTGCACTGGGCAGGCGGTGATTTAGCAAGAAATCCGGCAGGCAAGTATCCCCCGCCCCGAATGCGGGACGTGATCGACGGCACATCGAACACGCTGTTCGTGGGCGAGTACCACACAACGACCACCCCACGGCGGGGAACGTTCTGGGGGTACACCTACACCTCGTTCGTCCTCTCGACAGCGACACCCGAGGCACGGACACTGCTAGCCGACTACGACAAGTGCGCCAGCCAAGGGGACAGTAACCCCTGCAAGCGTGGCTTCGGGGCAATTCATGCCGGTGGGGTGATCAACTTTCTGCTGGCGGATGGATCCGTTCGCAACCTGACGCCCAACATCGACATGGGGATCTATACCGCGGCCGCCACGATCGCCGGTGGTGAAGTCCAGGGAGAATGGTAGGCCGGTCGCATCGTTCGGCCTGTCTCTTGTGATAGTTCCGCCGCAACCGGTGTCGAAGCCGGTTGCGGCTTCGTTGTCCCTCATTGATTCACCGGACAGGGAACCATTTTATGAAATGTCGGCTGATGTCGCTTGTCTGTGCAGTGGCCGTCCTCGTGTCGCTGTGTGGCTGTGGGGGGGAGAAACGGGATTCGGGGTCGGTGTCCGGCAAAGTGACCATCGGTGGCCAGCCAGCCAAAGATCTGATCGTCCGGTTCCAACCCAAGGGGACAGGCGATGTGACAAAACGCGATGCGGGCATGGGTTCCTACGGACAGACCGATGAAGAGGGCATGTACACTCTCAAGTTCAGCGACGACGATCGTGCGGGTGCTCTGGTGGGTGAGCACGTCGTCACGATCGACGAACTGACCCCTCCTGAGGAAGAAGACAACGACGCCGGCTTCAGCAAAAAATCCACGTCCCGCATCCCCAGGACGTGGTCGGCCACCGAGCATACTTACACAGTCGAGTCAGGCTCGAACGAGGCGAATTTCGAACTGAACGGCCAGTGATGTTGCAGGCACGTCCGGCTTATCTGCTGCGAAGCACCTCCTGCGCCCGCCTTTCCCGCGCAAACGGGTAGCCCCGGATCTTGTACGTGTTTAGCGTGCGGTGGATTGATCTTGCAAGTTTTGTTGGGTTTGCGATCCTCTTGTTCGGAGGATGGCGATGTCGGAAGGGAAACCGACATACGGGGAGTTGGTGGTGCTGGTCGAGCAGCAGGCGGTGGAGATTGCGCAGGCTCACGCAGCGGGTCGCCGAACTCGTGGGGCACGTGCAGACACTGGAGGAGCAACTGCAGGCCGCGCATCGGCAGACGGCCCCGTTTCGTCGGCGGGACCGACTCAAGAAGCCCGAGTCCGAGAAACAACGTCCCGGCCGCAAGGAGGGACACGAAGGGGCCTATCGCCAACGGCCCGAGCAGATCGACGAACACATCGAGGTTCCGCTGCCGTGCTGCCCGCACTGTGAGGGCGAGTTGAGCGATCTTCAGCAGCGGGACCAGTACCTCGAAGAAATCCCTCCGGTGCGGCCCCGGTGCTTTCAGATCACCACGTGGACTGGCGTGTGTCCGGAGTGCGGGCCTGTCCAGAGCACGCACCCCTTGCAGACCTCGACGGCGGTGGGGGCAGCGGGAAATCACCTCGGGCCTCGGGCGCAGGCGTTGGCCCTGCTGCTTTCGCATCGGTCGGGACTGACGATGCGGCGGACGTGTCAGGCCCTGCAGGATCTGTGCGGTCTGAGACTCTCGCCAGGGGGACTGGCCCAGCTCCTGCAGCGGGCGGCCGGTCGACTGGAACCCGTCCACGGGCAACTCATCCAGCAGATTCGCCAGAGCGCGGCGGTGTTCGCTGATGAGACCCGCTGGTATGTGGGCGGGCCGAAGTGGTGGCTATGGGTCTTCACCACACCCGAGGCGACATTGTACCGCGTTGAGCCGGGCCGCGGCTCGGATGTGGTAATCGACACGCTGGGGAACGATTTCGGCGGCCTGCTGGTGAGTGATTGTCTGGCGAGCTACAACGCGATCGACTGTCGCCAGCACAAGTGCATCGCGCATCACCTGAAGGTGCTCACAGAGCATCAAGAGGCGCTGGCGCAACGGGGGATCGACTCTTCCGACCTGATGCTGTGGAAGTTGCATCTTCAGGATGTGATCGCCACTTGGAAACACCGGGAGCAGATGGAACCGGTGGCCTATGCCCTGAAAGTTCTGCAACTCGGGCGCGGTCTGAAGTATTTGCTCAGCCGCTCTCCGCCCGAACCCGAAGAAGTCCGCTTCCGCAAACGGCTGGAGCGAGTGCGGGAGGATCTGCATGGCTGCCTGGGGGAACCGGCGGCGGAACCGACCAACAACCGGGCCGAACGCGAACTGCGTCCGGCAGTCATCGACCGCAAACTCTCCTGCGGCAACAAGACCATTGCTGGCAAGCAGGCCTGGGAAATCCTCCGTTCAGTGATCATCACGGCCTCCAGGCAAGGTGACGACCTCCTCGACACCCTCACCCCCCACCTCCGCCTCGCCACAGCGTGAGTCGACAGAAACGCTAAACACGTACAAGATCCGGGGCTACCCGCTGTGCAGGCAGAACTGACAGGTCGGCAACTGGAAACGTGTCGTCGCTGCCTCTTTCTGCTACAATTTCGTGTGCAAGTTCGGCCCGTGCGGCGCGGAGCAAGTGTCACGCTGAACCGAAGCCGATGCATCAGCCACCGCTGTGGTGCTGGGCGTCATGAGGTCAGGTGTGGGGACCATCCCGGCACTGTGGGATCGGTGTCTCGACACCGCGCCGATGGTTCAGTCCAACCTTGGGAGACTGAGAATGTCGGAACACCGCCTTGCTCGCCGCGTTCAGGAGGTTGCCGACCGCCTGGCAACGCTCAGACGAAATCGCCGCATGTCCCACATCTGGCTGGGTGCGGCCCTGGTGGCCGGACTACTGCTGGCGTGGCAGCTGCTCACCCACACCAGCCTGTTCCCCGCGGGACTGGTGGCAAGTGGCGTCGTCCTCGTCGTCAGCCTGGGAATCGTGCTTGGATCGCGTGCGAAATCGGCCCCAGAGGAGGCCGCTCTGCTCATCGAACAGCGATTCCCGGACCTGGACTCCCGACTGTTGACGGCGGTGGAGCAACGGCCGGATGGAGAGATCGGAGGCTACCGCTTTCTGCAGCATGAAGTGATCTCCGATGCGTTGCTCCATGCCCATCGACACGACTGGCGGGAGGCGGTCCCCCAGAAGGCGATGACTCGGGCACGACTGGGGAACGTCGCCAGCATGGCCGTGTGCCTGGCCGCCTTCCTTGCACTGGGTTGGACGTCCTGGCGGAGACCTCCACAGTCCAGCAGTCTCGCGGGTCTTCAGAGCAACCAGGGGGATGAGTCAACTCTCACCGTCGTTGTGGAGCCGGGTGACACCGCCATCGAACGCGGGACGAGTCTGCTGGTGATGGCACGCTTCGATCGGGAGCAGCCGACCGGAGCGACACTGGTCTCGACGAATCAGGAAGGCCAGGAGACCCGCACGCCAATGTCGCGGAGCCTGGACGATCCCGTGTATGGCGGCCGCATCGCCCAGGTGAACGATGCCTTGACTTATCGGGTTGAGTTTGACGGCAGGAATTCCGACGACTTCCACGTCGACGTGTTTGAGTTCCCGGATCTCGTGCGGGCCGATGCGATCGTCGAGTACCCGTCGTATACCGGCATGGCTGAAAAGACTGTCGAGGATGTCCGCCGCGTGAGTGTGGTCGAAGGTTCGCGACTGACACTGCTGTGTCAGCTCAACAAGCCGGTCGAATCGGCACGTCTGACGGGTGATGACGCACAGCCCGACATGGTCCTGAGTCCGTCGGAGCATGATCCCCTAATCGTGACGCTGAGCTTGGATCCCTGAGAACAAGCAGACGCTTGAACTGCAGTTGACTGACGATGCCGGCCGGTCCAACAAGCATCCGCCGACCTTTGTCATCGATGTCGTGCCCAATAATCCGCCCGATCTGAAGATCTCCTTCCCTGCCCGCGACACACGCGTGACTCCGCTCGAAGAACTCGCACTCGAAGCCCAGGTGTGGGACGACTTCGGCCTGAAGGAGTTCGGGCTGGTGTATCAGACGCCCGGCGGCGACGAGCACCAGTTCCCTCTGGGGACCGGTGCCGGGGGCGAGGAGAAACGCAGTCTCGCTCATCTGATGGAGTTCGAGTCGCTGGGTGCCGAACCGCTGCAACTGGTCTCCTACTACTTCTATGCGGACGACATTGGCCCGGCGGGAGCGGTGCGGCGCACGTTCAGCGACATGTACTTTGCCGAGGTGCGGCACTTCGAAGAGATCTTCCGCCAGAACATGCAGTCAGCCCCTCAAAACCAGCAGCAACAGCAACAGTCGGGGGCAGGACAGCAGATTGATGAGTTGGTCCAGCTGCAGCGGCAGATCGTCAACGCGACCTGGAACCTGATCCGCCGGGAGACCGGTGCATCACCTACGAAGGAGTTCCCCGCCGACATCCACGCCGTGGCGGAGGCTCAGCAACAGGCCATCGAGCAGGCGACATCCCAGCAGGCCGAAGTGGAGGATCCGCAGGCCCAACGGCACTTGCAGGAAGCGCTGGGTCATATGCAGGTGGCAGATGCCGGGCTGTCTGATGCTGCGAGCGACGTATCAATCGAACCACTGCCGGATGCCCGCCATGCGGCACAGGAGGCCTATCAGGCACTGCTGAAGTTGCAGAGTCGTGAACATCAGGTGCAGCAGTCTCAGGCCAGTTCGCAGAGCGGACAGCGGGCGGGGCAACAGCAGCGTCAGCAACAGCTGAACAACCTCGAACTCAAGAACAACCGCAACCGGTACGAGACCGAATCACAGGACCAGCAACAACAGCAGACGGCCAACCGGGAACAGTTGCAAGTGCTCAATCGCCTGAAGGAACTGGCCCAGCGCCAGTCGGATGTCAACGACAAGCTGAAGGAACTGGAGGCGGCTCTCCGGATGGCCGAGACGCCCGAAGAGCGCGAGGAGATCGAGCGTCAGCTCAAACGTCTGCGCGAAGAACAGCAGGAACTGTTGCGCGATCTCGACGAGCTGCAGGAGCGGATGAATCAGCCCCAGAACCGGCAGCAGATGTCCGAGGCCCGCGAACAGGTCGAGCAGACCCGCGAGCAGCTGCGGCAGACCACCGAGGCCCTCGAACAGGGACAAGCCTCACGCGCCCTGACTTCGGGAACGCGTGCCGAGCGGGAACTCAAGCAACTGGAAGAAGACTTTCGCAACCAGTCCGCCAATCAGTTCTCCGAGGCCATGCGTCAGATGCGTCAGGAGGCCCGCGATCTCGATGAGCGGCAACAGGAACTCTCGGATCAGCTCAATGAGCGATCACCGGAAGAACCGGGGAAACAGGAGGCACGTCCCAGTCTGCGCGAGGACAAGACGCAGCAGCAGGAACTCGAATCTGCACTGGCCGAACAGGAACAGAGACTCGACAAGCTGCTGCAGCAGATGGAGGACACCGTCCGCGAGTCGGAACCCAGCGAACCGCTGCTTTCCAAGAAGCTGTACGATGCGATCCGCAAGTCGCGAGTCGACCAGCCGCAGGAGTCTCTCGCCATGACCGAGGAACTTCTCCGCCGGGGCTTTCGTCGGGAAGCGACGATCACCGAGCAGCAGGCCGCCCAAGGGATCTCGACGTTGCGGGATGGCGTTGAGCAGGCCGCCGAGAGCGTGCTCGGGAATGAACTCGACGCTCTCCGTCGCGCACAGGCTCAGCTCGATCAACTGGCCAATGCACTGGGTGAAGAACTGGCGGCGAACGACCCCCAGTCAGAAAGAAGTTCCTCAGGGGATTCGCAGTCCAAAGCACAACCGGGCGCAGGGCGACGCCGGGTCCCAGGAGCGGCAAGATCAACAACCTGGCAACGAGCCAGACCCTTCGGCTCAGCAAGGCGGACAGTCTCCGTCTCAGAATCCACCGTCGGAGCAATCCGAGCGCCAGCCCGGCCAGTCACCTTCCCCGGGCGAGCAGGGTACTCCGTCATCCTCCCCGTCTGAGAACACTCCATCGGGCCAGTCGCCCGGCACACCGTCCGAGACTGGACAGCGCCCCGGTAACTCACCTGCCGGACAGAGTCAACAGGGCCAATCGGGACAACAACCCTCGCCGGGGAACGCACAGCAAGGTCAGGAAGGCCAGCAGGGACAGTCGCAGCCCGGCGGCTCCTCGTCGCAATCGCAAGGTGGCCGCCAGCAGTCACTGGTGGATTTCCTTAACCGCATGGGGGGGACGACAGAGAACGGCGGCGGTGCTTCAGGACGTCACGATGGCCCCCGGCAGCCCCTCACCGGCAGCGATTTCAGTCAATGGTCCGATCAGTTGCGCGATGTTGAAGAAATGCTGGACGACCCCGACCTGCGTGCGGAAGTCGCCCAGGTGCGGGACCGCGCCCGCCTCATGCGGATCGATGTCAAAACGCATTCCCAGGCACCCAACTGGGAACTGGTCCGTGCGACGATCTATGGTCCGATGCGCGAGCTGCAGGATCGACTGGCGGATGAGATCGCCCGGCTGGCGCCCGATGACCAGCGGACAGTTCCGATCGACAGGGATCCCGTCCCGGATCGCTATGCCGAGATTGTGCGTCGTTACTACGAGCGGCTGGGAGCGGGTCAATGATGCTCCTGCAGGCCACGATTGTCATAGGAGCCCGCGACTGGCTGGCTAATGCCGCAGCGGTTCTTGGCGCGTCCCTGCTGCTGTTGGCCTATGCCTACTGGCGATCGCCGGCGGATCAACGCACCCGGCTGTGTGCCGGTCTGCTTAAGGCGCTGGGGTTCACTCTGCTGGCCCTGTGCCTGGTCGAGCCGTTGTGGTCCAGCACACGGGCCAAGCCGGGGGAGAATCTGTTCCTGCTGGTGGCCGACAACAGCGCGAGTCTGCAGATCCAGCAGACGTCACAGTCGACGCGTGGCGACTGGATTCGTGATCTGCTGGCGAAGTCGGAATCGTCCTGGCAGGTAAGGCTTGCGCAGGACTTCGATGTCCGCCGGTACGCCTTCGATGCACGCCTGACGAACGTCAACAGCTTCGCGGAACTGAAGTCCGACGGCCCGGCGACTTCACTAGGAACCACACTCACCGCCCTGCGTGAGCGCTACTCCGATCGGCCTCTCGCCGGCATTCTGCTGTTCACCGATGGCAATGCGACCGATGCACAACTGACCGAAGACGTACTGGGGAGCCTGCCTCCCGTTTTCCCGGTGCTGCCTCCGATCACACAGGCACCGCGTGACTTGTCGATCCGGCGGGTATCGGTCGAGGAGACCAGTTTTGAAGATGCCCCGATCACCGTGCAGATGGAGGTCGCTGCCTCGGGCTTCGATGGGCAGTTTGTCACTGCACAACTGCACGACGGTGAGGGGACGCTGGTCGACGAGGCACGGCAGGAAGTTCGTTCCGATCGGCCATTGGCGTTCCGGTTCCAGACCCGTCCCGCCGAGCGGGGCCTTGTGTTCTATACGGCGAGTGTCACCGGCGATGACGACGCTGCGGGTGCCTCGTCGACAGAGGCGACGCTCGCCAACAACTCGCGACAGATTGCCGTCAATCGGCGCGGCGACCCGTTTCGCATTCTGTATGTCGGCGGGCGGATGAACTGGGAGTTCAAGTTCCTCAATCGCAGCCTGTCGGAGGACCCCCAGATTCAACTCGTCGGTCTGATTCGTGTGGCGAAGAAGGAGGGCAAGTTCGACTTTCGAGGACGGGTGGGTGAGTCGACCAATCCACTCTTCCGGGGATTCAAGCAGGATTCCGATGAAGAGACCGAGGCCTATGATCAGGCCGTCCTGATGCAACTCAACGTGCAGAATGAGGCGGAGCTCGCCGACGGCTTCCCGAAGACCAAAGAACAACTCTACGAGTATCAGGCCGTCATCCTCGATGACGTGGAAGCGGCCTTCTTCACACACGATCAGCTGTCGCTGCTCGAGCGATTCACCGTAGAACGGGGCGGCGGACTGATGATGCTGGGCGGACCGGATACGTTTCGCAACGGCGGCTATGCCCGCACACCCATCGCCGACGCACTGCCGATCTACGTCACTCGTCCCGGCCCTGCCGTCGATGAGCCCGGCTATCGCTTTCGTCTCACTCGTGACGGCTGGCTGCAACCCTGGATGCGGCTGCGGACTACGGAGCAGGAAGAACAGGCTCGGCTGCAATCGATGCCGGTGTTCACGTCCCTCAATCGCCTGTCCACCATCAAGCCGGGAGCCCGCGTGATGGCCACCGTCACGGATCAGGACGGACAGGCGCTGCCCGCCATCATCACCCAGCAGTACGGGGCCGGTCGCGTCCTCTCAATTCTCATCGGTGACCTGTGGCGCTGGTCGATGAACCGACCCACGCCCGAGAATGACGACCTGGCGAAGTTCTGGCGGCAGAGTGTCCGTTGGATGGTGGCCGACGTCCCTCAGCGTCTGGAGGTACACATCGATCGCGCGCCGGAAATTGCGCCCACCGCGACGCAGCTCCGCATTCGTTGTCGCGATGCGGCGTTCGAACCACTCGACAATGCCCGGCTGAAGGTGCAGGTCGTCTCGCCCGGCGGACAGCGCAGTGAGATTCAGGCCGAGCCGTCACTCGAAGAAGCCGGACGATTTGACGTCACCTGGGTGTCGCGCGACGCAGGCCCTTACCGCGCCGAGGTGACATTGGCGGGGACTGGTGACGAGCACGACCTGACGACCGAGGTCGGTTGGATCAGCGAACCGGCGGCCGAGGAGTTCCAGCGGATCGACATCGACCGGGCGGGCATGGCCTCCCTGGCCCAGGCGACGGGAGGGGAAGTGATCACGGCGGAGGACCTCGATTCGTTTGTGACTGATCTCCCGTCGCGCCGGGTGCCTGTTTCGGAAACATGGTACTCCCCGCTGTGGCATCGTTCGTGGATGATGTTGCTCGTGCTGGCCTGTCTCGCCGGCGAGTGGGGACTGAGACGACTGCGGGGGCTGCCATGATTCGCCTCACCGCTTTGTCGCGACGTCACAGCTTGGCCTTCGGGTGCCACTGCTGGCTTGTCCAGCAGTGCCAACGGGCTGTGTGCATGTCTGCCATCGCGTTCTGCCTGCTGGCGAACTTCGCCGCCGCACAGGCTCCCGTTTCCGACGACGTGTCTCCGCGTGCGACTGCCGCACAGGCCTCGCTGGTGATCGTCGTGGGTGCTCCCGGCAACGACGAGTATGGCAGCCACTTCACTCGCTGGGCTGACCTGTGGGCCGAAGCAGCACAGGCCGGGGGTGTGCCAGTTCAATGGGTCGGGACGGACGAGACCGACCCCAACGACCGCGAGCGCCTGCACGGCATTCTGCAAGAAGCGGCGAGTCAATCGGAAGGACCGCTGTGGCTGGTGATGATCGGGCATGGCACGTGGGACGGTCGGGATGCCCGCTTCAACCTCCGAGGCCTCGATGTCAGCGACCGCGAACTCCAGGCATGGCTCGCACCGCTCACCCGTCCCCTCGCCGTCATCAACTGTGCGTCGTCGAGTTCTCCGTACCTCTTACGCCTCTCGCAGCCCGGGCGCATCGTCATCACCGCGACCAAGTCGGGCAGCGAACTCAACTTCTCCCGCTTTGGCGGGTTTCTGGCCGAGGCCATCGGCAACCCAGAGGCCGACCTCGACAAGGATCACCAGGTCTCGCTGTTCGAGGCGTTTCTCATCGCCTCCCGGCAAACTCAGGCGTGGTACGACGCCAACGGGCAGCTGGCGACCGAGCACGCCCTGCTCGATGACAACGGCGATGCCCAGGGGGTACGGGCCGACTTCTTCACCGGCATCCGTCCGGCCCATGCGGCCGAAGGAGGCGTGCCGCTCGACGGGGCCCGGGCGCATCAGTGGCTGCTGGTCCCCGCTGATGAGGAGCGGCACTTCCCCGCCGAACTCCGGCCCCGGCGTGATGAACTCGAACTGCTCGTGGCACAGCTGCGCGATCGAAAGTCATCTTTCGACGAGGAGACCTACTTCGCCCAGCTCGAAGTGCTGCTGGTGGAACTGGCCCAGCTCTATCAGCAGGCGGACGAACTCTCCGAGGCAGACCACGTGACCCCCGCCGCGCCCGATACACACTCTGCAGAGACGGATGCGCCGGCATCGACCACAGACAGGGTTACAGATCCTGCGGACGCGGCGCGTCCACCCCGGCCACCGGCACCGCCAGAGTCTCTCATGCGATGATGTCGGCGACGACCCG
This sequence comes from uncultured Planctomycetaceae bacterium, assembly GCA_963707405.1. Lineage (GTDB taxonomy): Bacteria > Planctomycetota > Planctomycetia > Planctomycetales > Planctomycetaceae > CAVPPT01. The sequence goes on along the minus strand of CAVPPT010000020.1, from coordinate 397,108 downwards.
CCCTCGCTTGTCCCTGACGGAACGGGTGGCTCAGAGGGCACCGCCATCTGGGGCGGAGCAGCCGCCAAGAGGTGACTGGGCCGCTGACCAACTGCATCGTATCCGGATGAGGTCAGTCTCAAGCATGTTCAGCGTCTCACCAGGCGTCAACAAAAAATGCCTGAGCGTCCGGTTGTGGCCACGCGGAGAAGGCTCTCCAGTCGGCCGACGTCCACCACTTCAGCGAGACTCGGATTCCATTACCCGACAGGTCGCCTCCAGCCGACAGGCGCCGATGCACAAGCCATTTAACTGAAAGGGGTTAAGGACACGCACTGGGCGTCGATCCTTTATTGACACCTCGGCAAATTCAGCCGTATACTCCCGCCGCGTCGGTCTGTTCTGGACCGGTCGCATCTCGGTTTCCTGCAACGGTCTTCCGGATGTCTGTGGTGCGCGGTCCCTCAAGGCCCGATCACTGCAAATCCGCCGGTCAGTCCTGTCTCGTCCCCTTAGTTTTCCCGAGTTGTCTCAGCACTCCGATATCGCGCTAACGGCGGGGCATCGGTCGGTTTGTCGCCTCGCGACAGATGGCTGAGTGACCGGGCGTCCCCCTCCTGTTCCCGGAATACGCGTGTCTGGATTCCCGTCGCCAGTACGGGTGATCGCCATCGGTCTGCTGATTGCCAGTGCGACCGCCGGGGGAGCGCTGCGTCCATTGCGTTCGGCACGGGGAGATGGACCCGAGGCGTATCTGGTTCCGCAACTCCCGTCGAGGGATGACGATCTGTCGGAGTTGCACTCTCCCGACGAGCAGGTACCGATCGAAATCAATGCCGACCACGCCCAGCAGTGGGACGATGGAGAATCTTCAGTTTTGCTGTTGCGGGGACGCTGCCGCATCACACAGGGCAGCACAGAGCTGACCGCCAACCAGATGGTCCTCTGGTGGACCGCGCAGACCACGGGACGTGGCACTCAGGAAGAGATTCGGGTCTATCTCGAAGGCAACGCCCGCATCACCCGTCCAGAGGGAGGAGAGTCCCATTCGTTTCTGGTCGCTCAATTGCGTACCAACTCGGGAGTGCAGTACACCGGGAGACCGGCTTTGCGCAACACACCGGGACAGCAGGACCCCGTCTATGTGGCCGCCGTGCAGCACATGGGGACGGTGCAACTCACGTCAGTTGCTCAGCCCATCGCGATGCCTGTGCCGGACATACGGGATGCACAGTTCGGACCGGGTCCGCTGATTCCGGAGATCGATCCCCAGTTGATGCCGCTGACGACGCCGCGTCGCCGGGCCTTGATCGTCCCCCGCAACTTCGAGGGGTTCAACGTCCAGACGAAGCTGACCGACACGGTTCCGCAGGAACTGGTGATCTGGGTCACGCGGGGAGTGAACATCGTCGTCGAAGGTGTGCCTGTCGACATCGGCGGACAGATGCAGGTGACGACGCTGGACCTGACGGCGGACCGGGCTGTGATCTGGACCGACCCCAGCCGCTTCGAGGACATGAGTGCCGGTGTCAACATCGACGGAGGGACGCCGTTTCAGGTGTATCTCGAAGGAAACATCGTCGTGCGGCAGGGAGCGAACACCTTGCGGGCCTCCCATGCATTCTTCGACGTTCAGCGCGAACGCAGCCTGACGTTCAACACCGAGCTGCGCGTGTTCGTCCCGGAATTTGAGGGAGACATTCGCGTGCGGGCCCAGCAGGTGCGGCAACTCTCGCGGGATCGCTTTGTCGCGCGAGACGCGTGGGCCACCGGGAGCCAGTTCGGCAAGCCGGGATACCGCCTGCAGGCAAGCGAGATGGTGATTGAGCGGCGTCCAGGGAATGCGTATCCATGGATACCGCCCGACCCCAACAATCCGAGCGGAGGCAGCACCTACTGGCTCGAATCGTTTGATAACCGCTTCTTCGTCGGCGACGTTCCGATTCTTGCGACCCCCTACCTCACGGCACCGGTCGAGGATCCCCAGATCCCGCTGCGACGGGCCGAGTTCGAGCAGGACCGCATCTTCGGATCGCAACTGCGGACGGCATGGAACCTCGAATCAATCTTCGGTCTCGACCTGCCGCCGGGAACCGACTGGAACCTGCTGGCGGATTACCTCTCGGATCGTGGACCGGCGATCGGCACCGAGGGCAACTACGCAGGACAGACACAGGTGTTCGGTGTCCCCACGCTCTACCAGGGGGAAGCACTCGGGTACTACATCAACGACAGCGGCACGGACAACTTGGGGTTGGGTCGCCGTAATCTGCCGCTGGAGTATCCCAATCGCGGCCGGGCCTTGTGGCGTAACCGGTTGAGATTCCCCGACGGTGGCTGGTTCACCAGCGAACTCGGCTATGTCAGCGATCGTAACTTCCTCGAGCAGTATTACGAACGCGAATGGGACGAAGGCAAGGACAACGAGACCCTCATTTACGGCGGGCAACAGGTCGACAATCTCACCTGGTCGGCTCAGGGGAGCGTGCGACTCAACGGCTTCTCGAACGTAACCGAATGGCTGCCGCGCGGGGACCTCACCATCCTCTCGCAGCCTCTGCTCGACGACTGGTTGACGTGGAGCTCGCATTCGATGGTCGGCTATGGCCGATTGCAGCGGGCCGAACCGCCGTTCGATCCCGCGCAGGACCCGTTCAGGCCGCTCCCGTTCTTCCCCAATGTCGATGGGCTGGTGGCGATGACGCGGCACGAGCTCGACATGCCCTTTATGGTGGGGCCGGTCAACATCGTGCCCTACGTGCTGGGCGAGGCGGCCTACTGGGGACAGGACTTTACGCGCGACGATCTGAGCCGGCTGTACGGCAGTGCCGGTGTGCGGGCCAGTCTGATGATGACCAAGGCAATGCCGTGGGTGCACAGCCGCGTGTTCGGACTCAACGGCTTGGCCCACAAGATGATCTTCGACATGGACTACTCGATCTCCGAGGCGTCGCAGGACCTGACAAGTATTCCGCAATACAACCAGTTTGATGACAACTCGCAGGAGCGGTTCCGGGAACGCTTCGTTGAGCTGGAGTTCGGTGGCGTGCTGCCTCCGACATTCGAGTCCCGCTACTACGCCGTCCGTTCCGGAGCCGGGCGGTCAGTGACCGACCCGTATCACGAACTGGTGGACGATCAACAGGTGTTGCGGTTGGGTTGGCGGCATCGACTGCAGACAAAGGTGGGCCCCCCGCACATGCCGCGCATCAAGGACTGGATGACGCTCGATCTTGAGATCAGCTATTTCCCGGATGCAGACCGCGACAATTTTGGTGAAGACTTCGGCCTGTTCGGCACGCAGTACGCATGGAATGTCGGCGAACGGACGCGCATCCTCGCCAACTCCCTGTTCGACTTCTTCGATGTCGACCAGCGGATCTGGAACGTGGGTGTGCTCTCCCAGCGGAGTGTGCGCGGCAGTATCTATATGGGTTTCCGGCAGGTGGATGGCGGGCCGATCCAGAGTCAGATCGTCACTGCCAGCTACAGCTACGCCATGAGTCCCAAGTGGGTCTCGTCGTTCGGAACAGCCTATGACGTCGCTGAGGGACAAAACCGGGGTCAATCATTGACAGTCTCGCGCATCGGTGGAGACTTCATCTGGAACTTCGGCTTTGGTTACGACAACAGCAAGAACAATGCAAGCCTCGGGATTTCTGTGGAACCGCGGATTGGCCATCTGCGGACGTCTGCCACACAGCTCAGTACCCTGCTGGGAGTGCCGACCCCATGAGAACTCACACCCGAACCCCTTCTGCAACGCAGCCGCGCCGCCCGCAGTGGCGACAACGACTGGTCGAGACGGAACGGGGCCTGACGCTGGGGCTCCGCGCAGATGCCACGTTCTTCGTGCACTTCTTCCTGGCGGCCGTGTTGCTGGCGACCGGGTTTGTGCTGGGGCTGAGCGCGATCGAGTGGAGCGTGTTGATCCTCGCGATCACGGCCGTGATCGCCGCCGAGATGTTCCATCAACTGCTGAAGATGTTGTGGAAGCATGAGGGACACCTGCTCTGTCGGGAGACGCGCGAAGCCCTGCGAATGGGGACCGCCGCCGTGGCCGTCACGATGATCGGCGCCCTCATGGTCACCGCGCTGCTGTTCGGCCGGCACCTGCAGAAGGTGTTCTCGGGGTAGCGGTCTGTCACCGCAGGGCGGAGACAAACAGCCACAGGCTGTAGATCACGACACAGGCCGTGAGTGCCGTCCCGAGATTCAGGAGCCACTGGGCCGTTTGCTCATTGCGACGGGCAACGATCTGCGCGACCAGACACACAAACAGCACGATTCCCAGCTTGAAGCCCAGCAACCCCTTCACCAGCCCCCAGTGGTTGATGAAGTACATCGCAATTGGATTTGATTCGATGACCGTGTGACGCAGCGGACTGTCCTGCAGATGTCCGTAGTACAACAGCACGTACGTCATGAGGTAATCGAGCACACTGACCAGCAGAAACCCGCTGGTTTCCCGCTCCAGGGGCAGTTGCCGCCGAAACAGGACGTGCAGCAGCGATGCCTCGCCCGATTTCTGTCCACCACCCGGCGTCTTCGTCACGTCCGCTCTCCCGGGAAACAACCGTCGCAATCCACACAATCGGTTCATTCGTCATCAGCCAGACTGCGTGTTGTGACAAATGGACGCCGCACGGATCACCGGGCGAACTACTGTTGAATGGCCAGGGACTGGCTGCGGGTCCGCCTGATCCCCTCGAGAATCTGTCTCGGATCCTCTCGAGGATATGAGTCCTATGACTGTCGACACACTACCGCTGAGTCCGGTGCAGTCGCATGCGCCCATCTTGTGGGAACTGGTAGGATCCTTCAAGCCGGGGATGCCGCCGCAGCAGATCCGGATCGACTCGCGCCGATTTCGTGTCGGACGTCGTCCGGATCTGGACCTGCCGATCCCCTCGATGATGGTCTCCACCAACCATGCCGAGTTCATCCAGGTGGGCATGGTGCTGTTCATCCGGGATGTGAACAGTACCAACGGGACATTCGTGAACGGCAGGCGGATCACGAACCGCGACGTGCCTCTCAAGGACGGCGATCGCCTGCGGTTCGGAAATGTCGAACTGCTGGTGCGTCGCAGCAGGTTGGGAGAGCAGGCTGTCGACACGACCATTCTCACGGATACGGCGAAGGAGTTTCGGCTCAGCCGCAAGCCGGCCTCCGATGAAGGCAGTCTGATGATGTCGGCTGACCCTCCAAGGCGAACGCCCCCCGACGCACTGGGTGCCCCGACAGATTCGATCTGAGAGCCGACAGTACTCAGTCCTTGCGCGGAGCGTTGGCGGCGATCATCCGCTCGACAACCTTGCGCCGACTGAACGTTTCGCTGTAGAACTGCAGTTGCTGTTCGGCACCGGTTTCTTTGGGAAGTCGACGGACAATCTCCAGCTCCGCACCGCAGCCCAGCGTTTCGGCAATCGGCCGGAGTCGTTCGACCAGATGATCGACGGTTTCCTGCACGCTCAGCGGGAGATAGTCATCACTGTTGACCAATTTGGCCTGCGCACCAAATCGTGCGGCCCGCCATTTGTTCTGGGCCACGATCATCGGATGGTACTCCGACTGGTACGTACCCTCGTCGATCTGCCGGGAAATGGCGACCACCAGGCACTGCACGAGCGCGGTAATCCCCAGCACCTGCTCCAGATTGGCGGGGACATCACAGATGCGAATCTCCACGGTGCCGAAGTTGTGATGCGGTCGGATGTCCCACCAAATCTCACGGATGGTGTTGATGAAGCCGGTGTCCTTGAGGTGGTTGATGAGCCAGACGTACTCGCTCCAGTTGCGCATCTGGTTGGGCAGCCCGGCTGTGGGGAGCATCTCCATGATCTTGGAGCGATTGGAATGCAGGCCCGTAGGGCGCGATTCCCAGAAGGGCGAATTGGCCGACAGTGCCAGCAGTGTCGGGAGGTGTCTCAACATGCGATCGCAGATGAGGACGGCCTTGTCGCCCGATTCCACGCCGACATGGACATGCAGCCCGAAGGTGACGAGCTGCCGGGCGACGTCCTGCATCAACTCGACGAGCTGGTAGTAACGATCGTTGACGGTGATCACCTGCCGGCGCCATGACGAGAGAGGATGCGTCCCCGCCCAGAACAACTTCACACCGATCGACTCCGCAACCTTTTCCAACGTGGCGAGCGTCTGCGAGAGGTCACGGCGGACGCCGGCGACGGTTTCGCAGATGTCGGTGTTGATCTCCAGATAGCTCTGCATCAGTTCCGGCTTGACCTTGGCGCCCAACGGTTCGGGCACCCGGGTGAGGATGGCTTCGATGGCCGGCGTCAGTTCGTAGGATTCTGCGTCCACCAGTTGCAATTCCACCTCGACCCCCAGCGTCGGACGTTCGTTGCGGGTGAACGTAATGGCGGACATGCAAGGTCTCCGGGAGCCATGGACCAGCGCCGTCGACAGGTCGTGAGCGTCGCTGGTCGTGATCAGATCGAGTAGTTCTCTGTATCCTCGCCGGTATGACACGAAGCCGACAGCAGTATTGCAGCCCGCAGCAGAATACGGCTTCCCAGCGCAATCGCTCGTTCGTCGATGTCGAAGTCCGGGGCATGCAGGTACGGTGCCTGAAACCCCGGCGGTGCGACTCCCAGTCGCAACAGTGCGCCGGGAACACGCGTGAGATAGCCGGAAAAGTCTTCCCCACCCATGCTGGGCTCGTCGATGGTATTGAGCCCCGCGGGTCCGAGCACGCGTCGTGACGCTTCCTCCAGTGCGGCGGTTGCCTGCGGATCGTTGTGGACCGCATCGATCGGGGTGAGGAACTGCAGGTGCATGGTCGTCCCGCTCGTCTCCTTGACCCCATGCACGATTTCCTCGATGCGCTGCTTGGCTGCCTGCCGGGTGCGATCATCGAGAGTCCGCAGCGAACCGCGGATCTCCACGCGATCGGGTATGACGTTGGGCAGTGTCCCCCCCGCCATCTTGCCGACGCTGAACACGACCGGCTTTCGCGAGTCGATCGACCGGGGCAGAAACTGATACAGCGCACAGACCAGTTGGGCCGCCGCCGCAATCGGGTCATCCGTATGATGCGGACGGGCCGAGTGTCCCCCCAGGCCCTCGATGACGATATTCACCTCGTCACAGTTGGCGGTCAGTGTTCCCGCGCGGAGTCCGACAGTTCCCAGCGACCGTTCCGGATCGACATGGACGCCCAGAATGGCGGCGACCCCGTCGACGGCACCCTGTTCGACGAGCCAGCGCACCCCGTCGGAGGTCTCTTCGGCCGGCTGAAACAGGAACCGCAGCCGAACACCGTGGTCGTCCTGCGGAGACTCTTCAATCAAGGCTGCGACACACAAAGCGGCTCCCAGCACAATGGTGGCATGGGCATCGTGTCCGCAGGCATGGGCCAGCCCCGCATGCTTCGACGCGTAGTCGGTCGTCTTGGTGTCCTGGATGCGGAGGGCGTCGATGTCTGCCCGGATCGCAATGATGGGGGCGTCATCCGCAGGGCGACCCAGGACGGCATCCACCATCACCCCCAGTCCATCCCTGCACAGCCGGGGACTCAGCCCCGATTGGGACAGCGTGGTGGCAATAAACTGGGACGTCTCCCGCTCCTGCCGGCTGGGTTCGGGGTGTGCATGAAGATGACGTCGAATCTGGATGAGCTGCGGTTCGATCGCCGCGATGCGATCGTCGAGCGACTGCTCCCAATGCCGGAGCAACTCAAATGCCGAGGGTCTCAGGGTTTCCGATTCGATCAGTCCGGTATTCAAGGCCACACGCCGGGTCTAAAGGTGCACGGAACAGGTCGGGAGGAATGCACGGCGCAACCCCTTCAAGCCATTGTGACTGGGCCTGTACAGCCCGTCAAAGCGCGAATCGTCAACCGGTCTCTGCCTGCAGGCACCGGACTGCTACAATTCGAGTATCGCGACGTTGGAGAAGTGACACTGTTCAAGTCACAAATCCCAAACAAGTGTGATGAATTCTCACGGTTGTCATTCCCGCGAAAGCGGAAATCCACCGATTGTCGTTAGGCTGTAAGTCTCTGGATGCCCGCGTTCGCGGGCTTGACGAGTCTTGCACCGATTGTGCTGACTGATACACGGAATCACCCTGACCACCTGCCGTGCACCATGCCTTTCAAGCAGACACAAATCGAAGAGCCGGGACTCAACCTGACGCCCATGATCGACATCGTGCTGCTGCTGGTCATCTTCTTCATGGTGGGAACGCAGTTCACCGAGGCCGAACGACAGTACGAAATCGAACTCCCCACAGTCTCGTCGGCTCAGCCCCTCACTGGCCTGCCGGACGAGATCGTCATCAACGTGGCGCACGATGGGCGGCTGTTTCTGGGATCACAACAGAAGAGCTTTGACGAGATCCAGGAGGAGCTCAAGGCTGCGAAAGCCCGCTACGCCGATCAGGGTGTGCTCATTCGGGGTGACGGGCAGGTCGCCTACCAGTATGTGATGGACGTGCTGGCCGTCTGCCAGAGGTTCGGCATCGTCAACGTCTCGCTCGCGAATCGCATCGAGGAGGCCGGACCATGACGCTGGCCGCGTTCGATCCGTCGGCACAGGTCTGGTCGATGTTCGGTCTGTTACTGAGCATCCTGCAGCCAGTCTTCTGGCTCGCGCTCTGCCTGGGTTTCATACTGGCCGGTGCGCACTTCCTGACGATGCTGGCGACACGCTGGGGCGAACGCCAGGTGTCGAGCAAGGCCCTGCTGTTTTCACTGGCGGTGCATCTGTCGCTGGGGTGCGGACTGGTGGCGCTCATCCCCGAGTATCGGCATCGGCTGTTGCAATTCCTCGATCCGACACCCGATCAGCCGATGAAGATCACGACGATCATCTATGAGAGCGAACAGACGACGCCGGAGAGCGTGGCCGGAAACACACCGGTCTGGGATCGCATCGCCGAGACGCCCATCGAGGATCTCCAGCGGACCGAGGCCCAGTTCGATCCCCCAGATCCGGTCGAAACACCCGCCGAACGCCCTGAGCCGATCCCGCTCGATACGTTGCAAAGCCCGGACATCGCCACGTTGCCGGATCAACCGGTGGCGCTGCCCGACCAGCAGCGCATGGCTCCCGAGGCTCCCCAGGAAACGCAAGCGGCCATGCCCCTGCAGGTCGAACGTCCCGAAACCGTTCGCCGCGAGGACGTGCAGATCCCCTCTGTCTCCCGGGAGCGATCGGAACTCGCACTCACCAGTCCCTCACCGGAATCGACGGAGCGTGAGGCCCCGCGCGGAGCAGTCGACAAGCTGCGTCCCGAATATGCCCCGATTCCCGACGTGTCGTCCATCCCGCTGCCCCAGCAGGAAATGGCCGAGATTCAGCGACAGGACGACGATGAGGCCATTCGCAGTCGGCAGGGACCGGCCCCCTCGACGTTGCCGGTCGAGCAGATCGGCACGGATGAACTGCGTCCCGAAGCACGAGGAGAAACGTCGCCTCCGACGTCGGCCCAGTTCACACGTTCGCTCCCCCGCACACCCGAAAGCTCCAACGATTCCCTCCCCATCCGCGAACGTCCGACGACGCTGCCGCAGACAACTCGACCTCTCGATGAGCGACCACTGGCCGCGCTGGATGGCATGAGATCGGACGACAGCCGACCCCGCGACTTGCCCAACGTCCAGCAGCCCGCTTTTGATCCCCTGCGTCGTGATGAACAGATGCAGGTGCCGGCGACGTATCAACTGCGCACGACCGAAGAGCGAAAGAACGCCACGCGCCAGTATGGAGGTACCGAAGAGTCGGAGCAGGCAGTCGAGTTGGCGCTGAAGTGGCTGTCCTCGACGCAGCATCCCGATGGGTACTGGGACGCCAGTCAGCAGGGTGCCGGGTCCGCCCCCGATCGGCAGGATGATCGCGATCGGCCGAATGCCGGCAGCGATGCCGATACCGGCGTGACGGCACTCGCCGTGCTGGCCTTCCTCGGGGCGGGACACACACATGTGCAGGGAGAATATGCAGACGTGGTGGACCGGGCACTGCGTCGGCTCGTCCGTCAGCAGGGGCTCGGAGGTTCCCGGACAACGATCGTCCAACGCTGGCTGGCCACGCAGTCCGCGAGTGATGGTTATCTGGGTGGTCAGGCCGACTACATTTCCGGCATGTACTGTCACGGCATGGCATCGTTCGCCCTGGCCGAGGCCTATGCGATGGAGACGGACCCGGAGGGGCGTCGCTGGCTGCGGGCTCCATTGCAGCGGGCCATCGACTTCATCGTCGGTCAGCAACTGGCGGATGGCTCGTGGCGCTACATCGTCGCCAACGAGTACGGCGACATGAGCATGTTCGGCTGGCAGTTCATGGCCCTCAAGAGTGCGGAGACCGGCGGGATCCGCATCCCCGATGCCTCGAAGGTGCGGCTGATCAACTTCCTGAAGTCGCAAAGCAAGGGTCGCAGCGGCGGGCTGGCTTCGTATCGCTCCTTCGATGAACCGACTCCCACCATGACCGCCGAAGCACTCTTCTGCAAACAGATGCTGGGCCTCGACCGGGAGTCCGCCTCGAGCCGGGAAGCGGTCGCGTACCTCCTGCAGAACCTGCCTCACCGCGAGCGGATGAACTATTACTTCTGGTACTATGGAACGCTCGCCACCTTTCAATACGGAGGCGATCCTTGGAATCAGTGGAACAGCACGCTGCGGGACCTGCTGGTTTCCGAGCAGTTGCAGCGCGGCGCATTCGCCGGCAGCTGGGAGCCGAGGGGCGAGTGGGGTCCGTACGGTGGCCGCATCTATACGACGGCGATCGCCACCCTGTGCCTGGAGGTCTACTACCGCTACCTCCCGCTCTACAAGTCTGAGGGACGTTACGGGGCGACTCCCTGAACAGGGCACGCTGGCCGAACTTGTCTCACTGACTTAATATCAGGAGTCGGTCGCTCCCTTCCGCCCGTCGGCAATCGTCAGAGAGACTGTCTGCCATGACCTGTTCACGCTGCTCCCTGCTGCTCGCTGTTGTTACGGTCCTGCTGATGCGGGCCGGCAACACCCTTGAGGCCGCACCTCCGAACATCGTGTTCTTTCTGGCTGACGACCTCGGCTGGCAGGATGTCGGTTTTCACGGCAGCGAAATCCAGACACCAAATCTGGATCGCCTGGCAGCCGAAGGGACCCAGCTCGATCAGTTCTATGTGCAGCCGGTCTGCTCACCGACACGCGGTGCCCTGCTGACGGGTCGTTACCCGATGCGTCTGGGTCTGCAATGCGGCGTCGTGCGTCCCTGGGCCGATCATGGTCTGCCGCTGGAGGAGCGCACGCTCCCCCGGGCCTTGCGGGAAGCGGGATACACGACGGCCATCTGCGGCAAGTGGCATCTGGGGCATGCGCGCCGGGAGCAGTTGCCGATGGCCCGCGGCTTTGACCATCAATACGGCCACTACAACGGAGCCTTGGACTACTTCACGCATCTGCGGGAGGACGTCCTGGACTGGCATCGCGACGACCGGCCACTTGAAGAGGAGGGCTACACCACCACGCTGATTGGGCAAGAGGCGACCCGGCTCGTCAATGAGCACGACTTCGCATCGCCCCTGTTCCTGTATGTCCCGTTCAATGCCCCCCACTCTCCGCTGCAGGCACCGGACGAGTACCTCGAGCGCTATGCGGACATTCAGGACGCCAAGCGTCAGAAGTATGCGGCGATGGTGACCGCTCTGGACGACGCGGTCGGCGAGGTGGTCTCGGCACTTGACGAGCGCAACGTCCGGGACCAGACGCTCATCCTGTTCTGTTCGGACAACGGGGGGCCGGAGGAACTCGGGGCGAACAATGGTCCCCTGCGCGAAGGGAAATCGACATTGTACGAAGGAGGCGTGCGGGTGCCTGCGGTGGCCTGCTGGCCGGGGGTGGTGCCTGCGGGCGAAGTCACCTCAGGGATGATTCATATCGTCGACATGTATCCGACCCTGCTGGGACTCGCCGGCGTGTCCCTCGACCAGAAACTGCCGCTCGACGGAGTCGACGTGTGGTCCGTCATCACCCGGCAGGCCGAGTCTCCCCGGCAGGAGATTCTGCTCAATACGACCCCTTTTCACGGAGCAGTCCGCCAGGGCAACTGGAAGCTGGTGAAGAACGGGCAGATCAATGCCAATGCCACCTCCGGGTCCCCGACCGATCGCTATGAACTCTTCGATCTGTCCAGTCCGCAGGGGGAGGAGACCGACCTCTCGTCCCATGAACCACAGCGATTGGCCGAACTCAAGGCCCGGCTGGCGGAGTATGCCCGGCAGGCGGTCCCCCCGAACATCGCCGCCAACAAGCCTCCGCAGGACTTTCAGAAACCCGCTGTCTGGGGCGTCTTTGAGACGACCGCCCGGCAGCCGGTGCCATGACATTCGGAAATTCGGTTTGTTGATTTCCTGAGCCAGCCGATATAATGAGACCGTCCAAGGGTTTGCGTATCCAGAGCAGTCAGACATTCGAGGAGAAATTCCACCGATGGTCATAGTTACCGAAAAGGCAGCAGCCGAAGTCAAGCGGGCGATGAGTGATGCCAGCATGCCGGAAGATACCGTGCTCCGCGTGGGTGTGACCGGCGGGGGCTGCAGCGGCTTCCAGTACAAGCTGGGGTTCGATGCCAGCGGCACCATCGACAAAACCCGCGATCATGTGGTCGAGCAACATGGCGTGCAGGTGGCCATCGACAAGAAGAGCGACCTGTATCTCGACGGAACCACCATCGACTACTACGACGGTCTCGAGAAGCGCGGCTTCACGTTCGAGAACCCGAACGTTTCTCGCTCCTGTGGTTGTGGCAGCAGCTTCTCGGTGTGAGACCCGCGGCAGCGTGACAGACATCGGACACCGGTCGCGTCCCTGCGGATGAGGCCGGTGTCTCTCGCGCGTCGTCAATGTTTCTCGCTTGCGGTAAGATGCCCTCATGCCGGCGATTGAGGTTCAGCATCTGTCAAAGACGTACCGCGTGTATCGCAAGCGCGAAGGAGTGCTCGCGTCGATCACCGGACTGTTCCACAGGGAGTACAAGACCGTTGAGGCGGTCCGCGATGTCAGCTTCACGATCGAGCAGGGGGAGATGGTCGCCTTCCTCGGGCCCAACGGGGCCGGCAAGACGACGACGCTCAAACTGCTCTCGGGACTGATCTTTCCCTCAAATGGTGAGGCCCGCGTGCTGGGGTATATTCCCTGGAAGCGTGAGCACGCCTATCGCCGCCGCTTTTCGCTGGTGATGGGGCAGAAGAACCAGTTGTGGTGGGATCTGCCCGCCCAGGAGTCATTCCGTCTCCACAAGGAGATCTACCGCATTGATGCCGACCGCTACCAGCGCCGGGTCGATGAGCTGGTCGATCTGCTCGAAGTCCGCAAGCTGCTCGCGCAGCCGGTGCGCGAGCTCTCGCTGGGTGAGCGGATGCGCATGGAGTTGATCGCCGCCCTGCTGCATTCTCCGGAGGTGCTGCTGCTGGACGAGCCGACGATCGGTCTGGATGTCGTCTCCCAGCGTAAGGTGCAGGAGTTCCTCAGGCATTACCAGGCCGAGCAGAAGATCACGGTGTTGCTCACCAGCCACTACATGAAGGATGTCGAGGCCCTCTGCGAGCGGGCGATCATCATCAACGAAGGCGAACTCAAGCACGACGGCCCGCTGGCGGCAATCGTCGACCGCTTCAGCCGGCACAAGGTCGTGCAACTGCTGTTCTCCGGGACCGAAGTCCCCGACGATCTGGGCCGATATGGTTCGGTGACGGAGGTGCGTCCGCCCCGCGCCAAACTTGAAGTCGCAAGGCAGCGCATCCCTGAAGTGCTCACCTCGCTGCTGGCCCGCTACAACATCGAGGATGTCGGCGTCCAGGAGCGTCCGCTCGAAGAGGTCATCGCCGAGATGTTTACCAACGGGCGCGGGACGTAGTGCGACGTGGGCAGTGGATCAGCGACCCCCCTCGAGTCGCTCGCGTGCTTCGCGCAGCAGCCGCATCCAGGGACCGATGTATTGCCCGTGGTCATGAAACGTGCGGCCGCTCACCAGGTTCCCGTCAATCACGCACGGTTCGTTGACGAAGATCCCCCCGCACACTTCCAGATCGAACTTGCATTTGGGGACCGTGGCCATCCGCCGTCCGCGAACGCAGTCGGCGTACGCAGGGATCTCGACGCCATGGCAGACGCAGGCGATCGGCTTGTTCGCCTCGAAAAAGTGCCGGGTGATGCGCACCAGGTCGGCATCGTAACGGATGTACTCGGGGGCCCGACCGCCGCTGAAGAAGATGCCGAGGTAGTCGGCGGGATCGATCTCGCGAAACGCGACCTGTGACTCGATCGTGTACCCTTCCCACTCTTTCGTGATCGTCCAGCCTGGCTTCACTTCGTGCATCACCATCTGATACCGCTGCCGCTCGGGCCCGGCGACGACCGGCGCAAAGCCATCCTCCTGCACGCGGTAGTAGGGATACAGCGTATCGACGGTTTCCGCCGCATCCCCGATAATGATGAGTACCTTGTGCACGAGCGTGTCCTCCTCATTGGTCTGTGCTGAGTCTCTATCCGGCTACACGACAACGTACCTAACGTCGATCGTACCGATCCCGGATGTCGGCGTCACGCCGTCATCGGGCCGCAGTTTCTGCCGGTGGACGACGCTTTGGGTGCCGGAATCGGAGAGTCGCTCTGGATTCCGAGTACGCGGCGGCTCTACGATTCCGCCCCGTCTCGACCCCCTCCTCTGGCTGGCTGCGATTCCTTCACAGCCGGTCTTCCTTCAGGAACTTCACACCTATGGATCGTTCGCTCTCACGCCGTCAGTTTGTCGCGGCCTCGCTGGGCACATTCGCCGGTGTCTCCGCCTCCGGGTGCGGGACCATTCTGTATCCCGAGCGTAAGGGTCAACCTGCCGGTTCGCTCGACTGGGGCATCGTGGCCCTCGATGCCATCGGACTGCTGCTGTTCTTCGTCCCGGGCGTGATTGCCTTCGCCGTCGACTTCAACAACGGCACGATTTATCTGCCCTCCGGAAGTTACGGACAGACTCCGCCGGACAAGCACCGCATCCTACGGCCCATTGTTGTTCCGCGCTCTCAGCTGACTCCCGCAGCGATCGAGCAACTGATCGCCCGGGAGACACAGCAGGTCGTGACACTCTCGGATGACAACTACATTACGCAGCCGCTGGTGCACATCGACGACTTCTGGAGCACGGCGGACAGTCTGGCCGGTCATGCGACGGCGACCGATCACGGGACGCCGAGTTGATGTGCGCACAAAGCCCACGGGCAGCGTCGGGCGGGTACTGGAGACTCATCCGACTTCGACACTGCTGGACTATTCAGCAGTCGCAGCCAAGGCGAAACAGCAAGCCGCGGCTATCGAGCCGCGACCGGTTCCCGTTCCGCGATCAGTCGATCGAGTTCCTGCTTGAGCCGGGGGAGAATGTCCTCATACGAGTACGCCCCCAGCGACTCGGGCCCCTTCTTCAGGTTGACGTGGTTCGGCCCGCACCATAGCCCCAGGTCCGCATCGTCGGTCTCTCCGGGTCCGTTCACCCGGCAACCCATCACGGCGATGGTGATGGCGTGCGGCTGTGCATAGGCAGTCATCTCCTTCACCTGCTCGGCCAGTTCGACGAACGCCTCGTTCTCCACTCGTGAGCAACTCGGACAACTGATGATGTTCAGCGTGTCGAGGCCGAAGTCAACCACCGTGCGGACTCGGCCGGCGGCGATGTCGGCGAGAATCTGACGACCGGCGGCGATCTCCTCCCCTTTGCGATCGTTGGGAACCGTCAGCGACACGCGGATCGTGTCACCGATGCCCCGCCCCACCAGCTGCTCGAAGGCAATGCGTGTCTTGATGATACCCTCGGGCGGCATCCCTGCCTCCGTCACCCCCAGATGCAGCGGCACATCGGGACGCTCCGCTGCAAAGCGTGGGTTAACTTCGATCACCTGCCGAGGATCAGAGTCCTTCAGCGACACGCAGTAGTTGGTGAAGCCGATTGAATCGAGAAATTCGCAATGATCGAGGGCACTCTCGAGCATGGGGGAGATCGCATCAGCCGGGTCGTACTTCTCTTTCTTGGCCGGATCGACCGAGCCGCAATTCACCCCCACACGCATCGCACAGCCATGCTCCTGGGCGACGCCAACCAGATAGCGCACCTTTTCCTGCCAAGGCTTCTCGCGTTCGTGGTGGTAGAGGTGCCCCGGGTTGTACCGCAGCTTGTCGACATACGGGGCGACCTGTTCCGCCAGCCGGTAGTTCTCCTGCAGGTCGACGGAGAGATTTGCCTGTGCCTGACGGCTGACCTCGGCCAGTGCTTCGGCGTCCTTGGTGCTGTCGACTGCGATGCGGACGATGTCGGCCCCGGCGGCCACGAGGTCGTTCACCTGACGCACAGTCGCGTCGATATTGCGAGTGTGTGTCGCTGTCATACTCTGAACGGCGATGGGCGATCCGTCACCGATACAGATCGAACCGATCCGGACGCGACGCGTGGGATTGCGGGTGATATCAACCATAGAACGATCAGATCCCTCTGGGAAACGGTCCTCAGGAGTGCGAAGTCACTCCGTCGGCTCATCCAGGGGATGATAGTTCACTCCACGTCGCCCGCCCAGACCTGCGGGTTGACGATGTTCTCCGGCCGGCGACCCGCCATCACGTCGAGAACCTGCCGCGCCACGCGCTCCCGCAGTTCCAGCAAAGCCTCCTGTGAGACAAAGGCGGCATGCGGCGTGACGATGACCCGCTCGTCCTGAAACAGCGGCCGTGAGAGGTCCGGCGGCTCGGGCTCGAAGACATCGAGAGCCACCCCTTGCAGGCGTTCTTCCTGCAGTGCGTCCCAGAGCGCCGCATGATCGACAAGGCCGCCGCGGGAGGTGTTGATCAGGCAGGCCGTCGGCTTCATCTGCGCGAAGGCCCATGCGTCCATGAGGTGCCGGGTCTCATCGCTCAGCGGAGCATGCAGGGACACAAAGTCGGCATCGGCCAGCAGTTCTTCAAGCGAGACCATCGGACAGCCGGTGTCGTAATCGTTACCGGACGGCGTGTGAGCGATCACGTTCATCCCCAGCGCCAGCGCGCGACTGCGGAGGGCCTGCGCCGTTCGCCCGAAGCCCACGAGTCCCAGCGTCTGAGTCGAGAGGCGGCGCATGGGTGGTGCGGCTCGCAGGTCATACTCGCCCCTTTTGGTGCGCGTGTGAAAGAAGGTCACGTCTCGGGCCAGTGCCAGCATCAGTGCCAGGGCATGGTCGGCGACCTCCTCGACACAGTAGTCGGGGATGTTCGTCACCAGGATCCCACGCCCGGTCGCCGCCGGGATGTCGATGTTGTCCAGCCCGATCCCCATGCGGGCGATCAGTCGGCACCGATTCGCGGCAGCGATGACCGCAGGTGTCACTTCCTCCCAGCAGGTGGCAATGGCATCGACATCGCCGGCCAGTCGGGCGAGTGTCTGTTCGTCACCAGTGGGAGCATCGACGATCTCACCCCCGGCCGGTGCGAGCAGTCGCTCTTCGACATGACAGTCGCTCCAGGGATGGTCGGTGATGAGCACGCGGAACGATGTCATGGCCGCCGTTACCTCCGTGGGTCCCATGCCGCTCGACTTTCATCGACTGCGTCGCACGCCTGACCGGGTGGCACGCCCAGAGCGAGGTGATGGGCGTGGACGATGGGGTGAATGAACAGCCACGCCCTTCCTGTCCTCAAGGCGTGCCACCCCGACGCCACGTCTCCCCTTCAGCGCGGGACCTCCACAAACTTCCCATACGTCTCCGCCACCCCTCCATCGGCAGCGTCCCCTGCGTGGAAGTACATGCCATATCGCAGGTCGACACTCTCGCCCGGCTTCAAGACGACCGGTGCCGCCGGTTGGCTGCCATTCGTGTAAGCACCCTCTCCAAAGGGACTGATACTGAACAGCCCGTAGTCGCGGACATGGTATCGCGACGGCCGGAAGTTGTCGGGATGGTCCATCAGGGCCACGCCGAACCGCTGGGCCCCGATCATTCCGGAGTAGTCCACCCAGGGCGACGTCTTTCCCCAGCATTCATTTGATCCCGTCAATCCCTCGGCGTTGACGACCGGGCCGCCCCCGACAAACTCGCGCATGCTGTTGGGCAGGCGGATGCCGAACAGCCCTTCCTTGGTGTCGTCGAACGTGACCGTCTCCGCTGCGGCCTGCAACTGAATGTCGTAGACGATCATCCGGGATTCGAAGATCCGGATCGTCGTGTCTTCGATGACCAGCGGCTGTTTGTCGGCACCGAGCCAGTGGTTGGTCACTTTCATCACTGCCGGGGTCCCGCGCGGTGTCACCAGTTCCACGCTCACATTGCGAATGACGCCGTCCTCGTTCCAGAACTTGATGCCGTTCACTTCGTCGACCGAGATCCAGACCCCCTTGTGGTGCGGGTGATCGTAATAGTGCGGGTCCTTCTTGTCCTTGATCTGCGGCGGATTCTCGACAATCGGTCGGGTGACAACGGCCTGCGTCGGAATGACGTTCCGCTGATGAATCCAGCCGTTCTGCGCGGGCACCCACAGCCAGGGGAGCTGCACGTCACCGACGGTCAGTTCCTCCCCGAAGGACGCCGTTGCGACTTCACGGTCGAACACACGCAGCGGCGCACCCTCCTGGGCCACTATGACGGTGTTTGCCGCAGTGCCATTGTCGGCAGCGTCGCCATTGAGCAGGTCGAAACCTCCAACGGCTGCGACCGGCAGAAAGAACGGCTTCTTCCACTTAGGGTCGGCCTGATAGACGGCGAATACCTCGTCATTGATGGTCACCTTCACCCGGGGACCATCTTGCGTGAGCACGACCTCCGCCGGGGCGGTCGAAGTCCACAGCATCGCCAGCAGGGCCGTTAGCAGACAGGGGATTCGCATCAGTCGTCTCCGGAAGAAGGTGCTGTCTCGTTGGTGTCGAATGGTTTAATCGCCGTGCAGTTCCCGCAGACGGGCCGAGGTTCGCAACATCCACTGAATGCGTTCAAACTCATCCAGCCATTCCTGGATGACCAGCGACGTCAACGATTTCGGCTCGGCAATCCCCGTGGGGCACGCAGCTCCCACGAGTGTCGATGCCATCTGCCGGTACTTGGACAGCGTCCGGTCGCCGTAGCGTCCGCAGAACTGGCCATCTTCACTGAGGAACACGACCGCCGGCACCCGTGCGGCACCGCAGGTCATCAGGGCCTCGGCGAGGTCGGGCTGGGCATCCCGGTCGAAGTATCGGATGTGCAGACGATCGGATGCTGCGGCGAAGTGCTCGAAGATCGGACACTGGTTGACGCAGTCCCCGCACCACGTCCCCGCCATGACAAGCACCTGCATCTGGCGGACGAACGAACCGAGCAATCGCTGCTGCTCACTCGTCAGAGAAAGGGACGCGTGGAAGTCGTTCCAGCGGTCCCGCTGCTCGGGCGTTCCGTGCTTCGCGAGGAAGTCGCTGTATGCGAGACCCTGCGAGAACTTACTGGCGTAGTCCATTGTTGGCTGATGGCTATTGGCTCTTGGCTGATGGCAAAACACAGCCATCACGCAGTGATATGCTCCATGATCGCCCCGGCAGTTGCAACCATCACCGTGCTGTCTCTGAAAGCCCGCGGCCAGCGAAGCAGCCGGGGTGCTGTGAATGCCGGTGAGCCGTGGGAGCCGGGATCACTGCATGAGAGCAGGGTTGTCAAATCGGTGCTGCACCCACACGCCTCCGGAGTGGTCCCCTATTCCGGGAGCGTGGGAGGCTTGTGGTCGGGATAGCTTGCGCTGCTGAGCCCTTCCTTGAGGAATGTCACGAGGTCGGCCTGTTCCTGTTCCGTCAGATTTAGCGTGAAGATTTCTTCATCGAGATAAGGGTTCGGCGTCGCTCCCCTGTTGTAGTGAGTGATGACATCCTCCAGCGTCGCCAGACTGCCATCGTGCATGTAGGGGGCAGTGCGGGCGATCTCCCGCAGCGTCGGCGTTTTGAAGGCCCCCTTGTCTCCCTCCAGTCCGCTGATCGCGAACCGACCCAGATCGCGGTCCGGTTTCTCCCAGCTCACACCGATGTTGTGGAATCCGTTGTCAGTGAAGTTGTGCGCACTATGGCAGGCACTGCAATGGGCCTTGCCGAAGAACAGCGTCATGCCTCGTTGGGCCGCTTCGGAGAGGGCCGACTTGTCGCCCGCCTTGAACTGGTCGTAGGGAGCATCTCCGGAAATCACCGTGCGTTCGTAGGCGGCGATCGCCTTGGCGATTCCCTCCTCAGTGACGTCGGTCCCGAACACCTTCTGAAACTGGGTGCGATAACCTTCGACCGTGTTGAGCCGCTGCACGACGTCCTCCAGCTTCATGGCCATTTCGATGGGGTTGGCGATCGGACCCAGCGCCTGGTGCTCGAGCGTCGGTGCGCGCCCATCCCAGAACTGAAACTGCTGGAAGGCGGTGTTGATGACGGTCGGTGCGCTGCGGCCTCCCTGCTGCTTCTTGAAGCCGGTCGCCACCGCCTCGCCGTTGCTCCACCCCTTCTGCGGATCGTGACAGCTCGCACAAGAGATCGTCTGATCGATCGACAGGCGGGGGTCGAAGTACAGCTGTTTACCCAGCGCGATCTTGGCCTCGCTGGGGGTGTTGTCCTCGGGGTGTTTGACCGGCTTGAGACCCAGCGGCACAACGTCGGCCGCCGTCGCACGCGGGATGGCGAACAGTGTGAGCACGAGTCCCACAATCGACAGGCCCACCAGGGCACACAGCCAGCAGCGCAGCGTCGTTCGTGACATGAGTATTCACCTGATCGGGTGCAGTGATTCTTCGGGGTTGGAATGCGAGCAGCATCCATTCTCGACACGTCCGCCGCAGACTGCAACCATGCGCCGAACTGCTCCTGTGACGCACTGCGGGGGTACACTGCCGCACGGGGAAACATCGCGGTATAGTGCAGGAGTTCACGCCGACGCATCCCTGTTTGCGGGAGTCACCCGGATGGTGTCCGCCCAGACAGTGGTCGGTGGATACCTGGTACCAATGCCTTTGGGAGTGACACAGTGAGCAATGACTTCCGATCGCTTGCGTTCATTGTCGGTCTGGCCCTCGTTGCGAACACCGGACTGGCGAATGACGTAGACGACCTCATCGCCCACGGCAAGCTGCTCGTGCAGGACAACTTCGATCGTTCTGAGGAGGACGAGGCGCAGGAGCAGCCCGGCCATGGCTGGACGACGAACAGCGCCTCGCTGCCGGAGGGGCCAAGCAGGTCGATTTGCGCGACGGGGCGTTGTCGATCGTGACGTCCCCACAGGCCGATCATGCGGCAGTCGTCAAACACAATGGGGCGTTCCAGGACGGCGTCCTGCGACTGCGTGTCAAGCTGCACGACAGCAAGGGAGTCAGCCTCAATTTCAACGATCCCGAGTGCAAGTCGTCGCACGCCGGTCACATCAGCCAGGTCAAGGTCCGTCCGGGGCAGGTGGCACTGGAGGACGGCAAAACGGGTGTGTTTGATCTGCAGATCCGGGCCCGCAAGGAGGCTGGTGCCCCCAGGGACGAGTTGCAGAAGTTGCTGGCAGGGAAGTCGGCCGCGTTTGATACCAAGCTGTCGCTCAACGACTGGCACGAGGTCACGCTGGTCGTGCAGGGGGACCGACTGGGTGTCCTCATTGACGGCCGGGAGATCGGCAGCCTGCGGTCCGAGGGGATCGCCCATCCGCACAAGCAGAACTTCGCCGTGTCTGTCCCGGGGAGTGCCGAGGTCGATGACGTGCAGATCTGGTCGCTCGACCAACAGCGCGCTGCTGTCGGGAAATGAACGCGGCCCACTCACAACTCCGACGTCCGATACATTGAACCGACACCAAATGAGGAGAGGCCAGTCAGTGTGACGATGGTGCTTTGTCAACAGATATCGGGTTAAAGACCGAATCGTCAAAATCGGCAGCGAAGTCGAGATAGAAGTGCGTCACCGAACCGCCGTCGTCCATGAGTTGCGTCGGGTAGAGGTATCCACTGGGGCTGCGGGCAGTTCCGAGTACGGTTTGCTCACCAAGCAACGTTCGCGCGTCACCCGCCAGCGAGAGCATCTGCGTCTTGCGCATCATCCCGTTTTCCAGCGGGTCGACCCAGTAGTAACTCAAGTCGTTGCTTTCGGGTCGCGGCTCACCGGTTGTTCGAGATTCGATCTTGACTGTCCCGGCGGGACCATCGTCAGGCTCCAGAGTGAGGATTCCCAAACGGCGGGAACTCGGCAGTCCGGTCGGCCCGTACGCAAGAAACTCCGGAGAGGTGAAGACCATTGGCAGCGGGTTCGCCGGGTCGATCGGATACGGATTCTGGATGATGGGCTTGGGCACATAGGTCCAACGCGCTGGCTTCGTGTCCGATTCCTCGACATCATACTCGACCCGCCAGGTATTGATCCCATCGGAGAGTTGCGTGAGGCGGAAGCGTTCGCGGTCGACCTGTGCGGACAGCCACGTCAGGGGGTCGGTCCCTTCCGGGGGTGCGGGGCGATTCTGAATCCGCTCCAAGTCAGCTGGATCCCAGATCATGTACTCGGTGCGCCACTTCATCCCATCGCGCCAAATGCGATTCACGCTGACAGAGTTCCACCATTGACGATTGGGCGGAACCTGCACCGATATGCCGTAATAGCGATCGAAATTCATCCGCGCACGCTGCCGCTCATCCAGCAGTCGGGACAACTCCGAAGCCGGCATTCGATCTTGAATGGCCACAGCAGCATTGATCCCCAGTTCGTAAATCGATGCCGGTCCCTCATCAGGAAAATCTATGGTTGAAATCTGCGTGTTTCCCTCCAGCTCCATCGTGGAGGAGACCGGGAGATTCGTCGCCGGATCAACTCGGAAGGTGCCGGTCGACTGATGACCCTGGAAACGAATGACTGTGTCAAACTCGCGCAGCACTTGGCCGTCCACTTCGACGTTGCGTATGGCGGTGATTGCCACATCCGGATTCGCTTCCACAGTTTCCGCAAAGCCCTTCTTGTCGGCAAACGCGGTGATGAAGCCGATCACCATGCGCATCGACGCTTCATCGGAGCTATACAACGGCGATTTGACGATCTCATTGGACTGCGGCTGGTACTCGAACCGGGCTCCTTGACGAAAGTCGATGAACATTGCGAAGGGCGTCATGCCCTGCAGATCGACCCACGGAGGGGGAACGAAGCGCATCCCTGCGATCAACCGCCTGGGAGCGAACCACGATTCGACGACCATTCCGTCCTGGAGCGTCGTACGAACGTGCAACCAGGGCTTTGAATTCACGGCGTCCTGCACCTGGGCCCAGGCCGCATTCTGTTGACGGTCCGTTGGAAGCAGGCTGATCACCAGAACTGCAGCAGCACCGGTGAGTGCAACCCACAACCATCCGCGGCCGAGAGACCGCTGTCGCACTGGTGATGCGACCGCAGTTGTACCGGCAGGTGCATCGTTCGACTGAGCCAGCAAACGCTCCTTGAGTTGCATCACGTGTTCGGGACGGGGCTGCATTGACACGTCTCCTGCTTCGCGAATCCATTCTCCCAACACAACGTCCGCCTCATCGGCGGGGCGAGCGGCATCGAAGCTGTCGATGGGCGTATTCATACCGATTCCCTCGCAATACCCAGTGAGTTCGGAAAGTACCAGCGAAGCAGGTTCCGCATACGCAAACGGGCGCGGGTCAACATCGACTCGACCGCTTTGGGGCTCTTGCCGACCCGCTCCGCGATTTCTGTTACCGAGAGTGAGTCGATGTACTTGTGGACCAGCACACGTCGGGCATCGTCGCCCAATTCCTCAAGTGCGGCCCGGACTGCGGCCACTCGTTCGACTTCTTCGATGACATCCGCAGGCATGAGCTCGGTGATGGCTGCCATTGCCTGATCATGGTCGCTTTCGTGGAGTTGCTCATTGCGGCCGCTCGCACGGCGGAAATGCATCGCAACACGTTTTTTTGCAATGCCAAACAACCAGCCACGGAATTCGCCCTTGCCGGGGGCGAACTGTTCTATGGCCGACATGGCGATCAGCCAGGTCTCCTGATGCAATTCCTCAGCCAGAGGGCGATCGCCCTTCACAAGATGAGCAATGAAGGCATAGCTGGCGGTGACATAGCGATCATACGTGTCAGACCAGGCTTGCTGATCGCGACTCCGCAATGCGGGAATGTCGTCGAGTGGCTCGCCGCACGTCATACCAGGCTCCAAAATCGCGCCAAATGCAGGTTTCAACTGGGCTTTGCACAGGCCGTTCGAATCCTTCACATTTCCTGATGAGAATGCTTGAAATCGCTGGAAGTCGTTCAAGAGGGAACCATTCCGGTAACACGGACGGTCGACGTATCTTCGAAAGATCGAACCGCGACGAAATCTCGCATGCCCAGCCGGCTTGCCGCCAGAACCCATGCACAAGCTTCTTGCCCCTGCGCAACACTGGGTGAAAGACCACGTGAGGGGCGCGTCTCACCGCGGGGGATGCAGCAGTTCGTCGGCACCCTGCGACCGCAGTTCGTCCGCCAGTTGTTGGCCGAGTTGCTCCGCTGCTGCGGGGCTGCCGGAAAGCGTCGTGTGGATTCGCTGCTGACCGTCGGTACTCAGCACGACACCTTCCAGTGTCATGGCGTCCGCGCTGCTCAACTGCACGAGCATTCCTACCGGTGCATGGCAACCGGCTCGCAACGCTGCCAGACAGGCGCGCTCCGCCGTCACCTCGGCCTGAGTTGACGCATCTGACAGATGGCTGAGCAGCGTGCAAGTTTCCTTATCATCACTGCGGCACTCGATGCCCAGGGCCGCCTGGCCGACGGCGGGCAACATCAGTGGTGGCGTCAGGCGCAGGCTGACTCGTGCTCCCAGATCCAGTCGTTCGAGGCCGGCTTCGGCCAGTACCAGCGCGTCGTACTCTTCCTCATCGAGCTTCCGCAGCCGGGTCTCGACGTTGCCGCGCACGTCACACATCACGAGGTCGGGTCGGGCATGGAGCAACTGGGCCCGGCGGCGCAGGCTGCCGGTTCCGATCCGTGCCCGGGCAGGGAGTTCCTCAACGTTCCCCAATGCCTCCGCATCCACGGGGAGGACGAGCACGTCAAAACGTGGTCCGCGTGTGGGGATGCCGGCCAGCATCAGCCCTGGCGTCGACGTCGTGGGGAGATCCTTGAGGCTGTGCACGGCGAGATCGGCGCGGCCATCGAGTACGGCATGTTGCACCTCGCGGGTGAAGACACCCAATCCGCCCATCTGCGCCAGCGGTTCGGAAAGGTCGCGATCGCCGGCAGTGGAGACCTCGACCAGTTGCACGTTGCGGCTGCCAGAGGCTGCGGCACGAATCAGCCCCGCAACATGTTGCGCCTGCCATAGGGCCAGACGACTGGCCCGTGTCGCGATGAGCAGCGGCCTGTGGTCGGCGGCAGTCACAACGGCGGGCCTTCTGCAGAGGAGTCACGAGGCACGTCTCCATCGGGAGACTCGCTGCGCGGGAGAATGCGGACCCGGTTCGTGGCCGAATCCTGCATGCGTTCGGTCAGTCGCCGCGTCAGTTCCCGCCGCAACACCTCGGGCGTGACCTTCTGGTTCGGCGGGACGAGGACGCCACACGAGATGCAGAACTGGAAGGCATGATCGACGGTGATATCGAGATCGAGCACTTCACTGCGGGGGACGCTCATCGTGTAGCCGGTGACCGGCATGGGAGAGCTGGGCACAAGAATGCTGATGCAGGGCTCACCCACCGCTGTCGTGATATCCAGCATACTTTCACCGGTCACCAGGCCGAGCGACCAGATCCCCCGGCGGGGGTACTCGATTGCCACAACGCGGCGGTACTCCACTTGAGCCTCGCTGAAGAGGAAGTCGGTCACCTGCTTGACGGAGCCGTACACACTGCGGACGACCGGCAGCCGTCCCAGCAGATTCGTCTCCACGCGATGGACGATCCAGCCTCCCAGTCGGGCCGTCACAAACCGGCCCAGAAAGTAGATCAGCACGATGATCAGGATGACGGCGACGGCGTTCAGCAGGAAGTAGCTCCCGAAGTAACGCTGGGCGACGTAGTCCATGTAGACGCCGGTGGACGTGGTCGATCGAGCAGCCGGGGAGGTCGCTTGCGCGACGGAGGCGTACACATCGAATGGAACAGCCGAGGCACCCAGCGGCACGAACAATTGCGGGCGATTGCCGGCATTGCGGGCGGCATCGAGCAGCCAGCGGACGCGTGCGGACTCCGCCGCATTCATTTCGTCCAGCAGTTCTGAACCCGTGAGTGTATTGAGCGGGCGCCCGTTCTCGGCGTCATCCACCGTGGCGGAGGGATCGGTCGGTCGTCGATGGGAAAAACTGCGCGTTGTACTCCAGTGCGAGTGACTGATCGACGGCATAGTTGTCGCCGCAGAAGGGGAGCGGGGGGCCGCTCGAGATCTTTTCGAGAGAGCTGCTGGCACGGGACTCATCGACGACCTGGGCGATGATGTAGCGCACCGAGGTGCTGGCGGGATAGACGATGTAGTTGTAGACGCCGCGCGCGATCCAGATCAGGATGACGACGGTGAGAATGGAGGGGAGACTGATCGCCAGCCCGCGCAGAAAAAACTGCGTGGGAGTGACCAGTTTCGGCTTTTTGTGTTCGAGAGGTTCGTCAGTCATAACCATCAGGGCATCGCGCGACGATTCCTTACGTTGGAGCGAGTTCCAGCTGAACGCTCACGCATGCGCCCCTCTGCTGTCGGACCCTTGTCCGACTCCGCGAGCGAGGACTGCAACCAGCACGGTGCCTGCGCCCCCCTGGCACAGGACACGGGCCGCCTGATCGGCAGTGGTTCCCGTGGTGAGAATGTCGTCCACCAGCAGGACGCGTGCCCCGCTCAGTCTCACTCCGCGACACAGCCGAAACGCGCGTCGCAGATTCTGCCGACGTTGCGCGGGCGGCAAGGAGGACTGCGCCGGCGTCCGGCGAACCTTCGAGAGTATATGGGCCGAAAATGGCACCTTCAAGCGGCGCGACAGCATTCGCCCCATTGTCACCGGAGCATGTTGCCGGTGTGCGAGCCGATCCATCCAGTAATGTGGGACCGGGACGATCAGATTCGGCTCCTCGAAGCGGATCGGGCCTTCCCAGGCATCCAGCAGCAGTTCGGCCAGCCCCGCGGTCAAGGCTTCCTCGAAAGGCTGCTTCGTGCGGACACATGCCCGCTGCAGTTCTCCTTCGTACACGCCCAGCGCCCAGACACGCTCAAAGGCGAAGCTGTCGTGGCGGCAATGCCGGCAGCCTGTGCGGGTCGGCAGATGCGGTCCGACGGGAGCCCCGCAACGCTCACAGACATTCTTCAGTCGGCACGCCAGCAGCTCGCGACAGCTTCCACATAACCGACACTCAGACGTCTGCCCCTGACTGCTGCCACAGCGGGCACACAGGGGAGGGTAGACGAACGCCTCCACCGCGCCGCCCAGGCGACTGGCAATCGATCGCAGTTTCGTAAGGGATGCAGGCACGGCAGGGTCGCTTCGGTATGGCCGGCTGATTATACGCAGCCGGGACCTTCTGGCAGCAGTCTGCCGCTGCTCGTTTGGGGTGACCTCACATTCCGTAGTCGAAGCTGCCAGCTTCGGCAGAGTGTGCCCACCACATTCGAAGCACCCCGGCTGCTTCAAGCAGTCGGGGTGCTGTCCAGGCGTGTCGGTCGAAGGTGGGGGCGTTAGAATGAACTGGGGCAGGTTTCGCGCATGGGTGCCACTGCTGGCTTGTCCAGCAGTGCCTGTCGACGCTCGATCGTAGCCTGAAGCGCACGCGAAGGAACTCGTGAACTCTCCTTCGCGTGCGCTCCAGGCATCAATAGAGTCCATCCCCATTCCTGTCTTTGACGCATCACGAGCGATGCTGGACTGCAGGGTGCATGTCGTTTGGATTCCTCAATGCGTTGATGCTGGTGGGGCTCGCGGGGCTCGCGCTCCCAGTGCTGGTCCATCTCATCAGCAAGCGGAAGTTCGACGTCGTTCAATGGGGAGCGATGCAGTTTCTCGAACTGGGACGTCGGACACGTCGCCGTTTCCGCATCGAGGAACTGCTGCTGTTGCTGCTGCGGATGAGTCTGCTCGGACTGGTGGCGCTGGCGGTCGCTCGTCCCTGGGTCAAAGGAGGTCCCTTCCACGCGATGTCGGGCAACGTCCAGAGGGACGTGGCCCTCGTCGTCGACGGTTCGTACAGCATGGGGTGGGAAGGGCGAGCCGTCACTCCTTACGCCGCCGCCGGGCAATGGGCCCACCGGCTTCTCGACGATCTGGGCAGCGGAGACAGCGTGATCTTGCTCGACGCGCGGGATCGCATTCGCCCGGTCATCGAAGCGCCCACGGGAGACCTCGGACTCGTGCGCCGCGAGCTGGATCAGCTTCCCGAACCCTCCGGCACTTCGCATCTCGCGGAGGCCGCACTCAAGGCGGCTCAACTGCTGGCGGGAGGCAACCACCTGCAGCACGACATCATCCTGCTGACCGACGGGCAGGCCCTGGGATGGTCGCCCGAAAACGAGCAACTTTGGAAACAGTTTGACGACGTGCTGGGTTCGGCCCCCATTCGACCACGCGTGTGGGCCGTCGATGTCGATGGTGAACAGGCGGCCCCCCCGGTGAATTTCTCCGTCGGTCCGTTGACACTCTCCCGCGAGCTGACCGTGCCGGGATTCCCGATCCGCATCGAAACGACCGTCAGGCAGTCGGGGGGAGAGATGTCGCGACGTCAGGTGTTTTTGGAGGTCGATGGGACCCGACTCGATGAGAAGTCCCTGAGTGTGGATGTCCCCGGTGATGGGGAAGCGGCGGTCGCCTTCGAGCACCGCTTTGCGCGTGAGGGGTCTCACGTGGTCAGTGTGTCGGTCACCGCCGATGAACTGCCGGGCGACAACCGGTCGCAGGCCGTCGTTCTTGTTGAGACCGGGATGCCTGTGCTGCTGGTGGATGGCGACCCTCGGCCCGATCCGACTCAAAGCGAAACATTCTTTCTGCGCAGCGCCGTCTCCTGCGGGAAGCGAGTCGCCCTGGGTGAGAACCAGAGTTGTCCGTTGGGACCAGTTCTCAGAGGACTCGCTGCAGGGGCAGTCGGTGGTGATTCTCGCCAACGTGCCGAGTCTGACCGACCCGCAGATCGCAGCGCTGCTGACATTCGTGAGCGACGGAGGAGGACTGATCGTCGCTCCCGGAGATCGCATCGATGCCGGGTTCTACAATGAGCGACTGGCCGGGGATGAGCAGCCCCTGTTGCCGGCGACATTTGGCAGCATAGAGAACGACACCAATCATGCTCTGGGGGACGTGAATGTGTCGGGCGAAAGTCTGGCCGCCGCCTGGCTCACACGGTTTGGCACCGCGCAGGGGATTGATCTGCTGAACGCCCGCTTCTCTCACTGGTGGAAACTGATTCCGCGATCGTCGGAATCGACCCTCAACGGCGAGGGTGATTCCCCGGACGCCGATTCCGTCCCCATCGTGAGGACGTTAGCGGCCCTCGACACCGGTGACCCCTGGCTCATCGGCGGCGACTTCGGACGGGGCCATGTCCTGCAACTGGCGGTCCCGCTGGATGGTGACTGGAGCACGCTCCCCGCCCGCAACGACTTCGTTCCGTTGCTGCACGAGATGATCTTTCATCTCGCCGCACGAGCGGCCGGCCGGACTGTCGTACCCGGCATGCCGCTGCTGATGGACATCGCCCCCGATCAAAGTGCCAACGACTTCCGGTTCATCGATCCCGATGGACGCGAATATCCTGCTGAGCCAGCAGGCGATGAGGCGCGTCCCCGCGTACGCTGTTCTCACACAGCTCTGGCGGGCGTTTATCGGTGCGTCCAACCTGGCGTGCCAGGGCCTGAAGCAGACTACTTCGTCGTCGTCTCCGATCGGGCTGAGTCCGACCTGACACCGTTGACAGCCGCCGACAGAGAACGCTTGGCGGGCAACGATCGCGTGCGATTCATCTCAGGACTCGAAGAGATGCGGGCAGAGCTGACCCACGATCAGCCGCCGTCCGAGATGTGGCGCTGGCTGCTGCTGGCGGTGCTCGGTCTGCTGGTACTGGAAGTGTTGCTGACACGCAGGCTGGTGCAGGGTGGACATGAACTCGTCGACGACGCGGTTCCGGGAGAGTCCCCTTCACTGGAACCCTCACACGCCACGGGATAACTGACAGAGCGTGATATGGCGACACAGATCTGCATTCCGAGCACACTGGCTGCTTGACGAATTGCCGTCTGGCGTGCGAAACCGTCGTGCCGGTTGGATTGTCCGCTTCTTTTCTCCTTCACCCTCCCACCGGGAGGGTCGGACACGAGGAACGAGCGCCCGGGGAGGGTCAGAGCCTAGCATCGCTTCGTGAAGTGGTGCGGTGCATGGGTGCCATGGCCACGTCGTGCAGCAGCGTGGCCATGCCTGGGCTTCGCACATGCCCGCCCTGCTGCGCGATGCGGGCATGGCACCCGCTCTGACTCGATGGACGTTCCCGCGCGGTCTGGCGACAAAACGACATCACTCACAACCTCTTGTCGCTCCGCGACCCCGGATCGAGATCCGGGGCTACCCCCTCTCTAGCTGGCTCAATGCCTGTTTCGCGGCGTCGCGGACGCCGGGGTCCTCATCGGTCAGGGCCTGTTGCAGTGCGGCTGCGACGTCTTTTCGTCCGGCTCCAATCTCACCCAGCAGCGATGCCGATTCCGATCGCACACGCGGCTGCTGAAGTTCGAGTGCTCGCAACAACAGCGGGATCGCCTGGTCCTTCACGCGCTGCGTCGGAGCAATCTTCACGAGCGCCCACGCCGCGACAATGCGGTCGAACTCAACTCGGCTGTTCAGCATCTTCATGAGCGGTACCGTCGCCGCCTGTGCCGAGGGACCCATGGATCCCAGGGAATACGTCGATGCATAGCGAACCATCGGGACAACGTCGTCGAGGCCCGCGACCAGCAAGGGCATGATCTGTGTGGTATCGCCCCCCACGTCGTGCAGAGCGATCAGGGCTTCCGCGCGCACGTCCGGGTCCGGATCATCGACCAGAACCATGAGGGCAGCCGACGCCGACTGCGCGGCTGGGCCGATCGCCCCCAGCGCGGTGGCACATTCCTTCCGCACGAGGCCCCACTCATCAGTCAGGCCGGCGACGAGCGCGGGAATCGCCTGCTGGGCATCCTGAGATGCGGGATCGAGCATGACAATCGCCCAGCCTGCGGCCAGTTGCTGTCGCGGATCGTCAGTCTCGGAGAGCAGCTGGCGCAGGCCCGGCAGTGCCTCTTTGGCCCCGATGCGTGCCAGTGCATAAGCGGCCCCGGACCGCGACATCTCCGCAGGATCAACCAGCATCATCAACAACCTGGGCGTCGCCGACTTCGCTGAGGGGCCAATGCCCGCCAGTCCCAACAATGCCGAACGGCGGACCTCCCCATCGGGTGAGCCGAGCAACTCCGTCAGGGCAGGCACAGCGGCTGCCGCGTCCGCGCCGATATCTCCCAGAACGGTCGCGGCGAGCAGCTGATCATTCGGGTTCGACAGCAGCGCCACCAGCGAAGACACCGCGGGCTGGCCTATCTGACTCAGCGCATGGGCGGCTTCAACGCTCACTCCGCTGTTGTCGTCGTTGATCGCCTCCACAAGTTGACCAACCGCGCCAGCCGCCGGAGGACCAATCTCTCCCAGCGTCTCGGCCGCCTCCCGCCGCAGCTGATCGTCGTCATCGTCCAGCCGACTGGCAATGTCTCCCACAGCCGGTGCGGCGAGTTCCCCATAGTCGCCCAAGGCTTCGAGGACACTCAACCGTGTTTCCGGAGAGCCATTCATCAGTAACTTGCGCAGGGCCGGGACGGCGACTTTCTCATCCGCACTGACCGCGGGCAGAGTCCGAATCACCTGTCGCTGCAGCACACCGTCACTTCGCCCCAGCAGTTCGAGCAGGGCCGGTCCCGAGGTCGACGCTGACAATCCCAGCACTTCGAGAGCCTCTGCCGCATGGAGCTGTTCCTCCGGAGACCCGGTTTGCATCAGCTTGACGATCTCTGCTGTGGAAGCACCTCCCATGCAGGCCAGTCCGTGCGCGGCATCGCTGACCACGTGCGACTGCGGACAGCGCAAGCCGTCCAGCAGGGCCCGCCGGGTGGAGGCGTCGAGCGAGTCGCTTCCGTCCCTCGCAGCCAACTCGGCCAGTGTCCGTGCCGCGGACACACGGTTGTCCAGCAGGTCGTCGCTGCTGACGACCTTGACCAATGCCGCCCGCACACCGGGATCCGCCGCATCAATTCTTCGCAGGGCCTCGATCGCCGCGTTCCGGAGCAGCGGCGACTCGTTGCCCACGAGAAGCACCAGCTGAGGAGCACTCGCCTGGGCCTCGGGTCCGATCGCCCCGAGGGCCTGGGCAGCTTCGTACTGCAGCAGCAGATCGTCAGATGACAACGCCGTACTCAGCGGGGCGACGGCATCACGCGCCATCGGCCCCCACGCGGCCAGTTCCCGTGCCGCTTCAATCTGTTCCGCGAGCTTGTCCGAGGAGAGCTGCTCGCCAAGCTGTGTGATCCGGGCATCGTCCGCCCGGCCCTGAGTCGCGAACGTCAACATCCCGGCGATGATGAAGGAAGCGAAAAACGTTCCTGGGGTCGATTTCGGTCGCGGAATACGCATCGTCAGGAACTCCTTGAGGGTGTGCCGTTGCACTTTGAGAAACTTGAGGCTATCAAGAGAGACAGGCGGTCGTCTGGGCCCTGACTGTATCTCACCCGATTCGCCCGACGACCACAAGCCAGCGGTGCCTGCAAATCACAGATCGAGACGACTGCCATGACACGAAAGCCCCTGCTCGCACTGACAGCACTGTCGATCGCCCTGCTGAGTCTCATCAGTTCGACCGGTCGGGCCCAGTTCGTCAATCGGGGGGCCGCCCGCTGGTATGCCGGGAATGCCGTCTGGAATACCGGAATGAACTACGGATGGGGCGGTCCCGTGGGGCCTTGGGGGGCCGGCTCGACAGCGGCAGAGAGCTACCAGCGCGGGATGGCCGATGTGATCCGGGCCCGCGGCCAGGCCGCAGAGTCCCAGGCCAGAGCTTCTCGTGATCTGGAACAGGCGCGGGCACAGGCCATCGAAAACCAGAGCCGCCAGCTGGAAGAGTATCAACGTCGCCGGCGCATGGGTCTGGCAGAACGTGACGCCAGGCAAACGGCACAACGAGAAGCGATCAACCGATCTCGCGGCAGCCGCGATGTGGCGGTCTCGTCAAACGCACCGGCAGCCACGCAGGTCGATCCAGAGACCGGGGCGGTGACGTGGCCGGTGGCCCTGCAGGCTCCGGAGTACCAGGAGGCCCGTGAGCAGATGGACCAGCTCTTCGCTCAGCGTGCACAGCAGGGAGACAGCCCGGAGCGGACCGAGGCCATCCTGCAGCAGGCTCAGACCATGCGGCAACTCCTGGGCTCGAGAATCCGCGACTATCCTGCCAATGAATTCCTCGCAGCGGATCGATTCCTGCAGGCTGTGCTGGCTGCGGGATCCGCCGCCACCTGACTGGAGTTCAACTTCGCTTCAAGAAGCGGTGCTCCCCACTGTGTTTCATCCACCCCGTGGGGAGGGTCGAGCGCAGCGAGGCGAGGGTTTGTTGAATCCTCCCACGCTCAACAGAGATGCTGCGCCAGCGAGTGCGCTGAGCGAACTCGCTGGCGCGTCGTGCTTTTATGCTGCCCAAGGCGCAGCCTGAGAGCCGATCCATTTTCAGGCCCGGCAGTCCAATCGTGTGGAGAACACATGTTGATCCAGAAACGAAAACAGCCCTCCTGGTGCATGACCGGGAGAGCTGTGTGAATTCTGTTCAGACAGTGCTGACTTTGGATCAGGCAGCGCGATCAGAAGCTTCGGCGGGAGGAGCCGGGGCGTCTTCAACAGCCGGTGTCGGGGCTGAGGAAGAAGGAGCCGGGCTGTACTCGATGGACGAGCCACCGCAGGCGGAACCGCCACAGGAGGAACCACAAGCGGACGAACCGCAGGCAGAACCACAAGCCGAAGAGCCACAGTTGCTCCAGGAGTTGCCACAGCTGCTCTGGCCACAGTTGCTCTGTCCACAGCTCTGGAACGACGCACCACAGCACGTCGCGGCGGGCTGGCAGGAACCACACGAGCTGTGGCTCACCGTCTGGAACTGAGAGGCCTCACAGTTGCTGGTGCAACCGTTATCACAAGGGGCGGCACAGGCCGGAGCACAAGGGGCGGCACATGCGGGAGCACAACAGCTCGGGGCACATGGCGCTGCACAACTCGGGGCACAGCAGTTGGACCGGTTATTGTTGTTGCTTCGGCAACGATTACGGCAGTTTCGATTCCCGGCGAATGCATCCATTCCGGTCATCATCATCCCGACGGCTGCAACGGCAGCCACCATCAACATACGGCGCGTCATGGTCGTTACTCCTCTGTGAGAAAAAGGGTGGTCGTCGTTGTCTCCAGCCGGGAACCCCGTCACCGGCAGGTGGTAAGTCCAAGTCAATTCGTCCGGTGGTACCGATGGGAATGAACTCACCAAGTTTGCGGGTTAGAATAGCAGGAGCACCTGTCCTGTCAAACGAACCGGGGCAAGTTCACCGGATTGTGGAAGTTTTTTCGTCTGGGAAGTTTTTGCACGGCTGTTGTTGACATTCCCGCGAACCTGCCCCCTGGGTCTGACCAACCCGACGAGACACTGATGACTGAAGTGGACTCTTCAGCGGCAAAATCCCGACTGTGGCTCGTCGCCGGGCAACCTGTGGACTTCTCCGGAGCCCCATTGCTGATGGGGATTGTCAATGTGACCCCCGACAGCTTCTCTGACGGCGGACGGTTCAGCGACACCGAGCGGGCGGTCGAGCATGGACTCGCCCTCGTCGCCGAGGGAGCCGACCTCCTGGACATCGGCGGCGAGTCGACGCGTCCCGGCTCCAGCCACGTGAGTGCCGATGACGAACTCAAGCCGGCGTGATACCGGTCATTGAACGACTGGTCGGCACCGCAGGGGTGCCGGTCTCGGTCGACACCATGAAGGCGGTCGTCGCCGAACAGGCGCTCGCCACCGGTGCCCGCATCGTCAACGACGTCTCCGCCCTCACCTTCGATGATCGCATGCCCGCCGTCTGTGCCGCCTCCGACTGCGGAGTCATCGCCATGCACATGCAGGGAACACCCCAGACCATGCAGGACGCCCCCCGATATCTCGACGTCGTCGGTGAGATTCGCGATTACCTGGCCGATCGTCTGAAGGTGTTGTCCCAGGCCGGCATCGATCCCTGGCGTGTCGTGATCGATCCGGGGATCGGATTCGGGAAGGCCGCCGGACATAATCTGGACATCCTTGGTGGCATCAGCCGGCTGCATGAACTCGGACGGCCCGTGCTGATCGGTCATTCCCGCAAGCGATTCCTCGGCACGTCGCTGGGACGTCCGCTGGAGGAGCGTACCGCCGGGACGATTGGTGTCGCCGTGGCACTGGCAGAGCAAGGGGTCGAGATCCTGCGGGTTCATGACATCGCCGCCGTCAGAGATGCGATCACCGCCTGGCGAGTGGTTCGCGAGCGGTGTGAGTAGCGGAGGTCGTCGAGACCTTCGCAGTGCAGGGGTAGTGACAGGGTGGCGGCGGTGATCGAGCGGCTGCGCGCGTCCCCGGCCATGGAAGTCAGTGTGCGGTCACTGGCGCTCCACCGCAGGCACCAGTGCGCATGCGTGTGCGCCGGGGGGACCGGCGGAGATGAGGCGTACTCATGGTCAGGAGCCGGACGCGGCACGAGCTGAAGACTGAAGCACGCGAAGGAGCTGGTGAATCTGCCGATGCTGGCACTTCAGGCTACGATCCGACAACCAGGCATTGACCCAGCCTCAGAACGTCCGGCGTTTCTTCCGGCCACCGATGAAGCTGTCGATGACCAGTTGCCCCATGTCGCGCGCGTCGCAGGTCGCAGCTGATGCCGCCGCTCACGTGGGCCATCTGTTCCACGAAGTTCACCAGCCCCAGATAGAAGTAGTCCTCGATCAGGGCGAAGCTCGAGATGTGCAGCCCTTCGTCGGCACAGCGCTTGACCTCAGCTGAGTGTCAGCCGGGACGTCTTCTCGGCCGGGGGATAGATGAGCACCAGCTCGCGGCCCTCGACATGGGCGGTCGGCTCGCCGTCGGTAATGACGATGATCTGCTTGTTCGAGGCTGCTTGCTTGTGCAGGATGCGGCGGGCGAACTGCAGGCCGGCATGGATGTTCGTGAAGTGCTCCGGCACGATGGGCCGGCGGCGATCGAGGCTGATCCGCAGCCGGACGTATGGGTCGAACAGGCTCACACGGCTTGGGGGCCGAGTACAGCAGTTGCTTCTCCGTCAGCGGTGTGGCATAGGTGTAGAAGCCGACGAACTGCAGGAAGTCCCCCTGATACCGGCTGCGAACCAGTGCCTGCAGCGCCAGCGCGACCCGTTTGGCGGCGGCGAACTTGCCGTACCGCATCATGCTGCCCGACATGTCCAGCAGCACAACGGTCGCACAGGTGGTCTGGTATTCGGTGTCGTGGACGACAAGGTCGTCTTCGGTGATGTCGATACGGGCGGCGGGATGCTCGGTACCCACGGATCGCTGCCCGTGGGCCTGGTCATGTGATTCGTGACTGCGGATCCAGGCGTTCTTCAGCGTCTCGTGCATGTTGAGGTTGCTGACCGGGTCGCCGTACTGATACGGCTTGGATTCCTCGTGCACGGTCTGTCCGGGGCCGCGAAACTCGGTCTCGTGCCGGCCCATGTTGCCCTTAGTGCGGACGTCGAAGAGTTCTTCAAGGGCCTTGTTCTGCACCCGGCGCAGTCCCTTGGGGGTGACCATGAACTGGCCGTCGTGGTCCTTCTCCACATAGCCGCGCTGGATGAGCATGTCGACGACATCGGGATGTTCCTCCTCGAGGCGGTCGAGCTCCCCCAGAATCTCGTCACCGTAGTCCATCAGGTACTGGCTGAACTGGTCGAACAGCTGGTCTGCCGACTGCGGTGTGAAGGGCTGCGTGCCATCCCAGCGTGTGTACTCGAATTGTGCCATGGGTCATTTTGCTGTGATGAAGTGCGGATCGCGAAGCGGGAATGATTCCTGCGACCTGTTCAAGAGGAGGGAGGAGAACTGGGCCCCGAGGCCTCGCCTCTGGCGGACTGCGACTGTTTGCCCCGCCGGTGCCTGCTGCGGCGGTTGCGTTTCTTCTTTTGACCGGGGGGCTTCGCTTCGGGCGGAGCCTGCGGAGATCCGATGTTCGGGCATCGCCACGGTGACAGCGCCCGGCGGCGACGGCTCTGTCAGGTTCTCCGGTTCGATCGACGCGGCATCTGTCTCGGGTTCGGTGTCTGTCATGGGCCGGATGTCGACGAGGGACTCGATGACTTCGACGGCGATCAACTCAGCGTCGATCACTTCTGGCTCGGTCACTTCGAGACGGGCGACCGCTGCGAGTGTGTCGATGAGCTCTGCCGCCATCGGTGCATGCTCCTCGGCAGAGAGGTCGTCGGGTTCATAGGCGATCACCAGATCGAGCGGCCGCGGGGCGTGACGGGGCGGGCGTTCCCGGTCGACCAGGTGCATCAGCCGTCCATTCGCACACTGATGACACCCAACCGTGGTCCGCTCGCCTCCCGTGCGGCGCTCGGCTCCGCAACTCGGGCAGCGCCACAGCCTGCGAACATCCAGACTCAGCCGCAGTCCTGGACCTTTCATCGCATTTCCCCTTGCCAAAATCCTTACGATACGTCTGGCCACGTCGCTGATTGACGAAAGCGGGGATCTCGACCATTTCCCCTTCCGATGATGCGTGCATCCATTCTAGACTCTCAAGCCCCCAGTGGCATCCCGTGCGTTCCAGTGGGCCAGCACCCCGGCTGCTTCAAGCAGCCGGGGTGCTCCGAATGAATGAACCGTCCCCTCAAAAGCTCTGTGCGCATGTCTGAGAATTATCCGCGACGGTCTGACGATGCCCGGCACCTGGGCGCGGCCTGTTGATGGGGGCCGCCGACATCATCCCTGGTGTCTCCGGTGGCACGGTCGCGCTCATACTGGGCATCTACAACCGGCTGGTGACGGCGATCAGTCATGTGGATACGACCTTCTTCGGCCATTTGCGCGGGCGTCAGTGGCAGGCGGCGGCGCGACACATCGACCTGCGGTTCCTGCTCGCATTGGGGTGCGGGATCGCGACCGGGATTCTGGCGCTGGGCAGCGCCATGCACTGGCTGCTGGAACATCGCCTGCAATATACGCTGGCGGCCTTCTTCGGGCTGATCGCCGCATCGAGTCTGCTGGTCGGGCGGATGATCGAGCGCTGGACGCCGGCCACCATCGGGCTGCTGGCGGGGGGCGTATTGCTCGCCCTGTGGATCGTCACCCAGCCGGCCCTCCAGCATCCTCCGGAGGCCCTGTGGTATGTATTCGTGTGCGGTGTAGTCGGCATCTGCGCGATGATTCTGCCGGGCATCAGCGGGGCGTTTATCCTGCTGATTCTGGGGAAGTATCACGACATCACGGGCATCATCAAGGACACGCTCAAGCTGCACATCACTACGCACAATGTGCTGACGGTGCTGGTGTTTGTCTGTGGGTGTGCGATCGGACTGATCCTGTTCAGCAAGTGTCTGCGCTGGCTGCTGGCACGGCACGAATCGCAGACGATGGCGGTGCTGTGCGGATTCATGCTGGGATCATTGTGGAGAATCTGGCCGTTTCAGCGCGACCTCACTCCAGAAGTGGCCGAGTTCAAATACAAGCAGTTTGAACACGTGCCGCTGGGTGAGTTATCGCTTGATGGCCGGTTCTGGATCACGCTGACCATCGGCATCGCCGCGGCGGCGGCCGTGCTGCTGCTCGACCGTCTCACGCATGTGAGTGCGCATGTCCCGCCGCTGGAGGGTGAACCGACCAACGCCTGAGTCAGTGACGAGGACCCGCCGGGCATAGCCGGCGGGCGTTTGTCCTGGAGATTGCCCTCAAGACTTCGAGGGTTGCAGCCGCAGTCGGGGGCCGTTGGCAGTGTCTCGAATGCCGATCGACCGCTGCTCGAGATGCTGCGCGGCTTTCTTGTCGAGGAGGAGCACGACGCGGCCGTCGTGCTTGAGGACCTGGTCGCCGTCACGCTGCCTGCCGGGCGCAGATGGGCCCGTCCGCGACTGAGGTAGACGCGAACAGCCACATCTTCGGGACGATCGGCGAGCATCACCGACAGACGATCGTATGCGGGTCGAGAAATGGTCAACATCGGGGACCTCCGGAAGGGTAAGGGGAAAGGGTCATCAACCGCAGCGTCGCCAGTGAGACATCTGCAGTCATGGGTCAGCCGGCCTGAGTGATGATGGGCAAGACCTTGGGCGAACCAGGTGCCCGATTATGGATCAGCGACAGTCGGGGCCCGGGCCGCCTCAGGATGCCATTGCAGTACGCATGGGAGATGGCGGCGGGAATCTGCGCTTCGGCAAGGACGAGGGCGGCCTCGTTCTTGCGCGTGAGGGCCACCATCTCCTGGGCGCGGGCGACGGCCATGGCCCGCCGCTGTTCGGCGACAGCACGGGCGATACGGATGTCGGCATTGGCCTGGTCGATCTGGAGCTTGGCACCGACGTTCAGGCCCACATCGATGTCCGCAATATCGACGGAGACGATGGCGAACGCTGTCTGCGAGTCCAGTCCGCGCTCCATGACCTGCCGTGTGATGATGAGCGGATCCTCCAGCGCCTGCTGGTAATGGTCACAGGATCCGATTGCGGAGACGACCGCCTGCCCGACGCGAGCGATCACCGTGGATTCCGTCGCTCCCCCGATGAGCTGGGCGATGTCTGTGCGCACGGTGACCCGTACGCGGACCTTGAGTTGAATGCCGTCTTTGGCAACGCCGCTGAGTGTATCACCATGACCGACAGCGGGATCGGGACAGAAGATGACCTTGGGATTCACACTGAGTTGCACCGCTTCGAGGATGTCGCGGCCGGCGAGGTCGATCGCTGCAGCGGTGTTCCAGTCGAGGTCGATGCCGGCGCGCTGGGCCGCGATCAGTGCCAGCGTCACGCGCTGGACGTTGCCTCCCGCGAGGTACTGCGATTCGATGGCATTGGTGGGGATATCGTTCAGGCCGGCCTGTACCGCCATCACCTTGCACTGCACGATCGTGCGCGGATTCACGCCTCTGAGCGACATCAGCACCAGCGAGAGCAGGCTGATGTGGGTGCCCGTCACATAGGCCTGCAGCCAGAGCGAGAAGTAGCGAATGGCCACCACCAGCATCAGCCCGCCGAAAACGAGGGCGGCTGCGACGAAAACCCAGGGGGGAATCATGTGGCGTCCCCTGCGGAGGAAGGCGGCCGCGCCCGATCGGAGAAGACATAACCGCACTCACAGGCCTTCTTGCGAACGTGCTGCACGACGCGGCATTTCGGGCAGCGCTTCTGCCACGCCTTGACGTCGCTGACGGGCTTCAGCACCCGTTTCGACTTCTTGTCGCGATTGATCCGTTCCAGCCGCTTCAGGTCCGCCTGTCGGACTGCACACTGCGGATGTACGCCGGTGAGTGAATAGCTGATTTCACCGCACACAGGGCACGGCTCGTGCTTGCGACGTCGGATCAGCGGGAGCGGCTTCTTGTAGGTCATCAGTGCCACGAATCCTGGTCGAAGATGCCTCGCGGGGTTGGCTGAAGCATGTGATCGAAGTGAGGTGCGCGGACGAGTG
The DNA here is from genome assembly GCA_963707405.1 of uncultured Planctomycetaceae bacterium. Classification (GTDB taxonomy): domain Bacteria; phylum Planctomycetota; class Planctomycetia; order Planctomycetales; family Planctomycetaceae; genus CAVPPT01. The sequence goes on along the minus strand of CAVPPT010000020.1, from coordinate 356,501 downwards.
CAGATTCACGACGAGGAGTTCGGGTAGATCTCACCACAATCCCAAGGCACCGCTGGGCCAGCCAGCAGTGTCACCCGAACGTCACGCTGTGACCGACGACTAGATTTTCCGCACGTTCTCGGCCCGGGGGCCCTTCGGTCCCTGGCCGACGTTGTAGGTGACCCGGTTTCCTTCCCGGAGATCTTCGTACTGCACGCCTTCGACAGCCGAACTATGAAAGAACATGTCCGTGCCGGTGCCATCCTCGATGAAACCGAAACCCTTTGTTGTAATGCGTTTGATGGTGCCTTCTGGCATCGGTGTGTCTCTCTGGTCTCCAGGGTTGCGGCCGATGTGCGTGAAACATTCACATCACTGGGCCGCAGGGGTGTGTCGTCAGGGTCGCGTCATCCCCGGTGGTGATGTTCGTGTTGTCTCCGGGGACAAATGACCTCCATTGGGTCCAACCGAGTCCGGGGGCGGATCCGCATGGAAGTCTGTTTCCAGGTGCGGGCCGCCGGCGAGATCTGTTTCGCTCGTCTGTTTTCGCTCGCTCTTCTTGTTGCGTTTGGCAGCGGCCTTGGCTCGTTTAGAGGCTTCCCGCTGAAGTTTTGCGTAGGTGTTCGATTTCTTGGCGATGGCTGTTCTCCTGTCTGCTTGAGTTTTTGGGTTCCGTTCCCTTGGATCCACCGAATGGCGCAGGCGACGGTGCCTTGTTCGTTCATCTGCCTCCCTCCGAAGCCACCCGCAGGTCCGACTCCACCGCCGTAGTCGTGACAGCTGTCCTCCGGCCAGCACTGCGTCACCCGACAGAAACTCGTCGCGGCAAGTACCGGGCAGCTGCGGCGCCACCATCCGGATCAACGCGACGTCAATGCCCGCGCTGACTCCACAAGAACTCCGGACAAATCAGCCTGTCGCGGAATCCACCACGTCGCGGGCGATGCGTCTCCATCCACTGCGTCGCAAACGACATGAGTCCATCCACTGCGTCGCAGATGACGCGGGCGGCTTTCCAGAGCGGTTCACACAACCGATGGTTGGCAGCAGCGGACGGCGGAGGTGCCGTCACGGGTCTCGCAGGGCTGCAGAGAATCCAAGTCTGCCTGGAAAGCCCATTCTGGCCGGAAAGTGCCGTTCATTCGCACGAACAGCAATACTTACTTCCGGCGGAAGCGCCCGCATGTTTGAGGCAAACCGCAGGCGCCCATTCATTATAGCAACGGGCGCGTCGATTTCCTAGGAGCACCTGGAAAACTGGTTGCCACTTCCAGCCTTCGCTTCCCTCCGACCCTCAGTCTGGGGACTCACCAAACTCTTCCCGCGCACAGCCTGCCGCCCCGATAAAGCCGGCATCGCTCCCCAGGCGTGCGAAGTCAATGCGTGTCTTCCGGGCCGGGACTGGAAATGCGTGAGACTGGATCGTGTGTTTGATGTGATCCAGAAACCGCCGTCCCAGGTCGGTCTCATTTCGTCCGAAGGTCATCGCTCCGCCGAACAGTACCACCTCGGGATTCACAATGTGCATGATGTTGATTGTCCCGATGGCGAGGTAGCGGGCCGTCTGCAGGATCAGTTCGTCCGAGAGTTCGTCCCCCTCCTCAGCCCCGCGGGCGATGAGCGCGGGTCGAGCGCCTCTCCCCGGTTGATCCAGTCGCGCAGCAGCGACGCCCGCCCGTTCTCCAGCGCCTGTTCACAGCGGCGCGGCACCAGCGCCGGGCCCCGGCATACAACTCCAGTGCGCCGTGAATGCCATGCGGCGACTGCTCGCCGTCATTCATCTGGACGATCATGTGTCCGCACTCGGCCCCGTGCGAATGCGCACCGGTGAGCAGCTTGCCGTCAATGACGATCCCGCCTCCGATGCCGGTCCCCAATGTCCAGAACATCAGACTCGATGCCGACTTCGCCCCGCCGACCCAGAACTCCCCCCAGGCGGCGGCGTTGGCATCGTTCTGCAGCAGGGCCGGCTTACCGAACCGTTCACTCACCAGATCACGCAGCGGCAGGTCCGTCCATCCGGGCAGATTGAACGGATGGAACACAATCCCCGCCGGGATGTCGAGCGTTCCCGGTGCCGCGACACCAATCGCCCGCACCTGTTGCCAGTCGACGCCGCTGCGGGCGACCGCCTCGTCCACACAACTGTAGACGCGCTCGAGTCCGGGGTCGCGCCCCTCACGCAGCGGGAAAGGAATGGCCTGCTTCCCGCAGATGCGACCGCGATCGTCGACGACTCCCGCCGTGATCGTTGTGCCACCAATATCGATGCCGATGTAATGCTGTTTGTCAGTCACCACAGTTCCGCGCGTTGCCTTATGGATCGAAGCTACCATCGAGCCGGGTGTCGCCGTTCCATTTCCTGCTGGGAGGCTGACATTGCGTCTCTCTCATAGCGTACCGGCGAGGTGAGTCCCTGGCCAAGTGGAGACCGAGACCTTCTGCGAAGTTCGGCATGTCTGAATGACCGGAGGTGATTCTGCAACGCGCCGTTGCGGTCGAAGCACCCCGGCTCCTTTAAGCAGCCGGGGTGCGATCTCAGTTCCACGTTCTCGACCCTCCGCTCTTTGCCCTCCACCCGGATCTCACTGTCAACGTCACTGCCCCCGACCGAGGCATTTCGCGGCGCAAACCGGCAGATTCTTCCGGATTGGGGTTGTGGCAGTTCTTGCCGGTCGGTAACTTCCCGCTCCCGTCTATGGGACCACGACTCCTCCTCTCCGTGGCTCCTGTTTCCTCGATCCACTCTCTCATCTCTGCGAGGCCGCCATGCGAAACCGCATGCACGGATCCTGCCTGTCGTCCAGCCTGGTCGCGCTGACGCTCGTGTGCCTGTCGGGTTGCGCCGGAGGCCCCATTCGCCTGGCTCAACATCTGGTCCCCGGCGGACAGTCGGCAGACTCCATCGATGAATCGGGTCCTCAGCCGGCGAACTCGCTGACACCCGGCGGCGTCGACGCGATCTATCGTGCCCAGTCACCAACCTCGGACCCTGTCTACTCGGATCCTGCCGCTGTCGGGGATCCGTTTGCCATGACCCCCACCCCCTGGATCAATCAGTCGGTCGCGGCCCAGCCGGCTCCCACATTCGTTCCCGTACCGAATCCTGGCACGATCTACAGCCCTTACAATCCGGGTGGTACGGGGGGATTCGATCCGTTTTCGGGTGGTTCATCCTTCGGCTGGATGCAGTCGCCGGTCTCCCCTCCCTTCTGGAACGCCTATGTGGCCGGCGGAGTCAAAGGGGGCAACGAACGTGTCCTTGTGGACGGCGAGCTGATGGTCCCGTTGCTGCAGGACGGGCGATCGCTGATGTTCGCCGACATCCGTGGACAGTGGGACGACGTCGACAATGCCGAAGGCAACTTCGGACTCGCCTATCGCACCATGCTCGACCCGTTCTGGATCTTCGGTATCTACGGCTACTACGACATCAAGGAGACGCAGAACGGCAGCGAGTTTCAACAGGGGTCGGTCGGTGCCGAACTGCTGTCGGTCGCGTGGGAAGCCCGCGTCAACGGTTACATCCCCGAAGGAGGCACCCAGCGGGTCAGCCAGCTCAGCGAGGCACAACTCATCGGTACATCGGTCGTCGTCCAGGAAGGGCGCGAGGCGGCGTACTGGGGTGTTGATGCCGAAGTCGGTGCGCTGCTCGCTGAGTGGTTCGGCGGTCAGAGTGAATTGCGAGGATACATCGGCGGCTTCTACTTCGATACCGACGCCACCGGCTTCGAGAATATCACCGGTCCCCGGGGCCGGCTGGAGTATCGCAGTTACGACCTCGCATGGCTCGGGATGGAATCCAGGCTCACGCTGGGCGTGGAAGTGCAGTGGGATGAGGTCCGCGACACGCAGGTCGCCGGCATCGCCCGCCTGCAGATTCCGCTGGGGCCCTCGACGCTGCGGCCTCTCTCGCGGCTCGAACGACGCATGCTCAATCCGATCGTGCGGGATGTGGACATCGTGACGAACACATCCCTGGGTGCACCTGAAGTGGCGATCGATGTGCTGACCGGCAAACGGCTCGACAACGTCCAGGTCACGACCAACGCCAACGATCTCAACACGAAACTGGCGGCGGTCCCGGCGATGAACGGGCCAGGGAACTACAGCGTCGTCATCGCCGATGGCTCCCAGGGAGCCTTCAGCAGTGCCGCACCGGTCGTCATGCAGACGAATCAGCAGTTGCTCGGAGGCGCCGCCCAGATCTCGGTCGCCGGTGAGAAATCAGGAGCGATCACGACATTCCGCGCTCCGGGTGTACGACCCACCATCCATGGCACCAATCCGGCCCAGGACGTCATCCAGATGGTCAGTGGCTCGACCGTGCGGGAAGTCGATGTGCGCGGCGGAGATGACGGCATCTCCGGGGCCAACCTGTCCAACTTCTTCATCGTCAATAACACGATCGCACAGGCCGGCGGTGAAGGCATCGATCTGACCGGAACCACCAACGGCCGGATCATGGGCAACACCGCGTTCGCCAACAGCAGCGACGGCATCCGCGTCAATCAGTTCACCGGCGGCGAGATTTCCGGGAACACCTCGACCGGGAACGTCGGGGCCTTCAGCGACGGCTACCAGTTTACGACCGGCATCACCGGCGGGACGATCACGAATAACGTGGCCAGCAACAACGGCGACGACGGCTTTTTCGCCACCGCCATGAGCGGCGGAACCTTCAGCAACAACCAGGCCACCGGAAACACCGACGATGGCATCGACATCGACACCATCAGCGGCGGAACCATCAGCGGCAACACCATGTCGGCAATCTCGACAATGGCTTCGAGAGCACGACGTTTTCCGGTGGAGTGCTGACACGGAACACGTCCAACAACAACCTGTCGGCACCCAGTGATGGTTACGACATCGCTACGGTCAGCGGAGGGACGATCTCCCAGAACACCGCCAACGGCAATGCGGACGATGGGTTTGACTTCGGTACTGTCAGCGGGGGCACGATCACCGGCAACACCGCCATCGGCAACAAGAACTCCGGCATCGAGTTCACGACCTTCAGCGGAGGCACGGTCTCGAACAACGCCGCGAACTCCAACTTCGACGGGTTCTTCCTGACCAACAGCATCGGCGGAACGTTCACCGGTAATCGGGCATCGTCGAACCGGGACGACGGCTATGACTTCGACGATGTCGCTGCCACTGGCGTTGCTACCGGCAACACCGCCACCTTCAACATGAGCGATGGTTTTGAGTTCGACGACGTACTCGCCGGAGGCGTCTTCAGCAACAACATCTCGAACAACAACGTGCTGAAGGGCTACAACGCCGACATGAATCTGGGCACGGCGGTGAACAACACCGGAGCCGGCAACGGCACCGGCGGCAACACGTTCCCCTGATGACCTCAAATCGCCGTTGTGACGCACGCACGGGCGGAGTGAGTGGGACCGGCGTGCACCGTCGACGTCGAGTGCTGTCCAACGCACCTCTTCGCGAAACAGCACACCGGGGCGTTGCTCGGCCCATCGGCCCGTCATGGGAGTGAGACGTCCCAGTGAACCCCGAAACGAAAGTTACGACCCGGGCGATGGACTCAGCAGCGGCTCGGCTTCCGCAGGTGCAGCCTTTCGATGAACACAATCGAGCGTGCTGGCGAACACGCACCCGTCTGAGTGGGGCAATCCGACCCCCTCAGGACGTTACAACCTGGTCGTCATCGGTGCCGGAACTGCAGGGCTGGTGACAGCTGCCGGTGCCGCAGGATTGGGAGCCAAGGTCGCGCTCATCGAGCGACATCTGATGGGGGGCGACTGCCTGAACGTCGGCTGTGTCCCGTCGAAGGCCCTGATCCGGTCTGCCCGTGCCTGTGCGGACGTGCGCAACGCAGGACAATTCGGCGTGCGCATCCCTGAAGGAGTCGATGTCGACTTTGCCGCCGTGATGGAGCGCATGCGTCGGTTGCGGGCGTCGATCAGTCCGCACGATTCTGCGGCCCGCTTTCGCGACTTGGGCGTCGATGTGTATCTGGGGGATGCACGATTCACCGGTCCGGAAACCGTGGAGGTGGCGGGACAGTCGCTCGCATTCGCCCGCGCCTGTATCGCCACAGGTGCCAGAGCGGCTGTGCCTGCGATTCCCGGCCTGAGTGAGGTCGGATGTCTGACGAACGAAACCGTCTTCAGTCTCACCGAACTGCCCCGACGACTGGCGGTCATCGGAGCCGGCCCGATCGGCTGTGAGCTCGCCCAGTGCTTCGCTCGCTTTGGGAGCGACGTCTCCCTGATTGAGGCACAGCATGGGGTGATGCCTCGCGAAGACCCCGACGCCGCCCGGCTGGTCGAGGAATCGCTGCGGCGCGACGGCGTGCGACTGTTATGCTGCGGCAAACAGTTGGAGTGTGAACTCGTCGAAGGAGGCAAGCGGCTGCGTGTCGACTCGCACGGGACGCAGTACGAGATCATCGTCGATGAAATCCTCGTCGGTGCCGGGCGTGCGCCGAATGTCGAGGGACTGGGCCTCGACGCCGCAGGCGTGAGTTTTGACAAGGCCGGGATCACCATTAACGATTTCCTGCAGACGTCCAATCGCAGGATCTATGCGGCGGGCGATGTCTGTTTCCCATACAAGTTCACTCATGCGGCCGATGTCATGGCACGCATCGTCATTCAGAACGCGCTGTTCTTCGGACGCAAACGGGCGAGCGCGCTCGTCATTCCGTGGTGCACGTACACCGATCCGGAAGTGGCCCATGTGGGACACTTGCCGCGCGATGCCGATGGGGACGGCCCGGCTGTGGAGACGTTTCGGGTCGAGATGTCGGACGTCGACCGGGCCCTTCTCGATGGCGAACAGGAAGGGTTTCTCAAGGTGCATGTCCGCAAGGGGACGGACCGCATCGTGGGTGCGACGCTGGTGTCAAGGCATGCCGGCGAAAGCATTGCCGAGATTGTGCTGGCGATGACTGCCGGCAAAGGCCTCAAGACGCTGGGGCGGACAATGCATCCCTATCCGACGCAGGCTGAGGTCTTCCGCAAGGCCGCCGATGCGTACAACCGCACGCGGCTGACACCATTGGCCAAGCAGCTGTTCAGGACTTTTCTGGAGTGGCGCCGGTGAGCGATCCTGATGTTGTCGCGGGAATGAGCGCTTCCGAGGGACCCGGACGGTGGAGACGCACGATCGATGGATCGTGAATAAGACCGGGAACTGCGTCGGCTGGTGGACGACATTTACCGCACCCCGTCGCGTCGGGTGTCTGCGACTTTGGTCCGTCGCCTGGGTGAATTCGATCTGGGCGAGGAGGTGCTGCCCGATGCATTCGCGGCAGCGGTCGAACAGTGGCCGCAGTCGGCAGTGCCTGCAAATCCGCGGGCGGGGTTTGGTGTCGACGGGCCGGTTCCGGGGAACGATGCCTTGCGCCAGCGTGTCCGCCACGATGCGTCACTGGCACGCATGGCCCGGCAGGAACCGGAACGACGGTTCCTGAGACGGTGGCTGATGGCCCTGACGGAGTAGCGGCTCGCGGAACGTGCTGAACAGATGCGACTACGTCAACCACGGCAACCTCAGAATCTGTTCACGGGAACGTCGATCTGCGAATATCTCCGACGACGATTGTTGAGAAAATTTCCCGAACGGATTCCTCCCACTGGAGACACAGGCATGAACCACGAATCTGCAGTCACACCGATATCCAAGGGCATGTTGTGGACGGGGCGAGTCATGAGCTGGCTCCCTGCCCTCATGCTGTTGATGAGCGGCGTCATGGGCATCGCACCGCCCGATTCAATGCGGGAAGAAACTGCGAAGTCGGGCTTTCCAGTGTCGGCGATGATGCCCCTCGGCGTCATCACCATCGCCTCGGTGCTGTTGTACCTGTACCCGCGAACCGCTGTGCTCGGAGCGATCCTGCTCACAGGCTATCTGGGAGGTGCCGTCTGCTTGCATGTGTTCAACGGGGACCCGCTGGGGCAGATGCTGTTTCCGGTGCTGTTCGGAGCAGTGCTGTGGGGCGGACTGGTTGTGCGCGATGCCCGCCTGCGGTCACTGCTGCCCTGGAGAAGCGGCACGCTGCATTCCTGAATGACCGTACGAATGCAGTACCAGACCCCGGCCACTCGAAGCAGATGACTGTCTAGCCCACAGAATTACTGTGCTCTTCGGAAGGTCCATTCCCGCTCCCTCCGCAGTGACATCAGTATCTGATACTGCGCAAGGTTCGCGAGCGTGGCGGTCGACGAGCAGCTGTTTCGCTTGCACAACGGCGACGCTTCGCCTCATGCAGCCGAAACCCCGCCCGGGCTGCTGGCGACCGGTTTGCAATGAATGTGCGCAGATCGTAGTCTGCCCCCGTGTTGCTGACGCGTGTGTTCTTCCGGCCCTGCATTGACCCGGCACGATGCCCGAAATCATCCAGGGAAGTCTGTACGACTTCCCGAAGTACTACGACCTGCTGTTCGGCTCCGACTGGAAAGCCGAGTTCGATTTCCTGCAGGCGATCTTTCCGAAACATGCACAGCGTAAGGTGCGCCGTGTGTTCGAACCGGCGTGCGGGACGGGGCGTCTGCTCATCAAACTCGCCCAGGCTGGTTACGAGGTCGCGGGGAACGACCTCAATCCCAAGGCGGTCGCGTACTGCAATGCCCGTCTGAAGCGCCACGGCTTCCCGCAGAGTGTGACTGTGGAGGACATGTCCGACTTCACTGTCCGGAAAAAGTTCGACGCGGCCTTCAACATGATCAACAGCTTCCGGCACCTCGCGACCGAAGACCAGGCCCGGCGGCATCTGGAATGCATGGCCGAAGCCCTGAATCGCGGAGGGCTGTATGTGCTGGGGCTGCACCTCAAGCCGACGAAGGGGGATGCGATCGACGAAGAGAGCTGGTCGGCCCGTCGCGGCAATCTGGTCGTGAACTCGCACATGTGGACCAAGGCAGTCGACATGCGCCGGCGGATGGAGCATCTGGGAATGACGCTCGACATCTACACGCCCACGCAACACAGCCGCATCCAGGACGAGATGTTCTACCGCACGTACACGCGCGCTCAGATGACCGCATTGCTGGAAGCGGTACCGGCCTTGGAGGTCGTGGAAACGTACGACTTCGCCTATGAGGCCGATCATCCAATCCGTGTGGACGCCACGACCGAAGATGTCGTGTACATCCTGCGTCGGGTGTGAGGACCGCTGGGATCGCTCCAGGGGCTTCAAGATCCCAAGGCACTGCTGGGCACGCCAGCAGTGCGTGGAAACCGGCGAGGGTCAATTCAGCGGGCCGGGTGACAGCGAGTCAATCGTTGGCACCATCGTGTCCTCGAACGGTTCCTCCAGGAAGTATTTTCGGGCAATCGACCAGCGGACATCAAGTGCTTGTGAGCACAGCTCATGGCGAACGGAGTGGTCACGGATGTAGCCGATCGCGGTCAGGATCGTTCCCGGGAGTGGCGGGGCCCGAGCCGCACGTGAGCCCGCCGGTCAAGGAGAGTCGCGTGCTGTGGGGTCGCTGCGCTCCACCTCAGCCACCCGCCGCTCAGCGACCGTTTGCCTCACATCGTCCGACCACCGTCTACGACCAGCAGCTGGCCGGTTGTCAGCGTTGTGCCGGTGGCCAGGTAGACAACGGCGTCGGTGATGTCATCCGGGTGGGCAGGGCGGGGGATGGGGTACTCGGCGGTCCGCGCCATCAGGGCCTCGGCAGACATCACGTTGTGCAGCCAGCGAGTGTCGATCGGTCCGGGGCAGACGGCATTCACACGGATCTGTGGGGCGAGCAGGCGCGCGAACGACTTTGTCAGCGTGTTGAGGGCACCTTTGCTGGCACAGTAAGCGATGGAGGATCCCTGTCCCGAAAGTCCGGCGACCGAGCTGATGTTGACGATCGCCGCAGTCTCGGCCTTGCGCAACAAGGTACCGCTGCGCGGGTGACGAAGAACGGCCCCTTGACGTTCGTCTGGAGGATGTCGTCCCACTTCTGTTCGGTCATGGCGTCGAGATCGGCATGGTCGACGAAATGGGTCATGCCGGCATTGTTGACGAGCACATCGAGCCGGCCGAAGCGTGCGTCGATCGCCTGCATCATGCCGGCGACCTGGGCATCGTCACGGACGTTGCAGGCGATGAGCAGCGCCTCACACCCTTCGGCCTCGACGAGCCGTACCGTCTCGCGGGCATCGTCTTCGCTCCTGGAGTAGTTGACGACGACGTTGAAACCGAGCTTGGCAAAGCGAAGCGCACAGGCCCGCCCGACGCCGGTCGCGGAACCGGTCACGAGAGCCACACGTCGATTCCCGGATTCCGTCATGTTCGTACTCACTTCCCCGATCGTGGCTGAACAGCATCGCTTAATCGCCTGACGGGAACGCCTCCGGATCGGTCGTCAGCTCATTGATCAACTGCTCGGGAGTCAACGTCTCGGGGATGCCGTACTTCCCCTCGGTCCAGCGATACAGATCGATTTGTTTGCAGCGCTTGCTGCAGAAGGGAAACAGGGGCGACTCGGTGGCGGCGGCGCTCGCCAGTTCCTTGTCACAGATGGGGCAGGTGGTCATGCGGATCATGTCAGGTGGTCCTCCGGCATGCATCAAACGCCATCCGCCATGCGGTGTCAACCCGCAGGGATCGGCAGGGTGGCCGGGGTTGGAGCGACGACAGGAGCGAAACCCCGGAACGAACCGGGGCTTCCCTGCGGTCCAGCCCCGGCCACCCGGAATCGACGTTTTTTCAGGCGCTCTTACTCAGCGCCCGCTCCTCCGCTTGACGATGACGCCTTCTTCTCCGACTTGGACTCCGATGACGATTTCGAGTCGGTCTTGGGCTCGGTCGCCTTCTTGTCGGCTTCCGCGCCCTTCTTGTACGACTCGCTGCGGTAGTCGGTCTGATAGAACCCCGATCCGCGAAAGATCACACCGGCCCCCGGACCGATAATGCGTTTGGCCGACAGCTTGCCGCATGCCGGGCACTTGCGGACCGCCTCGGCCGTAATCGGCTGAAAGAGTTCCCAACGATGATCGCATTTCTTGCACTGATAGTCGTAAGTCGGCATAAGGACGTTCCTCAAACTCGCAAGAGTTGACGTGGGAGGTGGTGGGGATCAGGACGAAGGGGCCACGGAAACGATCACGCTGCTGGGCCGAATGACTCGGTCGTGCAGGGCATAGCCGCGCTCGACTTCGTCCATCACAGTCATGGGGGGAACAGCGGCTGAAGGAATCTGCTGGATGGCCTGATGCCGGTTCGGATCAAAAGGCTCACCGACGGCCGCAATCGGCGTCGCTCCGTGCTGCGCGAGGACAGCATCAATCTGATGGGAGACCATTTCGACTCCCTGCAACATGCCGCTCAGATCGTCGGCATGCCGGGCCGCATCCAGCGCCCGCTGCAGATTATCGAGACTCGGCAACAGGTCACGGATCAGGGGGAGCGTCGCATAACGGCGTTCGTCCTCACGCTCCCGAGATACGCGCTTGCGATAGTTCTCCAGTTCCGCCTGGGCCCGCAGCACTTGTTCCCGGGCGGCATCGCGCTCTTCAATCAACTGCCGGACGTCCGTGCCCTGGGCCGGGTGGCCGGCATCCGGGTCCTGTGCGACGGGCTGAGCTTCGTCGCGTCGCGTCTCGCTGGGCGTTCGATCGTGTGCGTCGTCAGGTGGGAGTTGTGTCATAGGGTTCTCATCAGTCATCGTCGCCGGTGACCAGGTCCTTGAGCTTGTCGAGCCACGACTTCTGGTGCGGGCTCACCATGGTCCTTTCAAACTCGGCCAGCTTGCGGAGCAGCTCCTCGTGTTCGTCGTCGAGCTTCCGGGGGACCTCGAGTTCCACTTCCACATGCAGATCGCCCCGTCGGCCGCCGTGAGGATCGGGCATTCCCTTACCCTTGAGGCGGATGACCTCACCAGGCTGTGTGCCGGCCGGAATCTTCAACTGCTCGGAGCCCTGGATGAGCGGTACTTCGACACTCGCCCCCAGTGTCGCCTGGGTGTAAGTGATGGGGACCTTGCACAACAGATGACTCCCTTCCCGCTGGAACAGGGAGTGTGCTTTGACATGAATATCGACGTACAGGTCGCCGCGGGGTCCGCTATCGCTGCCTGGTTCTCCTTCGCCACGCAGACACAGCTGCATGCCGTTGTCGACACCGGCGGGGACGTTGACCTCCAGCGTGACGCGTTCGCTTTCGCGTCCGTTTCCGCCGCACGTTTTGCACTTGTTGCGGATGATCCGACCGGCACCACGACACGCCGGACAAGTCGTCTGGACGCGAAAGAATCCCTGGGCCTGCACGACCTGACCATGCCCGCCGCAGTAGTCGCAACTGGTCGGGCTGCTGCCCGCTTCGCATCCGGTTCCTTCGCAACTGGTACATGTTTTGGATCGACGAACCTCAATCTCCCGCTCGCAGCCGGTGGCCGCCTCGACCAGTGAGATGGTCAGTGCCGTCCGCAGGTGCGATCCGCGTCGGGGTCCTCCCCTCGGCGAACGTCCCCCGCCGCCGAAGAAGCCGAACCCTTCGAAGATGTCGCCGAATGCCTCGAAAATGTCGCCGACGTCTTGAAACTGGGGGGAGCCCGCTCCCCGGCGGACTCCATCATGCCCAAAGCGATCGTAGCGAGATCGCTTGTCGGGATCGCTGAGGACTTCGTACGCCTCAGCCGCTTCCTTGAACTGCGCAACGGCCTCGTCGTTGCCGGGGTTCCGGTCGGGATGATTCTTGAGGGCCAGTTTCTTGTAGGCCCGCTTGATCTCATCCGCGCTCGCCGACTTCCCGACGTCGAGGACTTCATAGTAGTCGCGTTTGGAAGCCATTACGGACATTGTTGGGAGTTGTTAGTGCTGAGTTTTCAGTCGCCAGTAGCGAGTGGTCAGTATTCAGTTGTCAGTAGGTATTGGGGTGCCAGGGCTGTATCAGCTGTGGGGGGCAACGAACACCGCTTGTTTCTCACACCGCCGAGACGGCAGGGGCACGCGGTGCGAAGTTTTTCAAGGGACTGTCAGGATTGCGCTAACGCCCTTCCAATTTGACTGCCAACTGAACACGATTGACTGAGTACTGATGACTGACCACTGATAACCAATGGCTGCAGACGAAACGAGCCACCGGAGGCCGGTGGCTCGCTGGTCCTCACTCCGAGGCCTATCCAGAATCCTCGGCACCGCCTGTGCCGCGGGTTGTCAACGTCATCAAGCTCGGACCCGTGGACGGGCCATTTTCGTACGGGGTTATCGCACGGCTCCTTCGACGAGTGGTTTGTCCTTTCCGCCGCCCACATCATCCGTCCGCGTGACGAGCACATCGGTCGTGAGCAGCAGCCCGGCAATGCTGGCCGCATTGGTCAGCGCGTTCTTGACCACCTTGGCGGGATCGATAATGCCCGCCTTGTACATGTCAACGTACTCGCCGGTATTCGCATTGAAGCCGATGTTCTTCGACTTCTGGCGAACCTCGTCGGCGACGACGGCTCCATCTTCGCCACAGTTCTCGGCGATCTGACGGATGGGCGCTTCGAGAGCCCGGGCGATGATCTGTACGCCGATCTTCTCGTCTCCCTTGGCCTTTACCTCGTTGACGACGTCGATCGCCCGCAGCAGCGCGACGCCGCCGCCCGGGAGAATGCCTTCCTCGACTGCAGCCCGTGTGGCATGCAGGGCGTCTTCCATGCGGGCCTTGGTCTGCTTCATCTCGGCTTCGGTCGCAGCACCCACCGAGATGATGGCCACGCCACCGGTCAGCTTGGCGAGCCGCTCCTGGAACTTTTCGCGATCGTAATCGCTGTCGGTCTCTTCGATATGACGGCGGATTTGCTGGACGCGTTTCTTGATCTCTTCGTCCTTCCCGCCGCCACCGATGATGGTGCAGGAGTCCTTGTCGATCTCAACACGCTTCGCCTTGCCGAGCTGGCTGAGCTGCACGTTCTCCAGCTTGATGCCCAGGTCTTCGGAGATGAGCTGGCCTCCCGTGAGGACAGCCATGTCCTGCAGCATCGCCTTGCGCCGGTCGCCGAACCCCGGAGCCTTGACAGCACACACGTTCAGCACGCCTCGCAGGCGATTGACAACCAATGCTGCCAGCGGTTCACCGTCGACATCTTCGGAGATGACGAGCAGCGGCTTGCCGACGCGCGAGACCTGCTCCAGTACCGGGACGAAGTCCCGCAGGCTGGAGACCTTCTTCTCAAACAGCAGAATCAGACAGTCCTCGAGGATGCACTTCATGTCCTCGGGATGGTTGACGAAGTACGGCGAGATGTACCCCTTGTCGAACTGCATGCCTTCGGCGAGTTCGAGCGTCGTCTCGCTGTGCTTGCCCTCTTCGACGGTGATGACGCCGTCGCGACCCACCTTCTCCATGGCATCGGCAATCAACTTGCCCACCTCGGCATCGTTGTTGGCCGAGATGGAGCCGACCTGTTCGATCTCCTGCTTGTCGGAAACCGGCTTGGCCAGTCCCTCGATGAACTCGAGAGCGGCTTCCACCGCCTTGTCGATGCCGCGGCGGACGATCATCGGATTGGCGCCGAGGGTGATGCCCCGCAGGCCCTCTTCAAAAATCGCTCGCGCCAGCACCGTCGCGGTCGTGGTGCCGTCACCCGCCATGTCGCTGGTCTTAGTGGCGACCTCGTTGACGAGCTTGGCCCCCATGTTTTCGTAGGGATCGTCGAGTTCGACTTCCTTCGACACGGTGACGCCGTCCTTGGTCACGACCGGGTTCCCAAAGGACTTGTCGATGATGACATTCCGTCCTGTGGGGCCCATGGTCACGGCGACCGCATCGGCGAGGGTGTTAATCCCGCGTTGCAGCTTGATGCGGGCGCGATCGTCAAAGAGCAGTTGTTTGGCCATGGCAGTTGTTGCAATTCCAGTGAGTAGTTAAGGGTGCCGCCCGAAACTGGCGCGGCCACAGGGATGTCCGGAAAAGGCTCAGCTCACGACCTTCGCCAAGATGTCGCTCTCGCGCAGGATCTTGACGTCTTCGCCGTCCACTTCGATCTCGGTACCGCCGTACTTGCCGAACAGCACCTCGTCCCCGACCCGCAGGGCAACGGCACAGCGCTCTCCGCTGTCCAGCAAGCGGCCCGGACCGACGGCAATCACTTTCCCACGCTGCGGCTTCTCGCGAGCGGCGTCGGGAAGGACGATGCCTCCGGCGGTCGTCTCTTCGGCTTCAACGGGCTGAACAACGACTCGATCGTCAAGAGGATTGAGGGCCATGTATGTCTCCGTGGTGTGTGAGTGAAAGAATGTCGGGGTGTTTCAGTAAACTCGCGGACGAAGCATCAGTGGAAACCAGCACAGGAGCGGACTAGAAGCCGCCCATGCCACCCATTCCTCCCATGCCACCGCCCATGCCTCCCATTCCGCCCATGCCACCCATGTCGTGGTGGTCGTCGTGGTGGTCGTCGGATTCCTCCTTGGGTGCCTCCACGATGATCGAGTCCGTCGTGATGAGCAGAGTGGCCACGCTGGCGGCGTTCTGCAGCGCGGTGCGAACGACCTTAGTGGGGTCGACCACTCCCGCGGCAAACATGTCGCCGTAGGCTTCATTCAGGGCATCGTAGCCGTAGGCCTTGTCCTTGTTCTTGCGAACATTGTTGGCGACGACGGCCCCATCGAGGCCGGCGTTGTCGGCGATCTTGCGCAGCGGCATTTCGAGAATCCGCTGGATCAACTGGACACCCAGTGCCTCGTCACCTTCAAGTTCGGTCTTCTTCAGTCCGTCGGCACATCGCAGCAGGGCGACCCCTCCACCAGGAACGATGCCCTCTTCCAAAGCAGCTCGCGTCGCGGCGAGGGCGTCTTCCATCAGGTCCTTGCGTTCCTTCATGGCGGTTTCAGTCGCAGCCCCGACGTTGATCTGGGCAACACCACCGGCAAGCTTGGCCAGACGCTCCTGCAGCTTCTCGCGATCGTAGTCGCTGTCGGTTACTTCGATTTCCTGGCGAATCTGCTGGGCACGGCCATCGATGGCCTGCTTGGTGCCTCCACCTTGAATCATCGTTGTGCTGTCGGCGTCGATGCGCACCTTCTTGGCCCGGCCCAGACGCTTGAGTTCGACGTTCTCCAGCTTCTCGCCCAGGTCCTTGAACAGCGCCTCGCCTCCCGTGAGGATGGCGATGTCCTGCAGCATCGCCTTGCGACGATCGCCATACCCCGGAGCCTTCACCGCAGCGACCCGCACGATGCCCCGCAGCTTGTTCACCACCAGCGTTGCCAAGGCTTCGCCTTCGACATCCTCCGCGATGATGAGCAGCGGCTTGCCCGACTTGGAGACCTGCTCCAGAACCGGCACCAGCACCTTGGCGTTGGAAATCTTCTCTTCATGAATCAGGATCAGGCAGTCATCCAACTCGCAAACCTGGTCGTCTTCGTTCGTCACAAAGTGCGGGGACAGATAGCCCCGCTCAAACTGCATGCCTTCGACGAGTTCGACCTCGGTCTGCATGCCGCGGCCTTCTTCGACCGTGATCACTCCGTCCTTGCCCACCTTCATCAGGGCGTCGGCGAGTGTCTTGCCGATTTCGCGATCATTGTTGCCGGCGATCGTCGCCACCATTTCGATGGCCTTCTTGTCCTTGGAGTCCACCGCCTTAGACTGCTTTTTGAGCAGTTCGGTCACGGTCTCGACTGCCTTCTGCACACCGCGTGCGAGCGACATCGCGTCCGCCCCGCCGGCAATGTAACGCAGCCCCTGCCGGAAGATCGCCTCGGCCAGCACGGTCGCGGTCGTCGTGCCATCACCGGCAACGTCGCCGGTCTTGGAGGCGGCCTCTTTCACCAGCTGCACGGCACAGTTTTCGAACTTATCTTCCAGTTCGATATCCTCAGCGACGGTCACGCCGTCCTTGGTGATCTTGGGGGAGCCCCAGCCCTTGTCGAGGACGGCGGTTCGACCCCGCGGGCCAAGCGTGCTGCTCACTGCGCGAGACAGCTTGGAAACCCCGGCCAATAGTTGTTTACGTGCATCTTCATCGAAGCTCAACAGCTTGGACACGGCTTCTCCTGACTGCTTGGACAATGGCAAAACTCAGGCCGGGTCAGATTCCGCAGCGAAATCCTGCACGCCGATCTGTTGGTTGGCAGACACTCTTGGTGTTTGAGGTCAGGTAGCAAGGCATGTGCCAGCGGGCGTCTTGTTGCGTAAGACGTGTGTTGTCTGGTGTTTGCGGATCTGTCGTTGCCTGACGTGGTGCTGCCTCCTGCCAAGTTGGCAGCCGTGCGAACAGGAACTGTCTGTCACATTGAGGGACAATGCCAGACGCTCATCACGCTGCGGAACGAATCGTTCCCCGGCGTTCTGCTCGCATCATTACCCCGAAGGTTTCTTGCGTCATCCCCGCGTAGGCGGGGATCCAGTCCTCTTTCACCCGGTTATCTTGCTCCCCATGCTGGATGCCCGCCTTCGTGGGCATGACGGAATTTGCGCTGAACAATCCAGAAGGCTGAATTGCTACTATATTCACATGGGCCGATCCTCCAGAAACAGTTGCATCCGTGCCAGCATCGCGTCGCGGGCATCTTCAAACACATAGTGACCCGCGTCAGCAAAGCGGGTCGTTTCCGCCTCCGGAAACCGGCGCTGGAACTCCTCCAGAAATACCGGGGTGAAGCACCAGTCCCGCTCTCCCCAGACCAGCAGCATCGGGTGCTCAAGCAAGCGGGACAGGTTGCTCTCCACGGCGACAAGCGTCTCATAGCTGCGGTGTGACGGCTTCAGCGGAATGTCCCGCACAAACTCCAGCGTGGCGATGCGCTGCGACCAGCTGTCATAGGGGGCCAGGTAACCTCGTTTGACCGCCGGACTGAGGGGCTTTTCGACCGCCATCACCAGGGCGGCTCGGGCAAACGCATTCAGGCCCTGAACGGCCAATTTGCCCAGCACCGGAATCCGGCAGACCGCGATTCGCGAGGGAATCCGCTGTGATCGAAAGGCCGCCGTGTTGCAGAGGATGAGTCGCCCGAAGCGATCGGGGATCTGACCCGCGACCCCCATACCGATGCAGCCGCCCCAGTCGTGACCGACGAGCGTGATCCGTCGCAGGTCGAGCCGTTCGATCAACGTTCGCAGGTTGGCCATGTGCTCAGCCAATGTATAGCCGAACCCTGGCGATGATGAGCCGGGATTGCCCGCAGGCGTCGCCGGCGGCTGATCCGAAAGCCCGCAGCCAATGTGGTCCACCGCGATGCAACGGTAATCCCTGGAGAGTTTCTGGATGAAATGTCGCCAGGCGAAGCTCCAGGTCGGGTTGCCATGGACGAACAGCAGCGGGTCGCCACTCCCTTGGTCGACGTAATGGTAATGATGGCCGCCGATCTCAAGATAACGCGATTCGAACGGGTATTCGGTGGCGAAGAGGTCGCGGTTTGGCACAGCGTGAGCAGGGATGTTCAGGACGGGGGGAGTTCACTCGTGAAGAGCCGATTCTCCCCCGACGGTGACGCCTCCGATTGTAGGTCCTGGGTGCGACCTCACAACCGCTATGGATTCGCCACTTTCCCCGATCTGCGATCTTCCGGCGATATCGGGCCTGC
This sequence comes from uncultured Planctomycetaceae bacterium, assembly GCA_963707405.1. GTDB lineage: Bacteria > Planctomycetota > Planctomycetia > Planctomycetales > Planctomycetaceae > CAVPPT01. The sequence goes on along the minus strand of CAVPPT010000020.1, from coordinate 338,036 downwards.
CAGGACGAACTGAGACTGTTTCACCCCCGCAGGACGTGTCAGAATTGACTGCGCCAGTCCATGACCAACCAGTCCTTCACCGCAAGTCACGACATGTCGAGTCGATGGCACCGCATTCGCGTGGCTGCGATCGCAGCGCTGACGGTCTGGACACTGGCCGGTGCCGGCTCACCAGTGCAGGCACAAGGACCATGGTCCCCCTACCCGGTCACGCCTCAACAATACTGGGGAACCCCGGCACCCATCCTCATCGTTCCCGGGCCCTCCGGATACCCGTCTCCCTGCGCGTCGCCCGGCATCGTGATCCTACCCGCTGTCATTCCCGGCACCAGAGTGGTGCAGACCTTTCGTCCGGTGCTGCCCGATGCACAACTCCGGATCATGCTGAGTGAGGACTTCGTCAACACGCTCATCTCTTCGGAGCGCGTGGATTCAGGACCAGTCAGGGATTGCATTCTGGGGGCCAACGTTACCGGGGATCAGGTCACCAACACGCGGGTGACCATCGACTTTCAGTCCTGCGATCAAGCGGGCAATCTGCTTGTTCTGCTGAACGGTACGGTGCGGAACAGTACGGTGGGAATCACACCACAGGCCGCCGTCCACTCGGCGGGACTGCATGACCTGCAGCTCTCCAAGCAGGTGACGTTCGACGGCCGGCAGTTCACAACGAGGTCACCCTCGGCGTGGATCACTCCGCGCATCGCTCATCGAGCGGCCGAGACACCTGTCAGCGGAGTACCGCTGGTGGGGCCGATCGCCTCAACCGTCGCCATTCGCGAAGCCGAGCGGATGCGTCCCGCCGCCGAATCGATTGCGGCCAATCGCATCACGTCGCAGGTGGGTCCACAGTTCAACCAGGCGGTCGACCAGGAGCTGTCTCAGGGCAACCGACTTCTGGCTGAGCGGATCTTGCCGCTGTTGCAGGACTGGCATCTGCTGCCCGCCGCACCTGTGGTGAGCACATCGGAGAGTGACCTGTCCTACGAAGCGCGATTGACGGCGGGGGGGACACCGCCAGCAACTCCGGCTCCGGAAGCTGACCCGCAGGCGGGGATCGCATTCGCCATTCACGAGAGCTATCTCAACGATGCTCTATCGCAGCTGGCGCTGGCCGGGCGGGAGATGACGGACCGGTCGATCGATGGCTGGTTTGAACAGGAGCTGCCCCGCCTGCTGCCATCGGTGCGGACATCCGCGCAAGACGTGAGCGAAAACGAAAACTCAGGGCCGCGTGTGCGTCCCGACGTTAGGGTCAGTCAACCTGGGGTCGGAGAAAGTGACACAGCGCCGCATGAAGTGTTGCGGGCACCGGGCTTTCCCGTGCCCACGGCGCCCGAGTTGGTGCCCGTGCGACAGGAACCGGAAGGGGTGACGATCGTGCTGTATGCCAAGCAACCGCTGCGCGTGCGGTTTGAAGACGGTGCATGCATCGTCGTGGCCCGGGCCGGATTTCGCACCATGGGAGTGGTGAACGTTCCACCGCAGCAGGTCGAGATTCGGTATCAGGTCATCCTGCGCGAGGGCACCTTGATTCTGGAGCCGGGGTCGGTCGACGTCACGTCCTTCGATGGGTCTGAAGAGAGCACGGTGGCGGAACTCGCGCGACCCATCATCAGGCAGCAGGTCGAGCGCCGGCTGCGAACGCTGACGCTCCCCGCCCGTATCCCGCTGTCGCTCCCGGATCTCACCGGGCGGGACGTGACCATCACGGGTCTCTCACTGGAGGCCGGCTGGCTGGTGCTGAGTTTCCACTGAGTTGTCACGAAGGCTGACGCGTTACGATGAGACGCCGACCTTGCCTTCGCGGGCATAGCGGGCGACGGTCTGCTGAAAGCGCCGCTTGCCATCCTCCACCACCCGCCGGATCTCCTTGGCGTTCGCGTCGCTCTCCTTCCGCAGTTCGGCGATCGATTCGAGGGACTCGATCTGGAAGTCGCTGATGGCGTCGACCAGCTTCTGGACCGACTGAGGGTTGATCGTCGAGCCATAGCCGGCACGCAGCGCGGCCCGTTCGAGTTCGCGCCCCAGTTCCGAAACATCTTCGAGCGACTTGTTGACACCCTTCTTCATCGCCTCGGTCGCCTGTGTCACCTCGTGCAGTCCATGCTGGGAGGTGTAGACCGTGCCGAGAATGGTGAAGACATGTTCGTTGGTGGTGAAGAACGTTACCGCGCGGCGGTAGACGCGATCTTTCACATCGTGGGTCTGCTTGAGCTTGGTGATCAGCGTTTCGCCCACGTCGTAGCCGACTGACAGGTTCTCGGCGATGTCCTTGAGCAACTGATAGGTACGGTCCTCCTCCTCGCGGGTGCGAATGGCTTCGTCGCGGGCCAGTTCCAGACGCGAGCGCACGCCTTCGTCCTTGCCGGTGTACTTGTCGACAGCCGCCTGTGCCTTGATGAGCGTGTCTTCGGCTTTCTTGAGGGTGGGAGCGTGCTTCTCCAGCAGGTCGCGGGAGAGAACTTCAGCCTCCTTGAGGGCGAAGCGGAAGTCGATGTAGGCGTCCATAATGGCATCCTCGCGATGCAGTTGTTCGCGTGTATCCTTCGACACATCCTGATAGAGATCGACGATGTTCTCGAACCGGGCCGAGGGAGTGCCGCGCCGCACGCGCATCCACGCATTGCGGGCCTTCTCAGGCAGGCTGATCTTGCCGTCTTCCAGTTGAGAGATGAGCGTCTTGGAGTCTTCGCGGATGGAATCGAACATCTGCGTGATGTCCAGATACCGGCTCCCGATGGTGATGTTCTCGACATTGTCCCGGACAAGCGCGTTGAACGTACTCATGTACTTGATGGTGTTCGCGATTGCGAGGGCTTTGGCCTCGTCCACGTGCTTGACCTCATTGAGCAGCTCGATCAGCTCCTGGGGCACGTCGTCGCGGGGAGCGATGCCCAGCTTGTCCAGCACCTTGAGTGCCTGGTTGAGATAGACCTGTGTCCCCTTCGTGGTCTTCCTGCCGCCATTGACCTTCGCCAGCGCAGTCGAGGGTGACGCGCTTTTCGTTGTGCTGGATTTCGTGGGTTTTTTCTTGGCCATGGTGATGACTCTCGATGGGATCGCGCTACTGTGCCGGTGGATCGGAGCATCAGAGTAGCACGTCCGCGTGCTTCGTCAATCACCATCGCTGAAAAACAGAAATGTCGGCTGGAGTGGAGGCGATCGCAACAGGCAGCCTTATGCATTTCTCTCGCGAGTCGATCGACATTGAGTCATCGATTCGATTGAATATGCCTGTCGCGGTTCTGCACTCAGTGAAGGCTCTGCACAGATCGACCGCCCGTGAATGTCATGCCCACCTCCGCTCCGGAAGATCTGTCGCTGCACGAGATGCTCCGCATCATCGATGTCGCGCGGGAACTGCACGAAGCGCAGGACGCAGTCGAACGCGAGTTCTCTCGCGAGGAAACCATCGCCCTCATCCGCGAGCGCCTGCTGGCCTCGGCCGAGATCACGGGTGACAACGTCACTCCCGAAGAGATCGAAGTGGCGATCGAACTGTACTTCGGGAACCTGCACAAGTTTCCCGCCCCGCCCGGCGGCGTGCAGACTGCGCTGGCCCACCTGTGGGTCATGCGCCGACAGATCATCAGCAGCACACTGGCTGTGGGGGCGGTCGCGCTGCTGGGCTGGTGGCTGTTCTTTGCGACGAGTGGGCCGTTCTCGCCGGTCGGACGAAAACAACGTGCGCTCGCAGATCACTGGCAGTCGGTCAGCAACTCGGTCGCTTCCATCGAGGCCATGTCGACCAAGCCGGATGTCGTCGCGGAAGTGAAACTGCTGCAGGGCGAGGCGGAAACAGCCCGGAAGGCGGAGGACATCGAGCGCCTGGCCGATATTCGTGCGCGGTTGCGAAATCTGGATGTGCGGCTGCAGGAAGAGTACGAGGTCCGCATTGTCAGCGGCGAGAACCGGCAGAGCGGGATCGATCGCTACTTCACCGATGACACAGGCACTCGCACCTCCGGGTACTACCTGATCGTCGAGGCCCGCGCTCCGGACGGACGTGTGCTGGAGCGATCGATCCACAATGCCGAGTCCGACCGGGATGAACGCGTTTCGGTCTGGGGGGAACGGGTGCCGCAGGAAGTGTACGATGCCATCAAACGCGACAAGCAGACGGACGGCGTGCTCGACGAGACACTCTTCGCAGTCAAACGCCGCGGCCAGCCCGAGGAAGTCGTCGTGATGAAGAATCCGTTCGGCAACGTCGTCGAACGGTCCGGACAGATCACAAAGTGGTGAGTTCGTCAGCCGTCGCAAGCACGCCACTCACTGGTGCAGTCACACAACCGGAGTCACCTGTCATGTCCGTCGCTGGTCGCACCGTATTCCGCCAGTTGCAGCAGTACCTCGAAGAGGTGCGCGCGCAGGCAACGGCCATGCGGACGCAGTTTCAGCAGCTCAACAGCGGCATGAAGCGGCTGCTCGAACAGCGCAGCGAGACGTTTCGCGATCTGGCCCGCTTCTATCTGCCGGACCTCTCTGAAGAATCGATCGCCCGGACGTTGAGCGGTGCCCGTGAAGAATTGACGGGAGTGCTGCATCGAAAGGAGCGGCGGATTGATGAATTGTCCGGCCAGTTCGACCGGCTGGATGCCGAACGTCAGCGGATCGAGTCCGAGCTTGAAAGCGTCACCACGGCGCTGAACGAGAAAGTCCAGCAACGCGAACAACTGCAGAAGGTCGTGACGGCGCAGCTGGCCGACAACAAGGAGTTCCAGCAACTCTCGAAAGAGGCGGTCGAAGCGGAAGCTCAACTCCACAAGAACGAGCAGCGCGTCACGCAGAGCGAACAGGAAGCCACCGAGAAGCTGCCCGCGTACAAGAACAGCCGGCTGTTCCAATATCTGTATGAGCGCAAGTTCGGTACACCGGAATACACTTATCGCGGGCTGACGCGGCGGCTCGATCGCTGGGTGGCAGGGCTCGTCGACTATTACCGGGCACGGCGCAGCTATCAGTTCCTGACGAGGACGCCCCAGCTGATGCGGGAGGAGGTGGAGCGGCGCAGTGTCGAATTCCACAAGCTTATGGACAAGGTGGAAGGGATCGAGCGCCACGCCGCCGACGAGACCGGGCTGACGCGCGTGCTGCGCGAGGGAGATGAACTCGGGAAGCAGCGGGATGCGTTGGTCGCCCGCCTCGATGCGCAGAAGGAACGTTGCCAGTCGATCGCGAAGGAACTGCTCAGCCTGCAACACTCGCAGGGACAGTTTTACGACGAAGCACTGGAACGCTTCCGGGAGTTCCTCACCCGCACCGAGCGGGCTGTGCTCGAGTATCATGCTCGACAGACCCCCGAAACCACCGACGATGAGACCATCGCCCGCATTCGGCAGCTCGAACGTGAGATTGCGGAGGTGGAACCGCGCGTGAGCGACCTGTCGCGGCAGTGTGAACTCCTGGAGCATCAGGGACAGGGACTCGACTTCGTGGTGCGTCGCTTTCAGCAGTCGAACTTCGATTCCGAGCGATCGAAGTTTCCGGCGGGCTTTGATGTCGGACCCTTCGTCGACCGTTTTCGCAAGGGAGTTACCGACAAGGACGACCTGTGGCAGACGATCAAGAGCCGGCAGGAGTTCGAGCCGACCTGGGTCGAGCAGACAGGCCGCAGCGGCACGCAGGTGTTCGAGAGTCCCTTGGCCAATGTGCTGGCGCGGGCGATGATGGAGGCCGCCGGGGCCGCCATGCAGGCGGGTGTGGGTCGCAGTGTGAATCGGCGAACCTACACGGGTGGACGCAGCGGGGGGATTCAGATCAACCTGCCCGGTCCGTCCTCCTATCGCGGCCCGTCAGGCATGTCGTTTCCCTCGGGTGGCGGACGCGGTGGCGGCTTCACAAGTGGAAAAGGCTTCTAAGGCCCATCCTTCTCGCACCGCTGTCGCGCTATGGGTTACCGCAACCTCCACGAGTGTCTGGCCGATCTGGAGCGTGTCGGCGATCTGGTCCGCATCCGCGAGGAGATCGACCCGCATCTCGAGGCGGCCGCCATCCATCGCCGGGTATATGCGGCGGGGGGGCCGGCACTGTTGTTCGAGAACGTCCGGGGCTGCCGGTTCCCGATGGCCAGCAATCTGTTCGGGACCAGCGCGCGCACGCGGTTCCTGTTTCGCGATACGCTCGACTTCATCAAACGCCTCGTGGAGCTGAAGACTAACCCCGCCGCCGCCCTGCGCCACCCATGGCATTATGGACGGGCACTGCCGACAGCCCTGGCGATGCGCCCTCGATTCGTCTCCTCGGGACCTGTGCTGGCGCACGAGACGACCATCGATCAGCTGCCTCAGTTGCAAAGCTGGCCCGATGACGGCGGAGCCTTCATCACGCTGCCGTTGGTCTACACCGAAGATGCCGACGCCCCCGGCTGGCAGCATTCGAATCTGGGGATGTATCGCATTCAGCTCAGCGGCGGACAGTACGCAGTCAACCGCGAGATCGGACTGCACTATCAGATCCATCGGGGGATCGGCGTACATCACAGCGCAGCCCTGCGGAAGGGAGTCCCCTTTCGCGTGAACGTGTTTGTCGGCGGACCGCCGGCCCTCATGCTCGCCGCCGTCATGCCATTGCCGGAAGGCGTGTCGGAACTGACCTTCGCCGGTGCCTTGGGAGGCCGCCGCATGCGCATGATCCGGCAGTCCGCTGCACTGCCGATCGCCGCTGAGGCGGACTTCTGCATCACCGGCACTGTCGATCCCGATCGACTGTTGCCCGAGGGACCGTTCGGTGATCATCTGGGGTACTACAGCCTCACGCACGACTTCCCGGTGCTGAAGGTGGAGCATGTCTGGCATCGGCGCGATGCCGTCTGGCCATTCACGGTCGTGGGGCGACCGCCGCAGGAGGACACGGCGTTCGGGCAGATCATTCATGAGATCACCGGACCGGTGATTCCCTCGGTGCTCCCGGGGGTCAAGGCCGTGCATGCCGTCGATGCGACCGGCGTGCATCCATTGCTGCTGGCGATCGGTAGCGAACGCTATACGCCCTTCGCCAGCGGTGGGACACAGCCCGGCGGCAACCGTCCGCAGGAACTGCTCACGCAGGCCCATGCCATTCTGGGACAAGGACAGCTCTCACTGGCCAAGTATCTGTTGATCGTCAACAGTCACGACGACCCGGCACTCGACATTCACGACATCCCCGCCTTCTTCCGGCACCTGCTCCAGCGTGTGGACTGGAGCGACGACCTGCACTTTCAGACACATACCACCATCGACACGCTCGATTACTCCGGACAGGGACTGAATGCTGGATCCAAGGTGGTCATCGCCGCCGTCGGTCCTGCGCCGTTCGCTGCCCAGCGAGTTGACGTCCGGCTGGCATCTGCCGGCGGGCTTCGATGATCCGTGCGTGTGCCTGCCGGGCATCGTGGCGATCCGCGCTCCAGGTTTAGCTGCGAGCCAGCGGAGAGTGTTAGCGGGGCTGTCTGCGACCCTCCCCTCTCCCCTTGAGGGGAGAGGTCGGGTGAGGGGTGAAACATCCGGTGGCTCCGACCCTCCCCCGGCCCCTCCCTTCCAGGGAGAGGGGAAAGATGCGGGTGCCACTGCTGGCTTGTCCAGCAGTGCCCAGGGAGAACTGCGTACGTTCTGCGAACACCTGACGACGGGTCATCCACTCCGTGCGTTCCCGATGGTGGTGCTTGTCGACGACAGCGACTTCACCGCCGCCAGTCTGAACAACTTCCTGTGGATCACGTTCACCCGGTCCAACCCGGCGCGCGACATCGATGGTCCGCAGGCCTCGGTCGTGGATAAGCACTGGGGCTGCCGGGACACGCTGGTGATCGATGCCCGCATCAAGCCGCACCATGCCCCGCCGCTCATCGAAGACCCCGCCATCACGTGGCGCGTCGATCAACTCGCTGCACGCGGCGGCCCGCTGCACGGCATCGTATGAGCGCCTGTCAAAGGTCGTGAGGTGATACCACCCGCCAAACAAGAATCCCAAATGGCAAATTCTTGACGGGAGAATTGCGCGAGAGTAGCTTGACGTTGTGGGTTGTGTTTTCGATGGGAGGGTGCGATGAGTGCTCTTTCAGGAAATGCCGGTCATTTGACTTACCAGCGCACGCCTCGCTGCAGGCGCGCGAGCCCGAACCCTGCTGGTTCCGTGCCCCTCTTCATATCCGTGTGTCTGCTGTGCGCGCTTGCATCTTCCGAAAGGCTAATGGCTGAAGATGCGCGGCTGGCGGAGTTGCGAGCCGGCTACATCCAGACGGTGACTTCGCTGTCTCCGGTCTGGACGCGGTGTCTCTGGAACAGAACATTCAAGGCGTCTAAGCCTGAAGAGGCACGACCAAGCCTCGGTGATCCAAGTGGTGTAATGCTAGATTGGGCCCAGGATGGACGCAGGTTCCATTACCAGGAACAAGGGGGTGGTCCGACTGAGCGCCCCAAATGGATTTCGTGCGACGGTCCCTCGGTCTGGAGCCTGGGTTACGAAAAGCTGGAGGAGAGGCACGAACTGACACATGTGATGCGGCAGTCGCTGGAGACAGCAACGGACTGGGAAGTCCGCTGTCATCGGAGCCCGGCCAACTGGCTTGGGCTGTACTTCAATATCTCGCCCCAACAACAGACCGGGGCCACACTGGCCACGCTGCTGAAGCAGGCCGAGGGCGTCGAAGTGGTCGATGACGAGGTGGACGGGCATCCCTGCTGGAAAGTGGAACTGCCGTTCAAGACGGCGCGACCCGGAGAGATCTTTCCGGTGGCTGCCTGGTTCGACCCCCAGGCCGGATATCTTCCTCGTCAGATTCTCCCCAAGTTTTCCGTCACGGGCTTCAGTGACGTTTACCGGGTGCAGTCATTCCGCCAGGTGACTCAAGAGGGTGTAAAACCAGTGCTCTGGTTTCCGGAACGGATGACGGTTGAAAACCGATTGGCTGTGGACGAGTTGGCACTTCAGGACGTGAAGTTCGGCGATCCGCTGGAGTTGAATCTGTTCAGGCCTGAAGTGCCTAAAGGGGTGCAGGTGTATGATCTCGATGACGAGCAGCAGTCTGCGCGCTCTGATCAGCTTCAGATCCCGCCATGCACGCGAACGCAAGATGGCGGAGTATCGAGCCGAGAAAGAGGCCGCGGGAACGCAACCGGCCGTGCTGCCGGTGGATCTAACACCGCAGATTGCGGCTGCGCCAGGTCGCCCGGTGAACTGGGTGATGGTGCTGGTGGGCACGGGGCTGCTGATGCTGGCGGTGGGAACGATTCGGGTTTTGCGCGCGGGCCGTGCGATGTGATGCTTGGAAACCTATCGAGGGAGGGGTGTGCGATGAGTGCCAAATCGTTGTTGTCAGCATGGGTGTTCGTCCTGCTCGTCTGTGGAACTATGATGCAACTGCAGCTTAAAACACTTGCAGAACATCAGTGCGTCAAGAGTGGGCCGGTGGCGGAGAATTCACACCCTTGTTCGGAATGTCTTTATGACTATGAGTTTGAAATGTGGAGGCAATGCAACCCCTCCCCGGACCCTGTAGACCAAGGCTGCGTCGAGCCGACATCGACTGACGGGATCTTGTGCGATCAGGCGAGCCCAGACTGCTGGGGGGAGCAAGTGTACTGGAGCGATTCTTACTGTACGGGTATGCAATTCATTACGAACTGGCCATGTGAGGACCGTTACTACTTGGACGCGTGGTGGTGGGACGATGGCGATGAACCCGAGTGCGGCTTGACAATCTGAGTCCAGGAGAATGACACCGATGGCATTTCAGTTCGCGGGGTCAGCGTCCGAGCGGTTTATTGACATTTGTCAAATAGCACAGAGACGACGTCTACGTGCGTCACACCGCCGAAGTGATTGCGGCTTGACGACCCTGGAACTCCTCGTATCGATCGGCGTCATCGGTTTGTTGGCGGCGATCCTGCTCCCGGCCGTGCAGTCCACTCGCGCCAAAAGCCACCAAGTCGCCTGCCTCAACAATCTCCGCCAACTCGCTCATGCGACTAATGCCCTGCTGAGCGTGACCGGGAAGTACCCCAGGAGCGTCCACGTCTATCCGGAAGATTACGTCGGACCCAGAGACAGATCGTCTGTGCATGCGCAGTTGTTGCCGTACCTCGACCAGCAGACGACATGGGACCGCCTCGATCTCTTTGAGGACCATACGCAACGCGAGCCCCCGACATCCGCACGCCAACGCGTTCGCCCTCTCACACCCGATCCCCGTGTTCGTCTGTCCGGCGGACGGCGTTCCCGCCGGAGGGAACAGCTACCGGGCCTGCCGCGGAACGACGACCGGCATCCACGCCACATGGTCGACGCGGGGACGGCCCACGCGTGGCCCGCTGGAACTGGAGGGCCTGTGGGGAATCTCGCTCGGCGGGGAGAACACCGGCGAAGGTTTTGGACGGACTGTCTCACACCGCCCTGTTCAGCGAACGGGTGGTGGGGGACGGCGACCCGCAGCGATACGACCCGTGGACCGATGTCGCCTCGACCAATTCTCACAACTACTTTCCCAACGACGCCGTCATAACTGTGCGACGAATGCCAGTGCGTACCCTCACGCCTCATTCCTCGGTTGGTCGTGGCTGAAGAATGATCACAACAACACTACCTACAACCATGTCCTCGCCCCCAATGCGCGGACCCCTGATTGCTTCGACAATCCAGAATGGATCGGTAATGGCCGACCACTGGCCGCCAGGGGGCAATGACCGCCCGCAGCTATCATCCCAGGCGGAGTCAATCTGGCGCTGGCCGACGGTGCCGTGCGGTTCGTCAGCGAGTCGATCGACCTGCTCGTGTGGCGCGGGCTGGCGACGATCGACGGCCGGGAGGTGATCGATGCCCTCTGAGGACGATGCGTCCTCGTTATCGGTCACCCGCCGCAGTAGCCGCTGGTGGGTTGTGGGGGGCTTGCTGCTCGTGGCGGCCGGGGCGGTCGCATTCCGGCTGCGTCTCGACAAGCCCGACGCTTTGTTGCGGGCGGTTCCCGTCGAGATATCCCTGTCCGCCGATGATCCGGAGCGTGGAGGTACATTGGATCAGAGGATTGCGGTCACGCTGATCAACGACGGTCGGAGGCCGTTGCGTGTCGTCCATGTGCAGACATCCTGTACCTGCACAGTGGCGCAGGCGCCGCCCGCGGCTCCCTTGGCCCCCGGTCGAAAGTGCTGGACCTCCAGTTCGCCGTCCGGCTGCCGCCCCATGGCGAGCGACACGAAACCGTGAGATTCCTGACGGATCCCCCGAGTGCGATCCCGGTCGAAGTCCGTTTGGCCCTGTCAGGCCGAGCCGTGAGAGTCCCGTATATCGAAACGATGCCCAAGCCCGCACAGGTCACCCTCCGCTTGGGAGAGCCGGTCGAACACTTCTTCGAAGTCGATGCAGCTGAGGCGATCGGGAGCGATCCGTGGATCACCGGCATGCGTGCCGATCACCCCGAGGCCGCAGTCGAACTGCTCGTGATGAAGACAATCCGGGAGAACATCCCCGCGCGAATGGAAGTGCGACGCTATTCATTTCTGCTGCGCGCTCCTGGACCCCGCAGCATCGGTGAACCACTGGCTTTCACGCTGCAGGAAACATCGGCTGCTCCACCGGTACGGCCCTCACCCACATATACCATGCGGGTGGACGTCGCGCCGTCCATCGCAGTCATCCCCGAGTCCGTGTTGTTCGTGATCGACGATACGACCGAGTTTCCGCAGTCGCGCGAAGTTCGACTGCTTGGGACGGCAGACGGCGGCGAACTGTCCGTGGAGTCTGTCGCATGTGCTGCAGAGTGGATCAAGGCAGAAATCCTTGCGGTCTCGGAAGGTTCCAAAGATGCCCATACAAGAGCTCGGATTGTCGCCCGGATCGACACAGTACCTGGCCTGCTCGAAGACAAACCGTCGTCAACTGATCTCCGCGTGCAGCTCTCCAAGCCCACCCCCGAGGATGTTCTCGTTCCTGTCACCGTGATTGACCGGCGTATGCCAGGTCCCGAGCTGAAGGCGTCCGTCGTTCGATGACGGACTCATCGAGCCCGGTTGGTCGCGGTCTCAGCCATCAGTCGGTCGATTTCTGGCGCCGCTCGCGGACGTAGCGGATCAGGCAGCCGCGGGCCACAGTCTCCTGCGGGGAGGGCTCAGCACCGGTGAGTAGTGCTTCGATCGCGGGCTGCAGATATGTCGATTTCACAGCTTTGGGCAGGCTGCTGTCATCCATGCCCCCCATGTAGACGACCTTCCGCTCCTTGTTCAGGACGAAGAACTCGGGAGTGAACAGGGCTCCATAGTCCTTGGCGATCTGCTGAGTCTCGTCGAACAGATACGGGAAAGGGAATTGCTTCGCGTCGGAACGTTTCTTCATCTCAGGCAGGCTGTCCTCCGGCAAAAGATTGACGTTGATCGCCACGACGCCCACGCGATCGGCATACTTGTTGGCCAGTGCGATGATACGGTCCTCGTAGTCGGTCGCGATGGGGCAGCTACTGCATGTGAAGACCACGACGACCAGCTCTTGCTTCAGGTCAGCCAGCGAGTGCGTTTGGCCGTCGACGCCGGGCAGGTCCTTCCACGCCGGGGCCGCATCACCGATGCTCAGCACCTTGTTGTACTCGCCGGCGACCAGTGGCGATGCGATGAGCAGGGGGAGCAACAGTCCAAGTGATCGCATGCGGTGTTTCCTGTGCTGAAGTGCCTGTGGTGGAGCCCGGTGCCCTCGACCAGTTCATTCTGGCCGAATTGCGACTCCGACTCCAGGCAGTCTCCAAGCGACTTCAGTCCACCTGCTTCGCTTGTTCAACGTCGTCAGCGGCTCCGGCCCAGATTGTCCATAACTGCCTGATCGCTGACGGGTCAGTCAGTCCGAAACCACCCGAGGCTGCATCGCCCAGCGGGGACGTGAAGTCGCCTTCGTCCGGCTGCGTGAACTCGGGGTCGGTGAGAACGGAGTCCGCCGGAGTTTCGATGCTCTCGGTCGTCGTCTCATTCTTCCAGAAGCAGTTCGGGCCGAGCTGGACATCATTCCGGTCGCCTTCAATAAACAGCACAAAGCCCCGCGTGTTGCCTGTGAAAATGTTGCGGTGCACCTTGAGGGGGCACGTGTCGCGAGCATCGAGGCCCGAGTAGCTGTTGTCGGCAAACACGTTGTGCTCGATGACGACGTCGGACTGGGCAAACCCGCTGATGCCGCTGCCGTTCCCCAGAATGACGTTGTTATGAATCCGTCCGTGGGCACTCCGGTTGCCCAGATAGATGCCGCGGTTGGCGTTCTCGATGATCACGCAGTCGTGAACATCCAGCGTCCCTCCGGTCGAGCGAATGCCATGAAATTCGGAACCGGTAACGATCGTCCGGGCGACCTCCACCTGCGATCCCGAGTAGACGTTGATGCCGCAGTGCCCGGGCTTCGACACGATGCAATCGGCAATCGCTGCCCTGGCTCCGCCTTCGACGCCGATTGTGAACTCGAAACCCTCGAATCGGCAGTCCTGCAGTTTGACGCTGGAGAACCCGGTGCACAGCACAGCCGCCGGCGAGCGCTGGTTGCTTTCCGGGGCGATGAACCGGCAGTTGCGGAGCGTGACCTGGGAATCTTTGATAAAGACCGCACAGGCAGGTTGTTCGCTGGCGTCACTGGTCGCCCGCTGCCAGCGAAACGTCAGGCCCTCGATGACGACCGGTCCCGGCGTAGTGATGGACATTGCCGGCTGGTTAGACGTGACATCGACGATGCAGGATTGGGCGGCGGCCCCCCGCAGGGTGAGCGGGCGTTGGACCGTGAGCGGAGAAGTGAGCGTGCCGGCCGCAATCTCGAGCACATCGCCGACAGCGGCCTGTTCGATGCGGCTGGCGAGGTCATCGGCAAGCACCCTGATGGCAGAGGCAGGGGCCAGCAGACAGGCTACGCACACGAGGGAAGCCGGGTTCAAAGGGGCCATGCGGTGTTTCTTTCTGTTCGACTGGGGGAGACCGGGGAGTCGTCAATGGGCTGCCTGGTGTCTGGGCGTCAGTCTGCGGCGAAACTCACGCCCGATTTTGAAGAAGCGGCCTGATTCTGGGGGCTCCCGCTGGTCGACCCCAGACACCCGGCCGAGTTCATCGCGCCCACACGGCGGACACAGCCGTGGCAGCCCGGCACTCACATCGGTCCGATGCGAGCGCATATTGCGGACTGTGGGCAGGTGGGGGTGCCTGGCAGACGGCGGAGCGGTGCCTTCGGACAGGCAACATCTGCCGATGGGCGCGGAAGGGAAACGGCTCATCTTGACCGGAATCGGCGGGTGTGCACAATACGCCCCGCCCGGTCACGATACGGCCGGCGACAGAGAGCCAACCAATCTCTCAGCCCGCTCGGGCGCTCACCTCAATCCCTGGCCCCCGGGAACTGTCTGCCCAGACCCGGAAGGTCGAATCGGCAATGCAAAGGAGTGCGAAGGCCGTGAAGAAACTCATCATGTGTGCACTGGCGGTTGCCATGCTGGCGAGCCTGTTTGTCGTTTCCGAAACGATTCAGGGTCAGTCGACAACAGCGGATGCCAAGCCTCACCAGGTTGGCCTGATCGACATGGCTCATGTTTTCAAGGAGTACGACAAGTTCAAGGCCCTGCGGGACGAACTGCAGGCCGAGATCGAGCAGCAGCGATGCGCAGGCCAAGGCCATGATCGAAGAAATGCAACAACTGCAACAGCAGGCCCAGAGCGGTCAGCTCAAGCAGGACAGCCCGGAGTTCAAGCAGATCGAGCAGACGATGATTCAGAAGCAGGCCGATCTCGAGAGCTTCCGCAAGGTTCAGCAGCGCGATTTCCTCCGCAAGGAATCGGAAATCTACAAGCAGGTGTACCTCGAAACCCAGAAGGCTGTGCAGCTCTATGCCCAGCACTTCAACTACACGCTCGTCATGCGGTTCAACCGCGCCAAAGTTGAGGAAGCCGAGAACCCCCAGGCCGTGCTGCAGAGCATGAACCGCCAGGTCGTCTTCCATCGCGGACAGGATGACATCACCCAGCCGGTGCTCGATTACCTGAACCGCACCTACAACGGCAACAAGTAATCGGGTTTCTGTCGAGCGACCTGACATCGCCTCCAAACAGCACGGGCAGATCCTCTCCGGGTCTGCCCGTGTCGTTGTCGTTACCCATGTCCGCGATTGGATGAGGCCCGTCCTCGCTCGCACTCGACTGGGTATGCATCAACTCTCGCCGGACTGCAATGACCTCGACCACTCACTTGCGTCGCGTCCCTCTCAGGCGTCAGCGAACCCTGGCCCGCGAAGCTGTCGTCAACGGCGTCAGCCTGTTCCGTGGCGCGGACGTCTCGCTCCGCTTCCGGCCGGCACCGGAAGACCACGGGATCGCCTTTCAGCGAACAGATCTGCCGGGCACTCAGCCGGTCCCGGCACTCATTGACTATGTGACCCCCTCACAGCGTCGCACCGCGATCAGTCACGTGGGTGTGACGATCGAAACCATCGAACATGTGATGGCCGCGCTCGCCGGGCTGCAGATCGACAACTGTCTGGTCCAGCTCGACGCTGTTGAACCACCGGCAGGCGATGGCTCAGCCCAGGTGTTTGTCGATGCGCTGCTCGAAGCCGGCATCGAGGAACAACAGGCGATCCGGCAGCGTCTGCTCGTCACCAACAAGGTGCATCTGTTTTCGCTCGATCACCAGACAGAGATCTCCGCCGCCGCCGCAACGGATGGAGGCTTTAAGATTTCGTACGAACTCGACTATGGACATCCGCACCTGCCGGCCCAGTCGGTGACGGTAACGGTGACGCCCCAGTCGTTTGTCGATGCGATTTCATTCGCGCGGACCTTTGTGCTCGAGCAGGAGATTGATGCACTCAGACAGCAGGGATATGGCAAACGCATGACGACCGACAACCTGCTCGTGTTCGGGCCGCAGGGAGTCATCGGCAACACCATGCATACACCGGACGAGTGCGCCCGGCACAAGATCCTCGATGCGATCGGCGATCTGGCCCTGATCGGTTGCGATCTGATCGGCCGTTTTCGAGCCCGGCGGTCGGGACATCGTCACAATCACGAACTGGTGCGGGACCTGCTCGTGACGCATCCCCATGCCAGAACCCGGACCCCTTCAGCGGCATAACTTGATGGCTGTGCACCGTCGATGACGGCAACATGCGTTGGTTGCATCAGGAAATGAATGATCAGATGGGCAGCGTGATCTCACCCCTGGCTGTTGTGCGGACACAGTTCGCCGAAGAACTCGAGGGCGTGCTGCCCCTGGAACTCAGGCGATTGTTGAACTCCATCGACGAACTGAGCCGCGGCAAGCTTGGGCGCGGCACGCGAGGCCATTCACGCGGCAGAGAACCAGAAGACATCAGAGGAAAGGCGAGCAGGATGACTGAATTGCGCTATGCCGTTGTTGGGGCGGGGGCTCTGGGGCGTCACCACGCCCGGATCGCCGCCGGTTTGCCCGGAGTGCGACTGGTCGCAGTCGCTGACCCGCATGAGGCACAGGGTCGATCAGTTGCCGAGGCGTGCGGCTGCCCCTGGATCGCCGACTACCGCGACCTGCCTGATGAAGTCAACGCCGCCTCCGTGGCGGTGCCGACGTCACTGCATCGGCAAGTTGCGTCCGATCTGTTGAAGCGCGACATCGCATTACTGATCGAGAAGCCCTTGGCGGGCAACGTTCCCGATGGAGAAGCCCTCGTCCAGCTGGCCGAACAACGCGGGTGCCTGTTGCAGGTCGGGCACATCGAACGATTCAATCCGGCGTTCCGGGAAGCGTCTCGCGCACCGGTTCGCCCAGGTACATCCGGGCCGAGCGACTGAGCCCCTACGCCTTTCGCTCGATGGACATCGGTGCTGTCCACGATCTGATGATTCATGACATCGATCTCGTGTTGCGACTGGCGGACGCGAGCGTCGTCGGCGTCGAGGCCTTCGGTGCCTGTTTGCTCGGCGGACGTGAGGACGCGGTGCAGGCCCGGCTGCGCTTTACCAACGGTTGCATCGCGGACCTCGTCGCGAACCGCGTCTCCCCGGAGTTCAGCCGCTCGTTGCAGGTGTGGTCTACGGAAGGCTGCATCAGCGCGAATCTGCATACGCGCGAAGTCGTGCACCATCGGCCCTCGTCGCGGCTCCTGCAGGGTGAGCTTCCGTTCGAACTTGCGCATCAACCGGGGGCAGACATCGGTGCCCTTAAATCAGCCGTCTTCGGAGAGTTCATCGAGGTGGAGCGTCCCGCACTCCCTGAGGTTGATCAGCTGACGGCGGAGATCAAGAGCTTCGTGAACTGTGTGCCGCAGCGGAACTGCTCCGGACGTCGACGGCTCGCAGGCCTGCGAGGCGTTGCACGTCGCACAGTTGATTCTCGACGGCGTTGCCGCCCATCAATGGAACGCGAACCCTGCCGGTCTATGCGGCCCCTCCTTGCCGCATACCCGTCGCCGCCGACGTGCCGCCTGACTGCGCCTTTGCAGGCCGGTGGACGGCGTGCGGGGCGACCCCCTCCCCTCGCTGCGCTCGACCCTCCCCCTGGGGAGGGTGAATTTCAATGGCAGGGTGGGCACGCGTTCAGTGGGTGCCACTGCTGGCTTGTCCAGCAGTGCGTAGACTTGAGGGGCGCACTGCGTGACCCCCCTCCCTCCTCAGGGAGGGGCCGGGGGAGGGTCTCCAGCTGCACACCATCTGGTGCCAACGCGACATCACCCACAACCTCCTGTCGCTCCGCGACCCCACACGCGGCTCACAGAACCGTGGCACGCACCGCTGCAAGATCCGGGGCTACCCGCTGACAGATGACATTGCCGAAGGGTCCCGGCGATGCCAGCGCCGGGCTTTGTCGACAATGACGGGACCCGGACGCAGCGATCCGGTACACTCGCCCGGTGGCGGAGTCACGGGGGCGAGCGCAGACAGTTCCTGCGCGGTGCCCCGAACTCTCCGGCGACATCATCCATCCGCACAGTATCCCCCAGGCCCGGCTGCACGATGCAACGGCTCAAGGCCTCCGTCGACGAGAAGCTGTGCGTCCTCGATCTGACAGTCCGCGACATCGCCGATGTGTTTGATGTCGCCGTCGATCGAGGCATTCAGGTCGGTGCCATTCCTGCCCCGCTGCGACAGAGGGTGATCGATGAACTGGTGTTGCGCGAGCGGAAGTTCTCGACCGCCATCGGTCATGCGGTCGCGGTCCCGCATGCCTATGTCGAGGGGCTCAGTGAACAGATCGTGATGTTCGTCCGGCTGAAGCACGCCATCAACCTCGGAGCACCGGACGGAACCCCGACACGCTTCCTGTTCGTGCTGCTGGGTTCGCCGGGGCAAGCTGCCGAACATCTGGACACACTGACGGCGATCGCCCGTCTGATGTCGGACGACACGTTCCGGTATGACGCGGGCGTAGCCGACGACGGTCCGGAACTGGCCCGCGCCATCGAGCAGTTCGAGGCGCACCCGGATCCCGCCTGCCCCGGAAGCCGAGGAGATCCCCGAGGGGCTGCGCTACAGCGGGCGCTGGGGTGGCGGACTCGTCGCCGACGTGAAGCGTCGCTGGCCCGACTACAAGTCGGACTTTGTCGATGGCCTGCATCCCAAGACGATCAGTTCGACACTGTTTCTGTTCTTTGCCTGTCTGGCACCGGCGGTGACGTTTGGCGGGCTGATGTATCTGACCACTGGCGGGGCCGATGGCGGCAGCGAAGCGATCGGCCCGACCGAAATGCTGGTGGCCACGGCCCTGTGCGGGATTGCCTTCGCGATCTGTGGTGGTCAGCCGCTGCTGCTGCTGGGGGGCACCGGGCCGCTGCTCGTGCTCACCGGCGTGATCTACTCACTCTGCGTGCGGCTGGGGTACGGAACGTACTTCCTGGAAACGTACGCGTGGATCGGCCTGTGGTCGGCGACGTTCCTGATTCTGCTGGCGCTGAGCGATGCCAGCTGTCTCATCCGGTGGTTCACGCGATTCACCGATGAGATCTTCGCGGCGATGATCGCCTCCATCTTCATCGTCGAAGCCGGTCACCAGATCGTGGCGTATGTGCGTGACGCCCATGCCGCCGAGCTGAAACACGATGTGGCCTTCCTGTCGCTGATTCTGGCCATCGGAACGTTCGTCATCGCGATGATGCTCTCCCGGTTACGGAACAGTCGGTACCTCCGACCGATGGCGCGCGACTTTCTGGCCGACTTCGGTCCGACCATCGCGGTCGGCGTGATGATCGTCTTTGCGCTGACGTTTCCAGGAGTTCAACCCGAGATGCTGAAGGTGCCCGACACGCTGGGCACCACGACCGGACGGCCCTGGCTGGTGGATCTGTTCTCCGCACCGACATGGATCTGGTTCGCCTCCTCCATACCGGCTTTGTTCGTGGCCCTCTTGACTTACATGAACCAGAACATCGTGACCCGGATCGCCACTAATCCGGACAATCGACTGAAAAAGGGAGACGCCTACCATCTGAATCTGCTCGTGGTCGGCGTCCTGCAGGGGATCTGCTCGATGTTCGGCCTGCCCTGGCTGGTGGCGTCGACAGTCCCCTCGCTCAATCATGTGCGCAGCCTGGCGACGGTTGAGGAATCGCTCGATCCGTACGGCGGGTCGCACGCGCGCGTGCTCCATGTGCGGGAGCAACGCATGACGGGACTGCTGATTCACGGCCTGATCGCGTTGTCGCTCTTCCTGCTGCCCCTGTTGCAAACCGTCCCACAGGCAGTGCTGTATGGGCTGTTTCTGTATATGGGTGTCGTCTCCATCGCCGGCAACCAGTTCTTCGAACGGGTGATGCTGTGGGTGATGGACCCGGACCTGTACCCGCGGACGCACTACATCCGGCAGGTGCCTCTGAAGACCATCCACCTGTTCACGCTGCTGCAGGTGATTGGTCTGGTGGTCTTGTGGGTGGTGAAGGTGAGCCCGGCGGGCATCCTGTTCCCACTGTTCGTGGCGCTGCTGGTGCCCGTACGACTGGCCGCCGGACGCTACTTCAGCCGGGAGGAACTGGCCATCCTCGATGCCGATGAAGTGCCGTCCGAAGAAGCGAGCGACTGGGTGTAACAGGCGACGACCCGGTGCAGCGCCAACGCTTGATCAGGCTTGAATTCGTCAGCCCGCTCACATCATGCCAGGATGTTGCCACGGAGCCCGGTAGGGCCGACGCAGCAAACGCGTGGCCTCCTCATCACCGACGATGATGCGCTGCTGCGGATCGTAGTTCAGCGGGCGTCCGCCGAGCTGCATCGAGACGTTGGCCAGAATACAACTGGCGGTCGAGATGTGCCCCTGTTCGATGTCGGCCACCGGACGGGTGCGCTTCTCGATGGCGTCGAGGAAGTCCTGCATGTGCCGGCGCGTCGCCGGGGCGGCATTGAGTTCGATGTCCTTCTCGGTCACATCCTCGGGATACTGCTCGCGCTCGTAGACGCAGTCGAAATGGAGCGGCTGCGCATTCTTGTCCTGGGGGATGAAATCGGCCTGCATGGTGCTGGCCTTGAGCGTCCCCTTGTCTCCATAGATGAACAGCGCCCACGGATAGTCGGTATCGTCAGGCGTGCCCCACGTGCGATGTTGCCAGACGGCATCGAAGTTGTCGAACTCAAACGTGGCGGTCTGTGTATCGGAGATGTTGGACTTGCCGTCCTTCTGCACGAGGATGCCCCCTGTCGAAGAGATGCGGTGCGGCCAGCCCACACCCAGCATCCAACGCGCGGTGTCGAGCATGTGCACACACATATCCCCCATGATGCCGTTGCCATACTCCATGAACGTGCGCCACCAGCGCTTGTGCGGCAGGCCGTCGTAGGGGCGCAGCGGGGCCGGGCCGGTCCACATCTCATAATCGAGGAAGTCGGGGACAGGCTCGACGGGCGGGTTGCCGTTGGCCCGCATGTGGAAGTAGCAACACATCTCCACATGGCCAACCGTCCCCAGCAGCCCGGCATCGACCACCTGCCGTTTGGCCTCGATGAGATGCGGCGTGCTCTTGCGCTGCGTGCCAACTTGCACGACCCGGTTGTGCTTACGTGCCGCGGCGACCATCGCTTCGCCTTCGAGAACATCGACACTGATCGGTTTCTGCACATAGACGTCGGCCCCCGACTCGATCGCGGCAATCGCCTGCAGGGCATGCCAGTGGTCGGGAGACCCGATGAGGACGATGTCCAGGTCCTGTTCCTTGAGCATGTCGCGATAGTCGCCGTACGTACGCGGGGCCTGCTTCGATTTCTGCCGCTGACGGGCAATATCAACCGCCTCGGCCAGCATCCGCTGGTCGGGATCGCAAATGGAGACGACCTCGACCGGAGCGACCTGGATCAGCCGCCACAGATCGCTCTTGCCATACCATCCCGCACCGATCAGCCCGACCCGTTTGGCAGAACCGGCGGCAACCTCGGCAGCTTCCGCGCCCATGGTCAGTGCGAGTGAAGCGGCACTCGCCTGCATGAACCGGCGACGGCTGAGCGGCATCTGCACGGCGGACCCGGAAAGAATGGAGGGCATTGTTCTGTGAGACCGCATGGTCGTCTCCCGAAAACCAATGAAAGGGATGAGCTATCGGCAGAATAGCCCGTTCGCCCGCGTCCTGCCAAGCTGCGGGAGTTGCACTCATTCGCATTAGCCAAGGTTTGAGGTGATCTCCCTCCCACCGGGGTGATGTGCCCATGCAATCACACTCCTTCGGGATCGAAGATGTTGAGGTATCGCCGAACCTCCGCTCCACAATCAGGCAAGTGCTGCAAGTGCTTCACTTGATTGGCTGAAACTCGCCCGCCTTGTACCGCGACCAGTAGTCGTTGAGTTCCCGCTTCACCTTCGGAGAGAGCAGCACCACGCCGGCAATGTTGGGAAAGGCCATCCCCAGAATCATCAGGTCGCTCAGGTCGAGAACATTCGTCGACGACACGATCGCCCCGAGAAACACGACCACCAGAAACAACAGACGGTAAGCCGTCGACGAGCGATCGCCGAATAAATAGGCACAGCAGCGTTCGCCGTAGTAGGACCACGAGATCATCGTCGAATACGCAAACAGGATCACCGCCAGCGACAACAGGTAGGGAAACCACGCGATATGCTCCTGCATGGCGGATGATGTCAGGCCGGCTCCGTTGTTCTGGGCTACAAGATGGGCGTAATCGGGATTCTCATAGGCTCCCGTGATGACGATCACCAGGGCGGTCATCGTGCAGATCACAACTGTATCGATGAACGGCTCCAGCAGCGCGACAATGCCTTCGCGAACCGGATACTTGGTGCGCACCGCCGAGTGCGCGATCGCCGCCGATCCGACTCCGGCCTCGTTAGAGAAGGCGGCCCGCTTGAAGCCCTGCACCAGTACACCGATCAGCCCTCCATAGGCCGCGCCGGGTGTGAAGGCACCGTCGATGATGGCCGCAAATGCTGTCGGGATGTGGGCGGCGTTCTTCATCAGGATGAACAGACAGGCGATGACATAGATGCCGCACATCAGCGGGACGATCTTCTCGGCAGTGGCCGCGATCCGGCGGATGCCCCCCAGAATCACGAGTCCGACCAGCACCACCATCACTGCGCCATACACCCAGCGATGGTCCTTGAGGAACGGGATCGTCTCCTGCACGGCGTTGAGAGACTGATTCACCTGAAAGGCGCACCCGCCACCGAACGACCCGCCAATGCACAAGACGGCGAACAGGATTGCAAGGAAGGAGCCGAGCGGTTTCAAACCCAGTTCGGCCAGACCCTTCGAGAGGTAGAACATCGCGCCCCCCATCACCCGACCATCGGGACGGATCTCGCGATACTGCTGTCCCAGTGTGCACTCGGCAAACTTGGACGACATCCCCAGCAGACCGGCGATGATCATCCAGAAGGTGGCCCCCGGCCCCCCCACCGAGACCGCAATCGCGACACCGGCGATGTTTCCCAGTCCGACGGTCGCCGACAGAGCGGCGGCGAGCGCCTGAAAGTGGGTCACCTCTCCGGACGCTGCCGGGTCGTCATAGCGCCCGGTCGTGACCAGAATGGCATGTTTGAACGCCCGCAGATTGATGAACCCCATGTACAGCGTGAAAAACGTCGCCCCCAGCACCAGCCACAGCACCGCCAGCGGAATGTTCACGGTATCAGACCAGAAGGCCACGTCGTAAAACAGCACACTGGCCAGGATGCCGACGAGTTTGCCGGCGGCGCGATCGGCCGACTGCTCGAAGCTCCGAAATCCAGTGACCGCCGGTTCCCCAGTCGCGTTCTCAGCGACAATGGCCTCTGCCGGGATAGCAGGCGGGGTTTCCGTCTCTTGTGCCTGGACGTGAGCGGTCGCGAACAGCAGTCCGCAGATGACAGAACAGGCAGCGCGGGAAAGGAGTGACATGGGGCACATCCTGCGTGGCGGTCCAGGGGCGGTCGATTGCCGGGACAGTATATCTATCAACAGTTTATGGCGAAATCCCGATTTGAATCGGAGCATCGGCCAATTTTTGACACGTTCGGTTGTCAAAAATGCCGACGTGTCTAGAATGGCAGAAGACATGCCTCTGCACATGCTCCAGGTTTCATGCGTATGCGCTCCACTGTTGTTACCGCCGACCGCGAATTCCTGATGGCGCTCAATCGGCTGCAGTCCGGCGCGTCTCGGATCTGTGCGTGGTGCTGGGTGTGACTGCCACCGCGATCCGCAATCGACTGGTCCGCATGCAGGAAGTCGGCTGGATCGAACGCTCCACCGTTCGCAGCGATCGGGGGCGTCCGTACCACGTCTACCGGGTGACACCGGCTGGGCGACGGCAGCTCGGTGGGCATGACGACGGATTGACGCAGTTGCTCTGGCGGGAAATCCACCTGGTGGAAGATCGGACCGTTCGCGAGCAGATGCTGAGCCGCCTGAGAACGGCCCTCGTCGAGCGATATCGCACATCGGTGACAGCCTCCGCGGCAGACGAACGCATCCGTCAGCTTCAGCAGGAACTCCGAGGACGCGGGTTCGATGTGGAAGTTGGCGAAAGCCAGTCGGGGCAAGGACAACTGCCGATCCTCCGGGAGAACAACTGCCCTTATCAGGAACTGTCCCGCCAGGACGGATCGATCTGCGACTTGGAACAGGCGGTGTTTGAGGAGGTGCTGGGTTTCCCGATGAAGCGCACCCAGTGCTGCCGGCGAGGAGATACCTGCTGCGAGTTTGAACCGGCAATCGCTGGTTAAGTCCCGTCGTGACTGACGGTTGGAAAGATACTGGGGTACGGTTAGAGTGAACGGCCCGGCACTAAATCAGTCGCCAAGACGCTAGAACGGGCCGGGCAGACCGGGATGTGCCCGGACTCAAGTCGACGAGAGAAAACAGGAAACAAACATGACCTGGATCGAAGGACGATTCGAAGAAAACGTCATCACGACGACGCTTGAACAGGCGATGAACTGGGCGCAGGAGTCCAGTATCTGGCCGATGACGTTCGGACTGGCATGTTGTGCCATCGAGATGATGGCGACCGGTGCAAGCCGGTACGACATCGACCGGTTTGGTGCAGGTGCCTTTCGCGCAACGCCCCGGCAAGCCGACCTGATGATCGTCGCCGGGACCGTGACCTACAAGATGGCCAGTCGTGTCCGCCGGCTGTACGAGCAGATGCCCGACCCGAAGTACGTGATCGCCATGGGTGCCTGCACGGTGGGTGGCGGGCCGTACTTCAAGTACGGCTATCACGTCGTGAAGGGTGTCGATCTGGTGGTGCCGGTGGACGTGTATGTGCCCGGTTGCCCGCCGCGTCCCGAAGCATTACTCGAAGGGGTGATGCGGATCCAGGACAAGATCAAGTCGCGCCGATTGACGCGCGGCACCCGCAGCGTGCTGCCCGTCCCACATCATTCGGGATACGTGCAGGAGCCGGAAGTTGTGACGTCCTGAACAGAGGATTGTTACCCGATCGCGAGAATCGGCCCATGAGTACAGTTGCCGCCGGTTCCTGCACCAACGAATTGAGTCGGGTCTGTCCCGTTGTCTGATACTGAGCCTGTTACTGAAGCACCGAAAGTCTGAGTGAAGCTGATATGCCAAGCCTGCTGAAGATTGATGACCTGCACGTATCCGTCGGCGAGACCGAGATCCTCAAAGGAGTCAACCTCGAGATCCGACAGGGAGAGATTCACGCCCTGATGGGGCCGAACGGATCCGGCAAGAGCACGCTCGCTTACGCTCTGGTCGGTCATCCCAAGTATGAGATCACGCAGGGCACGATCAGCATCGACGGTCGCGATCTGGGGGAACTCGACCCCTGCGAGCGCGCCCGGCTGGGGCTGTTTCTCGCCTTCCAGTATCCGGTGACGATTCCCGGAGTACGCGTCGCCGACTTCCTCCGGCATGCGGTCACCGAACGTGCGCAATCCCGATCGCAAGGAAGGCGAAGAGCTGATGAGCATGCGGGAGTTCCGCACAGAACTCAAGCAGACGATGAAGGAACTGAACATCGACGCCGAGTTCGCCCGACGGTACCTCAATGAAGGATTCTCGGGCGGTGAGAAGAAGCGGATGGAGATTCTGCAGCTGGCGATGCTCAAGCCCCGCTTCGCCATTCTCGATGAGACCGATTCGGGCCTCGACAGCGATGCGGTCCGCGTGGTGAGCGAAGGACTCTCGCAACTCTCGGGGCCGGAGATGGGCGTCCTCATCATCACGCACCACGAGCGACTGCTGGAGTTCAACATCCCGCAGTTCACGCATGTGATGCTGGCCGGCCGGATTGTCGAGACGGGCGATGCAGCTTTGGCTCACGAGTTGCATGCCCACGGATATGCCGGTGTCCGCGAGCGTCACCCGGACGTCGCCGCCGAGGAAGTTGTTGAGAAGCAGGGGGCGGCTGCGACCACTCCCACGGTGTGAGGTTGTCCATGTCCGCAGTTCTCGAGCCCATGACTCATGTCGCGTTTGAGGACGTCACGCGCTGACTGTTCATTGAGGAGGGCAGACAAGTTGTCCGCCCTGTTGAAAAGTAACTGAAACTCTCCGACCGGAAGAGAATATCATGTCCACTGCAGAAGCCCTCGTGACCGATCAGCCCGAGATTGGCATCGGATCGTACCAGTTCGGATTTCACGACCCGACCGACAAGTACGCCTTCACATCCCGCAAGGGGCTCGATGCGGAAATGGTCGCCCAGATCTCGGAACTGAAAGGCGAACCGGCCTGGATGCGCGACTTCCGGCTGAAGTCGTTCGAAATCTTCGAGCAAAAGCCCATGCCCACGTGGGGCGGCGATATGTCCGGGATCGACTTCCAGGACATCTACTACTACGTCCGCGCCAGCGAAAAGCAGGAGAAGTCCTGGGACGATGTCCCCGAGGACATCCGCAAGACGTACGACCGGCTCGGCATTCCCGAGGCGGAAAAGAAGTACCTCGCCGGCGTGAAGGCCCAGTACGAGTCCGAAGTGGTCTACGGATCACTGCAGGAAGATCTCGCCAAGCAGGGCGTGCTGTTCACCGATACCGACTCCGCCCTACGGGACCATCCGGAGATCTTCCGCGAATACTTCGGCACGATCATCTCCGCCGCACGACAACAAGTTCGCCGCCCTCAACTCGGCCGTCTGGTCGGGCGGGTCGTTCATCTACGTCCCGCCGGGCGTGAAGATCGACTTTCCGCTGCAGGCCTACTTCCGCATCAACACGCAGAACATGGGCCAGTTCGAGCGGACGCTGATCATCGTCGACGAAGGGGCCGCCGTGCATTACGTCGAAGGCTGCACCGCACCGACCTACAGCAGCGACTCGCTGCACTCGGCGGTGGTCGAGATCATCGTCAAGGCCGAGGGGCGCTGCCGGTACACGACCATTCAGAACTGGTCGAACAACGTCTACAACCTCGTCACCAAGCGGGCGATGGCCTATCGCGACTCGCTGATGGAGTGGGTCGACGGCAATCTCGGATCGAAGCTGACGATGAAGTATCCCGCCATCTACCTGATGGAGCCCGGGGCGCGCGGCGAGACGCTGTCGATCGCGTTCGCCGGTCATGGGCAGCACCAGGACGCCGGGGCGAAGATGGTCCACTGTGCCCCGCACACATCGAGCCGGATCATTTCCAAGTCGATCAGCAAGGATGGCGGGCGGGCCGGCTACCGCGGACTGGTGAAGGTGCAGAACGGCGCCACCGACTGCAAGAGCAACGTCGTCTGCGATGCACTCATCCTCGACCCCGAGAGCCGCAGCGACACGTACCCCTACATCGAAGTCGAGGAGGACGATGCGGCGATCGAGCACGAGGCCAGCGTCTCGAAGATCGCCGAAGAGCAGCTGCTCTACCTGATGAGCCGCGGCCTGACGGAAGCGGAAGCCTCCGCGATGATCGTCACCGGCTTCATCGAGCCGCTCGTCAAGGAGCTGCCGATGGAATACGCGGTCGAGATGAACCGGCTGATCGAACTGCAGATGGAGGGCAGCGTGGGATGACGCACACTACCGTGCAAACCTGGTTGCGCAAGGAGCCGTTTGTGCCGTTCGTCATTCGCATGTCGAATGGTGAACAATACGAGGTCCGGCATCCGGAGAATGCCGCGTTGTCGCAAACGAACGTCTTCGTCGTGTTTCCAGGCACCGAACGCTATGCGGAACTGGCATTGCTGTACGTGGCGAGTGTCGAGCGGTTTGAGACCTCCGACGCCGGTACTGAGACTCACTGATCACGTCGCGTCGAATGTCTGCGGAGATTCCCATGTCCACAGCCGCACTCAAACGCTGTTCGCCCGCAGAGTATCTGGCGCTGGAACGCGCCAGCGAGACGAAGCACGAGTTCTTCGATGGCGAGATCGTCGACGTGACCGGGGCCAAAGAGGCCCATAATCTAATCGCGATGAACGTCAGCGGCAGCCTGTGGATGGCCTTGAAGGACCGCCCCTGCCGGGTCTATCCCAGCGACATGCGCGTCGCGACGCCGTCCGGATTGTGGACCTATCCCGACGTCAGCATCGTGTGCGGCGAGCCTCGTTTTGAGGATGACCAGCGCGATATGCTGTTAAATCCGCTGCTGTTGATCGAAGTCCTGTCCCCGTCGACCGAGGCATCCATCGGGGCCGCAAGTTCCGCAACTACCAGACGATTCCCTCGCTGCAGGAGTATGTGCTGGTCTCCCAGGACCGGCCGCAGGTCGAGCACTTCGCCCGGCAGCCGGGCCATCAGCAATGGCTGCTGACCACTGTTGACGATCCGCAGGGCCGGATTACTCTGCCGGCGATCGACTGCACGCTCGCGCTGCCCGAGGTTTATGCCCGAGTGACATTCGACGAGTCGAACTCCCCTGCTGCTCAATGAGCGAAGTATCTTCCGGCGACCGTCGATGATCGGCAAGCAGAACCTCCCCTGGATCCGAATGCTTTTCGCCGTCCGCGGCAGCGCCATCACGCGCACCTTTCCCCGCATTCTGGTCATTACGGCATTCTCCGTCGTCGTCACTGTGTGGGAGATGCTGTATCAGTGGGACGATCGCTTCTCGCTGACGCCGGTCCCGTTCACTCTCATCGGCCTGGCCATCAGCATCTTTCTGGGGTTTCGCAACAGCGCCGCCTATGATCGCTACTGGGAGGGTCGCAAACTGTGGGGCCGGCTGGTGAACACCTCACGATCGTTTGCACGACAGCTGCTGATGCTGGTCGGCCCGCCCTCCGACGGCATCGGGGATGAGGGGGCCGTTCGCGGGTTTCAGGAAGATCTCATCCGCCACATCATCGCCTACGACCATGCGCTGCGACATCATTTGCGGGGCAGCGATCCGTTTCCCGATCTGCAGCGATTCCTGACTGAGCAGGAACTGAACCATCTCAAGTCGCAGGTCAATGTCCCCATCGCCATTCTGCAGGACGTGGGCTTGCGTCTCCGGGGAGCATGGAAGGATGGCTGGATCTCCGAGTTTCACCTGCCTGTTCTCGAGGCGAGCCTCACCGATCTGACCGACATCCAGGGCGGTTGCGAACGCATCAAGAACACACCCATTCCATTTGCATATACCGTCCTGACCCACAGGATCGTGGCATTCTACTGCCTCGCCCTACCGTTTGGTTTGGTGCGTACCGTCGGTGAACTCACGCCGATAGTGGTGCTGATGATCTCGTACGCCTTCGTGGGACTCGATGAGATTGGCGACGAGGTTGAAGATCCGTTCGGCACCGATCCCCAGCACGTGCCCCTGAGCGCCCTGTGCCGCACGATTGAGATCAACCTCCTGCAGGCCATCGACGAGCGCGAGGTGCCGGAGATGCTCCAGCCGCAGGACGGCATCCTGCTGTAGGACATTGGCTGTCAGCGGGGCACTACGTCGTGCCCGACGCGGACAAGATCCGTCGCGGTGCTGATTGTCTGGGGCTGTGTGTTCCGCCAGGTGTCTCGCTGGCAATCTGTCGATTCATTTCACGATCTGCGAAGGCCGAGACCGCTGCGTGCAATGCCTGTCGTCGCAGTTGGGCCACAGTCACGACGTAACCCGCGATGGCCATGCCCAGGAGCAACAGACAGCCCAGGCGCAATTCTGGACGTGAGGGAATCAGCTGTTCAAGGGACAGTCCACTCAGCCCGGTGAGGGCCATTAGTCCAAGCAGGGAGTCAATCAAAGCGCGCATGGAATCCTCAACTGACCGTAAGACTGCCAATCCATCTCCTGCTCATACACAGACAGATGATGTGCATGCCCGCAGCATTGGGACACGTCAGCGGGGGCGCGGTTCGCGTGGTCCACCCGGAGGAGGCCCGAACCCACCTCGCGGCGGACGTGGACCTCGGCGGCCCGGTCCCCCTCCTTCTTCGGGGTCTTCGGGGGTCAGCCCCATCACAATGTCGAAGTTCGCGGCCAGTTCGCCGAGTTTCGATTCCTCGATCGGTTTGAAGTCGATCGACACCAGCTCCTGCAGCTTGGGGTCACCAATCCCGTTGAACAGACCGTCGCGGGCATTTTGTTCAAATCCATTGACGAACATCTGCGTCGTCAGCAGCCGCTTGCCTCCCTGACTGACCGCGAAATGGATGTGTGGCGTGCGTCCCGGATACGGCACCGGCTTGATGGTGCGGAAATAGTACTGACCCTGGCGATCCGTCAGAAAACGCCCATAGCCCTGGAAGTTGCTGTCCCGGCCGCTGCGGTTGTCGCTGCCCGTATGCAGGTACGCCCCCTGATGGTCGACCTGCCAGATTTCGATGAGGGCATTGCGGATCGGCTCCCCCGCCGGGCTCAGCAGCCGGCCCGTCAGGTGCGTAATCTCTCCGACAGCGGGCGTGATACCGTCATTGATGATCAGCAAGTCGTTGTCGGTATCGAGCGGCAGTTTGTCGGGATAGAACGGCCCTTCCGTCAGCCGGGGGGTCATCAGTTGTTCGGCGAACAGTCCCCGAGTGGTAAAGGCCGCGGTTCCCAGCGCCATCCCGTGCAAGAACGTCCGCCGGTTCTGAAAGCCTGGCCGGATCATAGAAGTTCACCTGTGAGTCGGGGTCGTTGTCGACGCACGACGTGCATGCGTCGCACCACTGATGTTACCGCACTGGACCCTTCGCAGTACACCAGTTGCAGACGGTGATCCCGTCATTCCCGCGAACGCGGGAATCCAGAAGCCTGTACCCAAAGGTCACATGGGCGAGCGAATCGCCACTCCGCGGGAGGAGGAGGCCCCACGCAGGAATAACGGACGAAGCAGATGCGTGAATGACGGCAGTCTTGCAACCCAACGCTCGTTGCACGCTCAAGAAGTACAAGCGGGCAGATTCGACATCGACTTACGCTCGCTGTTGAAGCTCCTCGGATACTGCTTTTCATCCACCCCGGGGGCTCGGCGATTCATGATTCCACGCGCTGATGATGGCTTCCCCTTCGGGACGTGCTGGGCAGAGAGGACGGCGGCGTGCACGACAGATGACCGGGCGGTCGCGTGCCGCGTCTCGTTGCCGCGCGTCCCGTGAAAGCAATTGAATGTCGAAGCCAAAGCTCGCGGCACGCTGTTCGCGAAGACGTCGGATTTCGGCAACGACAGGATCAGAGGACATCATCAATCTCCAGTAACTCCTGGGGAGTACAGATTATCGGCGGTTCAACCCCCGATCGCGGCAAATGCGCTCGATGTGGGGACGCAGCGACGGGTTCGCGATGTGTCTGCAGTTCCACGTCAGCAGGTGTTCTATACCGTTGACGGCCGCAACGGAAATATGCAGTGCGTCAATCGCGGCCTTCTCCGGCAAAGGAACACTGGTGTGCAATGCACTCGCCAAGACATCGACATCGTCGGTGATCTGCAGGAGAGGAATCGCGTCCAGGTATTGCATTCGTTCCCCGGCTGTGATGGGATCACCATCCGAGCATTCGTCAACGACGAAGCGTGAGATGAACAACTCAAAGCCTTGTCGATGATGGTCCCACCAATCGCGTGTTGTTTGTTGATTTGCCGCGGTGCGAAGCACGCCGCTGACACGCATCGCGAGATACCCGATGATCGTTGTTTCCAGATAGACGGTCGGTTTCATATCAGTCATCCACTGATGATATCACGATCATCCGCAATGCGTGCTTGTCCAAGACTGCTCAAGAACAGTCCGAGCCTGCCTGTCGTGAATGGCCAGGGCCATAGACCGACAGGATGAACATCGTCGAGTTGGCCTATCAGTGCGAGCTTTCTACCCATCAGGAGGTCGGAGGCATTCCCTGTTCGGAGTCATCTCGATTCGAGGTCGCCCCCCTGTTCTTGCCCCTGCACGGTTCTCGGCAGAAGAGCGTAATGGCGACGCAGCATATGCACACATCGAAGATGTTGTTCACGTTCATGATGCCTTGCAGTTGAATGAAGCCCACCTGATGGGCTTCCCCTCGATCCTTCGCCGCCAGAATCCGATCGACCAAGGGCTCTGCCATTCCTGGTACCAGCATTAGCTGCAGACACCAGGAGAGTGCATAAGCGATCAAGAACACCACAAGGCAGCGGATACGCTTAGCGTCGACTCGCTGATGTGAGGGGATGTGTCGGGGGCATTGAAGGAAACGCGGTGCGGGTACGCGATCCCTCGGCTTTTCTCGCCACTCAAAGCTCGCCACTCTGTCGAAGCTGGCAGCTTCGACTACGGACTACACGCGTGCGGGGTGCACCAGTGTGCCGATCTTCTCTCCGGCGATCGCCCGGGGGATGTTCCCCTCGCGCTGGTAGTTGAACACGCAGATCGGGATGCCGTGCTCCATACAATGATGCACCGCTGTGTAGTCCATCACCTGCAGCTTCTGTGCGAGCACGTCCTGAAACGAGATCTCCGAGTAGCGCAGGGCATGCGGATTCTTCAGGGGATCGTCGGAGTAGACGCCGTCCACTTTCGTGGCTTTGAACAGGATATCGGCTTCGATCTCGCGGCTGCGGAGGGCGGCGGCGGTGTCGGTGGTGACAAACGGGCTGCCGGTCCCGGCGGCCAGAATCACCACCCGTCCCTTTTCGAGATGTCTGAGGCAGCGGCGGCGAATGAACGGTTCCGCCACCCCCTCCATGCGGATGGCCGACTGCAGACGGGTCTGCACTCCCAGACTTTCTAACGCGTCCTGCAGAGCGAGGCCGTTGATGACCGTCGCGAGCATCCCCATGTAGTGGGCTGTGGCTGGTGCGATCGCCTCGCTGACGGCAGCAAACTCCTTGCCCCGCAAGATGTTCCCCCCGCCGCAGACAATGGCGAGCTGCACGCCGGCCTCGGCGACCTCCTTGACCTGCTGGGAGATGCGGCCGACTTCCGTCATGCTGATGCCCCCCTCGCGGCTCCGGCAGAAGCTTTCGCCGCTCAGTTTGAGCAGGACGCGCTTGTACACCGGGCGCAGGGGAGAGGGTGTATCACTCGACATGGGAATCTTTCGCACAAGGCTGTCAGAAGGGGCCGCAAGCAGCGCAACGCAATCTAGCCAATCACCGGGGGAAGTGATACCGAACTCCACACCGAGTGACGGTGCCCTGCGCGTCGTCCACTCGATGGTGCCCATTGAATGCGGGATTCCCGCCGCCTAAACTTCAGGCGGGCGGCGCTCGTGGAGAATCTGCCATGTTCATGAAAGTGGTGATGCTGATCGTCACGGGAGCTGCACTGGCTCTCGTGTTCGGCTTTCGTCCGGTACGCCGCTGGTGGCGGGCCCGCGAAGCACGCGGAGCCATTAATGAGTTCCGGCTGCGTCGTGAGATGCTCGAAGCGAAGTTCCTGGACGTCGCCCGCCTGCAGGGGAAGCCGCGCGGACTGCATTGGAAACAGTGCGACTGGCAGAGCCCGGTGACGTTCGCCCGCGATGTCAGCACGGGACTGCTGACGGCGTTCGTGGCCGTCGAGATCCACTTCGAGGCAGTCGCCGGGGGCGATATGGAGGACGTCGCCGCCGTCGGCACGATCCGCGATGCAGCCGCCGTGTTTCATTACCAGCACCAGCGCCTGGGGCACCGGCGGCAAGGCGCTGTTCAACCTCAATCCCCACGATGCACTCGTACGATTGGAAGGTCAGTACGAGGCCGTGCCGGTCGAGACGTCGATCCACTGAGGTTGATATCCCCAGCCCGCCCGCTGCGTCGGGGAACCTGTTCAGCGTGCCCACTGTGGAACTTGCATTCCGCCTCCCTTTGGCGTCGGTCGATCGCCGCGGGGGCAGGGGGTAGCCCCTGATCTCGATCCGGGGTCGCGGAGCGACAGGAGGTTGTGGGGTGATGTCGCGTTGGCACCAGATGGTGTGCAGCCGGAGACCCTCCGCTGACCCCTCCTTAGGAGGAAGGGAGTGACAGGACATCGCAGGGACGTCACTCGGCCGGCAGTCTTGCCGCAACCTCTTGCGGCTGCGCCGCACCGCTAAGAAGCGGTCCTACCCAATCGCCCTCCCCGGTCGCTCATTCCTCGCGTCTGACACTCCCGGAACACAAACGAACCCCGCGCCGGTTCAGAACCAGTGCGGGGTCCAGAGGTTCGTTCGCGAGAGGAGGTCGTCACGCCTCACGAGGCGGCTTTGACGGCGACCTTCTGCGGCTGGGCCTTGAGAGCCTTGGGCAGCTTCAGCCTCAGCAGGCCATGCTTCATTTCCGCTGCGATCTGCTGCGTGTCGATATCGTCCGTGATGCGGAACGATCGCGCGAACTTGCGTCCTGTGTATTCGGCATGACGCAGCTGCAGACCCTCGGGTGCCTGGAGAGCAGACTCGGCCCGCACCGTCAGGATGCCCTGTTCCACGGTGACATCGACACCTGACTGATCGACGCCCGGCAGTTCAACGGTGATGTGCCACGCGTCGCCGCCGTCGAAGATATCAGCTCGAGGACGAAACAGGGTGGTGATGCCGTTCTCCTGTCGCGGCGTGTCACAGGTTGCCGGAGATTCGCAACAAGTGGTCATCTGGTTACTCATGGTGTTGCTCCTTGTCTGGAGATGTGGTGATGGAAGAAAGTGCTGTGTCAGCGATCAGCCGGCTTTGACGGCGATCTTGGCAGGCAGGGACGCGGCATGACGATGCAGAGTCACCTTGAGAATGCCCTTCTCGAACACGGCATCGACCTTCTCCGGGTCGAGCTCGAAGGGGAGGTTGAGCGTCCGGGTCACGTCGGCCTGGGGACGTTCACGACGCAGATACCGCGCACCTTCGGGAAGGTTCTCGGGTGCCGACTTTGCGACAACTTGCACCTGGTTGTTGTGCACGGACACGTCGATGTCGCCGGGCTCGCGTCCGGGCAGTTCCATCTCCACCACGGCCCGGTCGTCGGTCGTCCAGAGGTTTAGCGCCCCTTCAAACGAGGCACCGGTTCCCGCAATCAGCGTGCGCACCTGATCATCCCAGTCGCGAAGCTGGTCGAACATCTTCCACGGGTCAATCTGATTGAGGATGCGATTTGTGGCCAACATGTCAGGCTCCTTTTGGAAAACAGCGTCGATGCAATCACCGGCCCTGCACGCCAGGGCTGAATTGGGTTCGGGGAACCTCATTTGGAACAGTGCGCACCGATTCCGCAGTACCTCCAAGGGATCTTTCACGTCATCCCACCGAAGGCAGAACGGTGAATCGCAGAATCGAGTTTGCGAGAGTCCACAAACGTTGCAAGCATATTGAAGCAACAGATGTGCCAGATTGCGGCACAGAATCCGCGCATGGCGTTAACGCGTTTCTTGCAAATCACTTGCGACTCGCGCAGGAGTATGTCCCGATCCGGACTTGCCACCATTTGGATCTGAGAGCGGAATCAATGATGCCATTATGGCATCTGGCGACCATGGTGCCCATGGTCGGACAGCCGCCACATTGGCAGTCAATTTCTGGAGATGCAGAAGCCATGGTAAACATTGTCGGTCTGGTGATTCCTGCCAGAGACGAGACCACTGACCGCGGAAGAATGGGTGATTCAGTGAGGATCGGTCGGGATTGGAGCCTCCACACGCCGATCTTTCTCATGATCGCGCGGCCGACATTCGTTCTGCCCTGTCTATGACCATAAGATTCGCTGGTTCTGCCTCCGTCGACCAACGTCGGCGTCGACGCCTCGCTGCGGAATGTGAGTCGGTCGAACTTCCTTCGCCGGACTCCTCCTCAGACTATGGCTCGGCTTCCCGCCGCCGGCTCGATCTCCCGGTCGAGCGCGTCGTGGTCGATTCGCCGGTCAACAGTATCATCCGCCCACAGTTGTGGATTCACTGCTCGCTGGTCGGCATCTGCCTGCTGGCATGGGGCGGACTGCTCTACCTCGGCGACCTCGCTGAACAAACCGACTTCGGTCTGCGCGAGATCGTCGGCCTGCGCTCCGGGCGACTGGCGACGTTCTTCAGTACGCTGATGTTGCTCTGGGCCGGTCAACTGGCCCTGCTGATCTTCTGGTATCGCCGCAAGAGCAGAAACGACTTTCACGGTCGTTACCGCACCTGGTTATGGGCCGCAGGGACGCTGCAGCTCTTTCTCGTCGCCGTGGCGACCGGGGCACAGAAACCGTTCAGTGAATACATGCAGCTGCACTATCCGCTGGATGTGCCGCGCTATGATCTGCTGTGCTGGCTCGTGCCGACGGCAACGGTGAGTCTCGCCCTGTTTCGACTGCTGGGGTCCGACATGCATCCCTGTCGTTCCAGCCGGGCACTGTTGTGGATCGCCGGCATCGCCGGCATCGCTGCGGGAAGCACACTGCTGATGGACGGGTTTCTGCCCGAGCGCTGGCAAGATCTGATGCAGGTCGGCTCCACGACCTTCTGCCATCTGGCGCTGGCGTCGTCGCTGCTGTTGCATGCCCGCTTTGTGATTCATGTGAATAACGAAGCCCCGCAAGTTATCGAACGTCGAACATGGTGGTCCCGGCTGCGTGCGAACCTGCCTTCGTTGCCGAAGTTGAGACGGCGAAGGCGCCCGGCTGCACCCAAGGCAGCGAAACCGGACAAGTCCTCGAAGACCCCAGCCACCGCCGCCAAATCAGAGAACAAGGCGTCTGCACCGGCAAAACCTGTGAAGTCACCCGCACCGGCGCAGTCACCGACGCCGACAAAAGCCGTTGCCGATGTACCTCTGCAGGCCGCTCCGGTCACACCGTCACCGGCTCCGCGTGAGACGCCGCAGCGACCCGCCCCGGCCGCCGCCAAAGCTCCTGCGCCGACCAAACCTGCTGAGCCTCAGCGTGTCCAGCGAGTGGATGTTCCCGCACGTCCGGCCCCAGTCTCGACGAAGGCCATTGATCGGGACGAGGACGATGCCGACGATTCCCTGGAGGGCGACCTCGGAGACGGGCTGAGCAAGAAAGAACGCCGCCGCCTGCGAAAACAGCAGCGCGATCAGCAGCGGTCGGGTCGCCCCCGTTGACGTCCTCGCTGCGGGGCCGCAGAATCAGGTCACGAATGTCCTGAGTTCCTGCCGAGGATGCCTGCGTGCCTCCTGTTGATCGCTCCTTTCTGGACGACGAAGACGTCGCTGCTGAGTCGAACCGGCCCGGCTCCCGCATCGCCGCCTTCGTCCTCGGCCTGGCACTGATCGCGATGCTGGCCTTCCTCTGTCTGGCGGGAATCTACTTCTATTCGCAGTGGCCCGATTTCGTCGAAGACCCTGCCGCAGCCAGCGAACTCGCCCAGCAGCTGCTCCCCATGGAGATTCCGGGCGTCTTCGAACCGCGTGGCACCATCACCTGGCGCATCTGGCCACTGATGACGATGCGGGGCGCGTACTTCGAGCATTCACTGGGCGACGGCGAACTCACCCTGTTACAGGTCAACAGTGCCTACATGTCGCAGCAGGGATTTCGTGAACACATCATCAAGTCACTGCAGGAACAGGGAGCGGGAAGCGGCTTCGATCTGGCCGTCAGCGAAAGCTCGTCCCGCACGATCGACGTCTATGGCCGCCCGGTCACCTTCCACTTCACCGCAGGTGAGGATCGAACGACGGGGGCCCAGCGGCGGCTGCTCGACGGCATTGTCGAAGGCCCGGACGGTCCCGTGCTGCTCTCGCTTTGGGTGGGTGAAGCCGATTGGAGCGAGGAACAAGTGCTGGGGATGCTCGAGTCCATTGGCCACCGCGCCACTGACGACAGCGTGCAGCGTGAGTGACACGACCGCGACCAGTGCCGCACTGCGGACGATTCAACGCGATCGGACGGAGTGAAAGGCTGAAAAGATCGCCGGGTCGCCATGGGGCAGGCTCGCTCACGCAGAGCGTCCTTGACCGGGCAGCCGGACGCAAACGACGACGCGGGACGTCTTCGCGGGCTTGGCTTTACGGTGTGTTCTGCGCGGAGTAGACTTGCCCCCGCACCACCTCGTTGGATGCACACAACTCCGGTGCGACTGCGGGTGAGCTGACCGCGAGACCGGCAATTCGGAGAGGACGCCCATCAGCCCAAGTCACTGACAGCAAAGCGTTTGCCCCTATAGCTCAGTTGGTAGAGCAACTGACTCTTAATCAGTAGGTCCAAGGTTCGAGTCCTTGTGGGGGCATTTGTCAGGTAAGGGCTTGTCGACGGGTGTCGCAGAGCGGTTGCTGTACGCGTGCGGTTTGGCTCATGTTTCCCGAACGTCGTTCAACGAAGGCGGACAGCAAAACGCCGACCAACGTCTCTGACGCATCTATCGCTGCCACAGGCGGACCACAACGCCGAGGCCCATGCCGATCGCGGCCGTCACCAGCACCAGCGTGGTGATGCGCTCGACGAGTGTGGGTGAACAGGCTCGCGAGTCGACTGTTCCCCCGGCGCTTGTCCCCTTCACGAAGCGGGACCAGTTCAGCTCGCGCACCTCTGCGTCATCCGCCCAGTGAGCCTGCGGCCCCCAGAGCGATTCGCCGCAGATCGGACAGAGCGACGCCTCCCCCTTGGGAAAGCGGGCAGCACCCGCACACGCGGGGTCGGTCCAGAGTGCCTCACATTCGTCGCACACAATCAGGGCATGGTCTCCGCAGACACGCATCCCCAGGAGACCATCCCCGCAGACTGGGCATGAACCGGCGTGATACATGGGACTACCCCTCCCTCAGCAACTGGCACACGCGGGACGATCCCTGTCCATCCACCAGTGCGCGACCCCGACGTGACATCTCTTGCCGCAGGTTCACGTTACTCACGAGGCGATCGACCGCCGAGGCCAGTGCCTCACCGGTGAGATCGGCGTACCAGCCCAGACTGATCGACACGCCCGCCTCGTCCAGTCCTCCGGCGATGCCGCGCTGATTGTCGGCCAGGATCACAATGATCTTGGGAACCCCCAGATACGCCAGCTCCCAGCAGGTCGTCCCACCCGCAGAGATCGCGACGTCGGCCCACTGCATGAGTGCGGCGATGTCGCGGGCATCGTGACGGATCAGAACTCGATGGGGAGCGGCCTCGGCCAGGGCGCGAATCTCCTCACCGAACCGGTTGCTGGCTCCGACGACCGCAACCACATCCAGCGTCGTCTCGACGCCGACCAATCCCTGCAGCACCAGCCGGGTCACACCTGACGGATCGGCACCGCCCAGCGTGATCAGCAGTTTCGTCGCCACCGCAGCGGGCGGCGTCTCCGTAACCTGCAAACCAGTGAACTCCCGCCGCAGCAGGGCGAACTGCGTCCCCAGCAGCAGCCGGGTCGTGTCACTCCGTTCCGCGTAAAGCTCTGCTCGGGCATCGATGTTCTGGTTGAGCACGAGGTCGGCCACATATCGCTCGGCGTGTCCGTAGTCGTCCAGCAACAGCAGTCGCCCTCCAGCGGATTTCACTTCCTGCTGAAACGCGAGCCCGAACTGGTAACCGTCCGCGACGATCCAGCGGGCACCAACTTCCTGTGCGGCTCGAACAGTGGCGTCCACATCCGCCCGAGGGTCGGTCTGGGTCAGCAGCGGTGCGATCCGTACCTGTTCCGCACGCAACCGTTCGGCGAGAGGCGCGGGAAGTTCCCGGGCGAGGAGGGTGACGTCACCCCCCTGATCCTGCCAGGCCTGCGCGAGTGCCAAGCAGCGCATGACATGCCCGGAACCGATCGTTGCCGACGCATCGGTGCGAATCAGCAGCGGCTCTCCCTCCTGCACGACGGTTCTCCCTGGGCAATCACCCACCCTCTCATGGCGGCAGCGAATGATAGCCCGCCGCAGCAGCAGGGGCGAGTCGCAGCGTCCGTGTGGCCGCGAGTCGCAGACAAGCGGGACCAGGGGAGGCCCGCATTCTTGGGCGGTGCCTGAACTCGGCTTGAATCATTCCATCTTCAGCGGCTAACGTGCTGTGACGGCGAACTCAGCAGAGAGTCACATCGGACAAGGATGGGATGGACAGGGAGGGATGAGGACACTGCTGCTGGCCAACAACCGCACGGGGCTCGACGCCGTCCCGATGGTGCGCGACGCCGGTCTGGAGATCGCCGGAGTCGTCGTGCATCCTCCCCAGCGAGCCCGGTTCCGCGACGAGATCATCGATGCCACCGCACTGCCGGAGGAGAGCGTGTTCGCCGGGGACATGCTCCAGGACCCGCAGACACTCAGCCGCATCGCCGCCCTGGAGTGTGCGTGTGCCTTGTCCATCAACTTCGGGTACATCCTGCGACACGAGTTCCTGCAGATGTTCCCGCGCGGTGTGTACAACCTGCATCCGTCATTGCTGCCCCACGGACGCGGAGCCTGTCCCAACGTGTGGGCGATCGTGGACAGGCACCCCGCCGGAGTCACACTGCATGCCATCGACGACGGCGTGGACACGGGCGACATCATCGCCCAGCAGGAAGTGCCCGTCGCGGACTGGGACACCGGATGCACGCTGTACGAGAAGCTGCACATCGCTGCACTCGAACTCCTCCGCATCGCACTGCCGGAACTCAAGGCCGATCGTCTCATCCGACAACCACAACCGGCCGCTGCGACCACCTATCGAGTGCAGGACCTGCAGCGGATCGACGAGATCGACCCGGATCGCACCTACACGGCCCGCGAACTCATCGACATCCTGCGGGCACGGACGTTTCCTCCTTACGAAGGCGCGTACTTCCGTGACGCTGCGGGCCGCAAGGTGCACCTGAGACTCGAACTGACACCGGAGCCAATGACAGACGGATCACACACACAGTGAGCAGGAGGACGTCATGACCATCACCATCAACGCTCGCCCAATCGGTCCGGGGGCTCCGTGCTACATCATCGCGGAGATGTCGGCCAATCATCAGCAGAACTTCGACAAGGCGGTCGAACTGCTGCGGGTCGCGGCGGACGCGGGGGTCGATGCCGTCAAGCTGCAGACCTACACAGCCGACACACTCACCATCGACTGTGATCGCGACTGCTTCCGCATCAAGGGGGATACGCTGTGGGACGGGCGAACGCTGTACGACTTGTACCAGGAGGCGAGCGGCCCGTGGGACTGGCAGCCGCGCCTCATGCAGATCGCCACCGAACTTGGCGTGCATCTGTTCTCGACACCCTTCGATACCACCGCCGCCGACTTTCTGGAGGAGATGGGCGTACCGGCCTTCAAGATCGCCTCGTTCGAGATCGTCGACCTGCCGCTCATCCGTTACGTCGCCGCGAAAGGCAAGCCGATGATCATCTCGACCGGCCTC
The DNA here is from genome assembly GCA_963707405.1 of uncultured Planctomycetaceae bacterium. Lineage (GTDB taxonomy): Bacteria > Planctomycetota > Planctomycetia > Planctomycetales > Planctomycetaceae > CAVPPT01. The sequence continues at coordinate 297,149 of CAVPPT010000020.1, read as the reverse complement.
GCCAGCCTCGGGGAGATTCAGCGGGCGGTCGACACGGTCCGTGCGACCGGCAACGACCAGATCGTGCTCCTCAAGTGCACCAGTGCCTATCCCGCGCTGCCGGAGACGATGCACCTGCGGACGATCCCGCATCTGGCTGCGACCTTCGGCGTGCCTGCGGGGCTCTCGGACCACACGATGGGGACGGCGGTCCCGGTGGCAGCGGTCGCACTCGGGGCCTGTGTGATTGAGAAACACTATTGCATGTCTCGCGACGAAGGAGGCCCGGACTCAGCGTTCTCGCTGGAACCTCACGAGTTGCGTCAACTCGTTCGCGACGTGCGGATCGCCGAACAGGCCCTCGGCCGGATCGAGTACACCGCCGACCCGAGTTCCAGTTCGTCGAGCGTCTTCCGTCGCTCGCTGTTCATCGTCGAGGACGTCCAGGCGGGCCAACCGCTCACGGCCCAGAACGTCCGCTCGATCCGCCCGGGGAACGGTTTGCCTCCCCGGCACTACGACCGCGTGCTGGGGCGCACGGCCCGCACCGATCTCGCCCGTGGCACTCCGCTGGCTTGGGACCTCATCGACTGACCCTGCCGGCCCTGGCCATCGACGTTCCGGTACCGACCCCACTCGCGGCTCGCTGCTCCCTGCTTGTCGTCGCTGTTGCTGGTCTGCGTGCGGGTTGGTAGACTGGCGGGAGTTGACCGGGGTTGTCCTGCGGAAACTGGTTCATTTGCTCGCGTCAGGAATCGCTCAAGCGTATGGGTACCAAGAAGTCTGGTAAGGGACGACGGAAACTGGGCCGGAGAAAACGGCGAAACCGGGCCCGCATCCGTCATCGCAAGGACTGATCGCTTCGTCGGGACAGGTCTGGAAATCGGACGACGGGTGGCTGTGGTGGAGCGCAGCGACCCCACAGGATGCTGCGTCTCTTGACCGAGCGGCTCGCCTGCGTCTCGACCCCCGCGTGACGCCCGCTGTCACTCTCCTGCGGGCGGCGTCTCCGCTTTCCGCCAGACGATCGGAACATCGTTGGGCTGTTCCGGTCCCGGCGTGCTGCGGCCGCGATCGATCAATCCGGCCAGCTGACTCACCAGCTCGGTGACCTTCTCCGGCTGCTTCTCGTAGAGGTTGTTCGACTCGGCGAGGTCGCTCTCCAGGTTGTACAGCTGTCCAGATGCGGGGCCGGTGTCGTCCTTCCCCCAGCCTCCCGATCCCTGCCCCATGATGAGTTTCCATGGACCCTGTCGGACGGCGAACATCCCCTGAGACGATTGATGTACCACCGGCGGACGCGACCAGTCGGCATCTGTTGGATCGCGGAGCAGCGGCAACAGGCTGACGCTATCTTCTCCCACAGGCGGTGGAAGTTCTGCCCCCACGATCTCCGCACAAGTGGCGAGGATGTCGGCCTGGGCAATCAGGCGGCCACAGGTCGATCCGGGCGAAACGACACCCGGCCAGCGGACGACGAACGGGATGCGATGCCCCCCGTCCCAGACATCCGACTTGTAACCCCGCAGTGGTCCACTGGGGAAGTGTCCCAGGCGCTCAAGATCCGTGACGCCGATGTACGGGGCACAACCGTTGTCGCTGGTGAAGATCACGAGTGTCTCGTCCCGGATACCGGCGTCGTCGAGTGACTTCATCACGCTGCCGACGACCGCATCGGTCTCCATCACGAAGTCGGCATAGTCATTCAGTCCGCTCTTGCCCCGCCATTCCTCGTTCACCGCGAGCGGCGTGTGGGGAGACGTCAGCGGCATGTACAGGAAAAACGGCTCGTCACGCTTCGACCATTTTCCGATCGTGGTACAGGCTCGGTCGCGCAGAGTGGGAAGGATCGGCTCCAGTGTCCAGTTCGCCAGTGCAGGTCCGGGCACACTCGCCTGGTTGTTCGTGAACAACTCCGCCGGCAGAAACTCTGAGGGGATGCCGATCGTCCGGTCGTTCTCGATGAAGCAGAACGGCGGCCAGTTGGGGACATCGGTGCCGAAGTAGATGTCGAACCCGCGTGTGGTTGGCCCCTGCTGGATGCTGCGGGCGAACACCGTCCGCCAGGCATCGCGGTGTGCATCGGTCGCCCCGGCGTTGTTCTGTTCCTTCGTGGGATGAAACAGGTCGTTCTGCTCGGGCGGGATGCCCCAGTCCCAGCCCAGATGCCACTTGCCGATGCACGCCGTGCGATACCCTTCATCCTTGAGGAGCCCGGCGATCGTGAGTCGCTCGGGGGCGATCAGAGGATCGCCGAACACACCGACGATTCCCTTCTGCAGCCGCGTCCGCCAGTGATACCGGCCCGTCAGCAGCGTGTAGCGCGTAGGAGAACAGACCGCCGAACTGGAATGGGCGTCCGTGAACGACATGCCCTCGGTGACGAGCCGATCGATGTGCGGCGTGGGAATCTTTCCCCGCTGGGGGTTGTAGGCTTGCACGTCACCGTATCCCAGATCGTCCGCGAGAATGATGAGGATGTTCGGCTTCGTTGTGGATGCGTCCGCAGCGTCCAGAGACGCCGACAGACAGGCACTCCCCAGCCAGCCGACACATACGCATGACCATACGATGCAGTTTCGCATCAGGGCATCTCCGGCATCACCAAAAGAAGCGACGACGACCCTCGGCATGATGAGAGGTCGTCGTCAGCCATCGCGTGGAAGTGTGAACCGTCACCAGTCAACTCAGAACTCGCCGATGACGAGTCCGTCATTCCGTGAGAACAGCCGCTGGTAGATGGCGTAACCGGCGCCACCGTTGGCCGAGTCAAACGGGTCGGGGCGGGTGGTCGCGTTCCACTGGCGGTCATTCGCGTCAATGTTCTCGCTGATGAAGCGGATGCTGCCGTCGCACATCGCGAATTGCGCTCCTCCTTCATGCAGGCTGGAGAATCCCTCTCGCTTCACCACGTTCGAGGCAGACAGCGGCGGATTGAGTTTGCGGTTCCCGTGCCGCGCGAGGGCCAGTGTGCAGCAGGCTGTTCCCGAGGGAACGTCCCAGTGACCGTACAGCGTGGGATCCCATGTGAAATTATAATGGGTCGTCTCGCCCGCAATGAGCGTGTTCGACGTGCCATCCGTGATGTCACGGATCTGGTACCTCGTATCGCGACCCATCACGCCGCTGATCCACAGATTGAAGTTCTGCTGGGTATTGACGGATGTGTCGTTGGGACTGTTGAAGCTGTTGTTGAACGGTCCACCGTTCGCGATGTAGCTGCTTGTCGCCAGTCGCTCCGTTGCGGTCGTGCTGCCCGAGGGAGGAATCGTCTGCCGGCGCGTCGCATCCGACGGACATCCGAAGACCTCGAGGTTCGTCTGCACGAGGGGTTGCATGGTCGGATTATACAGGTCGAGCTGGAAGTTGATCTGATTGTACAGCGGGGCCTGATCGATGTACGGCAGGATCGACGCACTCCAGCCCCAGCCATGCGACCAAGTCGATCGGGTGCCCGTGCAGACTTGCCCATGGCCGCAGTACCACTGGGCCGCCGGGAACGCATTGTACGTGTCGTGGTAGTTGTGCAGGGCCAGCACAATGTTCTTGAGGTTGTTCTTGCACTGCGTGCGACGGGCGGCCTCACGCGCCTGTTGCACCGCAGGGAGCAGCAGCGCGATCAGGATGGCGATGATGGCGATCACCACCAGCAACTCGATCAGTGTGAAGCCACGTTTGACAGCGGGAATGGGAGCCTTCATCGGATCATCTCCAAACAAAAGGACAATCCGCCGAGGTCGAACACCGCCTCAGCGGCAAATCAGCAGCAGTGTCGCAAGTCGCACAACTCCGAGCGATCGCGCGTGTCACTGGACGACGCGCGGCTGGATGACATTCCCCCCGGACTCCAGGGGGAAGTCGAAGGTGTTGCTGCCCGGTTCGACAGTGACGACTAATTCCGTGTCCTGGTTGTATTTGGCCGGTACCTTTTCAGGCAGAGACGCCCGATCCCCACCATCGACGAGGTCGAACGTGGTGATGCGAACGCGGTTTTCCCCCAGCGAGGCTCCCTCGGCGGAGCGTGAGAACATCAACGTGTAGTTACCGCTGCTGTCGGTGCGACCGTAAGAGGTGCTGCCACCGGGAGCGGTTGGCTCGAACTGCACGAATGCCTCCTCCAGCGGTTCACCGTCGAGAGTCACCGTGCCACTGACGCGACCCAGATCGTCCCGGGAACCGCAACCGGCATTGACGAGGGCCATCAGAACCCCTGCAGAGCAGGGCACAACAAATCGTAGATGGCGGTGCAGCGTCATAGGCCAATTTCAGAAAGAGGCCGGAGGGAAGCGTGCGGTACGGCAGCGCTGGACATAAAGGTATAATGGGTCGGCAATGAGTCTGTCAAATGACGCGCGTTCGGTGAGCGTAGAGCAGGGAGCGAAGAGCATTGATTCAATCCCCTCCAGATTCGTTGGTCTCTCGCTCTTCACTGCTCGCCGCTCGCCGGGTGCCACTGCTGGCTTGTCCAGCAGTGTGAAGTGTGATCGCAGCCCGTGGACTTTGCTCCTCTCTCGCTGCTCGCAGTCTTGACAGGCCCGCGTGGGTCATTAAAGCTGGGGACGTGAGCCTCGCGTACACCACCGGCTCGCTCGACTGCGACGCGCGGCGAAACGACCGCACCCCGCCCACCTGCCGATGTGTCGAGATTCCCATGATGCGAACCACCCGTGGCTGTCTATATTCGGCCCTGCTGCTGGGGTTGTGTCTGAATACACTCACGACAGCGGCACGAGGTGCTGACGACGCCCCGGCTGGTCCCGAGGCGGCGACCGTCGACCCCGATGTCCTGCGAGCCGAAGCTGCAGAGACCGACCAGGCACGACAAGCCGCCGCTCAGCGACTCGCGACGGCCTCCAGCGGACTCGCCGGGTTGCAGGACCAGTTGCTCAACCTGAGGCGGGAACTGGCCGAGGCCCGCAAGCAGCACGAGTCGATGCAGCCCTTGCTCAAGCAACGGCAGGAAGAATCGCAACAGGCCGCCGCGATGAAGCAGGACGCCCAGGCACAGCACGCGGCGGCGGAACAGGCACTGGTCGAGGCTCAGGCGAAGGCGGACGCGGCACGTCGGGCCAGTGCCGAAGCGACCGCGAAAGCCGAGACAGCGGCGGGCCAGTTGAGCGAGACGGTGCAGACCCTGCAGACGCTGATGGCAAAGCTGGAGTCGCTGCAGCAGCAGACCGATCGACTCACCGCCGAGGCCGACGCGACCGGTCAGCAGATCGCCGCCGCCGACGCTGAGGTGCAGGAACTCACGCGGGTCTGGGTTGGCCGTCGTCAACGGCTGGAAGATGTGCTGCGGGAGTCGGGGGAGTGGGTGTCGTTCGCGGCGGAGGTCGCTCCGATTCTGTCGGCACGGTGTATCGCCTGTCACGATGCCCGGACTGCGAAAGGCAAACTCAATCTGGGTTCGTACGCCGCCCTGATGAAGGGGGGCGAATCGGGTGCGATTGTCGAATCGGGCAACGGCGCTGACTCGCTGATCTGCGTGATGGTGGACGATGGCTCGATGCCTCAGGATGCCGACCCGCTGACCGGTGAACAGATCGCGCTGGTTCGTCGCTGGGTCGAACTGGGGGCACAGCTGGATGCCGGGGTGGACGCCGCCGCCCCGTTGATCCGCATCATGCCGAAGCTGCCTCAGCCCGCCGCCCCGGAGGTCTACCCGTCGCCCATGCCGGTGACGGCAGTGGCGTTCAGTCCCGATGGCACCCAGTTCGCGACGTCCGGGTACCACGAGGTGCTGCTGTGGAATGCGGCGGACGGGTCACTGGTCCGGCGGATCGGCAACATCGCCGAGCGGGTCCATGATTTGGAGTTTCATCCGGATGGCCGACGTCTGGCCGTCGCCGCCGGTGCCCCCGGACAGATGGGCGAACTCAAACTGCTGGATGTCGCCGAGGGGACGATTCTCGCCGATCTTGTGACGGTGGAAGATGCCGTGCTCGCCTCGACGTTCAGTCCCGACGGCAGCAAACTGGCGGCCGCCGGTGCCGACCGCAGCATTCGCGTGTTTGATGTCGATTCGTCCCGGCAGGAGTTCGTCATCGAGGATCATGCGGACTGGGTGATGGGGATCGCTTTTTCGCCCGATGGGACGCGGCTCGCCTCCGCCAGTCGCGACAAGACGGCAAAGCTGTTCGATGCGTCGTCCGGCGATGCACTGCTGACGTTCAATGGGCATGGGGAGATTGTGTACGGCGTTCGCATACTGGCGGACGGCAAACGCGTCGTCACCTGCGGGCGGGATCAGAAGCTGCGCATCTGGGACACGGAAAAGGCCGAAGAGCAACGCAGCATGGGTGGCTTTGCGGGGGATGTCTTTCAGCTGGCCCTGTTACCCGACGACCAGCTGCTCGCCTGCAGTGCCGACCACTCCGTCCGGCAGTTCAACCTCGCCGACGGGAATCAGATCCGCAGCTTCGAGGGACATGCTGACTGGGTGTATGCGGTTGATGTGCATCCCGCCTCCCGCCGCGTGTTGACGGGGAGTTACGATGGCGAGGTGCGGATGTGGAACCTGGATGACGGAGGCGCTGATGTTCAGGATGGTGGCGTCTCCGGGGTTGTGAACGCGTGACGAGTGGCGAGCACCTGGTCGTCGGGCAACCGGGCCGGTTTCGACGACGCATTCACCCGGCACGCGGTCGCGTCAGCCGTTCCAGTACGTGCGGTCGAGCGTGCGGTAGTTGATGGCCTCGCTGAGGTGGATGGCGGTGATGGTCTCGCTGCCATCGAGGTCGGCGATCGTCCGGCTCACGCGGAGGATCTTGTCGTGGGCCCGCGCTGAGAGACCCATCTCGTCCATGGCGGTCTTGAGAAGCGTCTCGGCGTCCTTCTGCAGTTTGCAATGGATGCGAATCTGCCGGGGATTCATCTTGCCGTTGGTGAGAGTCGAGTCACTGGTGAATCTTGCGCGCTGGCGGTCGCGGGCCGCGAGTACCTGTTCTCGCATCATGCTGCTGGTTGTGCCGGTGGTCTTGTCCGAGAGTTCGCGGAACGGGACCGGCGGGACCTCGATGTGAATGTCGATGCGATCCAGGAGCGGCCCGCTGATGCGGCTGACATAGCGTTCGATCTGCAGGGGGTTGCAGCGACACGCCTTCTTCGGATCGCCGCGAAATCCGCAGGGGCAGGGGTTCATCGCGGCCACCAGCATCAGCCGGGCGGGAAACGTCACACTTCCCATCGTGCGCGAGATCGTGACGCTGCTCTCTTCGAGCGGCTGTCGCATCACCTCCAGCGTGCGGCGGTTGAACTCGGGCAGTTCATCGAGGAACAGGACCCCGTTGTGCGAGAGTGAGATTTCGCCGGGTGCGGGGGTGCTGCCCCCTCCGACGAGACCGGCTTCGCTGATGGTGTGATGTGGCGAGCGGAACGGACGCGTGAGCACCAGCGGCTCGTTGGGAGGGAGCCGTCCCACGGCGCTGTAGATGCGTGTCGTTTCGAGACTTTCGTCGGACGAGAGCGGCGGGAGGATGCTGCCCAGTCGCTGGGCGAGCAATGTCTTGCCGGTGCCGGGTGAACCGATCATCAGCAGATGATGGGCCCCCGCCGCTGCGACCGTGACGGCCCGCTTGGCCATCTCCTGACCCTTCACGTCGGCATAGTCGACGCTGTAGGTGCTGAAGTCGGCGACGGCATCGTCCCAGCTGAAGGGAGCCGGCGGAATCTCGATGGCTCCGGTGAAGAACCCGACAGCTTCGGTGAGCGATCCGACCGGGATGATGTCGATTCCCTCGACGACCGAGGCTTCCGGTGCATTGCGGACCGGGACGAGCAGACCGGCCCGGCGGTCCTGCCTGGCCTGCAGGGCCATCGACAACGCTCCCTTCACCGGTCGCACATTGCCGTCGAGTGCCAGCTCTCCCACCACGGCAAACCGACGGAACTGATCCGACTGTAACTGACCGCTCGCCGCCAGCAGCCCCAGCGCGATCGGCAAATCGAACGACGGTGCCTCCTTGGGAAAGTCGGCGGGCGAGAGGTTGATGACGATACGGTCAATGGGCCGGCTGTAGCCGCTGTTGACGAGGGCCCGCTCGATGCGATGGATGCTCTCCTTCACCGCCGCTTCCGCCAGCCCCACGATGATCGTCTTGGGCATGGCCCCGGGGGAGATGTCGACCTCGACCTCCACCGGGCGGGCATCGATGCCGAACAGTGAATAGGTGCACAGCTTGGCAAGCATGGCCCGGGTGTAGGTCCTCAGTCGCAGTCGGCTTCTGGGAGTAGTCGGTCGAGGTGCGCATCCCTGCGAACAGCTCTGGTGCCAGTATACCGCTGATGTACAATGAGTACACGTCTTTGTGTTTCATGAGGTGTTGCGATGAACCGACCTGCCGGCCTGGCTGAAGACCTGGTGACCTTCGATGAGTTCTGTGCGATCGTTCCCGATGGCCAGAAAGCAGATCTGCTTGACGGAGTTGTGTACATGGCGTCTCCCGACTCCCGCACGTCCAATCGACTGACCAACTTCATCAGCTCGCTCATCGAGCAGTACACGGCAGCGCGAGGGATCGGCGGCGAGGTGTTCGTCAACCGCTTCGCCTTTCAACTGGATGAGCTCAACGGTCCGGAGCCGGATGTTGCCTGGGTCGCGGAGGATCGGCTGCACCTCATTCAAGAGGGGCGGATGCAGGGCGGGCCGGATGTCGCCGTCGAGATCGTCTCCCGCGACAGCCGGCGTCGCGACTGGATCGACAAGCGGGCGAAGTATGAGTCTGCCGGAGTCCGCGAGTATTGGATCATCGACCCCATCCAGCAGCGAGTCGAGTTTCTGCGACTGACAGATGGGCGTTACGATGTCGTGTCCTGCGAGGACGAGCGCATCTTCCGCAGCGCAGCAATCCCCGGCTTCTGGGTGGATGTGGACTGGCTGCTCGGTCCGACATTGCCCAATGCCTATCACTGCCTGCAACAATTGCTGGGCGAGTGAGGTCGCGGCCCGTCAGTCCGGTACGCGGGTCGTCGAGACGATCTGCCGGATGATGTCGTTGGCCCGCGAGCGCTGTCCCTCGCGAATCATGCCTCGGCAGACGACACGGTGCGCCAGCACCGGCACTGCCAGCAGTTTGATGTCATCGGGGGTCACATAATCCCGGCCGCCTGCGAGTGCGAGTGCCTGTGCCGCACGATGATAGGTGATCGCTCCGCGCGTGCTGACGCCGAGTGCCAGTTCATCGTGACTGCGGGTCGCATGCACAATGTCCAGCAGGTATTCGCTGAGGCTTTCATCGACGCGCACCTGCCGGACGGCATCCTGCAGCCCACACAACTGTTCGGTGGTGAGGACGTGTGCGAGTCGATCCACTGGCTCACCGTTGCGGTGTTCGTTGAGCACGCGCATCTCAATGGACCGTTCGGGATATCCGACGCTGATGCGGAGCATGAACCGGTCGAGCTGATTCTCCGGCAGCGGATATGTCCCCTCGAACTCGTAGGGATTCTGCGTCGCCAGGACGAAGAAGGGCGATTCGAGTCGGTGCGTCTGACCGTCGGCGGAGACCTGCTGCTCATTCATGGCTTCGAGCAACGCACTCTGGGTCCGGGGGGTCGTGCGGTTGATTTCATCAGTCAGCAGGATGTTGGTGAACAACGGACCCGGACGGAACTCGAAGCGTCCTTCATTGGGCAGAAAGATGCTGGAGCCGATGATGTCGCTGGGCAGCATGTCGGGTGTGCACTGCAGCCGGGTGAACTTGCAGTTGAGACTCTGGGCGAGGGCTTTGGCCAGCGACGTCTTGCCGACGCCGGGGGCGTCCTCGATCAGCAGGTGGCCATGCCCCAGCAAAGCGACGATGGCCATGCGAATGACATCCGGCTTGCCCAGAATGGCTTTGGCGATGTTCGCTTCCAGATTCGCCACGAGGCGGCCGGTCTCGGTCGTCATAAGTGAGCCGTTCGAATGCAGTCGATCTGAGGAGTGAGCGGAATCGCGAGGTGCGCGTCCGGCAGAGCGCACCCGCCGGAGGAGGGGCCATTATGGCGCGAACTCGTCCGGAAGGACAGGGGCCGCCGGGTCTGCAGCGGTTCCCTCTGGTACGTCGAGTCGTTGACGCGCCAGATCGGCCCAGGGCCCGCGCGAACTGTGTGAGAGGTACGTCTGCCAATGATGCCGCGCTTCCTCCGGGCGTTGTAGCTCGTGCAACACTTCTGCCAGGTGGAAGTGAGCATCAGGATACTCGTCATGAATCTCGAGGGCGATCTCGAAGGCGTCGGCGGCGGGATTCAGCTCCTCCAGCTCCCGGTGCAGACAGCCGATCTGCGTCCACGCCTCCAGATAGTCGTGATCGAGTTCGACGGCGGCATAGTAGCGTTCGAGGGCTGCCCGCACATGACGTTGCCGATACAGACATTCTGCCAGATGAAAGTGTCCCTCGGGATTGGCTGGGTGCGCCATCAGGCACAGTCGCAGCGCCTCGATGGCGTCGTCGACACGTCCTTCCTCATAGAGACGGCAGCCCTCGACATACCAGTCGCGACTGCTGCAGCCTTCCGTGCGATGGGCCTGCAGGAACAGGACCCCCGCGTGCTCGTCCTCATCATCGGGCTCGTCCATCGACTGGGCGGGAGGATCGAAGTCGAGCAAGCGTTGTCCCGTTCGCGGGCTGATCAGCCCACTCGCATCCCGCACCACGACATGCCGACCTTGTGCCAGGATGTCGAGCTGCTCCAACGGGCGCTCGCGTCCTCTTACAACGGCGGGCAACTTCTTCAGACTGGCCTCGATCTCCTTGCGCGGCACTCCCGACTCGAGCAACTGCGAGAGGCGGCGGGCACTGCTGACCTCGCTGAAGTCGAAGTACGGCAAGCGGTAGACGGTGCGCACCGGACGGATCAGGCCGGCCCGCGCCCAGCCACGAATGACGTGGACATCCACATCCAGCAGCGTGCTGAGCATGGCCGGCGTGTACAGGCCGCGAATCTCCTCGCGTCGTTCGCTCAGCCCAATGAGGTGCAGGAAGTCGGACTCGATCACAACGCGGACTTCGTGTCCCTGTTCATTCCATTCGCTCACCTGCCGCAGCTTGAGCGAGGGCTCGCCGTTGTCTTCGAGCGGCCAGCCTTCCTCCCCGACGACGAGCATGGTCGTCTGCCTGCTGACGTGCTCGGTCGCTTCGCCCCCATGCTGACGGACGAGGTCGGCGGCTGTCGCATGGGTCATCGACGCCAGCGTACCGGTGAACGACACCCGCTCCGCCTTGAGCGGAGGTGAACTGACGAGCGGCGGTGTCGGTTCCGAAACAGGCATGGATCAAAGAGTTCGAAAACAGTTCGACGTGGGAGCGTGCTGCCGATCAGATTCACCAGCCGGACGGTGCCTTATCCAGCATACCGGCCTGTCCGGAGGCACGGTAGCCTTCGCTTCGGGGACGAACTATAAACGCTGGCAACCAGCAAATGGCACACACAGGAGCCGTCCGACATGACTTCCCAGTCACCCCTCGCCCTCTCCGATCCCGATGTCTGGGACGCCGTCTTGCATGAGCAACGGCGACAGACCGAAGGCCTCGAACTCATCGCCTCCGAGAACTACACCTCCGCCGCCGTCCTGCAGGCCGCGGGCACGGTCCTCACCAACAAGTACGCCGAAGGGTACCCCGGACGGCGCTACTACGGTGGCTGCGAGTATGTCGACGTCGTCGAATCGTTGGCACGCGACCGGGCTTGCCAACTGTTCGGGGCCGAACATGCCAACGTGCAACCTCACGCAGGCTCGCAGGCCAACATGGCGGTCTACATGAGCGTCCTGCAGCCGGGAGATACCTTCCTCGCGATGGACCTCGCCCATGGCGGGCACCTCACGCATGGCATGTCGCTCAACTTCTCAGGCAAGCTGTACAACGTCGTGCACTACGGTGTGCGGAAGGACGATCACCGCATTGACTTCGATCAGGTCGCGGCCCTTGCGAAGGAGCACAAGCCGAAGCTCATCGTCGCCGGTGCGAGTGCCTATCCGCGTGAGATCGAACATCCGAAGTTCGCCGAGATCGCCCGCAGCATCGGGGCGAAGCTGATGGTGGACATGGCTCACTACGCCGGGCTGGTCGCCGCGGGTCTGCATGACAACCCGGTGAAGGTATCCGACTTCGTCACCACCACGACGCACAAGACGTTGCGGGGCCCGCGGCAGGGATGGTGTTGTGCCGGGAGGAGTACGCCAAGGACATTGACAAGACGGTGTTCCCCGGTTTGCAGGGAGGGCCGCTGATGCACATCATCGCCGGCAAGGCAGTCTGCTTTCAGGAGGCGCTGCAGCCCGGCTTCAAGGACTATGCCCGGCAAATCATCGCCAATGCCCAGGCACTCGCGGAGACGCTCACGTCCGGCGGGCTCACGCTCGCCAGTGGTGGCACCGACAACCATCTGATGCTCGCCGATGTGACGACCATCGGCCTGACGGGCAAGATCGCCGAAGGGGCCCTCGACGCCGCCGGCATCACCGTCAACAAGAACATGATTCCGTACGACCAGCGCAAGCCTCTGGACCCCAGCGGCATTCGCATCGGCACCCCGGCCCTCACCACACGCGGGATGAAGGAGGCCGAGATGCGAAAGGTCGGTGCGTGGATCCTCACCGTTCTCCGCGCTCCGGAGGATGCTTCGGTGCTCAAGCGCGTGTGGGCCGAGATCGCCGAGTTCGCCCGCAACTACCCGGTCCCGGGGATTTCGTGATTCATCAGTATGGTTGACGGCCGGATGACGGTACTCCACAGTGAGCGTCAACGCTCCACTCCGAATAACGCAGGGTGCCACTGGCTCCGCCAGTGCATCACAACGAGTGCGATTTCATGATGTTGCACTGGCAAAGCCAGTGGCACACAACGCTCAGACCAAGGCTTGATTGTTCATTGGTAGACGTATCGCTCAGATGTGCATGAGGATCCCAATGCTTCGCAGTTTCCACCAGCTGCTGTCCCTCGCTCTGGTTCTGGTTACCGGGAGTCTCGCTGCTGCGGGGGACTTCGCCGATCAGCGGGCTGGCAACTGGCACCAATGGCGCGGACCTGAGGCGACCGGAGTCGCGCCGCAAGCCGATCCTCCGCTCACGTGGAGCCAAACCGAGAACATCCGCTGGAAGCTTCCCATCGAAGGACTCGGCAACGCCTCGCCCATCGTCTGGGGCGACCAGGTGTTCATCCTGACAGCCGTTGACACAGGCAAGGTCGACCCGCGGTTCCCCAAGCCGGAGGATCAACCCAAGCGGCAGTTCGGCATCGTGTATCCGAACACCGTCCACGACTTCAAGGTGATCGCACTGGACCGCAGCACCGGCGCGGTGAATTGGGAACGCACCGCGACATCGCGCGTCCCCCACGAAGGGCATCATGGCGACAGTTCGTTCGCGTCGTGTTCGCCCACGACCGACGGAGAACGGCTGTATGCCTGGTTCGGCTCGCCGGGTCTGTACTGTTACGACCTGTCGGGCAAGCTCCTGTGGCAGCGGGATTTGGGAGACGTGCCCATTCGAGTGAGTTTCGGTGAAGGCTCCTCGCCCGTGGTGCATGGCGATCGCGTGATCATCACCCGCGACAACGAGGACCAGTCGTACATCGTGGCCCTCGATGCAATGACTGGAGCAGACGTGTGGCGCACGGACCGCGATGAAAGTACGTCGTGGGCCACGCCACTGGTGGTGGAGCACAACGGACGCACGCAGATCATTACGAACGCCAGTGCGAAAGTGCGTAGTTACGACTTCGCGAACGGCACACTGCTCTGGGAGTGCGGGGGGCAGGTCGGCAACGTGGCACCCTGCCCGGTCACTCTCGGCGGGAACGTCTTCTGCATGAGCGGCTACAGCGGCAGCGCGCTCTATGCCATCTCGCTCGACTCCCGCGGCGATGTCGCCGGCAGCCACAAGGTCGTCTGGACCATGGATCGTGGCACGCCCTATATCCCGTCGCCGCTGCTGTACGAGGGCCGGTTGTATTTCAACCAGTCGAACGAAGGCATCCTGTCGGCGGTGGAGGCGGACTCGGGCAAGGTTGTGATGGAACGCTCCCGCCTGCCGGGCATCCGCCGGATGTATGCCTCTCCAGTCGCCGCCGCGGGGCGGATTTACATCGTCAGCCGCGACGGGACGACACTTGTGATCGAGGCGGGCGCTGAACTGCAGGTTTTGGCGACCAACGAACTGAATGACCCGATCGACGCTTCGCCGGCGCTTGCGGGAGACCAGCTCTTCCTCCGCAGCAAGACGCACGTCTACTGCATTGCAGACGACTAGTGGAGCGTCACGACCAGGAGTTCGGGTTGGCCTCACTCTCACCCCAAAGCACTGCTGGCTTGTCCAGCACGCCTGTATCGAGTGCCCACTCTGCAATTTGAGTTCACCCTCTCCCGGGGAGTGTGAACTCAAACGGCAACGCAGCTCCAGAGTGGCGCGGCTTCGGTGCAGACCCTGGGCTCTGTTGAGAAATCCCTGCCGGGTCTTCCTGTTCGTCATGCCTCGTCGTAACTCCGCGAGCGAGCGGGGGAAACGGGATTGACACGTTTTTGGGGCAGCGATACAAACCCCGCCCGAGCCGAGATTCCGGCAGATTCCGCCGGACTTCGCGCCAACATCAACCTGGTCTACCCCTCTTCAAGGACCGGTTCACGGATTGGAACCGGCAGGAGCGAAACGGATGCGCGCCCCACTTGCGAGTTTTTGTCTGCTGAGTGCACTGCTGGTTTCCGGTTGTGGAAACGAAGACGCGGCCAACGTGACGCAGGGGGCCGGTTCCGCCTCCCGCAAGGCGTCGTCGGGCTCCGCCTCCAGTTTGCAGGCGGCCCAGCAGCACATGCAAAAGCAGGAATGGCCCCAGGCGATTGAACTTCTCACAAAGGCCATTGAGGCCGGGGCGACGCCCATCGCACATGCGAAGCTGGCGGCCTGCTACAGCGCGACCGGTCAGCAGGATCTGGCAGAGCAGCACCTGGGCAAGGCCATTGACCTGGCTCCCGACAACGTTGAGTTCTGGGCGGCACGCGGCTTGTATCAACTGGCGCGGGGCAAGCACGACCAGGCCATCAGCGACTACACATCGGCTCTCGACATCGATCCGACCAACTACCGGCTGTTCAATCAGCGCGGGTTGGCGCACGCTGCGAAGAAGGACTTCGATGCGGCCCTGAAGGACTTCGATCAGGTGCTGGCGATGAATCCCCAGTTCGCCGACGGGTACAACAACCGCGGGTTCTCACACCTGCAGAAGGCGAACGGTGACAATGCCCTCGCCGACTTCACCTTCGCCCTGAAGATCAATCCCAACTCGGTGAGTGCCTACAGCAATCGTGCGGAACTGCTGACCCGGGCCGGCATGCACGACAAAGCGGTCGCCGACCTCAACCAGGCGATTGCCCGCAACCCGCTGAATGCCCAGCTGTACCAGCGTCGCATGAACTCACTGCAACAGCTGGGGCAGACGGCTGCTGCGATGGCCGACGCCCAGCGTCTGCAGTGGATCGGACAGCTCAGCGAACTCAACCAGCAGATCACCAAGGAACCCCGCAAGGCCGAACTCTATGCCCTGCGTGCCGCGCATCTTGCCAAGGCGAATGAGCTGCAGGGCGTCCTGAGTGACTACAGCCGGGCGATTGCTTTGGCTCCCGAAGACTCGAAGTACTACAACGCCCGCGGCCTGTTTCTGCTCTCACGCAAGGTATGGGACCATGCCGTCAACGATTTCTCGAAGGCGATCGAACTCGATGGCCAGAACGCCCAGTCGTACAACAATCGCGGGCTGGCCTTCTTCCTGCAGGAAGACTGGCTGCGGGCCATCAGCGATTTCGATGTTGCCATTCAGCTCAACGGCGAATTTGCGGAGGCCTTTCAGAATCGCGGACTGGCGTACTTCAAGGCCGACAATCAGGCGAAGGCCCTGGAAGATCTGAACAAGGTGACCCAGATCAAGCCGGACTTCGCCCAGGCTTACTACAACCGCGGGCTCGTCTACATGGAACGGGACAACGCACAGCAGGCGGTCGCCGAGTTCACCCGCGCGGTCGAACTCCAGGAGAACAATCTGCAGTTTCACGCTCGTCGCCAGAAGGCCTACGAAAAGCTGGGGATGACGGCGGAATCTGAGAAGGACATCCAGAAGGTCAAGTGGCTGGCCGGACTGGCCAAGCTCAATGGCGAAGTCGCCCGCAATCCCCAGAACCCGGCCAGCTATGTCCAGCGGGCCGCCCATCTGTGCACGGCGGACATCAGGAGATCGCCCTGACGAACTACGACAAGGCGGTGGAACTGGCTCCGAGCCAGGCCCAGGTCTACTCGGCACGGGCCGCCTACTGGCTCGAACAGGGCGAGTCCCAGAAGGCGATTGACGATTGTCGCAAGTCGCTCGAAATCGAGGCAACTGAAGAAGGCTACTCGATTCTCGGCGATGCCTACCTCGCACTGGAGGACCTGGACAATGCGATCCAGGCCTACAGCCAGACGAAGCGACTCGATCCTAAGGTCGCCCAGGCCTATCAGCGGCGTGCCGAGCGACGTCAAGGTGCCGGAGACGCTGCCGGGGCCCAAGCCGATCGGGACAAGGCCGGCTCCATCGACCCGAGCCTGAGACAATAGGCGCTCTGGTTGCTGACCGACTCATCAGGGGGCGGGTACCGCAGGTGCGGTGTCCGCCCCTTTCGGATTTTGCGGTCGCTGGTGGTTTCGTCGGCTCGGATGTACGGCAACCCCCATTCGCAGGGTGAAACTGCAAGCGAACGTGTGGCAGACGGGAAAGCAGGCCCGCTTGACTGCCGGGGCCCCGCAGATCTTTCCCGGCTTCCCCAAGCCTCCCCAGCGCCGAAATCCGACATCGTCGGACCGGGTGAGCTGACGGCCTCAAGCAGTGATCTCCGTTGCCTTAAGGGTCAATTGCCCGTCGCAGCAGCCCGACGGAGTAATCCGCCAAACACCTACAGCCAGCAAGGCTTTCCCATTCAGATCACCCGGCAGATTGCCGATATCAGGAAGGAGTGTAACAACCGGTCCGTCCTTCAGGACCGCGTTTTTGCGCCTACTCCAGTCAACAGCGAATCAATCAGGGGTTGCATCACCGCGACGGGGGTTGTCGTGGTAGTGACATGAACTGAGTCATGGAGAGACCAATGGCATTGCTCCGTTCGAAGCTCACGGGACTTGTGGCCGTTCTCGTGGCCATGATGGCGGCCATCACGTCCGGACAGACGATCGACCAGCCCGGGTTCGTCTCGTTGTCCGATGGCGCTCTCTATGACGACAGCTACGTCAACTACGGTGCCAGCTATGGCATCGCTCCGATCGGGCCGGTCGGTGGGTTCCTCTGGATGCAGGGGGACTTCGGCGATCGCCCCGGCTCCACCGACAACTTCTGGCAGGTTGGGACGTTTCTGCCCGGCCCCACCTGGGGGAACGGCTTCTGGTTCGCCGACGTGCTCGGCATGGGCAACCAGGAAGGCGATGTCGGAACCGATGTGAACATCGGCTATCGGCTGTTGATGGAAAACAGCGTGCTGGGCGTCTATGGCGGCTATACGCACGACTTCAGCTCCAACAACTACGCCTACAACCGGGCGAGCTTTGGTGCCGAGTACATGCTGAGCCACCTGCAGTTGAGCGGTAACGTCTATCTCCCCTTCAATGATGACATCAATCCGGTCGGCAACTCGATCCCGACGCTCAACACCCTGTTTCAGGGAATGCAGGTCGGTTTCCTCGATGACCAACCGGCCGAGCAGCAGATGCGCGGTGCCGATCTGACCGCCAACGTCTGGGTGCCGAATCATGAATGGCTCTTCGGCGGTGCGGGCGTCTATCACTTCGATGCCGCCGATGGTAACGACACCACCGGTGTGCGCGGGCATGTGGGCCTCGACTTCAACGTCGCCCAGGTCAATCTGACAGTGGCCAACGACGAGTTGTTCGGCACGACCACCAACCTGGGAGTCGCCTGGTACCTGGGACGGGCGAATTCGGACTGGGCAAGACCGGCAATGCCCGACCCATCGATCGCCGCGCCTACGACCGCCTGTACAAGCAGCGCCGCGTGGCCGTCGACGACTCCCTGCTGACGACCGTCTTTACGCCCTCCATCAATCCGCGCACCGGCCAATCTTACATCGTCAAGCATGTCTCGAACAACGGGCCCGTCGACGGCAATGGCTCGTTTGAGCGACCCTGGGACCGCCTGGATCTCGCGAATGGGTCGGACGCCGACATGATCCTCGTCTACTCATCGGGAACAACTCCCTTCAATCCCCTGCCGGCCGGAGACGGGCTGCAACTGCAGAACTACCAGCGCCTGCTGGGTGAAGGTGTGCCCCACTTCTTTACGGATGATATGCGTGGCACCTTCCTGCTGCCGTTCATCAGCCCGGTGGGTCCCAGCCCCTTCGTCGCCGGGAATCCCGGTGCCACGATTGTCAGCCTCGCGGGCAACAACGAAGTCAATGGTCTGAACATCCTCTCGCCGGCGAATGGCGTCGCGATCGGGGGGAACGGTGCCTACAACTTTGACATCCTGAATATCAACAAGGACGTCAACCTGCCGGAGAACACCGGTGCCGGCAGCGGCATCGTGCTGCATAACGCCCACGGCACAGGCTTTATCCAGAACGTCGCCTTCAACATCCCGAACCTCACGGCGATGGGCGGCATCCGCATCACCAACGTCAATACCGACCCCCTCACGCTCGGGATCGATGGCGTACGCTTCCTCGATGGAGGTCAGGCGGGCCTGAGTCTGTATGGCAACAACTCGATCATCAATGCGACGGCGGCGAACGTCCGCGCCAGCAGCAACCGCAACGGCCTGCTGATGGACGCCCTGAACAACGGTCGCGTTGACCTCGCCATTGCCGGGAGCACCTTCAATGATGCTGTGAACGGTCTGGGTTCCGGACGCGGGATGACCGTTCGCGGCAGCAGCGGCGGCCGACTGAACCTGATCGCCAACAACACGTCCGCCGGCGGGGCGGACATCGATGGTCTGCTCGTTCACCTGAGCGGTGGCGCCGATGCGAACGTCTCCCTGACGAACGGTAACCTCTCGGCAGCCGGTCGCGATGCGGTGCATCTTGACGTGAATAACGCGACGCTCGATCTGTCACTGGCCTCGACGCAGGCCAACGGTGTGGGCCGCGACGCCTTCCATGTGGAGGCGGCCAACCTGGCGGACATCAACGTGATGCTGACCAACAGCAACTTCGACAATGCCACGCAGGACGCCTTTGACCTGTCGCTCACCAGCAACGCTCGTGTCGACCTGGTGGCCCAGATGACCACAGGCACCAGCGCCATCCAGAACTCACTGCTGTTCAATGTGGACCAGAACTCCCTGCTCAACCTCGGCTTCAGCCAGTCGAACCTGTCGGGTGCTGCGCTGGGAGATGGTATCCATGGCACGCTGGCCAACGGGGCCGATGCGATGCTCGTCTTCACCGGAACCAACGTCACCAACGTCGGCGGCGATGCCCTCGACATTCTGGCCGACACCGGGGCCCTGTTTGACGGCTCCTTCTCCAACGGCTCCTTCAGCGATGCCGGCGGCAGTGCCGTGCTGATCGACGTGAATAACGGCTCGGGGGCACAGCTTGCCATGAGCAACATGACCGCCAACCAGGCGGGTGCCTATGGTTTGTCGATCTTCGGCGACAATAACTCGCTGTTCAACGTCAACCTGTCCTCGACGACGTTCCATGACGCCGGCATGACCGCCGTCCAGGCGATTGCCAACAATGGCTCTATGGGTGTCGTGACCGGCAATGCGGTCTCCGGCATGAACTCGGGCGGAGACGGAATCGACCTGCAGGCATCGGCCGGACAGTTGACGGCGAACTTCACGAACACCGGCTCGTTCGTCATTGCGGCGGGTAATGGCATCAATGTCGCCGCCAACATGGGTGGCGTGGTGAATGCCAGCATCGCCGGCACCCTGGCCAATCCTGCGAACTTCTCGAACGCCGGTATGGACGGGCTCAATGTCGATCTCAACGATGGGACGGCCAATGTCACGCTTAACAATGTGAACCTGGCGAACGCGGCCAAGCACGGAATGGACATCAACTCGCTCAACGGTTCGACGTTCATTGGCATGACGACCAACGTCGACATCAGCGGCGCGGGCATGAATGCCATCAACCTCAATTCCGATCCCGGCTCGACCATCATTCTCAACGGCGACAATCTCTCCGGTGCGAATTCCTCGATGAATGCACTGAACATCGTGGCTGACGCCTCGGTCGTGGATGTGAACATCACCAATGCCGACTTCTTCGCCAACGCCGGCATCAACTCGATCTTCATCAACGCCCTGAACGGCGGCACGGCCAACGTGGACATCGCCGGTACCATGGGGTCTCCTGCCGACTTCACCGGAGCTGCGGGCGATGCCGTCCAGGCCCTGCTGACCGGCGGTTCCACCATCAACCTGGCTCTGGCCGACATCGACTTCAGTGGAGCGGCAGGCAACGGCCTGCTCGTGGATGCGACCGACTCGTTCTTCAATGGCACTGTCACCCGCGGCGACTTCTCCGATGCCGGACTGAATGCCGTCGCCGTCCTGTCTGACAACAGCCTGGTCAGCCTCGGACTGACTTCGACCGCGATGGACGATGCCGGCATGGACGGCCTGCATGTGGAGGAAAACCAGTCGACGGTGGACATCAGCATCGTCAATGGTTCGATTGAACGGGCCGGTGACGACGCCTTCGACATCGTCTTCAACCGCAGTGTCAACCTGTTTGTCGACCCGACGTCCGCCGCCAACGCCACGAACAACGGACTGGAGTTCGTCGGCAACATGGGTGGTACGCTGACCACCACGCTGGTTGACACGTCCCTCGCCAATGCCGGCATGAACGGCATCCTCGGCGTGCTGGACAACGGCTCGACAGCCATCCTCAACCTCACCAACTCCAGCGCCGACGGTGCCGCCATGAATGGTGCCAGCATCGTGGCCAACAACGGTTCGACGTTTAACGGCACGTTCACCGGCAGTTCCTTCAACAATGCCGCCGCTGGCAACGGCTTCGGCCTCACCCTGCAGAACGGGTCGGTCGGCAATGTGATTCTGGACAACTCCAGCGCGAACGGTGCCGGTCTCGACGGATTTAATCGCCAATGTTCGCAACGGATCGCGGCTCGTGGCCCGCCTGAACAACGGCACCACGTTCAACGATGCCGGCAACGACGCCATCCAGATCATCGCCGCCACGAATGCCATGGCGACCGTCACCAGCAACACCGGCATTGCCGGCCAATGGCCGGTGACAATGGCATCGATGTCGATGCGACCAACAACAGCACCGTCAACATGACGCTGGTCAACGCCGGCTCCTTCAACAACGCCACGAATGCCGGCGTGGACGTCAGCAACGACAACAGCACCGTCAACCTCGGCATCTCGGGTGGTTCGTTCAACACTGCCGGCGGCGATGGACTGCTGTTCACCCTCACGAATGGCGCGAACAGCAACCTGACGCTGAGCGGCACTTCTGCCACCGGTGCCGACGATGGTCTCGATGTCACCGCCACTGGCGGTTCGACGATGAACGGTACCGTCAGCGGCACTAACTTCTCGGGTGCCGTCAACAACGGTATCGAACTCGACTTCAATGGCTCCATGGGCCAGTTCGCGTTCACCAACACCAACTTCAGCAATGCCGGATTGCGACGGAGTTGACCTGGATGCCTCCAACATGGCGACGCTGGGTGTCACCATCACCGGCGGGACCGAACACCAGTGCCGGCGACAATGCCTACGAAGTCGACTTCTCGGGCGGATCGACCGATCAACCTGATGGTCAGCGGCACTCCCTCCACCGGTGCCAATGGCGACGCCTGGACTTCAATGGCACGACGGGCGGCACACTCAATGCCACCTTTGCCAACTCCAACTCTCCACAGCAGCCGATGCCGTCGGTGGTGATGGCGTGCACGGCGTCCTGAATGCCGCCACGGCGACTCTCAACCTCACGAACGTTGCTCTGGCAAATGCCGGGGGCGATGCCGTGGACATTGCGATGTCTGCCGGTTCGACGCTCACGTCGAACCTCAACACCGTCAACATGAACAACGCCGGTGCCAATGGTTACAAGTTGAACACCGCCGCTTCCACCGCCAACGTCACGCTGACCAACTCGACGATCAATAACGCCACGGTTGATGGCATCAACCTCACAGCCACCGGTGCCTCGACCCTCAACCTCAACAAGGCCACGACCACCGTCATGGGGGCCGGTGACGACGCCGTCGATATCACCAACGTCGCCTCCGTCGTCAACGTCGTCGATCCCGGTGACCTTTCTGGTGCCGGCGACAATGCCTACGAGTTCGACGTCGACATGGGTGGTACGCTCAATGTGACGATCGCCAACACGCCGCTCTCCACCGCCGCCAACCCGGTCGGGAACAACGTGATCTCGGGCGTCGTGAACAATGGCTCGACGGCCAACTTCAACGTCACCGGCAGCGACATGTCCTTCGCCGGCAACAACGTGCTGGACGTGCTGGCCAGAACAACTCGACGTTCAACGGCATGTTCAACGGTACGAACATGACGTTTGCAGGAGGCAACGGCCTCAACCTGCTCGCCCAGACCAATGCCCACATCAACGTCGGCCTGCAGAACGTGCAACTCGGCAATGCGAGTGGCAATGCCATCAATGCCCAGGCAACCGGAGGCGGAACCACCAGCATCACGGGTGACGTCGTCTCCGCCGGTAACGCCGGTGCAGACACCCTGTTCGCTGTGGGCGATGGCGGCAACGTCAGCGTGATCCTCACGAACGTCGGTTCCTTCACCAGCAGCGGCGGCAGCCCGGTCAACTTCCTCGCCAATAACGGCGGCGACGTCGTCATCGATCTCGACGGCAACGGACCTGTCGTCATGGACGGTGCCACCGGCGATGCGGTTGTGGGCATGGTGCTGAATGGCTCGACCGCCACGCTCAACCTCAACGACTTCTCCGCCAACATGGCGAGCGGCTACGGCCTCAATCTCGGGGCCGACGGCGACTCCACCATTACCGGCATGGTCTCGAACGGCTCGTTCAGCAACAACGGCATGGGCGGGATCAACCTCTCCACCAATGCTGACATGTCTCTCGGCGATACGTCCTACATCGCCATGGTGTTCGACAACGTGATGGCGAACATGAACTTCGGCAACGGCGTCACGCTCAATGCCGTCAACGGCGGGGACATGTTCCCCAATCCGCAGACGACCGGTATCGCCGTCCAGTTCGACAACAGCCAGATCAACAACAACTCCAACATGAACATGGGTGACGGCATCGGCTACGGCATCAGCGCCCTGGCGGATGGCGACGGCGGCGTGCCGGGCAACACCCAGATCAGCATCTTCCTCAACAACACCGACGTCGTTGGCAACGAGGAAGGTCCCTTCGATCTCGTCCAGCAGGATGGAGGCTTCATCACCTTCAGCGCCATGGGCGGCATGATCGACATCGGCACCGACCCGCTGCAGTTCTGTGTCGACGGGGTCGGCGACATCATGAACATCACACTCGACGGCGTGACCGTGGCCTCCAATCCCATGGGTGCCGGGCTGTCCATCGTCGCCCGCAATGGCGGCCAGTTCACGGGTCAGTTCTCGAACCTCAACTTCAACGGCAATGCCGGCACCGGTGTTGATGTCCTCGCCGAACTCGACGGCGACATCCGGCTGGGGCTGACAAACGTCGGCATCATGAACAACGGCACCATGGTCGACCCGAAGACCGGTCTGCCGGTGACGGGGGCCTTCCAGGCAACCATTCGCGACGCCGGTTCGTCCCTCACCCTCGACATGAACAACGTCAACATCGCCAACAACCCGGTGAAGGCGTTCGATGTCAACGTGGAGAGTGGCGGCACGCTGTTCGCCAGCATGACGGTCGTCAACTCGACCTTCTCGCCCAACATGCCTGTGCCGGGTGAAGGTGAGTTCGACATCAGTGTCGATGGGGCCGGCTCGACGGGCACCATCACCACCAACGGCATGATGATCAACAACAGTGCGGCCAACGCCATCAAGCTCAGTGCGACGGCAGGCGGCGTGCTGGGAGCCAACCTCAACCGCATCTTCGCTGAGAACGCCACCGAGGACACCGTCCGGGCCATCTCCAGCGGCATGGGCAGCAGTCTGACGCTGGGCCTCAACGAGATGATGGCGACCGGGGCCGGCGACAACGTGCTCGACCTCGACGTCACGGGCGGAGCCCTGGCCAATGTCGTGAACTTCAACAACGTCACCGGTGACATGGCCGGCTCGACCGCCATCGATATCGATGTCGCCGCCGGTTCCACCCTCACCAGCTTTATCGCTCGCAACGGCAACTACGATGGAGCCGGTGCGACCCCGATCGACATCCGCCTGGGTGGACAGGCGACACCGACCACCATCTCGATGACCGCCGTCCGCGCCAATGGTGCACCGGGTGATGCCATCAACATCGACCTGAGCGGCCTCACCGGCGGGGGCACGAGTACCGTGCTGCTGGACCGGGTGGTCGCCAACGGATCCACCGGTGCCGGACTGGACCTCAACGTCATCGGACTTGACGGGACGCTCAACACCACCATTCTCGACTCGAACTTCAGCATGTCCGGCAACGATGCCGTCGACATGAACTTCAGCGGTGTGGCCGGCTCCCAGGCGAATCTGGCTGTCAACGGCCTGAATGCTTCGAACTCCGGCGGCAACGGGGTGCTGGTCGACTTCGAGGGCCTCGTCACTGGTGCGGTCAACTCGTTTGACAATGTGAACGCCTCGGGCAACGGCTCAGGAGCCGGTGTCGCCTTCCGCAGCGTGGGAGGTGCCTCCACAATCACCACCATCAACGCCAATACGGTTGATGCCAGTGGTGCCGGGACCGACGGCGTGTTCGTGATGGTCGGACCCCAAACGGTGCCGATCAACATGAACCTGCAGAACGTCACCGCGACCAACGCGGGTCAGGACGGCGTCGATATCGACCTGCTCAGCGTCACTGGCGGGACGAGCAACGTCACGCTCAGCAACATCGACGCGACCGGAGCCGGTGACCGGGCCATCGAACTGCTCGGCTTCATGGCCGGTGCGACCGACGTGCTCAACGTGAACATCAACGGCGGGGCCGATACGTCCGACCTCTCCACAGCCGGAACCCAGGCGATCGACCTCGATCTGCGTGGGGCCGTCGGTGCGATGGCGAACGTCAGCATCGCCAATGTGAATGCCAACATGGCCGGTGCTGAAGCCATCGACATCGGATTCATGGACGGCATCACCGGAAAGGTCAACAGCATCAACAATGTGACCGGGACCGATGCCGGAGGAACCGGGCTGAAGGTGTGGTCTGATGTGGCCTCGACGCTGTCGACGGTGAACGCCAGCAACTCCGACTTCTCACGGGCCGGCGGCAATGGCATCACCATTCTCTCCGACACGCAGATGACCGGCGTAGGCATCAACCTGACCGACGTCACCGCCAACGATGCCGCCCTCACCGGTGTGGACATCGAACTGCGTGACACGGCCGGCACCAGCAATGTGGTGCTGGACGGTGTCGTCGCGACGGGAGCCATGGCGGGCATGGGCCTGGACTTCGACGCCTCGCTGCTCGTGATGGGTGACGTCGTCAACCTGGACATCCTTGGCACCAACCGGGCCTCGGACTTCTCGAACGCCTCGGGAGACGCGGTCGAGGTTCGAGTTGCCGGCCCAGGCACCACAACCCTCTCCATGGACAATGTGGTCGCCTCGAATGCCGGTGCACGTGGCGTGGACCTGATCTTCGAAGGCGGCGTTACAGCCACGGTCGACACATTCAACAACGTCCTCGCTCAGGGGAACGACGAGGAAGGGCTCAATGTCGACGTCAAGACGGGCTCGACCCTCACCACATTCACGGCTGACGGCCTGAATCTCTCCAACAACACGACAGCCAGCACCACGGCGGCAGCCTTGCGAGTCAATGTCCGCGATGGTTCGACCGCCAGCTTCGACCTGACGAACCTGACCATCAACAATACGGTGCCGAGCTTCGGCCAGGGTGTGCAGCTCAACGTGCAGGACACGTCGAACCTGACGTTCGACGTGACGACCGGGCTGATTGCCAACAATGGTCGCCAGGGCATGAAGATCAACGTCGGTACCGTTACACCGGGTGCGACCTTCATCAGCAACCTGGCCGGACTGGACGTGCTTAACAACGGCATCGCCCCGATGGTCTTCGCAGACGGCATCGAAGTGGACGTAGCCGGCATGGGCTCTTCCGCCACGATCGACCTCAACGATGTGTCGGCGAACGGCAACACCACGGGTGACGGCATGGACTTCTTCGCGGAGCTTGCCGCGGAACTCGCCGTCACCATCAGCAACGGCAGCACCGCCTCCAACAACGGCGGGCGCAGGCCTCACGCTGCTCGCCGAAGACAGTGGCACCATGGTCTCGCTGATGTCCATGACCGGCATGGGTCAGCCCGCCAACACCTTCAACGGCAACGGCACCCTCGGCTCCCCGATGAACAACGGCGGACATGGTGTCGAGATCGTGCTGCAGAACGGTGGCGCCCCTCCGCTCGTGGGAGACTTCGACCTGACGGCCTCGGCCAACAACAACCGGGGTGACGGCATCCGCTTCGTTGCCAACGATGGCAGCGGCGTGCAGATCAACAACCTGGGGATCACCGCGACGAACGTCAACGTCGACAACAACATGGGCAACGGCCTGTTGATCGACCTCAACAACGTCACCGGCCTGATGGACTTCGACCTCAGCAACATGACGGTCAACGACAACCAGGGTGACCAGATCAACGTCCGGTTCACCAACATGGTCCTCGGAACCGTCAACTTCGACAACGTGACCGCCGACGGACCGGGAGCCATGGCGGCTGTCGGAGACGGCCTGGAGCTGACGCTTGATGGAACCACCGTCACAACGGCTCTCAATCTGAACAGCGTCACCGGCGTCAACAATGGTGAGGACGGCCTGCAGCTCAACCTCCTCAACATGGCCAGCATCCCGATGGGGAGTGCGATCGACATCGGCACGTTCGACAGCAACGGCCAGCACGGCATCAACATCATGGTCGATAACTCGACGGCCGAACTGGGTGTCACCAACTCGGGTGCGGGGCTCGGCATGGTCGCCTCCGCCTCGAACAACGGCGCCAACGGCCTCAACGTGGAAGTCGAGAACCTTGGGTCACTCACCATGCCCAGCGTGGACAACATCGACTTCCTGGGCAACGGGGGTGCGGGTGTGATGATCCACACCAACGACTCCGGTTTCTTCAGCGGGGGCAGCTTCACCAACAACGACATCAGCAACAATGGCAGCTTCGGCCTGAAGGCCATCTTCGAGGGAACCAACGCGATCGGCAGCGACTTCAATCTGTCGATCGGGTCGACCATGAATCCCGGCAACGGCAACACGTTCGACAACAACGTCGGCGCTGCCATCTCCGTGGACCTCCTGCAGAATGGAGACGGCTTCCTGCGAATCGTGGACAACACCATCACCGACACGCAGAACGACGGCAACGTGATGACACCGTTTGCCGGCGAGGGCATCTATGTGCAGATGATCGGTAACGTCATCGATCCCATGCAGGCCATCAACCGGCTCCAGGATCTGCTGATTCGCAACAACACGATCGGCGGTGTGGGTGACGCGAACGCCGGACACGGTATCGCCCTGAACTTCCAGGAACGGTCCATCGCCGACAACGTGGACATCCTGAACAACGTCATCACCGACAACGGCCTCGACGGCATCAACATCTTCCGCCGGGACGAAGTGGTCATGAACAGCGTCGACATCAACGACAATATGGTCAATCGCAACGGAGACGACGGTCTGGACTTCATTGCCCAGAACGATGACAACGACCTGATCAATGTCAGCGTCAACCGGAACTCGTTCGTCATGAACGGCGATGACGGCGTCTTCGCCCAGACCGGTGCCGATGCCCAGATGGATCTGAACATGACCCGCAATACGATCACCGACAACCTCGGTGACGGCATCCATCTGCAGCAGGATTCCCTCACGCCGACCGATCAGCGGCAGATCAGTGGTACGTGGACCGGCAACACCATCCAGCGGAACGACGACCACGGCATTCGCCAGCAGGCTGTGACGTCAGGCCTCACCGTCGGACTTGACGGCACGGACGGCATGGGCAACAGCCTGGGCAACCTGATCGCCAGCAACGGCCTGGACGGCATCTTCATTCAGGGGCCGGGAAGTGGAACGTTTACCAACAACTCGATCGTCCTGAACGGAACTCGCTCGGCCATGGATCCTGACAACGGCCATGGTATCGATATCGAGCAGCTGACCTTCAAGGGGTACACGTTTAACCGCAACCTCATCCGTCAGAACAACGGCGACGGCGTCGAGATCAGGCACAACTCAGCCGGTACGTTCACCCTGAACTTCAACCAGAACACCGTGGATCGCAATACCGGCCGAGGATACGACATTCTCAACCAGGGCAATAGCGCGGTCTCCTCGATCTCCATCAACAACGAAACGATCGCCTCAAACGGACTCGAAGGTGTGTATGTGGTCAACACGGCCTCAGCCACTCAAATGCAGAACGTGCCGGCGAGCGATACCCTGATGCAGGATGGAGCCCTTGGTGCCGATCCCTTCCTGGACTTGTTCATCACCGGGAACACGACGATTGAGCAGAACGGTATGACCGGTGTCGGTCTGGTTGAGTCCGGTGGTCTGGTGGTTCGCGTCGGTTCGACCGATGGCGGCTACAACAATGCCAACGGCGGCAACAACGGCGGCTTTGCCGACACCCGCAGCGGTATCCAGTTGACCGTGACCGATGTCGACTTCGACGGTAACTTCGGCGACGACGTGTTCTTCCACGGCTTCCGGTCCACCGGTGACCCGGCGACCACCGGCGGCACCTGGGATGACATGACGTTTGCACCGATGGGAGCCAACAACGGCGACTCGCTGGCCCGCATGGATGTGATCTGGTCAAACGTCACCGTGGACAGCGGTGCTGACGTCAACAATTCCGGCCGCAACGGAACTCCCGATGGCCAGGCCGGTGCCTTCTTCGACAACGACGAGCCGGTGTTCAAGTCACGTTCGGGTCAGACACCCCCTTCACCCCCTGGTCCCTTCACGACCGGGACTCGCCGTCGGAATGCCCAGCGCGTGGCCATTCGTACTTACACCGGCGGACTCGTCCTGGAACCGCAGACGATGGGTGTCGCCGATCCGCCAGACAACGGGGCGTATCTGTACCCGGGCATGGGACCGAGTACGTTCCGTGTCCGAGTGCTGGGTGGATTCAACCCGTTCGCTCTCGACGCCAATCCGTTCGTCGGACCAGGCAGTGCGAACGGTACGACATTTACGGGTGCTGTCTTCGGGGAACTCCCCTTCGGCTGGGGAACGTTCTAACCTGAGACTGACTTAGCAATCCGAAAGTCATCCGCAGCCCATCGACCCTTGTCGATGGGCTGCTTTGTTTTGTCGCCCGCGCATGGTGAGCGGGTAGCACCGGTTGCCCCAACCGGTGCCGCGCAGCGGCAAGAAGCACCCGCCTGTGTGCGCGACTCACTCGATCCAGGAAATCGGCACACCGACGGAACTGCGGTCCTGATACCAGCAAGTCGAACTCCAGGGCCAATCGCCAAGTCACCCCACGGCCTCCTGTCGCTCCGCGACCCCGGATCAAGATCCGGGGCTACCCATTGAACTGGAGTGGGTCCGCACGGCCATTGGACTTCACCGGAGGATGAAGCGATCAATCACCCCTGCCAGGGCGGACATGCGGAACATCCGTCTACAATACAGACACACATCCGGCAGGTGTGCACAGGCAAGTGACCAATTTCCTGAGGTGGGCGGGTCCACTACAATGCTGCGCAGATCAAGATGCTGACTTCGAGCAGGGCACGATCACGAGAGGGCCGTTTGCGGGGTGTTCACATGGAGCGATCGCAACTCAATCGCTGTCGCCGCCGGATGGAAGTCGCCGAAGGTTACCTGCTGCTGAACCTGCCGGCGCTGGCGGTCCGCGAACTGGAGTGCATCCGCGAGACCGGTCGCAACCTTGTCGACTGGCATCGCCTGTACGGTGAGGCGCTCCGCATGGATCAACGGCACGAGGAGGCTTTGCGCTCGCTGCAGCAGGTGCAGGAAGTCTACCCCGACCAGCTTGATACGCTGCTCGCCATCGCCTGGTGCTACAAACGCGTGGATCGGCTGGGAGATGCGATTGCCACGATGAAGCAGGCGTATGATGCTCATCCCCGGGTGGCGGTCGTCTTGTACAACATGGCGTGTTACTATGCGCTGGCCGGAGACAAGCCACTGGCATTGTCCTGGCTGGGCAGGGCGATTCGCATGGACCCGGACCTGCGAACGCTCATCCCTGCCGAAACCGATTTCGACACACTGCGGGACGACCCGGACTTTCAGTTCGTCATTCACAATCCCACTGAGGCGACCGCCGATTGACAAACGGAGGCGACCGCCGATTGATCACCGCTACTGCTTGAGCAGTTGCACCACCCCCGAGTTCTGGCCCGAGTTCTGGAAGGATCCGAGATGCAGGAATCTGTGATGCCCCCGTCAATAACCGGTCCCGAGAATCCATCGAGCGAGGCAGCCAGTGAACCGCTGGTGCGCGTCCTCTCACGTTCGCAACGGCGAGTGCTGGGCGTGCTGGTGGAGAAGGCCTTCACCACGCCGGAGTATTATCCGATGACGCTCAAGGCGATCACGGCAGGCTGCAATCAGAAGAGCAACCGCTCGCCGGTGACCAACTACAGCGAAGACAGTGTCGAGGAGACCCTCGGCGAGCTGCGGCAACTGGGACTGATCGCCGTGATCCATACGGAGTCGGGACGCACCGAGCGGTATCGACATCACATGCGGCAACGCTATCCCTTCAGCGAACCTCAACTGGCGATTGTGACCGAGTTGCTGTTGCGCGGCCGCCAACAACTGGGCGAGCTGCGCTCCTGCGCCAGTCGCATGGTTCCCATCGACGGACTGGACGAACTGCGCGAGGCACTGCGAGACCTGCAGGAGACCGGCTTCGTTCAGTCCACGGGACCGCTGGAGCGCCGAGGCATCGAGGTCGATCAAGCGTTCTACCCTCCCAGCGAGGGACATCGCCTGGAGTTCAATGACGCCCCGGAGGCGGAATCGTCCCCCGAGCCAGCCGTTCGCCATACCACATCTGCCAGAGCCGATTCAGGGGCGGCATCGCGAGCGGATGCCGGTCTGCAGCATCGGTGCGACGACCTGCAGCGGCAGATCACCGAACTGGCCGATGAAATGCGGTCGCTCAGCGAACAGTTCACGGAGGTTCGGGAGACCTTGGGACGCCTGGAGCGCGATCTCGGGAGTTAGGAACCCGACGTGGACTTGTCCAGATCATCAGACAGGTGAGCAATGCGACTGCTGCTGACGACTCTGCTCGCCCTGTCTCAGGCATCTCTGCTGCCAGGTCAGGACCCGTCGTCCGAGAATCTCTCGGCGTCGCTGCAATTTGAACGCGATCGTACGGGAGAGTCGCTGCTGGCCAGTGCCGACCTCCTGTGGCAGCAGGGGGACGAAGCGTCGGCCATCCAGAACTGGCAGGCCGTGCTGGATCTCGAAGAGGACCCGTTTGTTTTGGTGGAGGGAGTTTTTCGCAGCGGCTGGGAAGTGGCCGGCGCACGCCTTGCGACACTGCCGGAGTCCGCCAGCGAACGGATCGAGCGGACCGTCGGTGCGCGCGGAGCAGGACGTTCGCGCCGCCCAGCAATCCAGCAATCCCGATACCCTGCTGCGCCGAGCGATCCAGTTTCGACACACCTCGGCTGGTCAGCGTGTCTGGCAGCACCTCGTGGCTCAGGCCCGGGATCGGGGCGAGCACTCCCGAGCCCAGCGACTTCTGGAGTCGTGGCAAGCCGGGCGGAGCCCGTCGGTCATCAGAGACGATGCTGGCACGGGCACCGCGCTCGAACAGGCGCAGTCACCGCCACCAGATCAGAATCACGATTCAACACCCGAGCATGCTCCCGATCCCGCGTCATTCGCGAAGCAACCTGCCTGGCAGCACGTTCTGCCTTTGCCGCCCGAGGTCGAGCAGTTCGCCCAGGAGTCGCTCGCGGAACTGGATGCACAGGGGATCGCCCCGCTGCTGAGTGCACAGCCCGTCTGTGCCAGCGATCATGTCATCGTGCGGACGTTGTCGGGAGTTGCTGCGCTGGATGCGCTCACAGGTGATGTCGTCTGGCAGATCGCGTTGTCATCGTCGATGGATCTCCTCGTCGAGGCGTCCAGTTCGCTGTCGGATGTCCTGAGACGCGTCTCTGCCGAGCGATCACTGACGCACCGCCTGATGAGAGATTCGCTCTCGGAGGCCCTCGTGGTCGACGATGAACGAGCCTATGTGCTTGTCCCCCGGGAATCAGCTCGCACCGCAAGCGCTGAACTTGACGAATCGGGGCAGCCCTTGACGCTCTTTCCAGAGCATTCCCTGGTCGCCCTGTCGATCACAAACGGCCGGGAACTGTGGCGTGCCGGGGATGCACGTTCGGCCGCCGAGTCTCCTGCTCATGCCACCGTCGGCACGATTTCCTCACCGCAGGACGTCACGTTCCTCGGACCTCCCTGCCGGGACGAGACATCGCTGCTCGTTGTCGTCGAGGCCGACGCCGTCGTCAGCCTTTATTCACTCGAAGCATCCACCGGTGTACGGGAATGGTCGGTACCGCTGGGCCGCGCGGTGCGGCCAGTGACTCTGGATCCGTTACGGCAATCACGCGCCTGTCCGGTGCTGATCCATCAGGGTCGGGCCTACTGCGCGACCGGAGCCGGGGCTGTGGTTTGTGTCGATCTCGTGAGTCGCCGCAGACTCTGGGGACTGCGACTGGGTCGCGACGAGCTTCCCGACAAGCTCGGGGCCCTGACCGATCAGCCGGAGCATGTCCCCGGACCGACGAGCAACACCTGGCATCGCGCGACGCTGGCGGCTGCTGATGACACATTCGTCATGGCCGTCCCCGAGAACGACTGGATGTATGCCGTCGACACGAGTTCGGGTGAACTGCGCTGGAAGCGACCACGCAACGATGGCTTATTCGTACTTCCGCCGGCTGATGGAATTGTTACGGTCATCGGTGCCGACACCGCGACCGGGGTGCACACTCAGACCGGCGAGGTCGTCTGGACAGCCCACATTCCGCGACCGGCGGGTGAAGGCTGGACCCATGCAGGGGAGTACATCTTCCCTGTGCAGCCAACGGGCTTGGTGTCGCTGCGATTGAGCGACGGCAGCGTGCGTCCTCTGTCCGGCACTCATGCCAGCGTGTCGGCCGGGGCACGTCTGTTGGCCGAAAGCGGCGGCAGTTTCCGGGAAGTCTTCCCCCGCAATGTCGTGCCGTGCGGGACGCACCTGCTGGTGCAGTCGTTTGACCGGATCGAGAGTTACGCTGCGGACGAGCGACCGTTGACCGCCGATGATCGCGTCGCGGCATCCCGCAGTCCGGAAACGACGACGCCCCTCTCGAGGTCTGTGAATGGCGCGTCAGGTGTCACGCCATCAGCACTGTGGCGGTACTTCGTGGAGTTCCAGCAGCCTCACCGCACGGTGCGACTGGATCGCTGGCTGACCGGCATTGGTGAAGACTTCCTGGGATCGTCGTGGCCCCGTTTGTTGCGCACTCTGCAGGGCGCGGGGAATCGGCAGAGACCAACGCCAGTGCCCATGAGACGCATGAGATTGATGAATGGCCACCGGTATCGCAGGGGTCTTGGCCTTCTCGCCGACCGCTGGTGACGGAGTCCACCTCTCCCTTCGACTATCTGCAACTCGCCGCGGTCCCGGTCACCGCACCCCGTCGGTCGCCTTGGAATCGCATCACGGTGAGCGTCGATCGGCAGGGGCGAAGTGTCTGGTTCGACGATGGCGAGAACGGAAAACCGTGGCGCGTCTCCCTGCCCCCTGATCGTTCGAACACTCGTGCCGATCGCCGGCTCGATCGGGCCTGGGCATTGGAGTCGCTGCTCGTACTGCGGGTCGGTACCGAACTGTTCGGCGTGCGTCCCTTCACGAATGATGGACGGAGATCCGCGGCCATCGTCTGGCCGCCCAGGGGCGAGAGTCTCGACCTGCGCGGAGAGCGGCCCCCGTTGCTGATCAGCCTCACCGAGACAGGCAGCATCGAGGAGGAACAGGCGTCGATCTATGAAGATCGCTTCGGGCGCCCGATCGGAGAGGTCGGCCCGGTCGGTGAGGAGTTCCTCTGCTATCAGGAACGCAGCCATCTGGTCGTGCTCGATCCGCAGGACGGCACCGAACTCTGGAGACGCTCCGATCTGCCGGTCGGCACCACCGTCGTCGGAGGCCCGGACGCCATCGTCCTGTTGAACCCGTCGAGAACTTCCGGCGAGGTGTTGCGACCCTTGGACGGCCGGAGGATGCGCATTCTGGATCAGCTTCCCTCGCCTGCCACAGTGATGCTGCAATCAGCCGCGCGCTGGCTCATTGCAGAACCTCCAGATCCGACGACACAGGGGACCGGTGAGCATCCACCGGCAGAGGATGCCGCTGCGAATACACCGCTGGCATTGCAACGATTCGACCTGGGGACCGGGCATGTGCGCTGGAGCATCCCGCTCGCGGCCGGCAGTCGGGTCTTCGAGGTCGATGATGCGTGGTTCGGTGTGCTGACAGACAACAAGTTGCAGTTCCTGGACTGGGAGACCGGCAGCACCATCCGCACCGATTCCATGGCGCTCCCGCCCGGTGATCGGGAGGTGCATGTCGTTACCGATGCCGAGCGGGTCATGGTGTTCGTTTCAGCCGGAGTGAGCGATCAGCGCGTGGTTCTCACGAACCAGATTCTGGGAGGTTACCGACGCCGACTGATCAATGGTGGCGTGTACGTGTACAACCTGCAGGACGGCACTCAGCTCTGGCATCGAACGCTGGAGAACGTCGGACTGCCGCTGGATCAGCCCCGGCATGTCCCGCTGCTGATTCTGAACTACACCCGGCAGGAGCCTGGCCAAGCGGTGCCGAGTGGAGTGCTGACCTGTTACGACGCGCGTACCGGGGATGTGCTGCATGAGCGCACCGATCACTCGCACATCTACTATTCGCTGCTGGCATCGCGTCCCGAGGAGTGGGTCGAGATGCGGCTCAAGCAGCGGAGTGTGTACTTCGACTACGGCACGGGGGATTGAGGCCGCCGTCCATGGGCCAGACCGGTGCTGTGTCAGCCCTTGGTCTCAGGGTTGTGTGCCCAGGGGCTTTGCCAGTCAAACATGATGAGATCGCATTCTTAGTGGCAGACTGGCGGAGCCAGTGGCACCCGAGCGTTTGTACAGCCATCGGCCCGCCCGACAATGCCCTTTTCGCGTGCGGCAGCACCTCGTCAGGGAAGCTGCGGGCCTCGATCACAGGGACGCGGTCGCCCGGAATTCCGGGAAACGTGTGCAGAGCTGACTTTACGTCGAAAGGGCCATTTGGGTATCCTTCCGGATCGTCCTTTCGACGAAGCACTTGTATTGAAACATGGGGACAGTCTGCAGGTAACCTGACAGGAGAACTGAGTGGTCAAGCTTCGGTTGCGTGACAATGAATCTGTGAACGACGCGGTCCGCCGCTTTCGGAAGCTCGTCGAACACAGCGGGGTGAAGAAGGAGATGCGGCGTCGGGAGTATTACGAAAAGCCCAGCGATACACGTCGACGCGCCCGCCGCCGGGCCGAACGTCGCGCCCGCATGTCACGCATGGCTGAGCGCTAGGACGCTCCCGGCAACCGTGGTGACCTCTCGATCGGGAAATCTTCTGCAGATTTCCGGATTCTTGTGAACGTCTCGGGGTGATGAGCGTACTACTGTTGGGGTTCGCAGAACCTAAGTCGTCACCCATCGACACTGTTCACTGCGAGGGGCCGATATGACGGGCATTCTTCGGGATCGATTCATCGACCCACAACTTGCGATTACACACGTCCGGCGATTCACCCGGCGCGAGACGCGACGGACCGGCATCTCTGCTGTGCGGTGCGCCGGTACTGTGGCGGTCCTGCTGGGGCTGCTGAGTGCTGCTTGGCACGGGGTGCCCACAGCGTCATTCGGCCAGACAGAGGCACTGGCACCCATCGGCGGGATCGTCTTTGATCCGCCTCGTCCGGCCCGCATTCGCCGCAAGAGTGGCAACGTCCTGACCGGATATCTCATTGCCATCTCACCCGACAAGGTGCACTTCCGCGTCGAATCAGGCAAGGAGTTTCAGTACACCCTCAAGCAGGTGACAGCAGTCAGCCTGATTGGTGAAGAGTTCCTGTTCAACACACTGCGCGACACGTATGCCCAGGCCGTCGCCCAAGCGCGAACGCTGCAGGGCGTCACGATTGATGGTGTCGTCCAGGCATCCCCCCGAACCGCGGTGCCTGTGGTGCTGCGTCGCCCACCGGAGCCACCTCTGGCCGTGGTCGTGTCTGAGCCAGTCCACCGCGCTCTCGCCACAGTGTCGGTCGCAGGCGCCGCAGCATCGTCGCGGCCCACGCCCCCCGCACCGTTCACTTCGGCGGCGAGTATTCAGCCGCAGGAAGACATCTGGAGCAACCCCTGGGTCAAGGGAGGACTCATGGCGGGTGGGATCCTCATCATCCTGTTCTGGTGGCGCAACAAGGTCGGATAGGACGGCAGTGCATCGATGCTCTCAACTCTCAACCCGACAGTGCGCCAGTGACCGGTCGATCCGCCGCAAGCAGCGCCTCCGTCCCAGCAGTTCCAGGCAGTCAAACATGCCCGGCCCGGCCGGTTCGCCTGTGACCGCGATCCGCAGGGCATGAATCACCTGTCCGATGCCGACACCCCGCGCATCGAGCCAGTCCTTGAAGGTCGCCTCCAGAGACGCCGCATCGAAGGACTCCGCCTGCGCCAATACATCGCGGAACTCACCGAGCAGCTCCGCGGCATCGGCCGGCTGTCGCAGTCGTTTATCGAAAGCCTTCTCATCCCAAGTGAGTGCGTCGTCGGCAACAAAGTACTCGTCGTACTGCAGGATGTCGCTGAAGAGTTTGATCCGCTCGCCAAGCACTTCCACCAAGCGGGTGACAAACCGCTCCTCCTCGGGAGTTGCCGGGTTGCTGATGCGACCGGCTTTCGTCAAGTAGGGCAGACAGCGCTGCACCTTGTCCAAAGTGCTCAACTGACCGACCCAGTACGCCTGGCTGGCCAGCAGCTTGTCGGGATCGAGACCGGCCGGACCCTTGACGACGCGATCGAGCGTGAAGTTCTCGACGATGAAGTCGCGCGACATGATCTCCGTCTTGTCATCGTACGACCAGCCCAGTCGCGCGAGCCCGTTGACGATCGCCTCCGGCAGAAACCCGATTGCCTCGTAACAGGCGACCATCACCGGGTTGAGTGTGTCGGAATTTCCGAGTCCGATCTGCGGCAGCACGTCATCGGCGATCTGAAACAGCGTCTGAAACTGCGGATTCTTGCGGTACTTTTCCAGCTTCTTGTCGCGCTTGCTCAGCTTCTCCTTCGTTCCCGGTGCGGCCACGAACGGAATGTGGGCGAACTCCGGTAACTTGTGACCGAGGGCCTCGAACATCAGCACCTGCACGGCAGTGTTGGTGAGGTGTTCCTCCGCCCGGATGACGTGCGTGATCTGCAGATGGGCGTCGTCCACAACGGTCGCGAAGTTGTAGAGCGGCGAGCCATCGGCCCGCAGATGACCGGATCGGCGATCAGTCCGGCGTCCCATTCGACCTGCCCCCGGACATGGTCATCGATCGACACTGTGCGGGATCGATCGATCACAAACCGGATGACATGCGGCGTGCCGGCGTCTGTGTGTCGCGCCGCTTCGGCGGGTGAGAGGTCCAGCGACCGGCGCAGGTTGAGAAACGGCCGCTTCTCACGCTCAGCGGCCTCGCGATCGGCCTGCGTCAGTTCCGGTGGATCGAAGTCCCTGTAAGCCTGTCCGGCATCCAGCAACGTTTGGACAGCGGACTGGTAGAGTTCCCCGCGCTGCGACTGGAAGTAGGGGCCATACGGACCTCCAACCTCGGGGCCTTCGTCCCAGTCGAGCCCCAGCCAGCGAAAGGCCTGCAGGATCGGCTCCAGGGCGGCCTCAACATTCCGCTGCTGATCGGTGTCGTCGATCCGCAGAATGAATTGCCCCCCGTTGTGCCGGGCCCACAACCAGTTGAACAAAGCCGTCCGCATCCCACCGATGTGCATGTAGCCTGTGGGGGATGGAGCGAAGCGCGTGCGGACAGTCATGATATCCGGGTCAGAAAGAGGTGCAGCTGATGCCGCCGGGATGATAGGAGATTGCGGCAGGCCCTGTCATCCTCCTGATGGCGCTTGTAGCAATGGTGATGACAGGTGCTGCCTGATACGCCAGGTAGTGCAATCGCTGCAAGTCTTTTTTCACAAGGTCATTGCGACTCACGGACAGAGTCCCGCGTCCGATGGCACCGGCGTTGCGGAAAGTGCCGGTCAAGGGACGGCAATCACAGACAGGCAGGTCAGATCATCAGAAAGGACTGGAGTCCGGGAGCGTTCAGCTCCCCGCCAGTCGAGCCCCCACGGACAAGTCGCCAGTGACTTTGCGAACTCCCCACATTCGGCCGCGAACCGTGCTCGTCGCACGACTCCGGACGGCATGTGGTTCGAAGCCCTCTGACTTCGGGGGGAGCAGAGGGCTTCTCTTTTCGGTCACCCGGCGGCGGGACGCTGTCGGCAGTCAGTGCACTCGATGTCGACGCCGTTCGGCACTGCAGTCGAACAACCATCGCTGACACATCCAACAGTTTATGACCCGTTCGGGTCTCCCGCGAATTCCCGTCACGTCCCGAAATCACATCACCTGCGGAGTCTTCACCCATGTCCATCACAATTCCCTTCGCCGCGTCCCCATTGCTTGCAACCTCGACAGTTTCGGCCCATCGCGATGAGCGTCTGGCGGGTCACATCGCCGCTGGTGAACGTAACGTCCGCACCCGATTGCTCTCGCGTGAAGAGGCCGACCCCCGCTGCGAGAGCCTGCACAATGCCTGTGAGCTTTTGGCCGATGGATTTGAAGAGTTGAGCGAACAGATCGAGGAGTATGTCCGTACCGTGCCCCGCACTGCGCGAGACACCGATCGCAAGGATGCAGAACGCTTTCTTGACTGGCTGGCCGAGACCGACCGACTCTCTGATGAGCAGCAGGACTATGTCACCTGTCAGCTGGCCTGCAATGCCGTCGAGTTCATGGCCCTCAGGCAGCGGCTGGCGCATGCCCGCTTTCAGGCGATGCTCACAGCGAACACCCCGCGCCGCCCGTTGACCGGAAAGCTGACGCTGTACCTGAATCCCGTACATGTCTGGACCACCTTCGAGACGCAGGCACTGCTCGACGACACGACCGCCACTCCGGCCACGGTGCTGTTCTACGCTGCCGGATGTGAGATTCGCACCGCCGTCATCGACCACGACGCCGAGGAACTGCTCCGCGATCTGCAGCGCTCCGGTCCGATCAGCCTCCGCGAACTCCATCGGCTGCAATCCGATCGCGAGACCGCGACACTCGACGATCTGATCACGACGCTGTGCGAGTTGGGCATCGTGGCTGTGAGCGTCTGAGATCGGGACACGACACAGCGTGATCAGCAAGACCCATGGAGAGACAGCACCCCGGCAGCGTTGAGCAGCCGGGGTGCTTCGTGTTGCGCCTGTCGCAGAATCGGCATCGGTCATTTAGACTACAGCTCGCGATCACGACTCTCGTCGAACTCGAGGTACGTCTGCCATGCTGCGATACCGAACGGTGCTTGCCCTGCCATTCGTCGCGAGTCTTCTGCTCGGTATCGGACACCAGCTGGTTGCTCAGGGGCAATTGCAGCGGATCCCTTACAACAATCCGGGACTGGTCGTCGATCTGGGTGTCGGGCTATGGGCCTGGCCCCTGCCGATGGACTTCGATCGCGACGGCGATCTGGACCTCATCGTCAGCTGCCCTGACAAGCCGTACAACGGGATCTATCTGTTCGAGAATCCGGGAGCAGCAAGCGGCGCGCAGCGAGCGGCGCGAGAAGGAAGTCATGGGACACCGGTCTTCAAGCCCGCCAGACGCCTCGCACCGGCGCTCAAGAACGTGCAGGCCTCGTACATCGACAACGATGTCGTGCTGATGACACCCGGGGTGATGTATCTCAACTTCCCGGGCAAGCTGCTGGCGGACACGGTCAAACTTCCGCTGCCGGAGAAGATCGATCCTCAGTACCAGCGGTACCGGGCCAACCAGTGGAAGCTCGTCGACTACGACAACGACGGCGATCTGGACGTAATTATCGGCATCGGTATCTGGGACGACTATGGCTGGGACGATGCCTGGAATTCGCAGGGCATCTGGACCAATGGGCCGCTCCACGGCTACGTCTATCTGGTCGAGAACATTTCCCAACCTGATTCATCGTCCAACAGTCCGGATTCATCGCTTCGCAGCCTCGCCAACGCCACGTTCGCCGACCCCGTCAAACTGACGACGACCGACAAACAGCCGATCGACGTGTACGGCATGCCAAGCCCGAACTTCGCCGACTTCGACGGCGATGGCGACCTCGATCTGGTGTGCGGGGAGTTCATGGACGGGTTCACGTTCTTCGAAAACACCGGCACTCGCGCGGAGCCCGAGTTTGAAGTCGGAAAACGACTGCTGGATGCGGACGGACAACTGGTCCACATGGACCTGCAGATGATCACGCCGGTGGCCATCGACTGGGACGGTGACGGTGACACCGATCTGATCTGCGGCGATGAGGATGGTCGGGTGGCTCTGGTTGAGAGTGCCGGATCGAAGACAGTGCCGGTGTTCCATCAGCCGCGCTACTTCCCGCAGCAGGCCGAGGATGTGAAGTTCGGTGCGCTGGTGACACCGGTGTGCGTCGACTGGGACGGCGACGGGGATGAAGATCTCATCTGCGGGAACACGGCGGGGTACCTCGGTCTGATCGAGAATCTGGGCGGCGGGGACTCACCGGTCTGGGCAGCTCCACGGCGACTGCGGGAGGTCGTCTTTCAAAGTGGAGGCACCATCTATGGAACGATTCGTTATGAGGCAGGACCACAAGGCTCGATCCAGGGACCTTGCGAGGCGAAGTGGGGCTATACGGCACCCTGTGTCGCCGACTGGAATCAGGACGGGCAACTGGACATCGTCGTGAATGACATCTGGGGAAAAGTAAACTGGCACGAGCGCAAGGATGACGGCGAACTGCTGTTCCCTCAGAGTGTGAAGGTGCCTGATGGGATCGTCTCATCCAAGCCCGAGTGGACCTGGTGGAATCCTCAGCCGGGCGAGCTCGTCACGCAATGGCGGACGACCCCCTGCGTGATCGACTGGAACCAGGATGGCGTGAACGACCTCGTCATGCTGGACCACGAGGGCTATCTCGCGTTTCATGAGGGGACAAAGCGGAATGACGAGGTGGTTGTGTCGTCGCCGAAGCGCATCTTCAAGATGGAAGGGCCCTGCGAGTTCGACTCTCGGCAGCAGCCGGTCGGCGACACGCGCGACGGCCTGCTCAGACTCAATGCCAACCGGGCGGGGGGAAGTGGACGCCGGAAGTTGTGCTTTGCGGACTGGGACGGCGATGGCCGGATCGATCTGCTGGTCAACAGCACCAACGTCAACTGGCTGCGGAATGTCCGGACCGATGAGCAAGGCTTCACCTGGTTTCGGGACGAAGGGCCCCTTGATGAGCGGGTTCTCGCCGGACATACGACGTCGCCCACCGTCGTTGACTGGGACCAGAACGGCATCCCCGATCTGCTGGTGGGTGCCGAAGATGGATTCCTGTACTACGAGCAGAATCCCAGGGCTCTGGCTGCCGCGGGCGCTCAGGGTGCCACTGGCGGCTTGCCGGCGCGTGGCAGGGGGCCCGTGGTGACGTCCGAGTTCATCTACGAATCCGCCCCGTTTCCGGAGTGCCATGCCTCCACCATCGAAGAGACGCCCGACGGGTTGGTCACTGCGTGGTTCGGCGGCACCGAGGAAGGGGACAAGGACGTCGGCATCTGGGTCTCGCGACAGGTTGATGGCCGGTGGACCTCCCCCGTCGAAGTGGCCGACGGAGTGCAGCACGCCGACCTGAGGCATCCCTGCTGGAACCCGGTCCTGTTCCAACAACCCGATGGACCGTTACAGCTGTACTACAAATGCGGCCCCAGCCCCAGCACCTGGTGGGGGATGTTGACCGAGTCGACCGACCACGGGCAGACCTGGTCCTGGCCAAGGCGTCTCCCCGAGACGATTGATGGTCCGGTGAAGAACAAGCCGGTGCTACTGCAGGACGGTACCCTGTTGTGTGGATCGAGCACCGAACACGACGGCTGGCGCGTCCACTTCGAGACGACCGGCGACTCCGGCCGCACCTGGCAGCGCATCGGCCCCATCAACGATGGCAAGGAGTTCAGCGCGATCCAGCCGACGATCCTCACACATGGAGACGGCACGCTTCAGATCTTGTGCCGATCGAGGGAAGGGAGCATTGTCGAGAGCCGGTCGGCCGACGCAGGCCACACCTGGTCGGCGCTGCAGCGCACGTCTTTACCCAACCCGAACTCCGGCATCGACGCAGTGACTCTTGACGATGGCAGGCATCTGCTGGTCTACAACCATACGCTGCGGGGAGCCGGTGAACCCCGGGGTCGATCGTTGCTCAACGTGGCGATCAGCGAGAACGGCAACGACTGGCAGGCCGCCCTTGTGCTGGAGAATGAACCGGGTGGCGAGTTCTCGTACCCGGCGGTCATTCAGACGGGCGACGGGCTGGTGCATATTCTCTATACCTGGAAGC
This sequence comes from uncultured Planctomycetaceae bacterium, assembly GCA_963707405.1. Taxonomy (GTDB): domain Bacteria; phylum Planctomycetota; class Planctomycetia; order Planctomycetales; family Planctomycetaceae; genus CAVPPT01. The sequence continues at coordinate 254,376 of CAVPPT010000020.1, read as the reverse complement.
GGCAGCGCCTGAGGCATGTCGTGGTGGACCCAGCCAAGCTCGACCTGCAACCCATCGAACAGGGCCGCTGGCCGGGACTGCCGGACGCGGGTGTCGCCGAGGCGACATCCGAATGATGACTGGGGTTGCCCCTGGTGCAGCCTCAAGATTTGATCGTGTGACAGGAGCCTGACGCGCCAGCGAAGCAGTTCGTGATTCGTCCTTCGCTCGCGCTTCAGGCTACTATTGAAGTCATCCTCAGCAGGAGTCATTAATGCCCGCCCGATTGATGTTCGCCGTCTGGTGCCTGTGTGTCTCCGGCCTCACTGCGGCCGACGATCTGGGTGTCACACTGATCGATCTCGACAGCCAGACAAAGCGGCAGGTGGTCGTCGACCGGGATCCACAGCAGTATCTGGGACATCCCTCGACCGTCCTCCTGGAAGATGGCCGGACGATGCTGTGTGTGTACCCCGAAGGACATGGGAGGGGAGCGATTCGCTACAACCGCAGCACCGACGGCGGCTTGACGTGGAGCGGGCCACTCCCCACGCCCGCCAGCTGGGCCACGTCTCTGGAGACGCCGACCATTCATCGCGTGATCGATGCCCAGGGTACGAAACGGCTGATCATGTGGTCGGGCCTGCATCCGGCACGTCTGGCCGTCAGTGAAGATGATGGTGCCACCTGGAGTGAACTGGAACCGGTCGGCGACTGGGGCGGCATCGTGGTCATGAGCAGCGTCGAACCGCTGAGAACCGGGGCCGGTCATTACCTGGCGCTGTTCCATGACGATGGACGCTTCCTCACCAGCGAGAACCGGCTGAAGCGCGACCGCGAGATCACGCTGTACAAGACCTTCTCGCGGGACGGGGGCCTGACCTGGTCTCAGCCCGAGGCGATTCTTTCGACGCAGGAGATCAATCTCTGTGAGCCGGGACTGATTCGCTCTCCCGACGGCCGACAGCTGGCTGTGCTCCTCCGGGAAAACAAACGGGTCGCGAACTCGCACATCATTTTTTCCAACGACGAAGGGCAGACGTGGACCGATCCGCGTCCATTGCCGGACGCTCTCAATGGCGATCGGCACACGGGCAAGTACGGTCCGGATGGCCGGCTGTTCATTTCCTTCCGCAGTCGGTCCCCGCAGGGCAAGCAGGCCCCGTTCGAGGGTGACTGGGTCGGGTGGGTGGGCACCTACGACGACCTCGTCCAGGGGAATCCCGGGCAGTATCACGTGCGACTCAAGGACAACTACGATGGCTACGACTGTGCCTATCCGCCCGTCGAAGTGCTGCCGGATGGCACGTTCGTGACGACGACTTATGGCCAGTGGACCAAGGGGCAACCGCAGTACATCCTCAGCGTGCGGTTCACCCTTGATGAACTGGATGCTCTCGCAAAAGCTGCAGCAAATCGCTGAATCGTTGGCACGGCGTACAGGTATGTTCCTCAAACAGCACGGCGGGAGAACTGACATGCGTTCACACATCTTCGGGTACATGGCCGGACTGCTCACGGCCTGTGGACTGTTTCTGCTGGCCGGAGCGGCAGACACTCCACAAGGTACATCAGCGTCTGTGACCTCGAGCGTGCCTGTGCTGATCGGGCAGGTCGCTTCACCCACGACTCAGGGGACGGATCAGGTTGTACCGGTTCCCGACGACGGCCGAATTACGCCTGTTCCCGACGACGGGAAACTGCGGATCATCTGCTTTGGGGCTCATCCGGATGACAACGAGTTCGACGCCGGGGGGGTCGCCGCGTTGTGGGCCAGACAGGGGCATCATGTGAAGTTCGTCGCCTGTACCAATGGCGATGTCGGACACAATGTCATCGCCGGAGGTCCGCTGGCCCAGCGGCGGACGACAGAAGTCGAGCGGTGTGCCGACATCCTGGGGATCCAGACCGAAGTGCTCGACATTCACGACGGCGAACTGCTGCCCACGCTGGAGAATCGCCGCACGCTGACGCGTCTCATTCGCGAATGGCAGGCCGACATCGTGATGGGTCATCGGCCCAACGACTATCATCCGGACCATCGCAATGTGGGACTGCTGGTGCAGGATGCCGCCTATCATGGTCACGGTTCCCTTCTTCTGCCCGGACATGCCTGAGCTCAAGCAGAACCCGGTCTTCCTGTACTACGAAGATCGCTTCCAGAAACCCACGCCATTTCAAGCCGATGTCGTGGTCGCCATTGACGAAGTGGTGCCCCAGAAGCTGGCGTGCGTGGAGGCATTGGCCTCACAGACTCTGGAGGGTGGCTGCTGCAGCGGGCAACTGGCGAGTGAGCTGTTTCCCCCGGACAACCCCGCAGAGCAGGAGTCTCGCCGGGATGAGGTCCGCAGGCGCTTCACCAACCGCTTCCGCTCGACTGCCGACCGCTTTCGGGAGGAACTCAAGAGCTGGTATGGGGAACAGCGGGGTAGCGGCGTGCAAGGTGCCGAGGCCTTCGAGATCTGCGAGTATGGCCGTCAGCCGACCCGAGAGGAACTGCGGAAGCTGTTTCCGTTCTATTCCCCATAACCATAAACTGCGGTCCCGGCATGACGGTCTTCCCCCAATCGAAGGGGCTGTGTAGCATCCGCCCGGTTCACGCGGCTTACGGATTCGCCCGACGGTCATGGATGCCCCTGCCCCCACACCCCTGCGAGACGATCGCTCCTTCTGGGGGATGACGGCGACCCAGTTTCTCGGGGCCTTCAACGACAACGTCTTCAAGCAACTGGTCCTGCTGATCGGCGTGGACTATGTGACCCTGCGGAGTCTCGACCACGATCCCTACCAGACCGCGGCCCAAGCGACGTTCGCAATCCCGTTCGTGCTGTTCTCGGGGTTCGCCGGGTGGCTGTCCGATCGCGTCAGCAAGCAACGGGTCGTGGTCCTCTGCAAAGTCGCCGAGATTGGCGTGATGGCCGCCGGCCTGCTGGCCTTCGTCGGTGGAACGATGGGGTCCGACACCCTCATGACGCTGCTGCTGCTCGTGCTGTCTCTGATGAGCATGCAGAGTGCCTTTTTTGGACCTTCCAAATACGGCATACTGCCCGAGCTGTTTGCCGAGCATGATCTCCCGCAAGCGAACGGTCTCATTCAGATGACGACGTTTCTGGCGATCATCTTCGGCACGGCGGTCGTCGGCTTTGCCAAACAGCTGCTGGAGGAAGCGGGCCTGGGACTGTGGCCCATCAGTGCGGCGTGCATCGCGCTGGCGGTGCTGGGGACACTGACGTCGCTGGTCATTCGATCCACCCCCGTCGCGCACCCGGGGCTTCCCTTTTGCGCATCGTCACTCACGATCGATCGCACGACGTGGGGGATGCTGCGCAGCGACCGCACGCTGATGGGGGTGCTGCTGGTCTCGTCGCTGTTCTGGTTCCTCGGCGGGCTGCTGATGTCCACTGTCAACGCCTATGGCAAGTTGCAGCTGGGGCTGAAGGATGGGCCGACCAGCCTGCTCGCCGCCAGCGTGGGGGTCGGAATCGCCGTCGGTTGCGTGCTGGCGGGCCGCCTGTGCGGACAGAGCGTGCGATTCGCCATCGTCCGCCGGGGGGCGTGGGGAATGGCCCTCACTTCCGGGCTGCTCTGCGGCGTCTACTGGATCACGTCGTCCACCGAACTGCGGATGTGGCTCTCGGCCCTGCTGCTGACGGGGCTGGGACTGTCGGCAGGCATCTTCGCCGTCCCCTTGCAGGTGTTTCTGCAGGCACGCCCTCCCGCCGAGCAGAAGGGTCGCATGATCGGTGCCATGAACCTGATCAACTGGATCGGTATTCTGCTGGCGGCGGGCTTCTATGGATTCTGCAGCGCCCTGTTCACGACGGCACCAGATGCAGCAACCGGTGAGCCCCGCAGCACGATCAGCTGGACGTTCGCCATCATCGCGGTGCTGCTGGTGCCGATCGCGATCTGGTATCGACCGGCCGACGAGCCGCTGACGTGAGCTCTGCAACCACACCACTGCTTTGTCACGCCGTGGATTTCGGGTTGTGTGGCACTGGCTTTGTACGTGTTTAGCGTGCGGTGGATTGATCTTGCAAGTTTTGTTGGGTTTGCGATCCTCTTGTTCGGAGGATGGCGATGTCGGAAGGGAAACCGACATACGGGGAGTTGGTGGTGCTGGTCGAGCAGCAGGCGGTGGAGATTGCGCGGCTCACGCAGCGGGTCGCCGAACTCGTGGGGCACGTGCAGACACTGGAGGAGCAACTGCAGGCCGCGCATCGGCAGACGGCCCCGTTTCGTCGGCGGGACCGACTCAAGAAGCCCGAGTCCGAGAAACAACGTCCCGGCCGCAAGGAGGGACACGAAGGGGCCTATCGCCAACGGCCCGAGCAGATCGACGAACACATCGAGGTTCCGCTGCCGTGCTGCCCGCACTGTGAGGGCGAGTTGAGCGATCTTCAGCAGCGGGACCAGTACCTCGAAGAAATCCCTCCGGTGCGGCCCCGGTGCTTTCAGATCACCACGTGGACTGGCGTGTGTCCGGAGTGCGGGCCTGTCCAGAGCACGCACCCCTTGCAGACCTCGACGGCGGTGGGGGCAGCGGGAAATCACCTCGGGCCTCGGGCGCAGGCGTTGGCCCTGCTGCTTTCGCATCGGTCGGGACTGACGATGCGGCGGACGTGTCAGGCCCTGCAGGATCTGTGCGGTCTGAGACTCTCGCCAGGGGGACTGGCCCAGCTCCTGCAGCGGGCGGCCGGTCGACTGGAACCCGTCCACGGGCAACTCATCCAGCAGATTCGCCAGAGCGCGGCGGTGTTCGCTGATGAGACCCGCTGGTATGTGGGCGGGCCGAAGTGGTGGCTATGGGTCTTCACCACACCCGAGGCGACATTGTACCGCGTTGAGCCGGGCCGCGGCTCGGATGTGGTAATCGACACGCTGGGGAACGATTTCGGCGGCCTGCTGGTGAGTGATTGTCTGGCGAGCTACAACGCGATCGACTGTCGCCAGCACAAGTGCATCGCGCATCACCTGAAGGTGCTCACAGAGCATCAAGAGGCGCTGGCGCAACGGGGGATCGACTCTTCCGACCTGATGCTGTGGAAGTTGCATCTTCAGGATGTGATCGCCACTTGGAAACACCGGGAGCAGATGGAACCGGTGGCCTATGCCCTGAAAGTTCTGCAACTCGGGCGCGGTCTGAAGTATTTGCTCAGCCGCTCTCCGCCCGAACCCGAAGAAGTCCGCTTCCGCAAACGGCTGGAGCGAGTGCGGGAGGATCTGCATGGCTGCCTGGGGGAACCGGCGGCGGAACCGACCAACAACCGGGCCGAACGCGAACTGCGTCCGGCAGTCATCGACCGCAAACTCTCCTGCGGCAACAAGACCATTGCTGGCAAGCAGGCCTGGGAAATCCTCCGTTCAGTGATCATCACGGCCTCCAAGCAAGGTGACGACCTCCTCGACACCCTCACCCCCCACCTCCGCCTCGCCACAGCGTGAGTCGACAGAAACGCTAAACACGTACCTGGCTTTGCCAGTGCCACATCAATAGATCACGCTCGTGTGTGACACACTGGCGGAGCCTGTGGCACCCGAATTCAAACTGTTGACAAAGCACCATTGCTCTCTCAACGCTTGATCGGGGGGTCATCGCCTGAAGCGCAAGCGAAGCAACTCATGAATTGGCCTTAGCTTGCGCTTCAGGCTACTATGGAGTTGACGCCAATCCTTAGCATTGACGCAGCACTACCTTGTTGAGAAACAGAGCTGCGCACAGTGGGATTCTCCAACTTGCAGGCTCGTCGGCCCTGCGTCGCTGCATCAAACAGTGTGGGGTCGTGCCCACCGGTGGAGGTACAGCGACGTCCCTCCCAGCAGCAGGGTCACCACTCCCAACAGCAGCCCCATCTTGTAGAGACGCTGGTTGACAGTCTGTGATCGCCACGACTCGAAGAACACCTGATCGGTCTCGGGCCGCATGTTCACCAGCCAGTGCACGCGATACATGGGATGCGTGAACTCACCCACCGTCAGTTCCAGCTGTTCGTTGGCACGGCTGTGAATGATGCGGCTGTCGCGCAATTCCTGGGTTGTCGGAGTGGGGGCCGTGATGTTGTACTCGGCCACGAGGCGCCGTTGCACATCCACCTTCAGGCGGTCCATCAACTCCTGCTCCGCTTCAGAGATGCTCGCGTATTGTCCACTGGAAACCACCTGCGTGGCGGGCACTGTCAATGCGTCCAGATTGGCGACCTGTTGCTGCGTGACCCAGTCGGGCAGACGGTTCATCCGCTGACCGTCTGTCGAGTTTCCGTTGAAGACAAGTACGGGCATGGTCGCCACGGAGGAGCTTTCTAAGTCACCCGCCGGTTGTTCCGGTGCGACGTGAACTGTGGGTAACATCGGGGCTTCGTCGCCAGTGTGGAGTGCATTCGCGGTCATGATCCGCGCGGATTCATAGGTCTGCATCACATCCTGCTGCTGCCGCTGCATCTGGCGGACTTCTACTTCACGCCGCTGCTGATCCTGCTGCGAGGACCGGACACTCCACGTCGTTCCCACAAACAGGGCCGCGACGAGCGCGATCCCCAGCGCGAGGGGGATCCATCGCCCGATAGTGTGACGAAACTGACTGGACAGGACGAAGCTCGCCAGCAGGAAGCCGCCAATGAGCGCCAGCAACACAATGGGCCCCACGGCCAACTGTTCGTGCTGGAACGACATCGCCGGCGGCAGAGGTGCGGCTGGAGCAGGAGGTAAGTTGAACAGCGACATCTGGTGTGCCAGGGACTGTTCACCGGTCCATGCGCCAGCGACACGTTCAGGGGTTGCCACTGCAATGGACGGGACCGGGACCGGATCTTCCAGAACGACGTGGGTCTGGGACACCATACGCGCGAACGTCCACACACCGAACATCAGACCCGGCAGCAGCCACACAAGAGGCGACGTCCCGCAGCGTTCCGCGGGCATCTCGCAATCCGCCGCTGATGGCCCGCACTCCTCACTCCGACAGTCGATCAACAAGGCACTCATGACGCGCATCGCCAGCCAGAACACGCCGAGAACCACGGCGACGATCACCAGCACAAACCACACAGGGGCCACGTTCATATTACACCTCCCTTGCGATGGTGCGTTCCGCTGGAGGAGTCCAGACGGACGCCAGCTGAACCACGCTGCAGATCACCGCCGCCCACGTCATCCCCCAGACCCGGGGAAACGACCAGACCGAGCCAATCAGCCAGGCCAGAAACACAGTCAGCAGCAGCGACGTAAGCCGGAAACGTCTGGTCCGGAAGCCATCGGCATGCCACCACCAGCGCCTCAATCCGAACAGCAACCCGAAGAACACCGCATAGCCAAACAGGCTGGGATAACCGCCGTCCGTCACCAGAGGCCGATCGCCCAGCGAAACAAACGCGGCATCGTGAGGCTGCGACTGCAGCGTACCGTCCCAGACCGCCGGTTGTGTGACGGGAGCCGGCGTGGTGATCAACAGCGCTTCCGACAGGCCCCACGCGCTGACGCCGACCATGACGCCTCCAAGGGCCTGTAACAATCGTCGTGTGCCACCGTCGAGTCCCCGGCCTTCAAATGTCTTCGACAGCGCCAGCAGCATCCAGCTGGCGATGAGGGCCGTCGTCACGAACAGCCCGACGTTCGCCGGCGAGAACCGTGCTCCCAGTGCTGCGTAGGAATGCGAGGGACTGGCATAGAACGTCGGAGCAAACACCTCGACACCGGCGCTGAAGAGCATCACGAGTGGAACGGCCAGCAGCGCCGATGTCGCGAACTGCGATAGCCGCGTCGTGACCGGAATCTGCCGGCGCAGTGAGGGATCGAGCCGTTGATGTTTGTAGTGATGCACAATTTCCGGCGGACGTGGGCGCACAGGAGCCGGAGGAGGGACCGGTCTGGGCGGCGGAGGTGGAGGATCGGGCGGAACAGGCACTGATGCGGTTCTCACCGGTGCCGGCTCTGCGAACAGGTCACGCAGGCGCGAGATTGCCAGCGGGGCCAGTCCGTAGACCAGCATCCCGCCAAACGCCATCGCCAGACTGACCGACAGGCCTTCTTCGAACACGTTGCCGGTGTGCGTATGTCCGATCGCCGGCAACACCCAGATTGCAAAGGCGGCCGGACCCAGCAGCCACCACCAGTTGCGGGACTGCGTCACGCGCGGTGAGTCGCCATCAATGCGACGGAGCAGTCGCACCGTGTTCGCAGTCTCCAGATGGCGCATGAACACATAGGCAAAGTAACTGAGCCAGGAATAGGAGAACGCGACACTGATCGCCCCTCCTTGGCGCTCACCCGACAGGTACATGGCCGCAGAACCGGCGGCGAGGAACAGCCAGACGGCACGTCGTGTGGGGACGAGCTTGCTCAGGTCGCGCGGAGCGTTGGATGACTGTGCTGTCTGATGTCTGGCACCGGGCGCGGGTGTGTGGACCTTCGCAGCCGACGGCGTCTGCCGGAATGCATGTTCATTCTTGTCCGACGAGTGCAGTTTGCCGATCACTGCCTGGTCGAAGGCATCCATCAGTTGCCTCGGTGATGCATAGCGATCCACCGGATCCTTTTCCAAGGCCCGGCCGATCACGGGCTGCAGTCGCGGCGGCAACTTCGTCAGATCGGGCTTCGCGGAGAGATGCTTCATCAGAATCTCGCCGGTCGATTCGCCGTCGAACGGCACACGACCGGTCAGCATCTCGAACAGAATGATTCCCAGGGCATAGACGTCGACCTCCTTGCCGTACCGGCCCTTCGCCACTTCCGGGGCCATGTAGTACACGGTGCCGACGCTTTGCGTCTGGGCCGAACGACGGCTGGGGGCGTGATGAACTTCGAGAGGCCGACGTCGCCGATCTTCACGACATGCATCGGCACTGAAGACGTTGCCCGGCTTGAGGTCGCGATGAACGATGCCCCGGTCGTGCAGGAACGCACGCCGTCGGTCATCCCGGCGAGCCACTGGCGGACTCGCTCGATCGGCATGCCGTCGGGATGTCGATGGATCGCCGCATCGAGAGTTTCGCCGGCGACGTACTCCATGACGATCCAGTGGTCGCCGTCGCGGTCGGTCTTCGACGTCGAAGATCGTGACGAGATTGGGGTGCGATAGATTCAGACACTGCTGCACGCCGCGCAGCTCGACCTCGGTGTTGTTCTGCAGCAGCTTGAGCGCGACCTCGCGGCCGGCGTCGGTCAGTCGCGTAATAGACCTCGCCGAACCCACCGCGATAGATGGCCCGCTTGATGGTGTACCCTTCCAGCGGACGCGATTCCGGTGCAAAGGTAAACTTCATGATACCCGTCCTCTCACCACCTCACATGGCACTCCGCAGGGCGATGCCGGACACGGCCGGCTGCCCTCGACAATCATCACTGATGGTCCACGGCTTCCACACGAAACCTCCAGCCCGGTCCCGACACGACTGCTCCATCATACAGTGCGGCGGCGTCCATCAACCTCCCGCTGTCCACATTCGCTTCGGCCTTTGTCCGGCACCATAGGGCTCCTTCGCGCCGAAACAGGATGACCGTCTCCGGCCAGTCCCGGCAGACGATGTGTGCGTCGCTCCCCGGTCCCAGCAGGCAGACCTCATCCATCAATACGATGCCGTCGACAATCCCGGGAGTGCCTCGCTGACGAAACATGCGCCAGGGCAGTGCACTTCCCCCTCCCAGTACCGCTGTCGCGGTGAGGACACTGGGTGTGCGAAAAGGAATCGTCAAACTGTTTCCCAGCTCAATTGTCTCACCATCCCGCAGGTATGTCTCACCTCTGACGGATTGCCGGTTCACGCGGGCCTGGGTCGCTTCCAGCCGGTACGACTCTCCGACGCGTTCGATGGCGGCATGTTGCCGGCTCAGATCGGCGAGCAGGCAGATGTCGGCTGCCGGGCTGGATGAGCCAGGCTCGACCGGTCCGCCGATGGTCACGCGCCCGCCGCTGTAGACCATCCAGCACCCGACCCCATCAATCCACAGCAGGAATCGCCGGGATCGGGCATCGCTGTTCAACGGGATTGGCTGGCGGGTGGTCATGGAAAGCATCGTAACACAGATCGTGGAATAGTAGCCTGAAGCGCCAGCGAAGGATGATTCGTGAGTTGTTTCGCTGCGGGCTTCAAGGGAAGCCAGATGATCCTTCGCTGGCGTTTCAGGCTTCAGTTGGTTTGGATGTTCCAGGTCAACAGTTCACAACGGTCAATGGACGGTGTCGGATCATGGGAATCGGCGATTTCCCGTCGAACACTCTGCCGCGCGAACAGCGGCAACGGGTCGCTCGCACGGCCCGTTGCCTTCGCTGATCGCCCGCGGAGCGGATCGGAGGTCACTGTTCCCTCCGATCCGACGTTGTCACCTACTCCTTCGTCTCGTCGAGACTGACGATCTTGGCATCGACCGCGTCAACCGGAGCCGAGGCCACGCCGTCCCGCACTGCGAAGTAGCTGTCGACCTGCAGGGCGATGTTCTCCGGGGCCTCGTTCTTCGTCTCGACCGGGATCAGGCCGGCGAAGTTGCCTTCGGCGTCGAGCAGTGTCGTTTCGATGTCGAGCTTCTTGTCGATCTCGGCGATCAGGGCCTTGGCACGGGCCAGCTTCGAGTCGTCGATCTCCAGGCTGCAGATCTGCTTGCGGGCTTGTACCGTCCGCAACCGGGCGTTCAGCCGCTCGAGTTCCACTTCCAGAGTCTTCTTCTGCGAGAGCATGTCTTCCAATGTGCGGCGATGCGTGTTGAGTGCCTGCTCCTTGGCAACCAGCATGGCCTGGTCCTGCTTCAGAGTTTCCTCGGCTACTTTGAACCGGTTGAAGCGTTCACTCAGATCCCGCTGCACATCACCGGCGGTGTAGGAGTGACCGGCATAGACGAACTTCGTGTCGCCCGTCTTGAGGTCCTGGTTGAGGGAGAGGATGGCCTCTTCCTGCTCGGCGAGGTTCTCGCCCCGCTTGGCGATGGCCCGGTTGAGGTGCTCGACCTCGACCTGTTGCTCGGCGACGACATGCAGTGACCGGCGGATTTCCGGCAGCAGCTTGTCGACTTCCTCGCGGGCCCGCTCGAGTTCGAACTCGAGCGGAACTTCGGACTTCACGGCGTTGCGGACCTCGCGGGCCCCGGTGCGCAGGTAGCTCATCGCGTCCCGACCGAACACGAATGTTCCGACGGCGGCCATGGCGAACGACCCCAGGATGGCTTTCTTGAACATGGCACTTCTCCTCACAAAAGTTTTGTCCCAGCGACGTTGATGGCGATGTTGAGGACGGCCGTCTCGCTGTGTGTTGGCCGTCAGTAAGTCATTCGCCGGGAACCCGGAAACCTTGTCAGAATTTCAAAGGATTCTGCGAATCACGGGTCTTCAGCGCATAACACACGTTCCCTGAGTCAGTTACGACACAGGTGCCGTCAACACCGGGGTCCCATCCGCCGCTTGCGGTTTCACTGAACGGGACGGTGAAACCGCAGATCGATGAAACCGCAGGCAGATGGGGTAGAGTTTCGCTGGACATCAGCTACCTCACCCCTCCTGCCTTCGGACGACGCGACCGGACCGCCCTGCTGACGCTGGGGACCGTCATCGGTCTGCAATGGGGACTGGCCGGTGGGCGGACGCTCTTCAATCGGCCGCTCTGGCTGGATTAGGTTCACACCTTCGCGCTGGTCAGCGATCCGCGGCCGGCTCATGCTTGGCGGCACTCGCCGACGGCGTGCTGGATGTCTTTCACGCCTTGGAGCACATCGCCGCACTGAGCCCTGTGCTGCATCCGCAGGAGGAGCACGCGACCACCTGGTTCGACGAGGCCCGGCGCAACAGGCCGGCGTCCAGAGCCTGCAATACCAGATCGGCCGCCATCTGAAACAAACCGGCGCGCGCTGGCGAACACGCCGCGTTAACCGCATGTCCGGCCTGTGCTCGCTGATGTACAGCCACCACTGGAACACCTACTCGCAATCCCAATAACACTCAAATGCCGAATTCCGCTCCTGCACCCCGTCCTGATGCGGAGACTGTCATCCCTTGGACGGTGCGGGACGATGCGTCACACTGCAGGACCTTGTCAAGAAGGGGTGTTGTCCGCCATCCCCCCATCGAGAGCCCGATGCTCGAACGTGTCCGTTATCTGCTGCTGCAGGTGCGCAATCCTGATGACCCGATGCGCACACAGGAAGTGCGCTGCTTCGCGCGGGCTCTGTCCACAACGACTGAACGCATCGATGTCGCCGACCTGCTGCAGAGCGGGCCTTCGCGAGCGCAGTTGCAGGCAAGCGATGTGATGCTGCTCGGCGGGAGTGGACACTACTCGGTCACCGGCGAAGGAGACTGGCTCGATCGTACCTTCGATCTGCTGCGAGATCTGCACGCCCGCAGGCGGCCGACGTTCGCTTCCTGCTGGGGCTTTCAGGCCATGGCCCGCGCGCTGGGAGGGCGCATGGTCAACGACCTGTCGCGAGCGGAGGTCGGCACACATCAGCTCGTGCTCACCCCGGCGGGTCAGGATGATCCCGTCTTCGGCCCTCTGGGCAGCCCCTTCGACGGGCAGATGGGACACGAGGACTGCGTCGACGAGCTGCCGCCGGGTGCCGTGTTGCTCGCTTCGTCTGACAAGGTCGTCAACCAGGCCTATCGACTGCACGGGGCTCCCATCTACTGCACCCAGTTTCACCCCGAACTCAACTGCGCTGATCTGCTGGAGCGAGTCCGGCAGTACCCCGAGTACATCGAGCGAATTGCCGGTGTGCCCCCCGACCACTTCCGGGAGATGATCTCCGACACGCCTGGAACCGAAGCCCTGTTGCTGCGATTTGTCAGGCACGTACTGGCGTAGAGGGCTCTCGCCCGGACGAGTGTTCAACATACGGTCACTGACTCCCGACAACTCCCCGACTATGCACATCGCCATCATCACTGCTGGGGGAGCCGGGATGTTCTGCGGGTCGTGCATGCACGACAACACCTGGGCACGGGCCCTCATGGCCGCCGGGGCCGAAGTCTCGCTGCTTCCCACGTACACGCCCATTCGGGTGGATGAGCAAAACGTCAGCGAGCGGCATGTCTGGATGGGAGGCATCAATGTCTACATGGAACATCGTTCGAAGCTGTGGCAGCGACTCCCCCGGCCTATGTTGCGACTGTTCGATCAGCCGGCACTCATCAATCTGGTGACGCGGTGGTCGCTCAGCAACGACGCCGCCCAGCTGGGGGACCTCGCCCTCGACATGCTCGCCGGAGACGACGGCCCCAATGCGCGCGAGGTGGACGAACTCGCCCGGCACATCGCTGAGCGCGTCCGACCGGATGTCGTGATCTTCAGCAATGCGCTGCTTTCCGGAGCGCTGCCGCAGCTCAAGTCGCGGTTCTCCGGCCCGGTTTTGTGCACGCTGCAGGGGGACGATGTCTTTCTGGATGAGTTGCCGGCGTCCCATAAGTCGCGGGTCATCGAGCGAGTGTCGGCGAATGCCCAGGCGTTCGATGGCTATCTGGTTCACAGCCGCTTCTATGAGCAGTACATCTCCGACTATCTGAGATTGCCTCCCGAGAGGTTTCATCGTCTGCCGCTGGGGATCGACCTCACCGGTCACGACGGCCCGCCGGGGGAGCGCGAGGGGCAGCCATTCACGATCGGCTACTTCGCACGCATCGCCCCGGAGAAGGGACTGCATCATCTCACGCGGGCGTTTGCCTTGCTGCATCGACGACGGCCCGAGGCACGGCTGCGCATCGGTGGATATCTCGCCCGGCGACATCGCCGCTACTTCGACGACGCAATGCGAAAGGTTCCGATGGTCCATGGGACGTCGGCCATTGAGTATGTGGGCAGTCCCGAGCATCTCGCCGAGAAAGTCGCGTTCTACAGGTCGATCGACGTGCTTAGTGTGCCGACCGAATTCCGGGAACCCAAGGGGCTGTATGTTTTGGAAGCACTGGCGAACGGCGTCCCGGTCGTACAGCCTGCTCATGGTGCCTTTCCGGAACTGATCGAAGCGACGGGCGGCGGTCGTCTGGTGGAACCCCGCGACCCCCAGGCATTGGCTGATGCGCTCGAGGACCTGCTGGACCATCCGGAGACGCGCGTCAGTCTCGGGGCGACGGGACAGATCAACGTCCGCGAGCAGTTCAATCCCGATGTCATGGCCCGCGAGACCCTGCGGATCCTCGAGGGGCACCTTTAGCCGCGAGTCGCAGACGAGCGGGCCGTGTGACGGCGGGCCGGACGCATCGCGAGCCACAGGGCCGGCAGGAATAACAGGAACACCCACCGCCACCACCTGGGTCCAAACACCACGGTCGCGTTGAACACCAGGAACCCGAAGATTGCGTGCAGCGTCCAGCGGTACCAGCGAGGGATGTTTTCGAGTGTGGCTGGGGTCGACCAACGGGAGCCCCCAGTGTCGCAAGAACCGGGAGCTCGCATCGTAAGACCCCAGCCGCGCTGCCGGAGCCAGCACCACAGCACGTCCAGCGGCCACCACAGGGTGAAGGCGTAGTTGATCCACAGCCCCCCACCCCAGTTCCAGCCGGTCACCAAGTGAGTCTGCCGGGCCGTGTGAGCGTACGCCGACGTATGACTCCAATGATGCACGAACTGAAACGCTGCCGCGACGTGCAACAGATAGCACAGGCAGCCGGCGGTCCAGACCCACAACACAATGCGGTTTTGCTGAGTCTTTCCCTCGGGGGGTGGCTGCGGTCGACCAACGGGAGCCCTCGGCGTATTGAGAACTGGGGGCTCGCTTCGCGAGACCCCAGCCACACCGCCGGTAGGAATACGAGGTCGGCAGGAGAGGTCGGCCAGCAGCCGAAACATCCAGGCGGCGACCGCCAGCCGGGCCGTCCAGACCACCACGAGTTCGCCGATGTTCGAGTTCATAGGGACGGGACGCTTGATGCCACCGGGTCACTCGTCAACAATTGCGCCGCCTGAGCCACCGCTTCCCGCTGATGATTGCGGCAGGCATTCACCTTCACAAACCGTCAACACCCCGGCCAACATGTCTGTTCACGAACTGACCCGCAAGCTGCAACGCACGAACGATTCCAAGATTGTCCTGCTCGTCGCCGATGGACTGGGGGGCCTGCCGCTCGAACCGGGCGGAAAGTCGGAGCTCGAAACGGCGAACACGCCGCATCTGGACGCCCTCGCCCGCCGAGGGACGCTGGGAGGCAGCATCCCCGTGCTGCCGGGCATTACGCCGGGCAGCGGTCCGGGACACCTCGGGCTGTTCGGGTACGATCCGCTCGAGTATCAGATTGGACGCGGCGTACTGGAAGGGCTGGGGATCGACTTCGATCTCGGTCCCAGCGACGTCGCCATCCGCGGGAACTTCTGCACGCTCGATGCCGAAGGGAACATCGCCGATCGCCGGGCCGGTCGCGTGGGGAACGATATTGCCGCTCCGCTGTGCGAGAAACTCGACAAGATCACGATTCCGGGTGTCGAGGTGTTCGTGCGGCATGTGAAGGAGTATCGGCTGGTGGTGGTGTTTCGTGGGGACGGGCTGGGGGGTGATGTGGACGACACCGATCCGCAGCGCACCGGGGTCGCTCCGCTCGATCCAGTAGCCCGCAACCAGGAGTCGCAGCGTACAGCCGAAGTGGCGCGGGACTTCCTCCGGCAAGCTCGTGAGGTCCTCAAGAACGACGCCCCCGCCAACTTCCTGATGATGCGTGGGATTGCCAAGCGGCCTCCCATCCCGAGCTTCGAGGAAGTGTATGGCACACGGCCCGCTGCGATTGCCGTCTATCCCATGTACCGGGGTCTCGCGCGACTCGTGGGGATGGATGTCCTCGACGCCGGGCAGACGCTGGGCGATCAGATGGGCCGGCTGAAGGAGGCGTGGGACCGCTATGACTTCTTCTTCGTCCACTTCAAGTACACCGATTCGACCGGTGAGGACGGCAACTTCGCCGCCAAGGTGCAGCGGATCGAGGAGCTGGACGCCGCCATTCCGCAAATCACTGCCTTGAACCCCACAGTGCTGATTGTCACCGGCGACCATTCGACCCCCAGCAAGATGCGCTCACACAGCTGGCATCCGGTCCCCACACTGCTGGCCGCCGACCTGTGCCGTTTTGACGGCTCGACCAGCTTCGGGGAGTCTCAGTGCCGGCTCGGGGGGCTGGGTCAGTTCGAGGCGAAGTATCTGATGCCGCTGGCCCTGGCTCATGCAGGCCGGCTGGAAAAGTTTGGTGCCTGAATTCCGTGAACCATCCGGGCTGACGGATCGTTAGAAGCTGCAAGGGGAGGATGCCATGAGCAGTGCTGAAGCTGGTTCAAAACAGGAAGCCAAACACATGTCGAAGCCTGACCCGACCGAACGGGGCGTGATTCTGATCTCGTACCCCAAGATCGTCTTTCTGTGGCCCACCTGGCTGGTGGCGATCGCGGCGGGGATCGTGATGCGGATGACGGGGGATACCCTGTCCACATGGTCGACCTTTGTGGCATGGGCGTTTCTCATCACCCTGTCGATCAACCTGGTCGTGCTGTCGTTCGACTTCCCGCGGGCTACGTCGCTGATTCTGTTCTTCGTGATTGCCACGGTCATACTCGGCGCGATCCTGGCAACGACGAAGTTCCCCGACTTTCTGCCTTCGATCAATCGCGCGATACACTCACTGACACCGGCGGCAAACGCCACGTTCTACACGATCTTCGTCGCCGTACTGGCACTCATCTTCCTGGGAGTGTGGATCAACACGCGCTTCGATTTCTGGGAGGTACGGCCCAACGAGCTGCTGCATCATCACGGCATGCTCAGCGATCTCGAGCGGTTCCCCTCTCCGCACCTGCGGATCGAGAAGGAGATCAACGACGTATTCGAGTACATGCTGCTGGGGTCGGGACGCCTGATTCTGCAGCCCAGCAGCGAACGCAAGGCGATCGTGCTCGACAACGTCTTCTGGATCAGCTCGAAGGAGAAGGAGATCACCAAGCTCCTCGGGGCCCTGCAGGTCCAAGTCCGCGAGTCGACACCGAGTTGATGGGTTGATGAGCTTCAATCGCTCTGCAGAGGAACCTTTCATCTGAACAAGGACAGGGAATAAGGGGGAATGGGAGACAGGGAGATGCTCAACCAACCTCGCCGAAGCAGTCTCCCGGTCGCCATGTCTCCTTGTCCTCGTTGAGTGGACGATCCTCATCCAATGAAATGAATGACTGCCATGTTGCACTGACCCGGAAACCCTCTCCTCTATGCGCTCGCGGAACCTCCTGTGAAAGCACTTGTCAAACAGCGTGCCGAGACCGGGCTGTGGCTCGAAGATGTGCCCGAACCGACCATCGGCATCAACGACGTGCTGATCCAGGTCGATCGGACCGGCATCTGCGGCACCGACGTCCACATCTACAACTGGGACGCGTGGGCCCAGAAGACGATCCCGGTGCCGATGGTCGTCGGCCACGAGTTCGTCGGCGAGATCGTCGAGGTCGGTTCCAACGTGCACGACTTTCATCCCGGCGAGATCGTCAGCGGCGAAGGGCACGTGGTCTGCGGACGCTGCCGCAACTGTCTGGCCGGCCGCCGGCATCTGTGTGCGGCCACGCAAGGGCATCGGCGTCAATCGGCCCGGTGCGTTTGCCGAGTACATCTCGCTGCCCATGACGAACGTCTGGCATCACGCACGACGACATCGACCGCGATGTCGCGTCGATCTTCGATCCGTTCGGCAACGCGGTCCACACGGCCCTGTCGTTTCCACGTGCTCGGCGAAGACGTGCTGATCACCGGAGCCGGGCCGATCGGCTGCATGGCGGCGGCCGTCGTGCAACATGCCGGGGCCCGGTATGTCGTCGTCACCGACGTGAACCCGTGGCGGCTGGAACTGGCCAAGAAGATGGGCGCGACCCGCGTCGTCGATGTCCGCACGCGAGACGCATCGCCGACGTGCAGAAAGAACTGGGCATGAAGGAAGGGTTTCGACGTCGGCCTGGAGATGTCCGGCAACCCGGCGGCCTTCCGCGACATGCTGGCCAACATGTGCCACGGCGGCAAGATCGCCATGCTCGGCATCCCCTCAGAGGAGATCGCCATCGACTGGAACACGGTCGTCTTCAACATGCTGACGATCAAAGGCATCTACGGCCGCGAGATGTACGAAACCTGGTACAAGATGACCGTCATGCTCCAGGGCGGTCTGGACATCACGCCGGTCATCACGCACCGCTTCCGCTACGACGAGTTCGAACAGGGCTTCGAGGTGATGCGCAGCGGCGAAGAGCGGCAAGGTGATTCTCGACTGGCGCGACGCGTCTTGACGTTCGCAGCCCCGATGTGGGCAACTCAATCCACCCATGGGCGGGAACAGACGTGATGGCGCACCTCAACGTCAGTGACGAGTTGATCGAACAGGCGAAGGTCGTCGGGAATCACAAGACCGAGACGGCGGCAGTGACCGCGGCACTGGAGGAATCCATGCGCCGACGCAAGCAGCTGGAGATTATCAAGGCATTTGGAACGATCGACCGGGATCCCGAGTACGACTAC
The DNA here is from genome assembly GCA_963707405.1 of uncultured Planctomycetaceae bacterium. Taxonomy (GTDB): domain Bacteria; phylum Planctomycetota; class Planctomycetia; order Planctomycetales; family Planctomycetaceae; genus CAVPPT01. The sequence continues at coordinate 235,959 of CAVPPT010000020.1, read as the reverse complement.
AAGGCAGCGCGGCAGAGAAAGCGGGGCTGACGTAGAGCGGAACGCCCGGCACATCCCGATTCACCTGCACGAACTCTGAGCGGAGCGGGTAGCCCCGGATCTTGATCCGGGGTCGCGGAGCGAATAGAGGTTGTGGGTGATGTCGCATTGTCACACGACGGCGCGAGAATCTCCCTCGGCCGGAAGTCGTCCCGCAACCTCTTGCGGCTGCGCCGCACCTGTCGTGTTGTCGATGGTGGAGAACTGTGGACAGCCGGCATGACCAGCATCGGACGGCAGCACCGCAAGACCGGTTACGACCCGACGTCGAGCTCTCCGGCTCGAAAGGCCCCGCCATCAGTGGCGTCCTGGTGCCACATTGGAGCCAGAACACGCAGGCTTGGTTCCCGCAACATTGCACCTTCGGTTGCCCGCTGTCATGATCCAGCCCATGCGGGATTCCCTGTCCGGACTGGCACCGAGTCGGCTGCCGAATCGTGGCCGGAAGTGATCGTTCGCGATTCGAGACTCCCGGCACAACTGACTGAGAATGTGACCAATAGATGAACACGCGTAGATGTGGTCTTTGGAGTGGGCCGTTCCGGCTGGTCGCGATGCTCCAGTCCCTGCTGATGGTGTCGGGATGCACGCCCGAAGACGTCGCGAAGTCGGAGATGATCCGCCCCGTCAAGACGATGGTGGTTGCCGCGGGTGACAATGTGCGCGTCCGGTCGTTTCCCGGAACGGTGGAGGCGTCGCGTCGGGTCGAGCTGGCATTCCAGGTACCAGGACTGCTGGTCAAGTTTCCGGTCAAGGAAGGGCAGCGCATCGCCCAGGGGGAGCTGATCGGACAATTGCGGCCGGATGAGTTCGAGGCGCGGCTGCAGAGTCTGCAGGGGCAACTCGATCAGGCACGGGCGGAACTGACGGCCCTGCAGATGGGTGAGCGGGCAGAAGAACGGGCGCGGCGCGAGGCCCAGTTGCGAGCTGCGGAGGCCCGGCTTGTCACGGCCCGCATCGACTTCGAGCGGCATCAGCAGATGTATCAGCGGAATGCTGTCACACGCGGAGTGCTCGAGGCGAAGGAAACCACCTATCGCGTCGCTGTCGAGGACGAGGAGGCGGCCCGGCAACTGGTTTCGCAGGGCATCATCGGCCGTGAGGAGGACATCCAGGCTCAGAAGGCGAATGTGCGCGGTCTGGAGGCGCGGGTCGTGGAGGCGAACCTCCAGTTGACAGATACGACCTTGCGGGCTCCCTACGACGGCGTGATCGCACAGCGGTTTGTCGAAGAGGGACAGAACGTCCGCGCGAAGGATCCGGTCGTTCGATTCCAGGATGTCGACGAGATCGAGATCGCCGTGGACGTCCCGGAAACGGTGATGGCCAGCGACATCCAGCTGGCGGAGATCGTGGACATTCACGCCGAGGTCAGCGGGGCACCAGGTATCCAGTTTCCGGTGACGATTCGCGAGATCGCCCAGGTCGCCGATCCGACGACGCAGACTTTCAACGTGCGTGTCGTCATGGAGTCTCCGAGGCCGTCCGCGTGCTGCCCGGGATGACGGCCACCGTCACGCTCGCCTATCGCCGGGCGAGTATTCTGGGGGATCGTATCCAGATTCCGGTGTCAGCCGTGATGAAGACCCCGGATGAGCAACAGGTCGCATGGTTGCTTTCCGCCGAGGGGACAGTGTCGCCCCGCCCGGTGACGTTGGGAGCCGTCAGCGGGTGCACAGGTCGAAGTCGTCGAGGGACTCGCTGCGGGTGACCGGATCGTGGTGGCGGGTGTCGGATTCCTGCGGGACGGGATGACAGTGAGGGCGACTCGGAGATGCGCTGGGGAGTGCACAACCTTGAATCCCGGTGTCTATTCCGTCCAGCACAATCGCGTGGTCTTCGTCGCGATGGCGCTGGTGCTCATCGGCGGGATCGTCGCCTATCAGCAGATGGGCCGTCTCGAAGATCCCGAGTTCACGATCAAAGAGGCCCTGATTGTCACCCCCTATCCCGGGGCGAGTGCCGAGGATGTCGCCCTCGAAGTGACCAATCCGATCGAGAATGCCTGCCAGTCGCTGGCACAGCTCAAACGGGTGGAGTCGGAATCGACGCGCGGGCGCTCGATCGTCAAGGTCGTCATTCGCGACCAGTACGACCGCCATCGCATTCCCCAGGTGTGGGACGAACTACGTCGCAAGATCAACGACGTGCAACCACAGTTGCCGCCCTCGGTGCGCGGGCGGTCGATGGTGGTCGACGACTTCGGCGACGTGTACGGCATCTTCCTGGCGATCTCGGGAGAAGGGTTCACCTATCCGGAGCTGCGGCGCTATGCCGAGTTCCTGCGTCGTGAGTTGCTGCTGGTCGAGAACGTGCAGAAGGTCGAACTGTTCGGCGAACAGCAGGAGCAGGTATTTCTGGAGATCTCGCGTCAGCGACTGGCCCGGCTGGGGATCAACGAAGAGCAGATCTACAGTCTGCTGCAGGCCCAGAACATCGCGGCCGACGGCGGCCGCATCCGCGTGGGCGACGAGCATCAGGCGCTCGATCCGGAAGGCGGGTTCCGCTCGCCGTACGACATGCTGGACCTGGTGATCGGATCGGATCAGACCGGTCGCCAACTGATGCTGCGGGACGTCGCCGACATCGAGCGCGGCTACGCAGACCCGCCCCGACGAATCCTGCGGTTCGACGGACAGCCGGCGATCGGCCTGGGCATCTCGACGGTGCAAGGGGGCAACGTCGTGCGGATGGGAGAGGGCGTTCGCCGCAAGCTGGCAGACCTCAAGTCCGATCAGCCGATCGGCATCGAGATCGGCGAGATCAACTTTCAGCCCGAAGCGGTCAGCGAGTCGGTCAACGACTTCGTCTTCAACCTGGGCAAGGCAGTCACCATCGTCGTCGTGGTGCTGCTCATCACGATGGGCCTGAAGACCGGCGTGATCATCGGCTTCGTGCTGTTCCTGACCATCATGGCGACGTTTCTGGTGATGTTCATGAAGGGCGATCTGCTGATGGAGCGGATCTCGCTGGGAGCGCTGATCATCGCGCTGTGCATGCTCACCGACAACGCGATCATCGTCATCGAAGGGATCAAGGTCGGCATCGAAGCGGGGCGAGAACAAGCTCGAAGTGGTCCGCGATGTCGTGGCACAGAATCAGTGGCCGCTGTTCGGAGCGACCGCCATCGGCGTCCTGGCGTTCGCCGCCATCGGACTGTCGGAGGATCGCACCGGCGAATACACCAACTCGCTGTTCTGGGTGATCCTGATCGCGCTGAGCCTGAGCTGGGTCTCGTCGGTCACCGTGACCCCGCTGCTGGGGGCTACTGTTCTTCAAGCCCGCAACAGGTGGTGACGCCGGCACCCGGGATCCGTACGGGGGTGTGGTGTTCCGTGCCTATCGCCAGTTGCTGCGTCTGTGCCTGCGGTTTCGCTGGGTGGTGGTGCTGCTGTCGGTCGTGGCGTTTGTCGCTTCGCTGTACGGCTTCACGAAGGTGCCCCAGAGCTTCTTCCCGCCGGCGACCCGGCCGCAGTTCATGGTGGATGTCTTTCTCCCGGCGGCGACGCACATCCGCGAGACCGAGGCGCTTTGCGGGTGAGATCGAAGACTTCATCCGCTCGCAACCCGGGGTCACGCACATTGCGTCGTTTGTCGGCGGCGGAGGCTTGCGGTTTCTGCTCGTCTACTCGCCCGAGTCGCGAGAACCGGGCCTTTGTGCAGTTTCTGGTGGAGGTCGACGACCCCGACAAGATCGACGGCATTCTCGCGACGCGTCCAGCAGGAACTGGACGACGCATATCCGGACGCCAACGCGGTCGCGAAGAAGTTTCTGCTGGGGCCGGGCGCATGGAGGCCGCATCCAGGCCCGCTTCAGCGGTCCCGATCCCGCGCGTCTGCGTCAAATCGCCGATGAGGCCGAAGCGATTCTCGAGGCCGATGGCAACGTCATGGGGGTCCGACACGACTGGCGAGACAAGGAACTGCTGATCCAGCCTGTCCTGTTCGAGTCGCAGGCCCGGCGCAACGGCATCACCCGCGTCGATGTCGCCCAGGCGCTGGAGACCAGCTTCGAAGGGCGCGTGGTGGGCTTCTATCGCGAGCCCGGACATGCGGGGACAGGCACGGGCACTTATCCGCAGGAGACCCGACTGCTGCCGATCGTCGCACGTCCGCCGCTGGCTGAGCGGAACGACGTGGCGATGATCGACAGCCTGCAGATCTGGAGTCCCGTCGCCGGGCGGATGATTCCGCTGGCACAGGTCGTGTCCGATGTGCAGATGGGATGGGAAGACTCGGTGATCGTCCGCCGCGACCGGTTCCCCACGATCACCGTCCATGCCGACCCGCGGGAGGGACTGCCGAGCCAGTTGTTCAATCGTGTCCGCTCGGCAATCGAGGCGATCGAACTGCCGCCCGGCTACTCGCTCGAATGGGGCGGCGAATACGAAGATTCACGCGATGCCCGGCGGGCCCTGGCGAAGCCGCTGCCCTACTTCCTGGCGATGATGGTGTTCATCGTCGTCTGCCTGTTCAACTCCTTCCGCACCACGCTGCTGATCTGGCTCGTCATGCCGCTGTGCATGATTGGCGTGACCGCCGGACTGCTGCTCACCGGCAAGCCGTTCGGCTTCATGGCCCTGCTGGGCGTGCTGGCCCTGGCCGGCGAGCTGATCAAGAGCCAGATCGTCGTCCTCAGCAAGGTTTGCACCGAGATCGACAAGGGGCAGCCGCCGTATCAGGCCCTGCTGGACGGAGGCACGGCCAAGATGCGACCGGTGTGCATGGTCGTGCTCACCACGGTGCTCGGGATGATTCCGCTCGTGACCGATCCGTTCTTCGGAGCGATGGCCGTGTGCATCATGTTCGGCCTGTCGTTCGCGGCGGTGCTGTCGCTGCTGGTCACTCCAGTGATGTATGCGATCTTCTTCGGGATTCACGAATCCGACGACGCGGGCGCGTCACCTCCGCCAACCGTCACTGCGCCCGTCACCAAGCCCGTCGCGTAAGCGACGTCGGCGGTTCGCCGTTCCTCACGTTTCGGCTTGCTTGAAATTGGAGAATCGTCATGGCCATGCAACCTCAGAACTCGACGACCGTGGAATCTGTTTATGTCTCCACCGGACATCTGCCACCCGATGACCGCATCCGGGAACTGGTTGCCCAGGCCCACGAGTCGTTCAAGTCGAACACTGCCGGGAAGAATTCGCAGGTTTACCCCGCACTGGCGCGCGTCCCCAGCAGTCTGTTCGGCATCTGCGTCGTGGGGACGAGCGGCAACATCTATGCGGTCGGTGACTCGGACTACGAGTTCACGATCATGAGTGTGTCGAAGCCGTTCATCTTCGCGCTCGTGTCTGAGATTCTGGGAACCGACGAGGTTCGCGAGAAGATCGGTGTGAATGCGACCGGCCGAGCGTTCAACTCGGTCGAGGGGATCGAGCGTGGTGACAATGGCCGCACCAACCCGATGGTGAACTCGGGAGCCATCGCCACGACCAGCCTGGTACCGGGTGAAACACTTGCGGACAAGTGGCAGTTCATTCACGAGGGGCTGTCCCGCTTCGCCGGCCGGACGCTGCCGCTCAACGAGGAGGTCTATGCGTCCGCATCGGCGACCAACTTTCGCAATCAGAGCCTGGCCCGCATGCTGCAGAGTTTCGACCGCATCTACCTCGATCCGGCCCAGGCGGTCGATCTGTACACGAAGCAGTGCTCGCTCAATGTCAGCGCAGCGATCTGGCGGTGATGGGGGCCACCCTGGCAGACGGGGGCGTGAATCCGATTACGAAGGAGCGGGTCGTCAGCCCGATGGTGTGTCACTACGCACTGGCAGTGATGGCGACCGCCGGCCTGTATGAGACGTCGGGCGACTGGCTGTACGACATCGGCCTGCCGGGCAAGAGCGGCATCGGGGGCGGGATTGTCACCGTCTCCCCAGGCAAAGGGGGGCTGGGCACCTTCTCCCCGCTGCTCGACCAGGCCGGCAACAGCGTCAAGGGGCAACTCGCCGCCCGGTTTCTGTCCCAGCGACTGGGGATGGACCTGTTCGTCTCGAATCCGGAAGTCTGACCTCACCGCGTTGCTGTACCAATGAAGCTCCTTACTCTGATGAAATTCCCATGAACCAGACAACTGATCACTCCGAAACGCGAGACTCCTGGCTGCCGATGATTGTCATCGCCATGGGGCAGATGTTGATGTCGTTCAACGTGGCGGCGATTCCCGTGTCCATGGGGGGCATGGTGGAAAGCTTCGGCACGGCTCCGACGACCGTCGGGACTGCGATTGTTTTGTATTCGCTGGGCGTCTCGGCCTTCATCATGCTGGGTGCGAAGCTTGGGCAGCGTTTCGGGTCGAAGGTGTTCTTCCAGGGGGCCGTCGCCCTGTTTCTGGTGGCGATGATCACCATGGTCATCAGCCCCAGCGCCAGTGTGATGCTGGCAGCCCAGGGACTTGCCGGACTGGCAGGCGCGGCTTTGGTGCCGACGCTCGTCGTACTGATCGCCAACCACTACAAGGGTAAACAACAGGCCGAGGCGGTCGGCTTGCTCGGATCAGCACGAGCGATTGCCAGTGTGCTGGCTTTCGTGATTGTCGGCTTTGTCGCGGCGATCAACTGGCGATTGGGATTCGGGCTGCTGATTGTGCATGCCGCGGTCCTTCTGCTGTTGAGTTTCAAACTCAAGCCGTCCATCGGTCGGCCTGAAATTCAGATCGACATCTTCGGCGTGGCGTTGTCGGCATCAGCGCTCGTCAGCATCATCTTTGGATTCAACAACCTCCGCAACTGGGGCGTGTTGCTCGCTCGTCCTGCGGCACCGTTCGCTGTGGCCGGCATGTCACCGGCACCAGCGCTGATTGTGATCGGTGCAACACTTCTCATCGCCTTCTTTGCATGGACGCGCCGACACGCTGAGGCCGGCAAGACGCCGCTTCTGGCCTTGCAGGTGGTTGAATCGCCCCGCGAATGGGCGGCGGTTTTCACGCTGTTCATCATCGTCAGCATGGAAGGCGCGATCAACTTTTCGGTGCCCCTGTACATCCAGATTGTCCAGGGGAGCAGTGCCCTGCAGTCGTCGATCGCCATGATGCCGTTCATGCTCACGGTCTTCTTCACGGCCATCCTGATCGTGCGGCTTTACACCCGGTATTCGCCTAGGACGATCGCCCGGTGCGCATTCGTACTGGTGTCGGTGGGGACGGCATGGCTGGCATTCGTCGTCAAGAACGACTGGGGAGCACTCCCCGTGGTTGCGGGGCTGGTGACCGTCGGTCTCGGCCAAGGAGCGCTGGTGACGCTGCTGTTCAATGTGCTGGTGACGGCAGCCCCCAAGGAACTGGCCGCTGATGTCGGATCGCTACGTGGAGTGACGCAGAACCTGGCGGCGGCGGTTGGAACGGCCGTCGTCGGCACCGTTCTGGTCAGCATCCTGAGTACGATGATTCTCTACAACCTGGGAAGCAACCCCGTCTTGACGGCCGAACTGCAAGACGAAGTGAATCTCACAAACCTGAATTTCTTCAGTGACACGCAGTTGAAGGATCGTCTCGCGGCAACGTCGGCGACGCCTCAGCAGTTGGAAGAAGCCCTGCGAATCAATGCAGATGCACGTAGCCGGGCACTGAAGATCGGCTTCATGCTGCTCTCCGGCCTAGCGTTGCTGGCAATCTTTCCCTGTACCTGGCTGCCCACGTACAAGGTGGGGGAGATTCCACCCAATCTCTCCGGCGCTGTCCCCAGGGACAAAACTTGACGGGATCGACATGTCGTTGACTGTGATGACACGGAGTCGTTTCGCTCAATCCGTGGAAAGGTCGATTGCCCCACGATCAATGCATCGCACTGGACCAAGCACGCCCCGATGAAGCGCATCCGCATCATTCACGACACGGCCTATCACTACCGGGAGCCGGTCCGTTTCGGCACGCATCGTGCGATGATGCGGCCGCGTGAAGGACACGACGTCCGCGTCGTCCAGGCACTGGTGCAGATTGAGCCCGAGGCCCATGTGCGCTGGCTCCGCGATATCGAAGGCAACTCCGTGGCGGTGCTGACATTTGCTGATTCCGCAGAATGTTTGAGATTGCACTCGGAAGTGGATGTTGACCTCAGCGACGATCATCCGATTGCATGTCTGATCGAGCCGGCGGCCCGCTCTTTTCCGTTTCCGTATGCGCCCGACGAACAGGTGGAGCTCGTCCCCTACAGGCTGCCGAGTTATCCCTATGACGGACCGGCGCTGCACGAATGGCTCCGGGAGCTGTACACTCCCGGGCAGTTGATTGACACCTTCGAATTGCTCAATCGACTGAACAGTCACATTTTCGAATCATTGCGGTATCAGTCGCGTGATGATCCCGGAGTGCAGTTGCCTCACGAGTCGCTTAGACTCGGCAGTGGTTCTTGCCGGGATTATGCGGTTCTGATGATGGAGGCGGCCCGCTGTTGGGGTTTCGGCGCACGGTTTGTCACCGGGTATGTTCAGATGGCGGACGGGCAGCATGGGGCGACACATGCCTGGACGGAAATCTATCTGCCGGGTGCGGGGTGGCATGGATTTGATCCGACGAACAACAAGCTCGTCGGTGCCGAGCACATCTCGGTCGGGGTAGCGCGGGAGCAGATGAAAGCGTCTCCGCTGTCGGGCAGCTGGGACGGACCGTCGGGAGCCTTCGAGCGCATGGAGGTCTCCGTGCAGGTCGTTGCCCAGTGAAACCGGCTGCTGCTGCGAGAATCATAGAATGGCGATCAGGATCGGCCTGATGAGTGGCACAAGTGAAGCACCCCAGGGCATGCTGCAGAAACTCCTCGATGCAGTCGAGGTGGCCGGGAACAAAGTGCCTCACCCCGCCGTGCTGTTTCTGGGGTTAATGGCCCTGGTGATCGTGCTCTCGCACGTGCTTTCGCTCATGGGAGCCAGCGTGACCTATGAGCGGATCGACCCCCAGACGTATGAGATGCAGGAGATGACCACATCGGTCAACAGTCTGCTCTCGACGGAGGGGATTCGCTTCATCTGCACGTCGGTCGTCTCGAACTTCATCAACTTCGGACCGGTGGGGATCATCGTGGTGGCGATGATCGGCGTAGGGCTCGCCGAGCAGGCCGGGCTGATCCAGGCGCTGATTCGCAAGATCGTACAGGTCGCGCCCCCCAGCTCGATCACGGTGATCGTCGTCACACTGGGGGTGATGTCGAGCATCGCCTCCGATGCCGGGTATCTGGTGCTGATTCCTCTCGGGGCGGCGGCGTTCTACAGCCTCGGCAAACATCCGCTGGCCGGACTGGCGGCGGCCTTTGCCGGTGTGGCGGCGGCATTCGGTGTCAACTTCCTCGTCAAGCCGATCGATGGCATCCTCGCCGAGATGACCAACGACGCGATCCACATCGTCGATCCGACCCGCTCGATTGACCTGACGGCGAACCTGTACTTCGGCATCGCCTCCAGTGTGCTGCTGATTATCGTGAGCACGCTCGTGACGATGCGGATCATCGAGCCCCGGCTGGGAAAGTACGAGGGGGAATCGCCCCTCGAGGATCAGCCGACGCTGTCGCTGGAAGAGTCCCGCGGTTTGCGGAATGCGCTGCTCGCGCTGGTCGGGTTTCTGATCGTCGTGGGACTGATCACGCTGCCGTCGGGAGCACCGCTGCGTAATCCCCAAACCGGTGCGATTCTGGGCGAGTCGCCCTTCATGGGGAGTCTGGTGTTCTTGATCATGAGCGGGTTTCTGGCGACGGGACTGGCCTACGGCTATGGGGCCGGGACGATCCGCAGCACGAACGACGCTCTGGACAAGATCACGAAAACGATTTCGGACCTGGGCGGCCTGCTGTTTCTGTTCTTCATCATCAGTCAGTTCGTGGCATACTTCAATTACAGCAATGTGGGAACGATTCTGGCGGTGCGACTGGCGAATACACTCAAGGAGATGGACCTCAGCAGTGCGATGCTTTTGCTGGCGTTTTTGATCATTGGCTTTCTGCTCAGCTTTCCGATCCCGAACATTCTCCCCAAGTGGGCGATCATGGCCCCGGTATTTGTCCCGCTGTTCCTGAAGCTGGGAGTGGCACCGGAGGTGGTGCTCGCGGCCTACCGCGTGAGCGACTCACCGCCCAACGTCATCAATCCGCTGTTGCCGCACTTCGCGCTCGTGGTCGGCTTTGCGAGGCGGTGGGATCAGCACGCGGGTGTCGGGACGATCGTGGCGATGATGCTGCCGCTGGCGGCCGCCGCCCTCATCTCGTGGTCGTTGCTGTTCTTTGCCTGGTATTTTCTGGGGCTGCCGTGGGGACCTTCGTGAGTTGAGCCGGGTCGGAGTGTTGCCTCTGCAAGGAGTGCGGGCGGATAAGGATGCTCATGACTGCCGAGACGACACCGCAGAAGCCGGTCGACCCGGTCGCACTCAAGGCGGCCCTCGAGTTCATGTACCGGCTGGGTCAGGCCTTTCTCGCCTGTGGTGAGCAGACGGCCGAGGTGGAACTCCAACTGCGTCGCATTGCATCGGCGTACGGTTTCCGCAGATCGCGCGTGGTGGCCTTTCCCACCGCGCTGTTCATCACAGTCTACGACAATGCCGACCAGGAGCACGTGACTCTGGCCGAAGGGCCGATCCAGACATTGCGGCTCGATCAGATTGCCGACGTCAGTACGCTGGGCGAGGAGGCCGAGCGCGGAAGCGTGGAGCCGCAGGAGGGGCTCAGGCGGCTGAATGAGATTCTCCGCAAGCCCGCACGGTTCGGGGCGACGGGCGTGGTCGTGGGACATCTGGTTCTGACCGTCGGACTGGCGTTGATGCAGATGCCTTCGCTGTTCAATCTGCTGACCGCCGCAGTGCTGGGAACGATTGTCGGTTTCCTGAAACTGTCCAACAGGAATCGCCCCTTGCTGGCGGTCCCGCTGCCGGTGATTGCAGCAGCGGTCGTCTCGGCCCTCGTGTTTCTCGCTGCCAGTTACGACTTGCCGGTCAATCCGCTGCATGCGCTGGTGCCGCCACTGGTGTCTTTTCTGCCGGGGGGGATGTTGTCACTCGGCATGGTGGAACTGGCGTATGGGGACATGGTCAGTGGGTCGAGCCGCCTGATTACCGGGTTTGTTCAGCTGCTGCTGCTGGCCTTCGGTCTGGCCGCGGGTGCCATGCTCGTTGGATATCTGCCCGAGAATCTGGTGGACGCACAGCCGGTGCAGATCAGTCCGGTCTGGGCCTGGATCGCGAGGTGTGCCGGCGTGCTCGTCTTCGGGGCTGGTGCATTCCTGCATTTCTCGGCACCGAAGAAGTCCCTGGGATGGATGTTGCTGGTGCTGCTGCTGACGTTCGCAACCCAGCAGACTGCGGTCAACCTCTTCGGACGCAATGCGGCCGGCGGGTTCTTCGGAATGCTGGTGGCGACGCCTGTCGGATATCTGATTCAGACACAGTTCCGTGGTCCACCGGCAATGGTCACGTTTCTGCCGAGCTTCTGGCTGCTGGTCCCGGGTGCACTGGGGCTAATGAGCGTCAAACAGATCCTCAGTGACCGGGCGGCCGGCGTCGACGGAATGGTCGCCGCCATCTTCGCGCTGGTGTCCATCGCCCTGGGCACACTGATGGGCGCCTCTGTGTACAAGGCGATGACGGAGCGATTTGGCTCGTGGCAGTCGCAGATCGGACGGGTCGGAACGGCGTTCCAGGGCAAGGCAAAACCGAAGAAGAAATAGTGCTGGCTCGCGATTTGTGAGACCCTTTGAGGATCGTTATCCTCGCAGGAGGCAACCTTCCTCGTCGAATGTGTCGGACTTTTTTGTCCACGTTGAGCCAATCACCAGTCGATGTCTGAAATACCCTCGCCATCAACAGCAGTCCGTGAGCCGCCGTCCGCACGCAGCCGGACTCGCTGGCTGACCAGACCCATGAGCTGGCTGCGAAGCACTGCCTGGTGGCTGCTGCGGATCGGCCTGGTCGTCTGGGGCACTCTCGCCCTCCACTTCCGGGGCCCGGCATGGATGCCGCTGCGCATCCTGTTGCCCGTCGCGTTCGCAGTCTTCGGCATCTGGGCGTTGTGGCGGGCGAAGAACCGGCATGCACTGCTGCTGTTTGCCGCCGTGTATGTCGCCTTGCTGGGATGGTGGAGCACCATCAAGCCTTCGCACGATCGCCCCTGGCGTCGCGAGGTGGCCGTCATGCCGCGTGCGGTGATCGATGGGGATCACGTCCACATCACAGGCTTTCGCACGTTCGACTTCAGGACCCGCGACGACTTCACCGAGCGGTACGAAGAGCGTGACTACGACCTCTCAAATTTGACCGGCCTCGACTTCTACATTTCGTACTGGAGAGTCGGACCGGTCGGACACACGTTTCTGAGCTTCCTGTTCGACAACGCACCGCCGCTGTGCATCTCGATCGAAACGCGTCCGGAGGTCGGCGAAGGCTTTGCACCCATCGCCTCGATGTTCAAGCAATTGGAGTTGATTTACGTCGTCGGTGACGAACGCGACCTCGTGCATCTCCGCACCAATCATCGCGACGAAGAGGTGTTTCTGTACCGGCTGCGCGTATCCGCCGAAAATGCCCACCGGCTGCTGATGGTCTACCTGGACCGGATCAATCAGCTCGCCGATCATCCGGAGTGGTATCACCTGCTGAAGAACAGCTGCACCATCAACATCATCCGCTATGCCAATGCCGCAGGCAGGCGTGGGGGATTCTACCTCCCGCACTTGCTCAACGGACTGATCGATACGTACCTCTACAGCGGCGGATGGCTCGACACTCGTCTGTCGTTTGAAGAACTGCGACGCCGGGCGCACATCAACAAAGCGGCTCAGGCAGCTGAACCCGATGACCGGTTCCCGGACGCCATTCGCGCCGGTTTGCCAAAGCCCGCCGAATGATGTGCAGTCATCGCGCCCTTACGCGTCGAGCATCGCCAGTGCCACCGCCAGACGGCAGCCGTTGGCGAACTCGGGCAGATCGACATATTCCTTGATGGTGTGAATCTCGTACTGACCCGAACCGATGGTGACCGTCGGGACGCCGTGCTTCACCAGCCAATTGGCATCGAGGCCGCCATTGGAGAACAGCGTCGTCGGCGTGAACCCCAGGGACTCAACAGCCCGCTTGGCATGCGCGAGAGCCGGATCGCCGTCACCGAGCTTGAACGGAGGATATGACGTCTGGCTGGAAAACTTCACCTCGGCTGTGCCTCCATCAGAATCTTTCACTTCGGCCCCCGCCTTGGCAAAGGCCTTCTCGAACGCGGCCGCGATCTCCGCCGCGAAGGCTGCATCGGGACTGCGTGCCTCCCCCTTGATGTGCACGTAATCGGTGACGACGTTGGTGGCATCGCCCGCCGCCTTGCCGTTCTTGCCGCCAAAAACACCGGCGTTGCTCGTCCCGAAGCGGTCCCCTTTGACGACCTTGCCGAACCATCCGTCCCGATAGGCATCGGCCAGTGCGATGGACGCCACCAGTGTCGCGGAGATCCCCTTCTCCGGCGCGACACCGGCGTGCGATGCTTTGCCGGTGATCTCAACGTCCCAGTTCGTCTGGCCAACAGCCCCGATGATCAGTTCGCTGGCGAGTTTGCTGTCGACGTTGAAGCACATCGTCGCCCCCCCCAGTTCCGCTGGATCGAGTTCGCGGGCTCCGTGCAGTCCGCTCTCTTCCCGCACCGTGAACAGCAGTGTAATCGGCGGATGCGGCAGCTTGTGCTTGAGCAGTGTCTCGACCAGCGAGACGAGCACGGCACATCCCGTACGGTTGTCACCCCCCAGGGCGGTCGTGCCATCCGAAACGATGTGGTCTCCCTCGCGCGGGGTTTGGCACCGGCGCACAGCGGCACCGTGTCGAGATGTGTCGAGAACAGCAGTCGCGGACCGGGCCGCGTCCCGGGCAGTTCGACAATCAGGTTGCCGGTCTGTGTCGGCAGGGGAATGCGTTTGTGAACATCGTCGAAGCGGATGGCATCCGGGGGGACGCCGACCTTCTTGAGTTCGTCAGAGACGGCTTCGGCAATGGCCGCCTCTTCGCCGGTCACGCCGTCCACGGCGAGAAAACGCAGCAGGTGTTCTTCGGCAGCCAGCACGTCGAGCGGAATGGATTTGTTACTCATGTCTGCATCTCCTGGTCTGGAAGATAAGTCGTCATCAACTGGCGTGTCTTGAGAGTCGTTCACAGACCCCACGGAAGTCCCAGCAGGTGCCAGACGGCGAACAGGGCCGTCCACAGCAAGAACATCCACACGACGTAGGGCAGCATCAGGGCCACGACCGTCCCGACCCCCGCGTTCTTGTCATATTTCTGGGCAAAGCCGACGACCAACGCGAAGTACGCATTGAGCGGCGTGATCGAGTTGACCGGAGAGTCCCCCACTCTGTACGCGGCGAGGACCGCTTCGGGTGCCACGCCCAGGTTGATCAGCAAGGGCACGAAAATCGGAGCAAACAGCGCCCACTTGGCAATCGCCCCGGTAATGAGCAGGTCGATGATCGCCACCACGACGATGAACCCGATCAGCAGTGCCAGTGGGCCAATGCTCGCGGCCCGCAAAATGTCCGACAGCGACAACGCCAGCAGTGTCCCCATGTTGGTGTAGTTGAAGTAGGCCACAAACTGGCTGATGATCAGGAACAGAAACAGCAGGCTCCCCATGCCGGACAGCGTCTTCTCAATCGCCTTGATGACGTCCGTCAGGCTGTGCATGGTCTTGGCTCCAAAGCCGTAACCGGCACCGGTGGCCAGAAACATCACCATAATCAGGGCGATCAGACCGTTCATGAACGGTGAGTTGCCGATAAGTTCGCCGGTGTCTGGATTTCGCAGCGGTGCCCAGGAGGGGAGCGTCAGGAAGGCGAACAGCACCAGCACGCCGATGAATGCCAGCCCGGCCCACTTCAGCCCCCGCGATTCGTCGGCCGACAGTGCGGTCGCCTGTTCGGTTTCCGCACCTGGCCCGGCATCGTATTTCCCCAGACGCGGCTCAATCATGCGCTCGGTAATCAATGCCACCAGCACCGTGAGAAACGCCACAGACGCGACGGAGAACCAGAGATTCGAGGCCAGCCCGATCGACAGGTCGGGATCGACCATGTGAATCGCATCGTTTGTGAATTCGACGAGCACCGCGTCCAGCGGCTTGATCAGCATGTTGACCGTGAACGCTCCCGCAACCGCCGCAAAGCCGAGCGCCAGTCCGGCGAGCGGATGTCTGCCGACACTCAGGAACGCGACCCCACCCAGCGGAATGAGGACCAGATACCCGGCGTCCGCTGCGATACTCGACAGGATGCCTACGAACGCCAGAATGTACGTGAGTGCCCAGCGCGGTGAGATGATGACCAGCTTGCGGATCATCGCCTTCACGAGGCCCGACTCTTCCGCAACGCCGGCACCGACCAGCGCGACGATCATCAGGCCCACCGCCGTAAATCCCATAAAGCTCGGGATGAGCGACGAATACATGAAGCGGATGCCGTCCAGCGTCAACAGGCTGCGGGCCGAAAGACTCCGCGTCTCGATCTCATAGCTCCGTTCCGCCAGCGTCTCATACTCGACAGTCGTTCCCGAGTCGTAGATCAAGTCGTTGGGATCAGACTCCAGGGCCCCTGTGTCGGCCTGCGGAACGATCACTTCGTAGGTGACGTTCGCTCCCGTCAGATACAGGATGTGCGAGAGGACGATGACGATTCCGATGAGTATCAGAAAAATCACCGCCGGGTGTGGAACCTTGTTCCCGACCGCCTCGACGACATCCAGAAAGCGTTGCATCGCGGACTTCGAGTCTGCTACGGGCTGGCTCATGGGATCAATCCGTTAAGAAACACAGAGGGCAGTGTCACATATGGAGCGCGGCGTCTGACGCATCACTACAAAGGTAACAGGATCGGAACCAGCACTACGCTGACCACCAGCACCACCAGGCTGAACGGGACGCCGATCTTCACGAAATCTGCGAAGCGATATCCACCAGGGGTCACGACGAGCGTATTGACCGGCGAGGAGACCGGTGTCATGAAGGCCGTCGATGCCGCCAGTGCGACGATCATGGCAAAGGGATAGGGTGAGGCTCCGAGTTCATCCGCGACCGCCAGCGAGACCGGTGCCATCAGCACGGCGGTCGCCGTATTCGAGATGAACATGCCCAGCATGGCGGTGATGATGAACAGCGCGGCGAGAACGCCGTGCGTCCCGGCACCGCTGGTGAGGGACATCAGCCCCTCGGATGCCAGGTCGACGCCTCCGGTCCGCTGCAGGGCAATCGAGAACGGCAACATGCCCACGATCAGCACAATCGTCTTCCAGTCGATCGAGCGGTAGGCGCTCTCCAGGTTGACGCAGCCCAAAGCCCCCATCAGCAGGCAGCCGATGAGTGCCGCCTGCACGTTGGGCACGATCTCGCCCACCATCAGTACGACCACCAGCCCCAGGCAGAACACCGCTTGCCACGCCTTCCCCGCCACCGGCAGCACGTCTTCGTGCTCGGCAGGGAGACTGACGGCCACGAGGTCCTTCCCGCCGGCCTGGATGTTTTGAATCGCACCCCAGGGACCGATGAGCAGCAGCGTGTCGCCAACCTGCAGTGCTTCGTCACGCAGATTGAAGTCCTGCGCGTCGACCCCGCGCCGCAGACCAATCACACTGAGATCGAACCGTTTCCGGATCGCAGCACTCACCACTGTCTGCCCGACGAACGCCGAAGTCGCAGGAACGATGACTTCCACCATGCCGATGTCCTGCGAACGATCGGTGAAATAGCCTCCGCTCAGCGGCAAAGGTTCCAGTGCGTATTTCTCACGCAGGCCCGCGACATCCTCATCCGGTGCCGACAGGTCGATCAGCAGGATGTCGTTGGCATGAAATTCGGTGTGCGGCGTCGGATTCAGCAGGTTCTTGCCATGCTGGATGGCGACGAGGCTGGCACCGGCGTCGTTTCGCAGACGAGCCTCCTCCAATGTCTGTCCGATCAGCGGGGATCGCTCGGTGACTCGGACGCGATGTTCGCGACCAGCCAGCTTGTATTCCTCGACCCAGCGGGCGAGACTTGGACGATCGCTCGCTTCGGCTGCGGCCACGTCGTTGCCTCCGGGCAACCAGCGTCGGGCAAACAACATGTACAAGATGCCCAGGAACAGCACCGGGACTCCGAAGGGAGCAAAGCTGAAGAAGTGAAACCCTTCCTGGCCGTGACGCACCAGTTCGCTGTTCACCACCAGATTCGGCGCGGTCGCCACCAGTGTCGTCATGCCGCTGATCAGTGCCGCCATGCTCAACGGCATCATCAGCCGCCCGGCGGGAATCCGTGACTGTCGCGAGATGCGCAGCACGACCGGGATGAAGATCGCCGTTACTGCGGTAGAACTCATGGTGGCCCCCAGTGCACACACCACGATCATCAGCAGCACGATCAGCCGGCTTTCGCTGCTGCCCGCCTTCGCCGAGAGCCAGTCCCCCAGCTGCCGCGCGACCCCGGTTCGCACCAGTCCGTCACCAATGACAAACAGTGCGGCGATGAGGACGATGTTGGCGTCGCTGAAACCCGCCAGCGCCTCCCCCATGGTGACCACACCCAACAGAGGCAGCACTGTGAGCACGATCAAGGCCACCGCGTCCATGCGCGGGCGATTGATGGCAAACATCACAATCGCTGCTACCAACAGCGCCAGAACGGTAGCGAGTTGCGGGTTCATTGATTCCTGGAGATCGTTACGACGCAGCGTTGCTACTCAGCCGCGCCTGAGGGAGCAATACTCAAACGGCGAGGGTGGCTGGTGCTTCGCCACAGGTAGTCTCTAGGGTGCCACTACTGGCTTGTCCAGCAGTGCCTTGGGGAATTCAGAAGTAACCCCAAGTTCCAGTCGTGACGCTGCAGCAGCCTAACGTCTGGTTGCGTTGAATGCCAGCCGCCGCGTTTCACGTGAAAGCGGCTCGATCGATCGTCGATGAGAGCGCATCGGGAACGCTCACGCAGCGATCTGTTGCCCGCTGAGTATCCCCGAATCTTCGCTGGGTAGGCCCGGATCTCGATCCGGGGTCGCGAAGCGACAGGAGGTTGTGGGTCGTGTCACGTTGGAGCCAGCTGGTGTGCCACCGGAGGACTCGCCCCTCACGCTTGCCTACAATGTCTGCATGACGGAGCCGTCGCCCGCACCAGCCCCCGGTCCCCGCGAGAAGGTCAAAACCTTCCCGACCACGTCCGGCGTTTATCTGATGAAGGACACCCAGGGACGCGTGATCTACGTTGGCAAGGCAGTCAACCTCCGCAGCAGGGCTTCGAGCTACTTCACCACCGCGGCGGCGGGCGATCGTCGCACGGCCGATCTCATCACCGAGATCGCCGACATCGACTGCATCGAGACCGACTCCGAGGTCGATGCCCTGCTGCTGGAAGCCCGGCTCATCAAGGACGTTCAGCCGCGCTTCAACCAGGAACTCAAGGACGACAAGACGTTTCCTTACCTCCAGATCATCACCAGCGAGGACTTTCCCCGCGTCGAGTTCACCCGCAAGCCGTTGACGAAAGGGGTGAAACTGTACGGGCCGTTCACCTCGGCGAGAAAGCTGCGGGGGACGATCGCCGTGCTGCAGAAGCATCTTCAAGTTCCGCACCTGTGCGCTCGACATCGACGAGGGAGACGAGACGCTGGCGGTGGTTTCGGCCCTGTCTGCTGGCGAGCATCAACCAGTGTACGGCACCGTGTAACGTCCGCATCTCGCAAGGAGGACTACCGCGAGGACATTCGCCGGCTGCGGATGTTTCTCGACGGCAATAAGGCGAAGCTACTCAAGGAACTGCGGGATGAGATGCAGGCCGCTTCCGCTGAACGCCACTTCGAGAAAGCAGCCCGGCTGCGTGACGAGCTCCAGGCGCTGGAGCACATCAACCTGCGGGGCGACCTGGAAGCGAACGCCCAGCCGGAAGTGTTCTACATCGACCCCAAGAAGGGGCTGAGGGGTCTGAAGAAAATCTTCGACCTGCCGCAGTTGCCGCGGGTGATTGAAGGAGTCGACATCGCTCATCTGCAGGGGGGTGAGACGGTGGCGAGCCTGGTGCAGTTCATCGACGGGCTGCCGTTCAAGCATGGCTACAAACGGTACAAGATTCGCACCGTCGAGGGGGTGGACGACTTCGCGAGCATGCGGGAAGTCATCAGCCGCCGCTTTCGCCGGTTACAGCAGGAAGGGGGACAGTTCCCCGATATGCTGCTGATCGACGGCGGCAAGGGGCAGCTCAACGCGGCCCTCGCGGCGTTGCAGGCGATCGACATCACTCCGCCGCTGACGATCTCACTCGCGAAACGGGAGGAGGAGGTGTATGTCCCGGGTGAGAGCGAACCCCGCCGGCTGACGCGACACAGTTACGCGCTGCGTCTGTTGCAGTACATCCGAGACGAGTCGCACCGGTTCGCGCAGTCGTACCATCACCTCTTGCGCCGCAAGGCGACGTTCGAAGAGTGATGCGGAGCGAGCACACATCCCGGCGATGGCATTGCCGGGCCAAATGAAGACATGAGACCCACGAAGGGTGGCTCAGATTGCAATTCATTGCAATTCATTGCAATCTGGGGCGGCGCAGCCGAGAAGAGGTGACGGGGAGAACTACCATCAACCAGAGTGTTGCCGACATCGGAGCGACTCATGTCTGCCCGAAGGCGCATTCTCAGCAGTGATCGAGATTGCTCAGCTTGCACTGCTGGACAAGCCAGCAGTGGCACCCGCGCGGGGCCATCTGAGCCACCCGTGTCATCACTCCGCCGGAGTCGGCCAGAGGAGCAGCTCCAGCGGATCGTCCACCGCGGCACCGATGCGAGCGTACACCGGATTGTCCAGATGCAGGGCCGCCTGACGATACAACGATGCCGCCCGCCCGGGACTGATGTGGGCGATCTGCTCGTACGTCCAAGGCTTCTCCTCGAGCACATACGGCGCGAGCCAGTCGAGGGCCGCCGCGAGGCTCCGTCCGTCCGCCGACTGATAGCTCCACAGGTCGACATCGACATTCCCGGCGAGCTGCGCCAGCCTCAGGAAGCCCCGCGTGTTCATGCTGGTGTAGTCGAAGCTCTTGGTCCGCGCGAGCTCGGCAGGCATGCGTCCATCGGGCTCAATCTGTGTGGCGATGCGGCGGGGACCAACCTGCGAGAGCACGCGTCGGACCGTCTCATCGTCTCCCGCGAACAGGGCGAAGCTCGCCACCTGTGCGTCGTACCAGACGGCATGGTTGTTGGCCGTGGCGTCTTCGTCCCGGCCGTGTGAGGAATTCACCAGCCACATGGCGTACTGGCGGAACCAGTCCTGCAAGTGCCGCTGGTCGTCGTCGGTCCAGGCGTCGGAGGACCCCAGCAGGCCGACGCTGTCCACCAGATCGATGAGTCCGGCGGTGTCGATGATGCCGATGCCGCGCCCCTCGGTCCGTCCGGGGATCGCCTGTCCGTACTGCAGATGCGGATTCATCTTCGTGTCGGCAGCGAGGAACCAGTTCCGCAGCAGCATCGCCGCATGTTCGGCATACGCTGGCTCTCCGGTGAAGTACCAGCCCCGCGCCAGATCGCGAACCGCCGAGATCGTCCGTCCCATGCCGGTGTTGTCGTACTTCGCGCGGTCGGGATGCACCTTGCCATCGCGGCGGATGTAGGGCAGGCCGTCGGGTTTGTCGGGATCGGGCCACCAGTAGGGACCGACGCTGTAGTAGTCGTGCTTGTCGCCGCTGGGGGGCGTGAGCGGCTTGTCCAGCACCGACCAGGGTCCGCGGGCGAGGGCCTCGTCGGCATAGCGGCGGATGATACGGAGGACCGGCTCGAAATCCTGCGGACGTTCTCGCACCTCCTGCTGTCGGCGGGCGAGATGGTCAGCATCGAGAATGAATACGCGGGGAGTCTGAGCCATCGCCGCCGATGACACCAGTAGCAGGACAGCGGGGCTGAGCAGGCCGAAGGGTGGGCGCGTGCGCATGCGGACCTCGCGAGTGACGGGGAGCAATGTTGGCGGGACACCGTTCAGTTTACCCGATGGTGATGCAAAGCCCAGGGGTTGCCCCCCTGGGTACTCTCCGCGACACCTGCAACTCTGCCCAACCGGCAAAGTTTCGCAGGGCTCGCTGACCCCGATGGTTGTCCGGACGCGGTCGGTCTCACAACGTTCGCGCCGGGACGTCCCGGCAGCAGGTGCCCGTCTTGAGTCGACCGCTCCGAAATGTCGAAGCAAGAAGTACCGTCGCTGATATGCGCACCTGCAGAACACGCACCCGATCCTGTCGATGTGCGAGGGCCTGGCGCGGCCTTCCCGTCGACTCATTGCGAGATCTTCCATGCCGACTGACGTTGAACGACTGACGCAGGAAAACGCCGAGCTGCGGGCCCGACTGGAGTCGCTGCATCAGCAGTTGATGCACAGCCAGAAGCTGGGAGCGGTCGGAGCACTGGCCTCATCGGTCACGCACGAGTTCAACAATATCCTCACGACCGTCATCAACTACGCCAAGATGGGGCTCAGGCATCGCGACCCTACCACCCGTGACAAGGCCTTCGACAAAATCCTCTCGGCAGGTCAGCGGGCTGCGAAGATCACGACCGGCATGCTCGCCTTCTCCCGAGGCAAGGGTGACCGCCGCGAACCGCTCAGCCTCCGACAACTGGTGCAGGACGTGCTGGTGCTGGTGGAGAAAGACCTGCAGATGCACCGCGTGCGGCTGACGACCAACCTGCTGGAAGACGCATATGCCGAAGTGAACGCCGGGCAGGTGCAGCAGGTGCTGCTCAACCTGATCATCAATGCCCGTCAGGCGATGGAAGGGGGGGCGTGCTGACGATCACCCTCCGGTCGAATCACGAGGACGGCATGGCCGATATCGCCATTCGCGACACGGGCAGCGGCATCCCGGCGGACAAGCTGCCGCACATCTTCGATTCGTTCTACTCGACCAAAACGGTGGACGCCCAGGGACAGGGAGGCACCGGTCTGGGACTGGCGATGTGCAAGGACGTGATCGAGTCGCACCGGGGCCGTATCCGTGTGGAGACCGCGCTGGGTGAGGGGACCTGCTTTACGCTGCGATTTCCCGAAGTGGACCGTCCGATCCTGATGGCGGGCAACGGACATCCGGCCGTGTCTGCGGCGCAGTGAGTCGAACAACGCACCCACGCGCTCAACGGTTCAGTAGCCACATCACCAGCGTCAGCAGGCCCGAGAGACTCAGCACCAGCCAGACGACGCTCACCCTGCTCAGTCCGACCCACCAGCCCGGTTTGTCCCGACGAGGTGCAGCCGTGGGATCGATGAAGCTCCCGCAGTGCGGACAGCGATCAGCCTCTTCATAGACGTCGGCTCCGCAGGAGGGACAGGGGACGACGGATGTCTCTTCATCATCGTCCGCGTCGAAGTCGTCGTCCTGGTCGTCGGCGTCGGGATTCTCGTCGTCGTCATCATCGAATTCCAGGTCTTCCCAGTCCTGGTCCCAGAATTCGATCACGAGTGGTGTTCCCTCCCTGCAGAGACGAACGTCGTCGTTCCGTGTACCGGTCAACCGGCCGTCTCGCCCGCCACGAACCCGCACGTCTTGTGCGTCCCGTCGCAGAAGGGGCGCTTGTGCGATTGCCCGCACCGACACAGGGCGAAGGTCTCCTTGCCGGCGAGGTCGAACACGTTCCCCAGATGATCGACGACTCTGGCGGGACCGCTCACCAGAAACGGTCCGTTCTCTCTACAGGTGATCGTGACGTCTGCCATCGCTGCTCCATCCGGCTGCCGGTGTCTGTGACGACGCCCCCTGCGCCGCCGCGAGTCACCTTAGCTGCGTCGTTGCGGGAACGCAATCTGGCACGCTCAAGCGGGTAGGCGGTTCAGTCGGGCAGCACCGGTTGTCTCAACCGGTGCCGCGCAGCGGCAAGAAGCATGCGCCTGTGTGCCGCGACTCACTCGACCCAGCTGATCGGCACCCCGACGGAACTGCGGTCCTGATACCAGCGGGCCGATCGACAGTCCGCCCCACAAGTCCTGCCCGCACCGGATTCAGAAGCATGCACTCCAGCGTCTCACGCATGTGACGAAGTGCGTGTCGAGCCGGCCATCGATGATGCGCGGCCGATTCACCGACGCATCAGGCAACGTCTGCGTAATTGAGCAAGCAGTGCTTCTTGCGGACAGAGCCGCACCGCTTCGAGAAGCGGTGCTAACCGGCTTACGCCGCCCGAGCGGTATCGGCTGAATCGTCCTTGCGGCGTCGGCGGATGCGCACGCCGCAGAACCCGGCGGCCGTCATGCCGAGCAGGGCCAGAGAGGTCGGTTCGGGAATCGAGGCAGCAGTAGGAGTAAGCACAAAGTTATCGAGCCCAAGTCCATATGTATCGTTCGAGGTAAGCTCCAGCAGCAGTCTGTCGACGAGACCTGAAAAAGGTGACAGCACGGTTGTCTGCATCGGTGCCGCACTCGTCAGGGCGAGTGTTCCTACGATTTGGTTGCCCAGCAGGCCAGTGATGAGAACATCATGAGTCGCAGAATCGGTCGACCCAGTGGCACTTTCAATGTCAACTGAGTGGAACGTGAAGTAGTTCCCCGGCGAAGTGATTACAGCCTGTTGTCCCACAAAGGCGAAGTCCGGAGGCCCGTTGGGATTCACGTTGCTGTTGAATTGTGTCCAAAGGGCATGCGTATTGTTGAGGTTGTTCACTTCCCAGGATACATCGAGGGCTTCGTATTTGAATGCTCCCTCCGTCTGTGGACCGGCGTTTATGAGGATCGGAATGTCCGTCATCCCAAACGTAATCACGTCAGCCAACGTGATATTCGGTATTCCCAACGAGCAGAAGAAGGTCAGTACCGCAGAGTGAATGAGTGCGTCGGTAGCCCGTTTCATTGCGGCCCTTTTAGTTAAGGTTTGATGAAGAGGGCCCCATTACACCCGCGACAGGCGGAAAAATCAACCATCCCGCCGCAGATTTCCCAGGCTGTCACGATTTCGGGACAGATCCCATACGTCAACGCACCGCACAGACCCGGCGGGGTAGCCCCGGATCTTGATCCGGGGTTGCGGGCCACCCGGTGGTGCTTCAGGTGGCGGAATCGATGCCCTCTGCGCCATGTCTCTTCCCAACCTCTTGCGGCTGCGCCGCACCGCTTCGAGAAGCGGTGCTACCCCTATTCCCCAGACCCGGCGATGCCATCGCCGGGGTTTGTCGCCAGGATCGCATTCCTTCAGCATCCACAGTTGCCGGAATCACTCCTCCGCGCACTCCGCGTCAATGCGTGACTCAACCCGGTTCCACATGGCGGACCCGCCACCTGTGCGGACAGCATCCCCCAATCTCGCGTTTCTGGTGAGAGGAATCCGGCTCTTTTGAAAAAACAGGAAACATTCGTCGCCGGCTCTCGCTTATTGAAGCAGAGGACACGAGGGACGCCAGAACAAGGAGCCAGACCAATGCCAGACGGAAGCCGCAAACGACGATTTTCAGCCAATGACGCCAAACGCTGCTGGTATGCCCAGCATCGCAGCCAGCGATTCGCCCGCCGGTTGAACGCCGCCTGATCCTCCCCGCCTCTGCCTGTAACCGATTGGCTCACCTGCGGTTACGGCCCCTCCCCCAGTGCATGCACGGTATTGTGGATCACCCGGTCCACCAGCTCCCCTGAAGCCCCCCGCAGCTCGCAACGAATTTCCATGCACCACGTCGGTGCGATCTCGGGAATCGACAGCCTCACAGTCCGGCCATCCTCCGACAGCGCCGCCGCCTTCACTTCCAGCGGATGTTCGTCGTAGTGCTCCGAGCCATACTTGGCTGTCCGCTTGAGCGACCAGACCTTCACCCGGTAGTTCGCCGGATCGCCCGCCGCCAGCGGGTCCAGCGGATCGGTGAATGCGATCGACATCCCCTCCCGCGTCGCCTTGAGGCCAATCGGCAGATACATCGGCTTGCCGGTCGCCCGGATGCGGTACAGGCCCCCTTCCGCCCCCTGCTGAGAACTCGCCCAGGCAAACAGCCCGCACAGATACAGTCCGCCGTCGTCGGGATGAAACCGGCCGCGCATCGTCCCGGTCGGGAACTGCTCGATCGGCAACGCACACATGCCCCCCTGCTTCTGTCCGCCGACCTGTCCTCGAACGGCACCACATACACCTTGCCGTAACCATACGAGAGGTTGAGCAGCGTCCCCTGCAGGGGACCCCAGCGGTCGCTGTCGACCCACAGCAGTTCGGCGGGCGAACGGTCGAACTCGTTGGTGATCCAGCACAAGGGCTGCTCCATGGCGGCGTCCGACTCGTCGGTCACGTCGTGATAGCCGAACATGTTGCCATAGAAACGGACGCTGCCTGCGGTGCCGGGCGTCACCCAGTTGATGCGGTTCTTGGGATTCCAGTGCCCCTCCTGGTCGGTGACGATGAACGTGCCGTCGGGATTCAGGCAGACCCCGTTGGCCGCGCGAAACCCGTTGGCGATAATCTCGGTGTAGGCCCCGTCGGGACTGACCCGCAGCAACGTGCCATGTTGCGGCACGATGGCCGGCAAGGCGTGTCGGGCCGATTTGGCGTAATAGAAGTTACCGGCGTCATCGACCTGCAGCCCCATAGCGAACTCGTGAAAGTGCTCGGTGACCTGCTGGTCGTTGTTGAAACACTCATAGAAGTCGGTCTCGCCATCGCCGTTGAGGTCGCGGAGGATGACGATCTGATCGCGGCAGGTGACGTAGATCTGCCCGTCGACGATTTTCAGCCCCAGCGGTTGAAACAGGCCGGAAGCGATTCGCTGCCACGTCAGCTTGGGTTCATCATCTCGCAGTCCCGCCAGTCCCTCGACCAGCCAGACATCGCCGTCCCAGGCACACACAGCCATGCGGTCGCCATCGGGAAAGAAGTCGAGCCCGCTCAGCCGCATGCGCGCCGGCCAGGGGTTCGTCATTGGGGCAGTCAGCACATCGACGGCGAAAGGGCCGTTGGCGTCACCCATGACGGGCGCCGTCGTCACCTTCTCGGGCCAGCGCGGCCGACCGCCCTGAGCGAGTGCCGCCAGGTCCACGGACGGCCCGGCCTGTTCGAGGGTCGCGTGGATGTCGTCCACGCTGACATCGCGGGCCATTCCGAGCATGAACTGCAGCGGCTCGTCGCCGGCGGGGAGCGTCAGCGTCAGACGGGAATCTCGCAGTTGCCAACGGGCACCAGCAATCGGTGGTGAGAGACCGGCCGCGATCGAGGACGGCTGCAGCAGGGCGACGCCGTCTGTGGAAACGTCCAGTTGCGCCTCGGGATCCGGATCGGTCGTGACCAGCAGCGTGAGATCCTGACGCCGCGGGCCGATGTTGAATGTCCGCGTGAAGACGGGGACGTTGCGAAGCGATGAATCGATACTGTTGTCGTGGTCGAAGCTGCCAGCTTCGATACGAATCATCCCCGGTCGTTCGAGAATCTCCGCCCCACCAACAGCGTACTTGACGATCGTTTCGCCCTCATGGACGTAGAAGCCCTCGTAGCGGGCCCAGTCATGAGGCAGCGGACCGTAACGTTTGCCATCCCGTCCGACCACACGCGCGTCATCGTCGAACGTCCCCGTAGCAGGGTTCGCCCAGCCGGGTCCGGTCGGGTTCTGCAGCTGCACGTCTCCGACGACATGCGGATGCGCCTGATGCCGGCCGTCGAAGTGAATCCCCTGCCAGTCGATGAACCGCTTGCCAGGAGGTGCTCCGTCGTCCGTCCACGCTGCGGCCATGCGCATGGTGTCGTGATCGAAGATCATCCAGGCCCGCCCCTGGGCAACACCCCCGGCTCCGGGATCGAGACGGACTGCGATCCCCTTGTACGCAAAGTTCTCGCTCCCTTGGCGAGCGGGGGACGTCAGACCCCCGCTGGGTTGTGAAGCACCGCTGGAAGAGCCAGCAGTGGCACCCGGCACCACCTCATACGTCCCCACGAGTTGCGGGCCGTAGTCCATCGTCGACCACGGTTCGTACTTCACCGGCTTGGGCCCGCGGGTGTTCCCCGCAGGCAGCCCGGCGAGATACGTCTCGTCAATGGCAAACAACTGTGAAGGATTATGCGACTTGAGAAACGCCTCGCGGATGTAGTGAATGACGTCGTACTTCTGTCGCGGGACCATCCATGTCTGAGGCACCATGAAGCCGAATCCATACGTCAGCGTGCGGTACATGGCGTAAGGGTCACTGCCGCTCTTGAACTTTCCCTCACCGAATCGCAGCGCCGTCGGCAGCGAACCGGGCTGCTCCAGCGTTCCGTGACAGTTGATGCACAGTCGCTCGTAGATTTCCCGGCCCCGTTCAAAAGCCTTGTCGTCGAGATCGCGAATGAGTCCGGCGTGATCGACACGGCTCTCGTACTCGGGGATCTGCAGGGCATACAGTGCCGGTGCAGGCTGTAGCTCCTTCGCCCGCGCGGGACCGCCGTCCCGCAACTCCATGAGATAGCGGACGAGGTCGAGAAACTGCTGCCGACTGCCGAGCTGGTTCACCTGCCCGGCGGGCATGATGGACGTCGCACTCGCACGTTGCTGCTCGATCTGCTCCGGCGAGAACCGCAGGATGCGGCCCGTCGACGGATCGCGGAGGGCGATCTCGTCGGTAGACGTCTCCACCTTGAGTCCGGTGATGACGTCCCCTGCGGTCGTGAGCAGCGTGAGCGGTTCGTAACCTTTGCGGATGACCTTCGAGGGCAGCAGCACGGCCTCCACCAGTTGTTCGTCGCTGACAGCTTCTGTGAACTTTGTGAGGTCGGGCCCCAGCGACGGCTCGCGACCATCGAGAGTGTGACACTTCACGCAGGCCATGTGCGGCTGATGAAAGACGATCGCCCCCCGGGCCGCATCCCCCTGCAGCCGCGCCTCCGGTGCGAGAGTGGTAGTCCCTTCCGCGAGCAACTGCGCTTCGAGCTGTCCAGTCGGCTGCGCGAGGGTGCGCGTCGCGAGACACAGAAGAAAGAGCACCGCCATCAGCCGCTGCATGACACCAGACTCCCGGAACCGAAGACAAAGGAGATTCCATGGTGACGAGCACCCGACGCTGGCGTCAATCGCGCCGGATGGGGTGCCTTGTCGCGGTCGAGTGTTTCAACGGAAGGCGAGAATGCGTCGAGTGCAGAAGGGACGCTCCATCGAAGCTGGCAGCTTCGACAACGGCCGGCGAGCTGATCCTCAATCACTGCGCCATTCTGGGGCAGTTCATTCCAGGTACAGCCCTGCCGGTGTGATTCGACCCGGAGCCTCACGTGTCCGGGCTGCCAGAAGTGTTCTCGCTGGCAGCAGTCTCGCCGCTCGTCACTCGCTTCACATGCCTTGCGTGAGTGCGTAGACCAGTTGCCCCAGCTCTTTCCGCTGGTCGTCCTGCTGCAGGCCGAACATCACTTCGATGGCTCGCTCTGCGGAGTCGAACGGCAGGTTGATCTGGCCGTGCCGGTCGGCCAGCGTGATCGAGTAATCGACACAGTGATGCAGGTCGGCTTCGATGAGTCGCTGTTCGGAAGGGGAGACCCGTCGCCCGAAGATTTCGCGCAGATACATCCGCAGGATGCAGGCCGCGACATCGCCGCAGCCCAGGTCCATCGCTTCGTGAAAGGCGGACCGGAGAAAGGCACGCTTGCGCAGGTTATCGCTGGACATCAGGCTTTCCCGGCAGTGTTTCAGGCAGACTTGGGCAGCTCGCGCCCCTGTGGCGGCGGCTCGACATCCTGTCCCAGCGTTTGCCAGACAGGCACCAGAAACTTCTCACCGCACCAATGGCGGCGCATGCGCGTACACAACAGGAGTCGGAGATACGGTGCGTCCGCACTCCGGCTGCGATAAACGAGACGGGAGCCGCATTCCGGGCACTTCATGGACACCCTTGAAACAACTTTCCGACACAAGGGACGGGGACACCGCCTTGCCCCGCCAGGCGGAGCGAGCATTGCGCCACAGTCGTTTCATCGGCTGTTCGCGAGGGGCATCTTCATGCAGAGCCAGTCGGGGCCACAGCCCGGGCGCAGTGTCATGCCCAGGACCTCAGGTTGATTTCACCTTAACCCCAAGTCACGGCTGGACAAGCCTGCAGTGGCACCCGCACCAGTCTCGATATGGCGACCGGCAGATTGTGCCGGTTCAGGAAACGTCCGACTCACCCAGCGTGCGTTCGACCAGCGCCCGATCGAAATAGTTGATCGACATGCCGGCATCGATCACGATCCCCTGGGCGTTGATGCCCGAGGAACGGGGACTGAGTAGAAAGGCGGCCACGTTGGCGACTTCGTCGGTCTGCACGCCGCGCTTCCGCAAGGTTGCCTGTTCGGCGAACAGGTAGCTGTCGACATATCCCGGAATCCCCGACGATGACGACGTCTTAAGCAGTCCGGGGCAAACGGCGTTGAAACGCACCGACGAGAACTCGGAGAACGACTTGGCGAGAAAGCAGACGGACGAGTCCAGTGCCGCCTTGATCGGGGCCATGAAGCCGTAGTTCTCCGCCGCCATCCTCGTGGTCGAGATCGACACACTCACCACGCTTCCCAGTTGGGGATCGAGCAGATCGCGACAGGCGTTGGACAGGGCGATCAGCGAAAAGCAGGAGACGTTGACACTTGCGAGAAAGGCCCCACGCGCAGTCTCATGAAAGGGTCGCCAGCCTGCGGAGTAGTCGGCAAAGGCGATCGAGTGCACGATGCCGACCAGACGCCCCCGGTCGCGCTCGATGGACGTCCTCAGCTCGTCGATCTGCGACTGCTCGGCGACATCACACACGTAAACAGGTGCATCCCCCGCGAGCTTCCCCACCCGTTCGCGCCGATCCGCTGTGTGGACCACGTACAGGACATCGGCCCCCATCTCTTCCAGCAGTCGCCCGATGTGAAATGCGACACTCTTGCGGTTGGCCAGACCGGTCACGAGGATCGGTTGGCCGGCCAGTCCGAGAAAGTCTGTCATGATTGGCTGCCGGCTACCGCCCCTGATTGACGTACAGCTTCAGGTTCTTTGTGGCCCGGCCACCGGCGACGATGTCGATCCAGCCGTCGCCATTCAGATCGCTGCAGATCAGATCCTCACAGGCCATGCCCCCGTCGTCGATGACCTGCTTTCGCCACCGGGTGCCGGTCTCATCCAGGGCATCATACAGATAGACCCCCGGACCTTTGATGGTACCGGTCCCCGCTTCGCGATGTCCGATGATGATTTCGTCAGCCCCGTCCTGGTCGACATCGGCTGCCCACACCGCATGTCCCTGCATCAGGGTGTCATCCAGCACCAGCCGCTCGACTCCCTGCCCCTGGAGAAGTGAGTCGCCGCCCGTGTAGATGACAACACTGGTCCCATGCATCGGCTCGATCGTCGCCAGAAACGGGCGACCTTCACCCAGATGGCCGAGCTTGACCTCACCGGTCCCCTGCTGCTCGGCAGTATGACCCGGCATGCCTTTCGCGATCAGCTGGCGTTGAAAGTCACCGATTGTTGTCGGGACGATGATGTGCAATCCCTCCTGGCTGGCGGCGATCGTCTCCGCGCGACGATCCTGGTCGACGTCGACATGCCAGTGGTTGTGCATGCGGTTCAACTGGTCATTCAGCACCGTTCTCGGCCAGGGATCGGTGCGTGGATTCTCGGGGATTTCGAATGCCGACAGCCGCACCCCTGCAGTCTCCGGCTGTGCATTGAGGGGGGAGACTGTGAGCTGCGGACGTCCGGTGCCGAGGACGTCGGCAAACCGCATGCGATGCGTCCAGGGTTCGCCGCCGATGGCATGCACCTGCCAGCGTTCGCCCAGCGTCTTGCCGCGCAGAGCCACTGGATGGTGCCGATCTTCGTCCAGCCCGCCCCGAGCGCGAGGTCGACCTGTCCATCGCCGTCGATGTCGTACGGAGCGATGCAGACGTTGTCCAGTTCGGTCTGGTTCTCGATGATGACGTGCGGCTGCCAGTCGGGGTTTTCGTACCACAGCACACGATTTTCGGTGACGGCGAGGATGTCGTCATCCCTGTCACCATCGATATCGGCCAGCGAGACGGCATAGCAGGCCTTGTCACAGATGGCCGGGTCGATCTCGATCGTTTGGAAGGAGACCGCATCCTCGGCAGAGCACCGGTCGGGTCGCACGCTCCACAGCAGTCCGATGGACAGGATCACCAGCGAGGTTCGCATCATGAGGGCGCCGCGAGACGAGAGGTCGGTGTAAAACGGGTTCGACGGTCGGGCACGCCAATCTCGCATAACTGGTTTCGCGACGCAACGCATCCGACGAGCTTGACGCGAGCGTGCAGACCTCTTACACCATTCGCGCAGAGGACGACGTTACAATGACGTGACGGCGGCGGGCCGATCCCGACTGAACCCGGCGACCCGACGGACTGACGTGGACACAGGAGCATGACATGAGTGGACCAATCGTCCGGACCGGGGCGACTCCAGAGTTCTGGCAAAACTGGGACAACATCTTCAGCGGCAAGTCGACAGGCAGTGCCGGCAGCAAGAAGAAGTCGGCCAAGAAAGCCGCCAGTTCCAAACCTGCGAAGAAGTCGGCAAAGAAGAAGTCGTCCGCCGCCAAACCGGCCGTCGCGAAGAAGAAAGCCAAGCCTGCTGCCGTCAAGAAGTCGGTCAGCAAGGCGGCTCCGAAGAAGCAGGCCCCCAAAGGTGGCACAAGCGTGAAGCAGGCCCCCAAAGGTGGCACGAAGAAGAAGTCGAAGAAGAGCAAGCGATGACCGCCCCGGCGGGGCCATCGGCATTGTCGGGTGATGACTGCGACGCCTCCCCTTCATCCGGGAGGCCCACTCTCGCGACCGGTGAGATTTCGTGGCCCGGTGCAATGCTGAGTGGACTGGGGATCTTCCTCAGCCTGTTCTGCTACTCCGTCCTCCGCAGCCCGATCCCGGCCATCAACGAGCCCCATTACCTGGGGAAGGCGCGGCACTACTGGCAACCCGAGTGGTGTGCGGGCGACCTGCTGCTGGAGTCGTCGAGTCCGCACCTGGTGTTCTACCAGACGTTCGGGCTGCTGACGCGCTGGATGACACTGCCGCAGGCTGCCTGGGCCGGGCGAATCGTCGCGCTGCTGGTGCTGGCCTGGGGGTTCGAGCGCCTGCTGTCGCGTCTGCTGGGCTCAGGACTCTTGTCTCTGATTGCCGTCTGGGGATTCCTGCTGCTGCACTCCCTGGGCAACTTCTCTGGAGAATGGCTCGTGGGAGGCGTCGAGGCGAAGGTCGTCGCCTACGGGCTGATGTTCGCCGGGCTCGGAGCGTTGCTCGATGGTCGTGGGCCGGCCGGCGGGTTGCTGCTGGGATTGTCCGTGTCGTTTCATCCGCTCGTGGGAGGCTGGAGCGTCATCGCCGTCGCAATGGCACTGGCCTGGCAAGTTGCTCGTCGTCAGATATCACTTGACTGGAAGCAGACCGGCTGGGCCGTCCTGTTGTGCATCGGTGCCGCTTTGCCCGGATTGATCCCTGCGCTGCAGACCATTCCCTTCGGTGAGCGTGAACTGGCAACACAGGCCGACCTGTTGCAGGTGGGGCTGCGACTCAAGCACCATCTCGATCCGATGGATTTTCCGCTGTCGGCATATCGCTACTTCGGATTGTTGCTGGTGGTCTGGATGCTGGTCCGCAGCAAACTGCCGGCCGATCCAAAACGACGGTGGTTTGAGACATTCGTCGCGATGTCGGTGGTGATGGCTGTTGCCGGGTTCGTCGTCGGTTGGGGACCTCGACCGATTGAGACGATGCCCTTTGCTGCCGCGCGGGCCGGGCTGCTCAAGTTCTATCCCTTTCGACTGGCGGACATCATGGTGCCTCTGATGGTCGCCCTATCAGGCACGGCATGGGCTGGAAGAGCACTGCTCTCGGTCGATACGAATGACCCGTCGCGCTGGTTGCTGGGAGCGGCAGCGATTGTCGTGTATCTGGTGTCGCTCGTTTTGCCGCATCCCGATCGCAACCCCGGCCGGATGACCGCCGCCACACAAGCCGACTGGGTCTCTGCACTCTCCTGGGTCGACACCCACACACCCACCGATGCCCTGGTGTATGCGGCGAACGAGAACTGGGCCGTCAAGTGGTACGCCAGGCGGGCCGAGTACGTCAGCTACAAGGATTGTCCGCAGGACGCGGCAGGCATTGTGGAGTGGCGCGGCGCCTCCGGCTGCTCAATCGCTGGTCACGGGAGAGCTTCGCGGATGGAACGTGCTCGGCCGCTGACCTGTCGAAGCTGCATGCGGAGACCGGGATCACGCACCTCATCGTCAGCCGGTTCGGCCCGATCGACCAGGCACCGGTATTCCGCAACAACACCTTTCGCGTGTATGCCCTGCCGGCACCACGCGCCAGTAAGTGAGCATTCGCACGCGCCTGGGTGCCATGCCCGCATAGCGCAGCAGAGCGGGCATGTGCGATCACTCCAAGCATGGCCACACTGCTGCGCGACGTGGCCATGGCACCCACGGGCCGCTGCCCGTGGGCTTTCATCAACTCATCAGCGGAAGTCGCGAGACTTATGCTGAATCGTCGCCAGCCGGTCGGCGAGATCCTCGATCCGGCGAACGATGACGTGAATCACCTCATGCTGGCGCTCGAGTCGTCCCTCCACCAGAAAGGCCTGTGCCCGCCGGGCCACGAGATCGAACTGCTTCCAGACATCGACATGAACCACCAGATTCGCGGTGCCGGTTTCATCTTCAATGGTGACAAACGTAATGCCCTTCGCTGTCCCCGGACGTTGCCGCATCAGCACGAGCCCTGCGACCTTCACCGGCCGGTCCACGGGATGCTCTCGCAGGCTGCGGGACGTCACCACACCCAGCCGCGTCAGTTCATCGCGGCAGAACGACAGCGGATGCGCCTTCAAAGACAGTCCGAGAGCCCGGTAGTCGGCAAACACGTCGGCCCGCGCGCTCAGCGCCTCAAACGCCGGCAGCGGTGCATCCTCCTCCAGATTGTTGGAAAACAGTGACGGCCCCTGAGTTTTCGAGGCCTGATCCAGCGCCTCCCACAACGCGAGCCGGCGGTCCAGCTTCATCGATCCGAACGCATCGGCAGCAGACAGTCGTTCGATCACCGACTGCGTCACACCAGCACGGCGTGAGAGTTCACTGATGGATTCATAGGGAGTGCTGCCGCGCGCCGTCACGATTGCCTCGGCCGGCGACTGACTGAGTCCCCGCACGAGTCTCATCCCCAGCCGCACTCCGAAGGGCTTCTCACCATCCGCCGCCTGCACCCGTTCGAGGGTACAGTCCCAGTCACTGAAGTTGACATCGACCGGCAATACGGGCACGCCATGGCTACGGGCATCCTGAATCAGTTGAGCCGGGGCGTAAAACCCCATCGGCTGACTGTTGATGAGCGCGGTCGTGAACGCCGCCGGGTGATAACACTTCAGCCACGCCGAGACATACACCAGTCGGGCAAAGCTGGCGGCATGCGACTCGGGAAATCCATACTCACCGAAGCCACGAATCTGCTGAAAGAGGTTCTCGGCGAACTCGGGGGAGTAGCCCTTCTCACGCATGCCATCGAGCAGCTTGCGGCGGAAAGTGTCGATCAGCCCGGGTCGCCGCCAGCCCCCCATCGCCCGTCGCAACTGGTCGGCCTGCCCGGGCGTGAATCCCGCCGCCACGACCGCCAGCTGCATCGCCTGTTCCTGAAACAACGGGACCCCCAGCGTGCGGTGCAGCACTCCGCGGATCTCGTCATTGGGGTAACTCACCTGCTCACGCCCCTCCCGCCGACGCAGATACGGATGCACCATATTCCCCTGGATCGGTCCCGGACGCACGATCGCCACCTCGATCACCAGGTCGTAAAACCGCCGCGGCTTCAGTCGCGGGAGCATACTCATCTGGGCCCGGCTCTCGATCTGAAAGACGCCGACGGTGTCGGCCCGGCAAATCATGTCATAGACGGCGGGGTCTTCATCGTGCGTGAAGTCATCGATCGACAAGCGCCCGCCGCAGTGCGTCTCGATGAGATCGAAGCTCTTGTGGATCGCCGTCAGCATCCCAAGTCCCAGACAGTCGACCTTGAGGATGCCGAGTTCATCCAGGTCGTTCTTGTCCCACTGGATGACGGTGCGATCGGGCATCGAGGCGTTCTCGATCGGCACGATCTCGCATAGTGGCCCCCGGGAAATCACCAGCCCGCCGACATGCTGCGAGAGATGCCGGGGAAAGCCCCGCAGTTCCTCGACGAGCAGCATCAACTGCCGGCCGACGCGCGAGTCTGGATCGATACCCGACTGCGCACACCGCTGGGCAAGTACCGTGTCTTCGCTGCGGAAGTCTACATTCTTCGCCAGTGCATCAACCCGGTCGAGCGAGAGCCCGAGCGCCTTGCCCACGTCGCGAACGGCCGACCGCAGACGATAGGAGATGACCTCCGCCGTCATCCCTGCACGTTCGCGACCGTACTTGTCGTACACATACTGCAGCACCTCTTCGCGGCGTTCGTGCTCGAAATCGATGTCGATGTCCGGAGCCTCGTTGCGATCGCGGCTGACGAACCGCTCGAACAGCAGATCGGTCGACAGGGGATCGACGGCGGTCACCCCCAGGCAGTAGCAGACGGCGGAGTTCGCCGCCGACCCGCGACCTTGGCAGAAGATGTTGCGAGAGCGGGCATAGGTCACGAGATCATGCACTGTCAGAAAGTACGGTTCGTAATGCAGTTCGGCGATCAGGCTCAGCTCGTGCTCCAGCAACCCGCGCACCTTCTCGGGGATCCCCTCCGGATACCGTCGGCGGGCTCCCTCCTCAGACAGTCGCCGCAGATACCCACTGGGCGTCTCGCCGGCGGGGACCAGCTCTTCGGGATACTCATAGCGCAATTCGTCGAGTGAGAACCGGCAGCGATCGGCCAGTTCCACCGATCTCCGGATCGCAGCGGGAGCACGGGCAAACACCTCATGCACCTTGTCGAGCGTGCGCAGGTGGCGTTCGGCATTCGTCAGTCGCCGGTCCCCCAGTTCGGTGACGTTCATCCGCTCACGAATGGCGGTCAGCACATGCTGCAGGGGGAGACGCTCGGGACTGTGGTGATGCACATCGCCCGCTGCCACCAGAGGCAGCCGCGCCTGCCGGGAGAGATTGAGCAACGCCTCCAGCCGGCCCCGGTCGTCCACGCCGTAATGCAGTTCGGCGAGCAGCGAGCAGCGGTCGGCGAAGATATCGCGATAGGGTTGCAGTGACTCGGCAGTGCACAGGGTGTCGCCTGCATCGGGGCCGACCAGTGCCAACAGTCCCTCGGCGTGCGCGGCCACATCGTCGAGCGACAGCGCACATTCTCCCTTGGGAGCCCGGCGACGCCCGACGGTGATCAGACGGCACAGGCGTCCATAGGCGGCCCGGTCGCTCGCGAGCAACACCACGCGCGGGGCGTCGCCGGGTGTGATCTCCGCACCGATGATGAGCTTGAGGTCGCTCTCTTTGGCTGCCGCATGCGCCCGCACCACACCCGCCAGCGAGTTGCGATCGGTGATGGCCAGGGCCCGATAGCCCAGCTCCGCCGCCCGCACGACCAGCTCATCTGCATGCGAGGCCCCTTCCAGAAACGAGAAGTTCGTCTTGCAGTGCAACTCGGCATAGCTGCAGGGATGACGGGAGCGCGGTGGCCGTCGGGCCTGTGCCGGCTGTCGTCGATGATCAGGAGGAGGATCGGGCATGAGGTATGTCCGGCAGCGAGGCCATGGACTGGTCAAGTGATGCAGATGCTCTTACTTCTCCCCCCACGCGCGATGGGACTTCCAGTTCAGGCGCCATGGTGGGGGAGAAGGTGGCCGTCAGGCCGGATGAGCAGCTGTGTTTTTGATCAAGTGATTCATGGTGTGAGTTTGATCGGTTTTGTCAATGAGCGAGGGGCTAGTTCAGGCTCAGGGGTGCAGGAGCGAATTTCGGCATTTGAGTGTTATTGGGATTGCGAGTAGTTGTTCCAGTGGTGGCTGTCCATCAGCGCTGACAGGCCGGCCATGCGGTTAACGCGGCGTGTTCGCCAGTGGGCACCGGTTTGTTTCAGACGGTGGCCTGTTGCGCCGGTCTGTGGGTCGCGGCGTTCTGCGGGAGGAAGGAGTCGATGCCACTCCAGCCCTGATGCAAAGTGCGGGGCATCTTGACACTCCGTGACCCGTTTGATTGACTGAAGGGTGTCGACGGCTGCGTGTTCGGGTCGAACCGGCCGTTCGGCATCGCGAGCCTCACTCCCTGCGCGGCTCCGCCCCCGACCTGCCGACATCCTTCAGGACGCGTCATGATGTTGCCCGCCGTCATTCGCTCGACAGCCTGCCTGTTTCTGTTTTCGATGTTCGTGGTGCCGGGGCTTCGGGCCGCGGACCCTGCTGTTGATTTCGTGAACGACGTGCGCCCAATCCTCGAGGCACATTGCTTCGACTGCCATGGAGCAGAGACCCGCGAAGCCGGGCTGAGGCTGGATCGGCGTGCACCGGCACTGGCGGGCAGCGACTCCGGACATGTGATTGTGTCCGGCAAGGCCGACGAGAGTCCGCTCATTGACCGGCTCACTTCCGCAGATGATGCGAAGCGCATGCCCCCCGACAGCGACCCGTTGCCGGAGGAGCAGATCGACGTGCTCCGCCGCTGGATCGCCGACGGGGCCGTTTGGCCTCAGGGTGTCGATGGACCAGAGGAGACCTCCGATCACTGGTCATTTCAGCCGGTCGTGCGTCACGAACCTCCGGCAGTCAGGCAGCAATCACTGGTGACGAGTCCGGTGGACGCATTCGTACTGGCACGACTGGAGGCCGACGGAATTGCACCCTCGGAGTTGGCCGACCGCTATGTGCTCATCAAGCGCCTGTATTACGACCTGCTGGGCCTGCCGCCGGAGCCCGAGGCGGTCGATCGTTTTGTGCAGAATCCCTCCCCAACGGCCTACCAAGAGCTGGTCGACGAACTGCTCGACTCACCGCACTTTGGCGAGCGATGGGGTCGTCACTGGCTCGACAAGGCGCGGTACGCCGACTCCGATGGCTATGAAAAGGATCGCCCCCGTTACAACGCCTGGAAGTTTCGCGACTGGGTGATCAACGCCATCAACGACGACACGCCGTTCGATCAGTTCACGATCGAACAACTGGCGGGCGACCTGCTCCCCAACCCCGCGAGCGACGATTTGCTGGCGACCGCCTTCAGCCGGCAGACACTCACCAATACTGAGGGGGGCACTGACCCGGAGCAATGGCGCGTCGAGGCGATCTTCGACCGCGTTGAGACGCTGGGGACCGTCTGGCTCGGGTTGACGGTCGGCTGTGCCCGCTGTCATTCCCACAAGTTCGATCCCATCGCCCAGCGCGAGTACTACCAGCTCTTCGCCTTCTTCAATAATGGCGATGAGGTGACGGCCGAGATCCCTTCGTCACCCGCAGCACTCACGGGGTATCAGCAGGAACAGGCCGCCTTCGACAAGGCCCATGCCGAACTGGTCAAACCGCTCGATGAAGCGAAGGAGACGGTACGCGGGCAGTTCGCTGCCTGGCAGGCCGAGCAACGGCAGCAACTTGCCGCAGCGAACGTGCATCCTGCGGAGTTCGTGCCGCTGAATGTCACCGACATCCGCTCGGAAGGGGGAGCCACTTTTGAGCAACTGGAGGAGGGCTCCTGGCTCGTCACCGGCGAGCGACCCACGCAGGATGTGTATGTCCTCACGTCGCAGCTCGACCCGGAGCAGTCGCTCACCGGACTGAAACTGGAAGTGCTCTCCCACGAAAATCTGCCCAAGCGGGGCCCCGGTCGGGGAGACAACGGCAACCTCGTCCTGAGTGAGATCACGCTCGACCTGTTACCCGACGAAGGGAGTGACACGCCGCCGCAACGAGTGAAGTTCACTGCGGCCCGAGCCGAGTTCTCTCAAATGGGCTACGACGTTGCACAGGCCATTGACGGCGAGGAGAACGCAACGGGCTGGGCGATCTCCCCGAAGATGGGGCAAGATCACTCGGCGGTGTTCATCGTGGATGGTCAGGCACTGCGCGACGCGGCCGATCAAGGCCTGCGCACCCTGCAAATCCGGCTCAGCCAGCAATACGACCGCTCGACACACACCATCGGCCGGTTCCGTCTGCAGCGCATGTCCGGAGATGATGTCGAGTCACTCGGGCTGCCGGAGAACATCCGCAAACTGCTCGCGGTCGATCCCGACAAGCGGGCACACAAGCAGAAGGAGGAGCTGTTCAACTACTTCGCCGCACTCGACCCGGAGGTGCAGAGACTTCAGGCAGCGGTCGATGCCCACCAGAAACAGGCCCCCTTCAATCCGATGATGGAGGTCGCCATCCTCAAGGAGCGGACCGACAGCCCGCGGCAGACGCACGTCCTCAAGCGCGGCGACTTCCTGCAGCCGCTCGGACTGGTGGAACCCGCCACGCTCGAAGCCCTTCCGGAACTGACATCAGCCGAGTCTGGCTCTGCACCGACGCGTCTCGACCTGGCGCGTTGGCTGGTGAGTCCCGAGAATCCCCTGGTGCCGCGCGTGGCCGTTAACCACATCTGGTCGCATCTGTTCGGACGTGGACTGGTGAAGACCGTCAACGACTTCGGCGTGCGTGGCGACCTGCCGACGCATCCCGAGTTGCTCGACTGGCTGGCGAGCGAGTTCATCCGCCTGGGTTGGTCCCGCAAAGCGCTCATCCGAACGATCGTACTCTCGCATACGTATCAGCAGTCGTCGGCCCATCGTCCGGAGCTGACCGACATCGACCCGGAGAACACTCTGCTGTATCGTCAGAATCGCTTTCGCGTTGAGGCGGAGATCGTCCGCGATCTGGCGCTCGCCGTCAGCGGCATGCTGGAACCGCGTGTGGGTGGCCCGAGCGTCTTTCCCAGCCTGCCGCCGGGGATCGCCGAACTCAGCTATGCCAACAATTTCAAGTGGGGAGACAGCGACTGGAACACACGGCCCGACAAGCCGCACGGCGTGGCCCCGAAGGACGACATCCATCGCCGCGGCATGTACACGTTCTTCAAGCGCACCGCTGCCCATCCCAACTTGATGACGTTCGACTGCCCTGATGCGAACATGACCTGCGTGGAACGTCGCACGTCCAACACGCCGCTACAGGCGCTGGTCACGCTCAACAACGATGTCTTTCTGGACGCCGCCCGGTCCATGACCCGCCGCGTGCTTACCCAGGTCGACACGAATGATGGCGAGCGCATCGACCGCGCCTTTCAACTGTGCGCGGTCCGCCCGCCGGAGAACGCGGAGCGGGAGGTCTTTCTCGACCTGCTGCGTGAGGCACGCGACTACTATCGGAAGCATGACGAGGAAGCCGCCGCACTTGCGGGTGATGTGCCGATGGCGGACGTATCAACCGGTGAGCTGGCGGCCTGGACAGCGACGACGCGCGTCCTGCTCAATCTGGATGAGTTCCTCACGCGG
Source organism: uncultured Planctomycetaceae bacterium (assembly GCA_963707405.1). Classification (GTDB taxonomy): domain Bacteria; phylum Planctomycetota; class Planctomycetia; order Planctomycetales; family Planctomycetaceae; genus CAVPPT01. Next base: position 195,674 of record CAVPPT010000020.1, on the reverse strand, counting down.
GAATAGAACCGTATCGCAGGTGAGGGCAGGTGACGATGGAGTTGAACAGCAACCGGCGGTTCGACGACCATGCGGCGCACTACGGCTGGGTCTATGACAATTGTGGTTCGTATCGTAATGAATACTGGGACTGGTACTTCGGTTCGCTGGCACACACGGTTCTCTTGCGACAGTCCACTGGCCGCCTGGCACTGGTCCGCCTTGAGGGCCTGACGCCGACTGAGATTTGGTCCGGACAGATCTCGACCACTGAGGAGTTCGACGATCTGATGGCGGCCCACGGCATCAAGCAGAACGTTTGCGACTGACGCACCCAGGGGCCTTAGCAAGCCAACCTCTGCAATTGCGGGTGGCGGTCATAGATCAAAGGTCTGCTGAACTGCAGGTTCGCCATAGATCGCGGTACCGGTCAACACCTGCAGGTTGCCGAGGATCTGCGCGTCACCCGAACTGTGCGTGTGCCCGCAGAGAACGAGCATCTCGCGATCCGTGTGATCCAGCATACAATTCCGGAGGACATCACCTGCCGCCTGACAGACAAAGTGCGGTGCCCAGTTGTCATCGGAGATGCGTCCCTGGTGCCAACACGCCTCCCGAAAGGGAGGCACATGCATCAACACGATGACTCTCCGATGATGTTCGAGGGCGTCGTGCAGCGCACGCCGCAGATGCGCAGCCGCCTCGTCTCCGAGTTGCTCCAGCCGTTGCTGCAGCTCCGGCACAAGGATGCGGGAGACGTCGGGAAACATGCCATGGTCGATCGCCTCGTCCACCTGGGCCGGGCGCAACTCTTCGATCAGCAGGTAGTCGTTCAGCACGACGTCTGAAGCGAGGAAGTCTCCGCTGCGGGCATCTCCCCAGCCACCGTGACCCACGATTGCTATGTCGTCGATCAGCGACAGTACACCGGCTTCGGGCAACCAGCAGATTCGGTCATTCTGCCGGCTGAGTTCGCGGGCTTCTGAGCGGACGGCGGCGATCGATCCCGCATAGTAGTCGTGGTTGCCCAGCACGAAGGCGATCGGACACTCGATCGCCTCCGCCAAATTCTCCAGGTATCCGGCGAAGGTCGCTGCTTCACCGATGTCACCGCCGATCAGTACCAGGTCCGGCCGCTCGGCCCGAACATCGTCCATCAACTGTTCGCGGCGGGACGGTGAGACGAAGTTGAGGTGCAGATCAGTCAGCCAGGTCACCCGAGCCATCGGCGATTCCCTTGTGCATGTACTCGGGGAGTGTATCGACCACGCCAGGTATGTCGAAGCAGGTAGCTTCGACTACGATACGCCGTTCATCACCGCTCGGCATCCCGCTCCTCCGGCGTATCCCTGCATGAAATCGACGACCGAGTATCTGACATTCAACGTTCCGGCCCGCATGGACTTCGTCAACATCACGTCCGACGTCGAGAGGATCGTACAGGCCAGCGGCGTCCAGGAGGGGCTGTGTCTGGTGAATGCGATGCACATCACTGCCAGCGTGTTTATCAACGACGACGAACCGGGCCTGCACCGGGACTACAAACGCTGGCTGGAGGAACTCGCTCCGTTCGATGCGTCTCCCGATCGCTATCATCACAACCGCACCGGCGAGGACAACGCCGATGCCCATCACAAGCGGCAGATCATGGGTCGGGAGGTTGTGGTCGCCATCACTGCCGGGAGGCTCGACTTCGGCCCATGGGAACAGATCTTCTATGGCGAGTTCGACGGCCGCCGGGCCAAGCGTGTGCTGGTCAAGGTGATCGGGGAGTAGGTGCGTGGGTGACTGGATGATTGGCTGACTGGTTGAATAGGTGATTGGTTAGGCGGGTGGCCCGGTCTTGATCCGGGGTCGCGGAGCGACAGGAGGTCGTGAGTGATGTCGCGATCTCCCTCGACGGCGCATCTCTCTGATCAGAGCTGGTGCCATGCCCACGCACTAAGAATCAACGCCCGATTGTGGCACCTTGCTCGGCTTGATGACCTGAATCTGGTCCGGGGTCTTGAGAATGATCTGGGCCTTGCCGCGACGGAGTTCGATCCCGCCGGTCACCTGCACCTTCCGCTTGAAGAAGTGCTTCGAGGGATCCTCGATCCCCAGCGCGCGAAACTTCTCCAGGGTCTCGTCGAAGATGACCGCTGTGAAGTTGTCCTCAGCCTGATAGTCGCGATCCGAGTTGAGGAAGACCATCTGCTGATCCTTGAGCAACCGGCTCGAAAGCACCTGCATCTCGACGACGCAGGTCTCGCCGGCATGGGCGGCGGCGTCCGCAGCCTGGATGACTTTCGGGACAGGAGGCGTTGGTTCGTCGGCCGAGACCGACAGGGCGAATCTGGTGAGGAGCAGGGTCAGAATACACACAGGCGTGATGGACTTCGACATGCGCGAACCTCGGTGGCAGGAAGGAGGTTCCTGCATTCCACCCGCGTCGTGCCCGCCGGTCAAGTGTGGACCGTGCAGGTTGTGCGAAGAGGGGTGTAGGGGGAGATGACTTGCGCGTCGTGCCTGGGTGTTGACACTGATCGGGTTTGATGCCGGCATCAGGGCTCACGAGACAAGTTCGTTGTCGGCAGTTGACAGGACATCCAGGTCCGACGGACCGCCGGCGCGCCACAGGGCCAGCAGGCCCAACGTCATTGGAACCATGGTGCCCGCCAGACCCCAGAAGCCGCACGACATGGCATAACCGGCCAGTTGCGCCAGGTCGGCCGGTTTGGGCAGCGTCGGCGAGGCGGCCAGTACGGCGAGTTCGGTGCAGGCCGAGTAGATTGCCATCATCGCCAGCAGTCCCGGCAGGAGTGAGAGCAACGACTGCATGAGAATGAGCGCACGCATCCGCGGGATCAACACGTTGACGAGACCCCAGAGCGCGAGCACCACGCCGAGGAACAACAGGTAATTCCCGCCCGCCCGCAGCAGGAACGGGATTTCGGAGAGCTGCTGGACGTTTTCTTCTGCGTGCATGATCCGCTTCCTTCTGGACGTGATGACGTTCGACAGCAGAGCATGACCGGCCTGCGCCGAATGCCTGATGCAAATGTGATCAAGTGGTTCTTCGCCTGAATGAGTGGGCAGTTTCCTGGTGGCTTGGCCAGTGCGGCGTATGCCGACTTCGTGACCTTTGTTCTCTTCGGTGATCCGCCGGTGCATTCAGGACGCAGAAAACGATGTGAGGGCCGTGCTGAACGTCAGCGGCTTCGCGCCATTTCGAGCTGCCTGAATCTGCATGAGTCAGCCCCATCCGTGTTCGCTGGATGCCCTGGGAGTCTGCTTCACGACCAACCGCGGCTCATGTCTCACTTGATCCAGCGCTGCAGCACGAGTCAAGGCTGCCAGCGTCGAACAGATTCTGCTTTCGCTATTCATCACTTCCGAAGCAGAGCACGCGTCCCTTCGTCTGATCGGTGCCGATTACCAGGCAGCCCTCTCCGACGGCGGGCGACCCGGTGATGCTCTGCCCCGCCGCATGCTTCCACACTTCCTGGCCAGTCTCGAGGCTCACGCCATAGATGTTCTTGTCGCCCGAACCGAAGAACACGCGATCACCCACGACGACGGGAGAACTGTCGATGCCGGCCCGCGTGGCGAACGTCCACACCCGCTCGCCGGTCAACCGATCCACGCAGTGCAGTCGCTTGTCCCGGCCGCCGATGATGACGCGATCCTCAGTGACGGCCGGCGACGAATGAATCTCCAGCGAGCGATCGGGATCGGCGTACTTCCACACTGCTTTCTGCGCCTGCCAGTCGATCGCGTACACGCCCCCCTCATTGGTGCCGAAGTACAGAACGTCCTCCCTCAGCGCCGGCGTCGCGATCAGCAAGCCTTCCATCGGAATCTCGCTGACCTGCTCACCGGAGTCGAGATCCACCACACGCAGAATCGGTTCGCTGCACCCCACGACAAACGTATGTCCCCCGGCGATCGCCTGCGACCCGTTGACCGGACCTTGTGTCTCGAACTCCCAGACCTTCGTACCGTCGGCCACATTGAGGCAGAACAGCAGGTCGGCATGAGACCCGAAGATGACATGCTCATCGACAACACTCGCCCCGCCGACGATCTCGCCACCTGATGTGAATGCCCAGCGGCGCTGACCACTCGCCCGATCGACAGCGTGCAGGATGCCATCCTGGTCGCCGGCCAGCACCAGTTCCTCTGTGATCGATACCGGTGCATTGAAGCTCGGTGCGAACGCCTTCGGATCGTCGGATTCGATCGACCGGTACTTCCAGACCAGTTCTCCGGTGCGTAGCGACAGACACAGGAGGTCTCCATCGACCGTGCCCACATAGACGCAGCCCCCACCGATGGCAGGGGTCGATTTGACTCCCTCAGCGGTCGGATACTCCCACAACGATTTCAGCTCCTCGGGGAGCGTCGTCGTAGCGATCCCCAGTTGCTGCGGGCTGTTCCGAAAGGAAGACCACGCCTGGGTTCCCAAAGGAGAAACGGGGGGGGCGTCCTTCGGCATCTGGGCCACGGGGTCGGAATCGCCCTGTGGAAGCGATGGCGGCGTGACGTCGTCGGCCTCTGCAGTCGTCACTGCGCTCGTAGTTTCAACCACCGGTGCGATGCCTGTGGTCGATGTCGCCGGAGACGGTGGTGCCTCCGAAGAACAGCCCACCAGTACCAGGATCATCCCGGCGAGGCCCGATCGGCTCAGCAACCGTCGTTGTGAAGTGCACATCGATACAACTTCTCCATGTCCAGCGCGTCAATGTCACGAGGATTGAACTGGGCCGTCCATTGCTGGGCAGCTTCCTGAGCCATCGCGGGTATCAACGCCTCATCGACAGCGCAGTCGGCCAGACAGGTCGGCATGTCCGCCTGCCGAACAAGATCTTCGACAAGCCCCGCCAGCAACTCCGGGGCGGCGGGATCATCCGGCTCGCACAGGTGGGCATCGGCCGCAAACTCTGCATAGAGTGCTCCCACCACCGGTGCGTTGAAGCGCATGACATGTGGCAGCATGATGCCGATCGCCACGCCATGGGTCGTGTCGAAGTGAGCCGACAGCGGATTCACCAGCGCGTGCGTGGCCCCCAGCATGGAGTTCTCAATCGCAGCCCCGGCCCAGAAGGCCCCCAGCTGCATCGCGCCGCGTGCCTGCAGATCTTCGGGTGATGTCAGCACGCGGGGAAAGTTCTCCGTCAACAGTCTCCATGCCTGCCGGCTGAAGAGGTGCGAGGCCGCATTCCGTCGCCGAGTGACGCCGGTTTCCAGGGCGTGACTGATGGCGTCGATGCCGGTCACCGCCGTGACAAAGGCCGGCATCGTCAGAGTGAGTCGCGGGTCCAGGATCGCAATCCGGCACGCGGCCTTCCGGTCACCGCAGGCCATCTTCATGTGGGTGTCGGGTTGAGCGATGACCGCGAACGACTGGGCCTCGCTGCCGGTCCCTGCCGTGGTGGGGACGGCGATCATCGGCAACATCGGGAGTTGGGCCTTGTCCTGGCCCCAGTAGTCCTCCAGCTTGCCGCCGTTGGTCAGCAGAAAGTTGCACCCCTTGGCGCAATCCATGCTGCTGCCGCCTCCCAGACCGACGATGAGATCGATGCGGGCCTCCTGGGCCACGCGGAGGCAGCGCGCGACATCGAGGGTGGTTGGGTTCGGATGGACATCATCGAACACCGTCACATCGAGTCCGGCGGCCTTCAGGGACGAGATGCCGTGTGTCTCATGACCGGCTGCGGCGAGCCCCTTGTCGGTCACCAGCAGAACCCGCGTCCCTCCCAGTTCCGCAGCGAGCTTGCCCAATTGATCGACGGCCCCTTCACCAAACACCACCCGGGTGCGCGGATCGAAGTCGAAGGCCGGCAGATTGACAGCAGCGGGGAACGAACTGGTCACCAAAGTCCTGGTCCAAAATCGATGGATTCGTCCACAGGCGGGAACGGACGAGAGGGCATGGGGCAGGTGCTGTCACGGACCAGTTCGATTTTAGGAGTCGATCGCTGTTTTGACAAACCGCGAGGCTGGGCGATCAGGCCAGCGATTGTGCTTTCCCATGGTCGGCGACATGACCTACAATGGGCCATGCGTTCGGAAGGCGAACTCGACAGGGTGATGGAAGGAAAGGGATTCATGCGGGTCTGGCCAGGAAAGCCGTATCCCCTGGGGGCGACGTGGGATGGACATGGCGTTAATTTCGCCCTGTTTTCCGAACATGCCACCCGGGTCGAGTTGTGTCTGTTTGAGTCGGCCTCGGCCCGGACCGAGGAGTGCTGCATCCCCCTGCGAGAGCGAACCGACTTCGTCTGGCACTGCTATCTGCCCGACGCACGCCCCGGCCAATTGTATGGCTATCGCGTGCACGGTAAGTACGATCCGCACCAGGGGTGTCGTTTCAATGCCCACAAGGTCCTCTTGGACCCCTACGCCAAGGTGCTCGGACGGGACGTCATCTGGGACGATTCGATGTTCGGGTATCGCTGCGGCGATCCGCTCGAAGACCTCTGTTTCGACGACCGCGACAATGCCCATGCCGCACCCTTCGGCGCCGTCGTCGATTCGCGATTCCGCTGGGGGAGTGACCGCCCGCCCAAGACCCCTTGGCATCAGACAGTGATCTATGAGGCCCATGTGCGGGGCTTCACGATGCGGCACCCGGACATTCCCAAACCGCTGCGGGGTACCTATGCAGGACTGGCCTCGAAACCGGCGATCCAGCATCTGCAGAAGCTGGGAGTGACCGCGATCGAACTATTGCCGGTGCATCACAAGGTGGACGATCGTCACCTCGTCGAAGCCGGGCTCTCCAACTACTGGGGCTACAACACACTGTCGTTCTTCGCCCCCGACACCCGGCTGGCGGCAGCCACCGCGCCGCATGAGGTGATCGACGAATTCAAGCAGATGGTCAAACGCCTGCATCAAAACGGCATCGAGGTCATTCTCGACGTGGTGTACAATCACACCGGCGAAGGGAACCGGATGGGTCCCACTCTCTCGCTGCGCGGGATCGACAACGCCAACTACTATCGGCTGGTGGATGGCAAACGCCGCTACTACATGGACTTCACCGGCTGCGGGAACACGCTCAACATGCAGTGCCCCAAGGTGCTGCAGCTCATCATGGACAGCCTGCGGTACTGGGTAACCGAGATGCACGTCGACGGGTTTCGCTTCGACCTGGCATCAGCCCTCGCCCGCGAACTGCATGAGGTCGACAAACTCGGCGCGTTCTTCGATATCATCCATCAGGATCCGATCCTCTCGCAGGTGAAGCTCATCGCCGAACCGTGGGATGTCGGGGCCGGTGGGTACATGGTCGGCAACTTCCCGGTCGGCTGGACCGAGTGGAACGGCAAGTATCGCGACACCGTCCGTCGCTTCTGGCACGGGGATGGTGACGCCGTCAGCGAGTTCGGTTCGCGGCTCACCGGATCGAGTGACCTGTACGAGCACAACGGTCGACGCCCGTACGCCAGCATCAACTTCATCACCTGTCATGACGGTTTCACGCTGCACGACCTCGTCGCTTACAACGAGAAGCACAACGAGGCCAACGGGCACGGCAACAGCGACGGCGACAACCACAACCTCAGCTGGAACTGCGGAGCGGAAGGCCCGACCGCCGATGCCAACGTCGTCACGCTGCGGCAACGGCAGATGCGGAACTTCCTCGCGACACTGCTGTTCTCACAGGGCGTCCCCATGATTCTCGCCGGAGATGAGACCTGCCAGTCGAAGCGCGGCAACAACAACACCTACTGCCAGGACAACGAACTCAACTGGCTGAACTGGGATTTCTCCCCCGAACAGACCGAGTTCCTGAAGTTCACCCGCAAGATCATCGCACTTTGGCACGAGAATCCGGTGTTCCAGCGTCGGCACTTCTTCCAGGGCCGGGCGATTCGCGGCAAGTCGCAGAAAGACATTCACTGGCTCACGCCCAACGGTCAGGAGATGAGCGACGCCGACTGGCATTCCAGCCATGCGCCTGTCTGGGGATGCTGCTCAACGGCCAGATGACCGATGAGATCGACGATCGCGGCCGGCAGATCAACGGCAACACCATGCTGATACTGCTCAATGCACGCGATCGCGAAGTGGCCTTCACGCTGCCGGGCGAGGACCGCAAGTCCCGCTGGGTGCTGGAAGCCGACACCGCCCGCGATCATCCTGAACAGCGCCGTCACCTGGCACTGCAGGCCTATCGACTGCTGCCACGATCGATGGCGGTGTTCCGTCTGAAGACTCGCCGCTGGGCCGGGACCTGGTTCCGGTTCGATTCGGGAGCCCCCCAGTCCTTGAGGCCGCATACCAATGCCGACCTGGAGGTCCTGCGGGAGAAGAAGCAGCTGGCCCAGCCCGTGGGGTAACGGCTGGTTCAAAACCTGATTCCCGGAGGGTGGCAGGGTCAGGAGCGACGCGCAGGGGCGTGTCTGGCGTGCGTCGCCATCCAGCGACTCTGCCATCAACGGTCCGGGCCTTCCCGTTGGTTAGACCAGGCCACCCCAGAGCGGGGTTTTGAAACTGCCTCGAGCGTGCTCTCACAGCTTGGATTTCGGGTGCCACTGCTGGCGTGCCCAGCAGTGCGGAAGTTGTGCGATGCTCCAGCGCCGACTCACGGGCGGGTGGCTGAGGTGGAACGCAGGGACCCCACAGCACGCTTCATGACCGCGTGCTCACCTGCGGCTCGCCTCCCGCCACCCTGTCGCTGGCTTCCCCCAGAGTCACCACCGGTCATCCTCAACCTTTCACTACCGACGCGACATCATCTGTTGACAGGTGAGACGGGGTGGATATTTTCTCAACGCAAACGGAGTGAGATCGGCAATGACGAGCTCACCGTTGTGTATTCGATTGGTTCCAAGCACGCTCCTCTTTTTGGTGTGCTCGACGAATCCTGCTTTCGCTGACGCCCCGAAGCCTCCTCCGCTCGATGAGATTCGGCTGAATGTCGAGGCAACGATTGAATCGATCCGCCGCGTATCTGTTTCCTACGAGATGACACAGGCGGCGGTGGATCCTGAGGTTATGTCGTCAGTCCTCGACATGGGAGGGTCGACTGAACCACTCACCAACCCTGACGGCGCTTTGAAGGCTCGGTGGGTAATGGATGGCAAGCGGAGGTATTACGACACAGACCCATACGTGCATCCGCAAACATTGGATGTCTTTCGCACCTACGAAGCCTTTGATGGGAAAACGCACTATCGAGCCATTTTCTCACCAAACGATGGCGTGACGCTGCAACGGGTCGTCAAAACGGCCGGCTTGGGGGACCAGCTGAAGGATGCCTTTCCAGATGGCTGGTGTCCTGGTTCAGCGGGAATTGGAATGTGGAGCGGTCGGGGTTAGTGAGTGACAGTGGCGACATCCTGCCCAAGGGTCGCGGCGTCGTGCCGCGAAGGTTTTTCGCGGTCGTGCTGATCCCGAAGTGGAGGAAGCTGGGCGATCGATTGACCGCCCAGGCTTCGGTCTCAGCCCCTGGGTCGGCGCTCGGGTCGCTCCTCAGCGTTGCCCTATCCTCCGCCCAGGTCGAAGTCGATTGTCCCGTGAGGCGATCCATCAGGCAACCTCCCGAAACTCCCGCGCCTGCTGGCGGGCGAGTTGACGGCGGTGGCGGGCCTCCTCCAGTTTGCGGTCGCGCTCGGCGAAGATCACCTGTGCCAGGCCGTTGAGCTTGTCGCCCGGGGTGATGTAACCGATGGCCGAGTGCAGCCGCACGTGGTTGTAATGCTCGACGAACGCCTCGACCCGGCGTCGGGCTTCTTCCACCGAAGCCGGACACGTGGGGCGAAGGCACTCGCGTTTGAGAGAGCCATGCCAGCGTTCGAGCTTGCCGTTGGACTGCGGATAGTAGGGACTGGTCCGCACATGGGTGATGCCGGTCAGGCGGATAAACTCTTTGAAGTCGCGGGCGATGAACTGCGGCCCGTTGTCGCTGATGATCCGCGGCTTGGCATCGGGATATTTCTCCAAGGCTTTCTGCAGGATGATCTCCACGTCCTGTTCGGTCATCGACTCCCGCAGTTCCCAGTGCACGATGGACCGGCTGCAACCATCGAGCACGCTGGTGAGGTAGTAGAACGTCCCCTCCACGTTGATGTACGACACGTCGACGTGCCAGTGTTCGTGGGGCGTGAGGGGCTGCACGAATCCCGTCCCCTTCTTGGAAGGCGCGGCCCACTGCCGGTCCAGCCGACCGGCGGCTTTGAGCACCCGGTACACGCTGGCCGGGCTGACGGCAACCACGTCGTCATCGAGCATCATGAACGTGAGCCTCCGGTAGCCCTCCAGCGGATGGCGGTCGTGGAAGTCGACGATGGCCGCTTTCTCCCAGTCTTCGAGCCAGTGGTCGCGGGGGATCTGGCCGTTGTGTTCATTCACTTTCCCGTAGCACCCTTTCCAGGTGTGAAACTTGCTCGTCCCCAGCTCCAGCCAGGCGAGGAGGGTTTTGGCGGGCGTCTCGGCGCGGTCGGTCCAGTAGCGGACGTAGTCCACCACCTGGTCCCGCGTGTCATGGGGAACCCAGCCTCCGTTCAGAGTTCCCCAGCTTCTTTTTTTGCCTTGACGTTCTCCTCGAGCAGTTCGGCGATGACTTCGTTCTTGTTGGCCAGCTTGGCCTGGAGCTGCTCGATGCGGCGGTCCTTGGCCTGCTCGACGCGGCCATTGCGACCGTTCTCGACGGATCGCTCGAAGGCCTTGTCGGCTTGGGCCAGGACAGTGTTGACCCAGGCATGAATCTGACTCGGCTGCAGGCCAAACTCTTCGGCAAGGGCCGAAACCGCTTCCTTTCCAGCAAGATGCCTGCGAACGATCTGGGCCTTCTGCTCGGGGGTGAAACGACGACGGGTACGACTCATGGAATCTCTCCAGTCAGGTTGTACTAACCCAACCAGAACCCGATTCCATTTTCAACTGAGGCAGGACACCGGATCGGAGTTCGTCTCGACATGCTTGACCTCTCCCTTGTTCAACTATTAAGGGATTCCTCGACCCATATTCTTGGTTGGGAACCAATCAACGACAGAAACCATGTTCGAATTGAGGCCAACGCGATCACGACACGAACCGGGGACACGAGTGATTGGATCATTGACCTGGATCCCGATCATGATTGGCTTCCCGCTCGGGTGGAGGCCGTCTTACGTAGCCCCACGACACCAGAAGGTGTGAAGACCACGTACTTTGTCGTGAGTTGTTTCAACGAAAGTGAGACAGTTCGGTATCAGTTAGAAGAGACGGTCTCTGGGTCTTCGTAAGAGAGGGTCCGTTGCCGGAGCCCCAGGTTAATCTGCTTTCGTCGGTGACGCGCCTGTGACAGCTTCCGCCGACGACGTTCGTGGAGCACGCGCGGGTTCCCCCGGTAGTAATCCACCGGTCTCAGGAACCCCAGCGAGCTGTGCAACCGCTGTGTGTTGTAATGCTTGATGATCCGCCGCAAGGCATCCTCCGCTTCGAATCGGCTCCCCGGCTCCACCTTCTCCAGCGCTTCCCGGAAAGTCCGGTTCGCCCGCTCCATGATCCCGTTCTCCTCCGGACAATGCGGCGTGATCTTGTGGTGCGTCAATCCGTGATACTCCAGCAGCCCGTGAAATTCCTTCGAGATGTAACCGCTCCCGTTGTCGCTGCGGATCTCCGGCCTCACCGCCAGCTCTCCCGTCCCGGTCCGCGGCAGTGTCTCCACCGCCCGCTGCGCCGCCAGGCTCAGCGTCACCCCGTCCATGCTCGTGAGCAGCTCGTGGTGCACAATGTATCGCGAGTATTCGTCGATGAACGCCACGAAGAAGTACATCTGAGCGTTCACCTTTACGTACATCAGGTCGGTCCCCCAGATCTCGTCCGGACGGCTCGCCTGCTCCCGCTCCTCGCGGTACCGCTTCTTCCGACGGCTCCACGAGGCCATCAGCCTCTGCTCCCGCAGAATCCGGTACACCGTCGAGGCGCTCAGACACGCCACATCCTCGTCGATCATCCGCCACGACAGCTCCCGATGACGCACCTCCGGATGCGCCAGGGCATAGTCCCGCACCGCCCGCTTCTCCCGGGCCAGCGCCTCGAACGCCTGCACCACGCGCACCAGCTCGCCAGGCTCCTTCCGACTCCAGGGTTTCTCCCGCAGCCACCGGTAGTAGCTGCTGCGGGCCACTCCCAGCGCCTGCAGGGTCCGGGACACCGGCCAACCGCTTCTGGTCTTCGTCTGTTTCACTTCTTCGTGCACCCGCTGCTGCAGTTCCGGGGGAAGCTGACCGTGGTCCTCTAATCCAAGAGCGTTTTTTTTAGCTCCAGGTTCTCCGCCGTAATCTCCGCAATCACGTCCTTGCAGCGTGACAGCTCCCCCTCCAGACGCTCCTCCTTCCGGGACGGCTTCGGTGCTCGATCGTCGAAGACCCGCGCTGCACTCGACAGCAGCGTCTTCTTCCAGCCGTAGTACTGCGTCGGATTGATCCCCTCCCGCCGGCACAGTTCCGAGACCTCCACGTCCGGCTCCAACCCCGCCAGCACAATCCGTAACTTGTCCTCCGCACTCCACCGACGACGCTGCCGCTTCCTCGTCATGGCCTCGCTCCTCGTTCCTGGTCTGCGAGACCGCTATCCTAACTTCACTCCTGTCTCACTGCCGCTGAAGCACTACAACCGACATCACGAACACGCGTTCTTTCTGTATGTTCCGTTCAACGCCGTTCACGATCCGCTGGAGGCTCCAGAGAGGTTCAAGGAACAGTTCCCAGAAGCAGAAAGCGAAGACTGGCAAACCTATCTGGCGATGACGTCCGCCCTCGACAAAGCCGTCGGCGCAATCCTCGCTGCGATCGCAAACCATGATCTGGAGGAAGAAACGCTGGTCATCTTCCTCAGTGATAATGGTGCTGCGAGGTATCTCGAGATTGGCGACAACAGTCCATTTCGACTCGGTAAGCTGTACCTGTTTGAAGGCGGTATTCGAGTCCCCTTCATGATGAAATGGCCGGGGCACATTCCTGCCGGAACAATCAACAGCCTGCCTGTCAGTTCTCTGGATCTGGCTCCGACCATCGCTGCGAGTGCGGGTGTCAAGGATTGGAAAGACATGAGAACGGACGGCGTCAATCTAACACCCTGGTTGACAGGCGAAAAAGACAAACCGCCACACCAGCACCTGTTTTGGAGAAACGGCCCGAATCGAGCGGTTCGGCGTGGCCAGTGGAAAATGATTCAGGCCGGAAGCCACGTCTGGTTATTCAACCTTCAAGCTGATCCAGGCGAGGTCACCAATCTTTCTTCAAAGCATCCGGGCATCGTGCAAGAACTGCAGGATGCTTTTGAGCAATGGCAGCAGCAGATGAAGGCCCCCGCTTGGCCGAGTCGGTCGAATCTGAAAACAAAACACATCATCATTGACGGTGTTAGGTACGAGATCCATGTTTAAATTGCCTGCGACGTCGCCAAAAAGCTCAGTCTCCCCGGAGTATTGACCTGCCCCCAGGGACGGTACCAGCTTTCAAGTTAGTGTTTGGGTTGTCAACAGCTCAGCCGCACAGGTCCGCTGGAGCGTGGCGGAAGTGGACTTGTACGGCGGGCGCGCTTCCGGGGCGTGCTGAAGAACCTGAAGAAGGAGTTCCCGGAATTCGGCGATCGCGGGTACGAGCTGGCCGGGTTCGGCTGGCACCAGGGGTGGAACGACCGCGTCAACCAGGCGTATAATGACGAATACGAAAGGAATCTGGCCAACTTCATTCGCGACATTCGCAAAGACCTCGGAGTGGAGGAACTGCCGTTCGTCATCGCCGAGACCGGTATGAACGGCCTTGAGGAGAAGCACCCGCGGGCGCTGGCACTGATGAAGGCCCAGGCGGCCGTCGCGGAGTACGAGGAGTTCCAGGGGAACGTGGCGTTTGTCGCCACGAAGGCGTTCTGGCGCAGAGGACCAATCGCCAACCAAGCAGGGCTACCACTGGAACAGCAAAACCGAAACCTACTACCTCATAGGTGACGCGCTGGGTGCGGCAATGAAGAAGCTGTGCGAGAAGAATCGTGTCCGGTGAGTGCCCGTCCAGAGGGCGAGAATCCCTGCCAGCCCCACGAGCTCCTTCCATGTCGAACAATCTCTACCCTTTCTGGCTCGCGGCGGGTCTGGCCGTGCTGACGCTCTGTCGTCCGCCTGCCCTGTGCGTGGCCGACAACACGGTACCTCAGCAAGCGGAGATGGCGGGCTACCTGCTCGTGCCACATAGCAAGGTCGACGCGCAGTACAATGCCGGGTTCTCGATGTACGTGGCCGCTTGGCCCCTGTTGAAGAACTACCCGGGCCAGAAGTTTCAGAGTGGACTGTTCGGCACCTGGATGTTCGCCCAACTCGATGGGCCGAAACCGGAGAAGATGTACTCCGACATCGAAGGCGGGCTCGGTTGGTGGCGGGACACCCGGTTCGCCACCGAGACGCCGAAGTTCATCATGGGCGGCGTAGCCCTGAACTTCGTCGAATGGGCGAACGGGCCCGGAGCTGGCAAGGGTCGGAACTGGCAACAGCCCGCCGGCCATTACGCCATCGCCCAGCTCAGCCCGTGGGTCCTGTGGCCACCGGATGGCCTGAACCTGAAGCAGGGGACATCTGGCGAACTATTTGGGTATGGCTATCTGCCATTGCCGCTCACGTCGCCCAAGAAGATCACCGCCGGAGTGGACGTGCCGACCGGCAACCACTGCTGGACGCTGTTTCTGAACACCGGCAACTTCAAGGGTCCGGTAACATTCTTCCTTCCATATTTCTGGTCGCGGCCGGCCATCAACAGTCCTCAACTGGGGGGGCTGTTCCTCGACTCCCGGCCGTCCGAACCGAACAAGGCGGTACAGATGGAGACTCAGCACATTCCCGCCTACATCAGCCTGGACGCGAAAGGCGACACCTATGCTCGAGTCGCCCCGACGCTCTTTCCGATGACGTCGGAGATGGACGCGCCGCTCATTCACCGCATGACGGCGTACAGCAAGGCAGCGCTGTGGGACGGTGTGCAGGCGTGGCTTGAGGGTGGGAATGAAGCCTCCGGCCAGATCGACACACAGGCGGCTGCTGTTCATACCTTCGATGGAAAGGGGGAGCGACGTGGCGGATTTACCCGTCAGACACTGAGCGAGACAAGCGCGTTCCGCTGGCGTGGAGTTCATTTGCCAGTCCCGTCGCGCTGGATGAAACCACTTACGGCTACACCTGGAAACACGCTCTCGGGTTGACGAACGGAACGACGCTCACGCTCCCCGAGTACTACCGCTTGACAATGGACACAAGGAACAAGGAGCAGTGGGTGGTCGTGCACCCGAAGGAAGTGCCAGCCGAGACCGGCCTAGCCACGGTGGAGTTCCCTCGGTCGCGTAAAGCCGTTCGGGAGCCCTACGTCACCCCCGACGAGGCGGACAGTTGCTGGAAGAAGCCCGGACCGGCGGCTGGGCCATTCGAGGCGAATCTGGGGGACGGCAGCGTGGTCACGTACTCCTGGTATCGCTTCGCTGACCAGCCCGCCTTGTTGAACGCTGACCTGACCGTCGCCGAACGGGAGAGCCTCCAGAAGCGTGTGGAGTTGCTGCACAAGCACTGGACCAAAGACCGTGAATACCTGCCGCCTCCGACCGTCGGCAAGCTCGCCGATCTCGATCCGGCTGTGATCGTGACCCCCCCAGAGGGCCTTGAGATCGGCTACGTGCCGATCGTCACCCGGCAGGCGGCGCAAGAGTAAAACAACGCAACCTGAGATCACGACACTGCACGCTGTCGACATGGAGACGGGCTGGCGCGTCGGCTGGAGACGACGGAGCTGCGCAGGTCATCGAGAGCGGCCGACTCAGAACACCCGGAAGTGGACACGATCCAGCACCTCAACGCCGACTTTCTCCGTCAATCGTCTTTTTTTGAATCGGAAGACTAATCACCGGGAGTGCTTCAAACCGCAGCGTTTGAAGCGACGACCCGCCGGTTAACTGTTGGAGCGCGGCAAGTTTTTTCGAGCTGTTATCTGGTTGACCTCGTGTTCGAAGAGGGGCCCTGCCGGTCGCCCCCACCGATCGGTCTACGAAAAGTTTGAATTCACGACACGAAAGCAGGTTGCGTCAATCCAGAGGCGGGGAAACGGGCACGCATTGTTTCAAAGGAGGTCCCTTCCGGGGAGGTCAATCACAGACGGAAGGGGCGGCCTTACTGGTCGGATCAATGACAACACCGGGCGAGCTCACGGCACATAGAGCAGTTCGCTCGTGTTGAGCAAAACGCGGCAGAGGGCCTCCAAGCTATAGGCATTGATCAGTTCCCGGCAGCCACTGAGCTCAGTGTCGCTGGGCGGCCGAACGTAGCATAGCTGGAAGGCCCGACAGATCTGCGCGTCGGGGTCGGTCCCCGCCTCGCGCCGGAGTCGGACGGCTAGTGCCCGAGACATATCGACCGTGAAACTGTGGTTGAGCAGGGTCAGGGCCTGCAGCGGTGTGGTGGTGGTGGTCCGCCGGGGTACCGCATAAGCGCAGTCAGGTTGGTCGAACTCGGTCATCAGATCGACGACCGAGGCGCGGGCATTCTGGTGATAGATGGTGCGCCGATATGTCTCTGGTCCGTGCTCGTCGAGTGGCACATAGGTGCAGACGTTGTCCTGCAGAAAGCGGTAAAGGCGGAACCCCGGCCCACCGCATGTTGTATTGAGTGTCCCCGCCACGTGGAGCATCGTATCTCGGACTTCTTCTGCCGATAGCCGCCGCGGAGGGAACCTCCACAGCAGGCGAGCGTTGCCATCGCTGCGGGCAACTGCCTCCCGAAACGTTGACGACTGTCGGTATGCCTCCGACAGCATAATCATCCTGTGCAGCGGTTTGATGTGCCAGCCTTGCTCCAGGAGCTGAATGGCCAGATAGTCGAGCAGCTCAGGATGTGTGGGCCGCCCTCCCATGTAGCCGAAGTCACTGGGCGTATCGACCAAACCAGTGCCGAAGTGGTAATGCCACAATCGGTTGACCAGCACGCGTGGCGTGAGGGGATTGTCAGGATGGACGATCCAGTCCGCGAGGGCCAGACGACGCTCGGCTTCGGTCACGTCCGCTGACAGCTGATAGCTGGCAGAGAACGCTTCGTGGAGCGCCGAGAGGCTTGCCGGCACAACTTCCTCGCCACGATGCTGCGGGTCGCCGCCCAAGAAAACGTGAAACGGACCGTGCGCGTCCTCCGCGATACGGCGTCCAATCCAAGCGGTCGGCAGCTCCGGCACGGCAGCGATCGCACGACGAATGTCCGCCAGCTGCCTGCGGAATCGTGCCAGCTCGGTCCTCTCGCTCTCAGTGCTCTCCAGCTTCAGCAGCCGGTGATCGATCACCGATGGCAGAGTAATCGGCTGCCGGTCTGCCCCACTGGCGACCTCCCGCCAGTCGACCCCATCCAGCGAGACCTCAATCCGATACTCGGCCACGAAGGCGAATTTGGGGTGCTCGGGATTCGCTTCGCCCCGGGCGCTCGAGAACAGGATACGGTCGATCAGAGTTGGCTCGGCAAGTTCAATGGTCAGGTCGACACCGGTGGCAAGAAACCGTGCGCCGGTCTTGCCGTCAATGGCGAGCTGCGGTCCGTAGGCACCGGGAAAATCCTCGATCCTGCGCGCCTCACCAGAGGCTTTGGCACCGTTGCGGGCCAAGGCGACATTCTTCGCGTCCGCCCCGGTCGACCAGATCTCGAATTCATCGATCCCGAATCCGCTTGCCGTCTGTGGATTCACGTCCTGAGCTTCACTCACCAGGCGCACAAACCTCGCCAACACCGGCTCGACACGATCCTCGGTCCCCGTCCGGTCGACGGGAGTGCGCGTCCAGTCAGCGGCGTATTCCGGCAGTCTCTGACGGGCGCGGTCGACAATGGCGGCGTCCAGGTTGGAGACGGCCTGGTCGAGTTCGGCCCTTTGCGATTCCAGCGGCTCCAGCCTGGTCGCACGCTCCTCACGTTGCCGTGGTGTTGTCAGTTCAACAGCTCCGTGACGAACGCCGGAAAGCGTGGCATACAGTCCGTAGTAGTCTTCCTGAGTGATGGGATCGAACTTGTGATCATGGCAGCGGGCACAGCCGAGCGTCAGCCCCAGGAACGCTTCACCGGTCGCTCGGATCATCTCGTCCAGCGTATTCGCACGAATCTGTGCCGCCTGCTCCGCATCCTGATTTCCCACATCGTCATAGGGTCCGGCGACGAGAAAGGCTGTGCCAATCGCAATCATCGGATCGTCCTGGCCGAAGACATCCCCCGCAATGTGCTCCCGAATGAACTGGTCGAACGGTTTATCGGCATTGAGTGAGCGAATCACATAGTCGCGAAACGGCCACAAATCTTTGATAAGGACATTCCGCTCGAAGCCATTGCTTTCGCCGAATCGCACCACATCCAGCCAGTGCCTTCCCCACCGCTCGCCGTAGTGCGGTGAGGCCAGCAGTCGATCAATCAATCGTTCGTACGCCTGGGGGTCAGGGTCGTTGACAAAAGCCTCGACATGTTCGGGATCGGGAGGCAGACCGATGAGGTCATAGGTCGCGCGGCGGATCAGCACTCGGCGATCGGCCGGCGGATTCATCTCGAGATCGTGCTCGGCAAGTCGCGCCCGGATGAACTCGTCAATGGACGCATGATCTGCAGACAACTTCAGCGGCTGATAGGCCCACCAATTGGCATCAGCGCGCGACTTGACGCGGAGGACGACCTGTCGCGGCCACTGGCCACCAGTTTCAATCCAGCGACGCAGTAGTGTCACTTCAGTTTCAGCCAGCGGTTCCCCGTCCTGCGGCATCGCCGGTCGTTGGTCGTCAGTCGCTGTGACCAGCTCAATGAGATAGCTTCCTGCCGGATCGCCAGCGCTGACATATCCCCGCTCCTGGAGATCCGCCATGGTGGCCAGCGACATGTCTCCTTTCGCATTGCCAGGTGAGTGACAGCGCAGACAATGTTCGACAAGAATCGGTGCGACGTCGGTGGCAAAGTCCACGGGTCGACCGCCGACAACATCCGTGACAGTGAGCAGCGCAAGGCACGCCGCCGCCAGAACCGTGAGGCTGTTGTTCATGCCAGCACCTCGTGAATCACGTGGCCGTGCACGTCTGTCAGCCGGCGATCAAGGCCGTTGTGGTACCACGTCAGCCGTTCATGCTCGAAGCCTAGCAGATGTAGCACCGTGGCATAGAAGTCCCAGACGGTCGTCGGATGTTCCGCAGCCCGGCGACCAAACTCGTCCGTGGCGCCGTGACTAACGCCCCCCTTCACACCTGCCCCCATCATCCAGCAGGTAAACCCGTCGGGGTTGTGATCCCGACCGGCCGTGCCTGCCTGATGCGTCGGCATGCGACCAAATTCCGTCGTCCACACGACCAGCGTGTCCTCCAGAAGTCCCGAGTGTCGGAGGTCGCCCAAAAGCGCCGCCGTCGGCTGATCAAAGATCGGACAATGCCTCTCATAGTCGGGCTTGAGCGTCTTATGGGCATCCCAGTTCAGCAGTCCATCGACCCCCGACGCCCGCGACGCACAGAACAAGCTTACATACCGCACGTCGCGTTCCAGCAGCCGCCGTGCCAGCAGACAGTTGCGAGCATAGGCCGCCTTGAGTGGGTTTTCGTCGTCTGTGCCGTACAGGCGATGGATGGCCGCCGACTCCTGTGACAGGTCGGAGACTTCGGGTGCGGACAGTTGCATCCGGCCCGCGAGTTCATAAGCCGAGAGTCGTGCCTGCAGATCACTTTCGGCGGGATGTGCGACTGCGAAATCACCGTTTAGCTTGGCCAGCAGTGCGCGGGAAGCCACGTCCTCAGCTGCAGGAACGGAGTCCGGTCGAGCCAAGTTGCGGATCGGCTGCTGGTCACTCAGCATGATTGCCTGATGACGCGCCGGGAGATAGCCATTTGACCAGTTTGCCTTGCCGTTGGGTGGTTCCCCGCGAATGTCGGTGATGGCGACGTACGTCGGCAGGTTCTGATTCGCACTGCCAAGGGCATAGCTGATCCACGCCCCGGCACTGGGGAAGCCCTCAGTGGGATGTCCTGTGTTCAAGAAGATACAGCCGGGCCCGTGCGTGTTCGTTTTGCTCTGCATCGAGTGAATGAACGCGATGTCATCCACATGGGCGGCCATGTGGGGGAGCAACGAGGTGATGGACTTACCACATTCACCCGCTTGGACGAATGGCCAGGGACTCTGCATCAGGTTGCCGTTCTTTCCCTGAAACGAAACAAAGTCCTCTTCTCCCGGTAGAGGCTGACCATGAAACTGCTCCAGCGCAGGTTTGTGCTCCCACAGATCAATGTGAGATGCCGCACCAGGGCACATGATCTGAAGCACTCGCTTCGCCTTAGGCGGCTGATGCGTCAGTCCAATTCCCGGCCGCCAATTTGCAGCCTTGGTAGACTCCGAGCACAGCTGCAGCAGCCCAATCCCGCCCAGCGCAGTGTAGACATTTCCGAGCAGGACACGGCGTGTGAGGTCCGTCAGTCCGTCCATTCTCTATCTCCCGGCGACCACACCTCGCTGCTTGGTGGTAATTACAATAGCCTCTGTGAAGACGCTCGCCCGAAAGCACACTTGCATGCACTTCCGCGCGGACCTCGTGTGATTTGGGTGAGCGTGATTTGGTACTGCGAATGCCGGAGCGGGCGATCGCAGGCGGCGGAGTTCACTTTCCGCAATCATACCAGTTTGCATGAATTGCATGTCAACTGCCAATGTGCCGCGATCTGTCGCGTGAACCCTTGGCGTAAACAGCGGGAATCGAAAGGTCCGGCTGAAGGATTGACAATCCCGCCTCTAGCAGCCCGTTGAAAGACTCGCTTGACGGCTTTGGTACTCCGGGAGGCGCTGCGGGAGTACAGGATCGTCGGGAAGAAGACCGATGGCGTTGGGGCGGCGGAATGGAGAGCGGCGGGGGAGTTCTGGATCGCGACGTCCCAGTCGGCCCAGGGGCCCCGGCATGTGCTCTCGGCGGCCAATCAGATTCTGGGACCGCCGCCTTCGATGCGAATCGAAGCAGAGTACCACACCGTACTACACCGAGGGGGGCCGGCCATCGATTCCGCCGGGTGTGGACTCCGGATGATGTCCATCGGTTACTTCGAGAGGATGGACTCGCAGCGGGGCCGCCTCCAGTGGCGGCCTGTGGAAGGCCGGGCCTGGCGCTGCGAAGACAGCCTCTCGCTCAAGCGGTTTCTGGGGTATGCGCCGCACGAAGAGACTCCCGACCATTCGAGTCTGAGCCGCATCCGCTGCCGGCTGCCGTTGAAATGTTCACAAGGTGCACGTGTTCGTGCTGGAGGTGCTCAGCGAACACCAGCTGCTGGACGGAACCACAGTGGGTGTGGATGCGACCCTGCTGGAAGCCAATGCCGCCATGAAGTCGATCGTCCGCCAGGACGGCGGCGAGGACTGGGAAGCGTACATCCAGCGTCTGGCGGCCGAGGACGGAGTGGAGCTCCAAACGAAAGCCGATCTCATCCGCTATGACAAGTACCAGACGCATCTGGATGCCGCGAGCGGTCTGCTGAGTGACCTCCGCAAGGTCGTGGCGGACAAGGCGCAGTCGTCCGGCCGCCACGCTGGACCAGTGCGTCGGGCTGGGGTGCTTCGGTGTGAAGACGTACATTCCCAAGCGGCCAGAGACGGCGAACCGAGTGGGACTGGACACAGCGGCCCGCGTCCAGCGCGGAGCGGTCACCAACAACCGCCGTCGTACACAGCGGAAATACGGCCAGCGGTTGCAGCGCCGGCGGAGCGAGGTGGTGGAGCGGAGCTTCGCCCATGTCTGTGAGACGAGAGGCGGTCGAAGCCGGCCTCGGCGAGGAGCCGGTTGAGCGCCTGGTAGAAGGGATGTCCCTGGGACTTGGGCAGGTTGTCGGCTGTGATGAACAGCGCGTCCTGCCGGTCGGTTTTGCGTCGCCCCATCGCCATCGCGTGGCCTCCGTGAATGCCGTGCCGGAACTACCGCGGTACGATAGCAGGCGCGTCAAGCGTCGCCGCCGGCGACTGGTGCCGCGCCGGCGGAATACTTCGACAGGCTGATCGGGAACGTCTCTTCTGACTGAACCAACCCTGTCCGGATTCCCTTGAAGCATCAAAACTCCTCAC
Organism: uncultured Planctomycetaceae bacterium; assembly: GCA_963707405.1. Taxonomy (GTDB): domain Bacteria; phylum Planctomycetota; class Planctomycetia; order Planctomycetales; family Planctomycetaceae; genus CAVPPT01. The sequence continues at coordinate 173,650 of CAVPPT010000020.1, read as the reverse complement.
GCTGAAAGATTGAAACACTTCTGAGAATTCCGAGATCGCTTTCCGCGGCTTCGATTCTTGTAGTGCAACACCCTTCCGTTGGATATCGTGTTCAATCCCTTGTCCCACCATTCGTGGCGAGTAGATGAATGCAGACCTTGATTGCGTCAGGAAGCTCCGGCCAAGCTTCGACCAAACTGTTCAAACGAGGATCGTCGACCGTGGCCTGGAGGCCAAGTGCGCCGAATTCGCGCCGCTTGAAGTGGGAACTGTGGACTTTCGCGGGAATTCGCTGGATGTTCGAATCCCTTCCCTTCCGTTTGAGCAAGAAGCCGGGAGTGAGGAGGGTCGAGTCCTCCACACGCAGGTCGGTCGGTGAAGCCCCTCTCTCGCACGGGGGCCAGAACCAGATACAAGCGCACAACGCAAGCAAGCGTGCCTCCTGACGACTCCGACAAAGTGTCGAAGCTGACGGCTTCGACTACTCTTGAGACGGCTCGCTGCTCGACCCTCATCACTTCAACTGCGAATGACAAAGTTAAGCATGCGGCCGGGGACGGCGACCACCTTCGCGACTGCCTTGCCTGCGAGATACTCGGCGATGGTGGGATCCTCCTCAGCGAGTGCCTGCATGATGGCGGCATCGGCATCGGCAGGGATCTTGATGCGGGCCCGCAGCTTCCCGTTGACCTGCACCGGAATCTCGATCTCGTCCTCCACCAGATAGCGATCGTCGTACGCCGGCCACGGATGCAGTAGGCCAGCGTCTCCTGATGGCCCAGCACCTGCCACAGTTCCTCCGCCAATGTGCGGAGCAAACGGGCGCAGCAGCAGCACGAACGGTTCCATCACACTCTCGGGGCCGCGCGTCCGCCTGGTGACAGTACGTTCGTGAACTCCATCATCCGGCTGATCGCCGTGTTGAACGACAGCTGGTCGATGTCGTCGGTCACCGCCTTGATCGTGCTGGTGCAGCACGCGCAGTTGTTCGTCGGTCGGTTCGACGTTCTGCACTGCGGCGATGCAGTGCCACGTCGTCGGCCCGGTCGTCGACGATCATCCGCCAGACGCGTCCGAGGAAGCCGATAGACGCCCTCGACGCCCGTCATGCTCCACGGCTTCACCTGTTCCAGCGGCCCCATGAACATCTCGTACAGCCGCAGCGAGTCCGCCCCGTACTCGGCACGACGTCATCCGGGATTGATGACGTTGCCGCGGGACTTCGACATCTTCTCGCCGTTCTCGCCGAGGATCATGCCCTGATTGACGAGCTTCTGAAACGGTTCCGGCGTCGAGACATCACCCGCGATCGAACAGCACCTTGTGCCAGAACCGCGAGTACAACAGGTGCAGCACGGCATGCTCGGCCCCGCCGATGTAGAGGTCGACCGGCATCCAGTACTTCTCGATCGCCGGGTCGATGAACTGCGTCGCTGTTCTTCGGATCGCAGAACCGCAGGTAGTACCAGCAGCGACCCGGCCCACTGCGGCATCGCTGTTCGTTTCCCGCTTCAGCCGCGTGCCGTCCGTCAGCGGTCGCGTACAGCCAGTCGTCGCGGCGCCCTCGACGAGCGGCGGCTCGGGCGTGCCGTTCGGCTTGAAGTCGTCCATGTCCGGCAGTGTCACCGGGCAGCTCGTTCGGCGGCGACCGCGCGGATCAGGCCGGTCGGATTGCCGTCGGCATCGAGTTCGTGCCAGATCGGGAACGGCTCGCCCCAGTAGTGCTGCCGGCTGAACAGCCAGTCGCGCAGTCGGTAGTTGACCGCTGTCGCGGCCCAGCCCGCAGCGGCAAGGTCGGCGGTGATCTTTGCTTTGAACTCGGCGGTCGGCAGGCCGTCGTACTCGCCCGAGTTGATCGGCCGTCCCGTCGCCGACGAAAGCCGATCGGGCCTCGATCTGCTGCGGATTCCGGTCGGATCGACGGCTTCGACGACCGGCATGATCGGCAGGTCGAACTCGTCGGCGAACTCCAAGTCGCGCTGGTCGTGTGCCGGGACGGCCATGATCGCCCCGGTGCCGTAGCTGATGCAGCACGTAGTCGGCGATCCAGATCGGGATCGGCTCGCCGTTGACCGGATTGATGGCGATACGCGCCGGTGAAGACGCCCGTCTTCTCCTTGGCGAGATCGGTGCGGTCGAGATCGCTCTTGCGACTGCCGTGCTCGCAGTACGCTTCGACGGCGGCTGTGCTGCTCGGGCGTCGTCAATCCGCTCGACGAACGGATGCTCCGGGGCGACCACCATGTACGTCGCGCCGAACAGCGTATCGGGCCGTGTGGTGTAGACGCGCAGAACGTCGTCGCTCGGGCTCTGCCGGAAATCCGACTGCTGCCCGCGTGTGCCTTCCACGCGGTCAAAGCTTCCGCCTGCGGATTCCCCTGACGTTCGCCTGCAGCGTGCCGACGATAGAAATCCACCTCGGCCCCAGTGCTTCGGCCGATCCAGTTGCGCTGCAGGATCTTGATCGACTCGGGCCAGTCGACGATCTTCGAGTTCGTGGAGCAGCCGGTCGGCATACGCAGTGATGCGCAGCATCCACTGTCGCAGCGGACGACGCTCGACCGGATGTCCGCCGCGTTCGCTCTTGCCGTCGACGTGACTTCCTCGTTGGCGAGCACCGTCCCCAGCGCAGGACACCAGTTGACCGGGGCTTCGACTCTGATACGCGAGTCGCGTGCGCGTCCTGGTAGCGACGGACCGCCTCATCGCCCGCTTGGCGGACGTCGTCGGGAATCGGCAGTTCGGTGATCGGCCGGCCCTTCCCGTGCGCTCTGTCCATCCGTGCCGGTCCATGTTGCTGCGGGTCGTACCAGGTGTCGTACAGCTCAGAAAGATCCACTGCGTCCAGCGATAGTAGTCTTCGTCGGTCGTCGAGAGCTCGCGGCTCCAGTCGTAGCTGAAGCCGAGCATCTTGAGCTGCCGGCGGAAGGTGTCGATGTTCTCGTTGGTCGTGTCGCGGGGATGCGTGCCGGTGTTGATGGCATGCTGCTCGGCGGGCAGGCCGAAGGCGTCCCAGCCCATCGGGATGCAGGACGTGCTCGCCCTGCATCCGGGCGTACGGCAGACGATGTCGGTGGCGGTGTACCCCTCCGGATGACCGACATGCAGTCCCGACCCCGACGGATAGGGGAACATGTCGAGCACGTACAATTTGCCCTGCGAGCCGGGCGGCGGATCATTGGGAGTGACGAACGTCTGGTGTTCGTCCCAATAAGCCTGCCACTTGGCTTCAATCCGTCGTGCGTCGTACCGGGGCATAGGGAGAGTTGATGAGTAACAAGTTGATGAGTTGACAAGCCACGCTACCCACGGGCTGCCGCCCGTGGGCTTGGGCGTCAGTGTATTGGCACCCGGTGAGTTTTCAAAGACGGTCCCGTCTGCGACGATGGCGAAGTCGCACATGGCAGCTGTCGCAGGGAGTACACTCGATGAGCCAATCTGCTTCCACAGACGACGACCGCTACGCGGACATCCCTCTCGAGTCGCTGGCCGAGTTTAAGGCAGCCACCCGTCGTCCCCTCGAGCAACGCTTCCGCGACGGCTTCGTCAAGACTTACAAGCCGGTCCTCGATGATGCCGAGTATCGTTCGTTTGATACGATGGAGGAGTACCGGCAATGGTGCGAGGCGAATCTTCCCGATTCGCTGGGTTATGGCCGCGTTTGCCCCCCTGAATGAATCAATCAATTCCCCCTACACTGGAGAGCATGAAGATGGCCGACGAGACAGCACATCAGGACAAGAACATGACGCGGCGGGACTTTGGACGTCGCTCGCTGGCAGCGGGTGGTGCGGCACTGGTGGGTACCCTTCCCCGGATGAGCCGGGCTGCACAGCCGGTCGTCCGCAATGGTGCGCCCTACATGAAGCTCTCGCTCGCGGCGTATTCTTTCAACAAGTTCCTTCCGCGCGGCTGGCCGACACCACAGAAGTCCGATGCCAAAATGTCGCTGCTGGACTTCGTTGACTTCTGTGCCGCGCAGGACCTCGATGCCTGCGAGCCGACGAGCTACTACTTCCCGGCCGAGGTCACCAACGACTATCTGATGCAGCTCAAGGAGCGAACGTTTCGGCTGGGGCTGGATATCTCCGGGACGGCGATCGGGAACGACTTCTGTCTGCCGGAAGGTCCCGAGCGCGAGTTTCAACTGCAGATGACCCGCAACTGGATCGACTACGCGGCCCTTATGGGGGCACCGGTCATTCGCATCTTTGCGGGGAAGGTTCCCAAGGGGGACACCGAGGTCGTCGCCCTCGACCGCTGCGTGGCAGGCATCAACCAATCACTCGAGTACGCGGCTGATAAAGGCGTCGTGCTGGCGTTGGAGAATCACGGGGGCATCACGGCGACGCCCGCGCAGTTGCTCGCAATCGTGGCAAGGATCGAGGACTCTCCCTGGTTCGGGGTGAACTTCGACAGCGGCAACTTCCACACCGCCGACCCATACGCGGACCTTGAGAGGATTGCACCGTACGCGGTCAATGCCCAGGTGAAAGTGGCCGTGCAGCGGGGTGACGGTACTCCGAAGGAGGAGGCGGACCTCGGGCGGATCATCGAGATGCTCAAGGCCGCCAACTACCGCGGTTATGTGGTGCTGGAGTACGAGGAGAGTGCCGACCCGTGGCAGACCGTTCCGCGCTATCTTCAGGAATTGCGGCAGTTGATCGCGTGACACTCACCGATCCCCGGCGATTTGCCATCCTCAGGCACGATCATCCCGTGTTGCACTGGGACTTCATGTTCGAGGTCCAGGAAAAATTGCGGACATGGAGGCTGCTCTCGGAGCCTTGTCCGGGGGTCGACATCATCGCCGAGCCGCTCCCCGTCCATCGTCGGGACTACCTCAACTACGAAGGTCCGGTGAGCGGCGGGAGAGGAACGGTCGAGCGTCATGACGCCGGGCTGCTGTGGATCATCCAAGAGTCCCCCGACCGTCTGGAGATGACGTTGCAGGGGGAGTCACTCAGCGGCAAAACGACGCTCACCGCCGGAGGCGACGGCAGGTGGACGTTTCGTCTCGCTGGACCCTCAGCAGCAGTCGTTCAGGACTGATCGCGCCGAGTGGTCTGAGGCATTCGTGAGCGGACGTGAGATTGGAGCAGGTCGACCACCGCTTCGAAACCGAGTTCCGATGTGTCGACGAGGATCGCATCGTCCGCAGGTCGCAGCGGTGCCACCGCACGAGTGCGATCCCGCTCATCACGTTGTTCCTGCTCCGCCTGCAGCGATTCCAGCGAGACACGATGACCGGCAGCGAGTAGTTCCTGATGTCGTCGCTCTGCCCGGATGCGGGGATGCGCCGTGATGAAGAACTTGCACTCGGCGTGCGGAAAGACAACAGTCCCCTGGTCGCGTCCCTCGCAGACCATGTCGTGTCCCTTGGCGAGCCGGCGCTGTTGTTCGACCAGTGCCTCGCGAACCCCCGGCTCCTGGGCGATCACAGAAGCGGCCTGCGTGACGTCCGGGCGCGCAGCTGGTCGGTCACATCGACAGCGTCTGCGAAGGTGCGGCTGTCGGCAAACTCGATGCGTGTCGATGCTGCGATGCGAGCCGCAGCGTCGGGATCAGGCAGCGTCAACCCCTGCTGAAGACAGCGAACGGCGACAGCGCGATACATGGCTCCGGTGTCGAGAAAGCGAAACTGGAGTCGGACCGCCAGTTCGCGCGACACTGTACTCTTCCCGGTTCCCGCTGGTCCATCTATGGTGACAATCATGCCGATCCGCTGTCCGGAACTCACCGCAAGCACACCATCGACACCCAGATGAATGTTGCGGCTGTGCACTTTGCCGCCATCGTATTACTTCATTGACGCCACGGATAGCAGTCCGTTGAAAATCACCCCTCCGCGTGCCACCTCCGTCTTGCCTCGTCGAAAGAGACATTCCCGCCCTGCTGCGCGATGCGGGCATGGCACCCGGTGTACTTGGATTACTGACTTTGACCCGCCAGATGGTGGGCAACGTCAGGAGTGGGAGAACCTGACTGCCGGAGAAACCGTGGAGCGGGTGGCATCCAGGATGTCTTCACCGGTTGGGAAGCGAGTTCCCGCAACACATCGATCCGCGAGATTTGTCCGACGACCTGCATGCCCTCCACGACAGCGAGTCGGCGATGGAAGCTCTCGCGCAGGTAGCGAAGTGCGACCCCCAGCGGAGTAGCGGGAGCAACGACCAGAAACCGACGGCTCATCAGACGCTCAACTGTGACCTGTGGATCCGAAGGCTCAGACAGCTGGTGTTTGAGGAGCTCGTAGTCGGGGAGGATGCCGATCAGTCGTTGCTCCGCGTCCGTGACGTACAGTTCTTCGACGCCTCGATGGACGAGCAGGCGCAGCGCCTCGTAGACGCTGATGGTACGCGAGATGGTCTGGATCTCGCGGGACATGACGTCACCAACCACGGCCTGCATCAGCTCCTCCTGAGCCTTCAAAGGCGCTGGCATGGTACGACCAGTCCGTCCCTGAAGAGTTTGTGGCCCGGTGATGATGCGGTCCCGAGAGTCCCGAAATTGGAGGCCTCGATGCGGCCGATTCCGTCACCACGTCTAATCTGCATCGACACACTGCGCCTTGCGAATCGAGAAAACCCGGTCCAGCATGCAACCAACGGGGGTGTCAGACTGGGCAGACTCTCGGGGATGTTCCGACTGCGGAGGCTGAAAATGAGCGATTTCGTCAGCAGGGAGCCATTGCCCTATCTGCCGGAAATCCTTTAAAACGTGCCAGCGGGTGAACTTGCCGTTTGTGAACTGCGTGGAGCTTTCAGGATGACGTCGGAAAAGTGGGCGGTCGCGACCCTGATCGCGTTGGTGGTGATTGCCGTGGGTGTCCTGATTCGAGGCATCCGCCGTTGTCCCGATGGCTGGGAGACGTGGTTCCTGTACCATGTCGCCCGTCTATATGGCGGGTTCGGATTTGGACTGCACACGCGACGTCAGTGTCCGCTGCCGGCTGAAGGGCCCGGACTGATCATCGCGAACCATCGCAGTCCGGTCGATCCGCTGTTCATTCTGGGAACGAGCGGACTCAAGGAAGGAGGCCGGCGAATTCGAATCATCGAGTACATGACCGCTCGCGAATACTGCGAAGTCGGCGGCGTCATCGGCTGGATTTGCCGGGTCATGCGGGTGATTCCCGTTGATCGCGGCGGTCAGGATATGCGACCGGCAAAGGAGGCCCTGCGCCGACTGCAGGCCGGCCGGCTGGTCGGCGTGTTTCCCGAGGGGCGCCTCAATACGGGGGAAGGACTGCTGCCGGCGAGCCCGGGCATCGCCTGGCTGGCGCTGCGATCAGGTGTCCCGGTGTTTCCGATCTTCATCCACAATGCGCCATCGGGACGCAACATGGTGGAGCCATTTTACAACTACTGCCAGGTGCAAGTGACATACGGAGATCCGATTGATCTCTCGGAATACACCGGCCGGAAGCGAACCCCTGAGCTTCTTCAGGAAGTGACCCAGTTGCTGATGAGAAATTTGGCAGAACTGGGAGGGATCTCCTGGGAACCCCAGACCGAGGAACAGGCTCCGGACCTCGAAGAGTCGGCTGCGCAGGAAGAATCGACTCTGAAGATGGTCGCCAGCTAAGGGCACGTCAAAAGACGCCCGAGTCGCCCGAGGGCTCTCGCACCAAGATGTCCGGCCTCTGCACCGGCTTGCCTTTAACTTCGACGGTGATCAGGGGCCAGTGCTCACTGGGCGTAATCAGCTCAAAGCCGTTCTCCTGTGCAAGAATCGTGTCTCCAACGGCGGCGGTGCGAACAGTGGGGTGCCAGAAGAGCGGAGTTCCGGTGCTCACCCGCGTCATGCTGCCGGGGAAAACCGGGTGCTCGACCGGCCCGTACCCAATAATCTCGGCCTGCTCGGCGTGTCGCCACTCATCGGGAGCACCGAACTTCTCATAGATTCGGTCCACGCGCTCCCAGGTGTCTGAGAGTTTCCAACGAGGGCGTGAAAAGTACATCCCGCTCGTCTGTACCAGCGTCGCCAACTGGTGGGTGTCCTGAATCTCTCGCGTCGGTGGACCAAAGCTGACTGTTCGCGTCACTCCGACATGCAGCCCGTTCTTGCGACCAACGGCAGTGAGAATGCATGTACGATGAATGGGATCGAGACCAAAGGCCCAGTGTCGGTAGCGATGACCCTGGCCATCGGCCATCACCTGGATCCGCACTGGCACCACCTCGTGCCGCATCAGACGATGAGCCAGTTGTCCGGCGACCTCCGCCTCGGTAAACCGCTGCTCAAACGTGCGTGCCGTCGCTTCCACGGCATGCGTGACCAGTCGCCCCAGCGTCCGCAGCCCGTCCCAGTCGTACTCAGCCAGCGGAGATCGCAGTGACTTGAGCTGATTGGTCAGGGTGTCGGTGCCGCACACCCCGGAATCGCTGGCGACATTTCGTCCCCGACACAGGTCACCCAGCAGCACATTGCGGGGTTCGTGCCAGGGACGTTCCTTCAGCTGAAAGCCGAGTCCATTGAGTTCACGGTCAAACAGATGACCGGAGTCGACATTGCTCGCCAGCACCACCCGGGCCTCGGGAGTCACAAACACACTCGCAAGCGACTCCCCTCCGCCACGAAGTGTCGCGTCGCCGCCCGCGCTCAACCAGGCGAAGTTGTACGGTTCGGTGAGGAGCACGGCATCATGGCCGGTTTCCGAGAGCAGCTCAGCAAGCTGCTGATGCCGGCAGTCGACCTCGTGGGCGCGATCCGGATCAATGGCACGGATCTCGCCTGAGGAGACGGGAGTTGCCGGTGCCAGCGTCAGCGTCGCCATGTCACGTCACTCGCTTGGGCCAGAATCGACGAAAGCGGACGGTCTTCAACCAAAGAGATGCGCTAGAAGCATACCAAACCGTCCCGCCGCGCCATAGAATCGTTTGGGCGAGAATGTGCGGAAAACCCTGACGGACAGGCGGATGGGACGGGTCGAGCGGGATCGCGAGGATTTGATGGCCGAGGCCACGGCCCTGCGCCACCGTGCCGAATTCACCTCGGCCCCGCAGAATTGTGCCGAGTTCAGCTCACCCGGGGACGGTGAATCCGTCATTGTCGGCTTTCGGAGCTCAGGCGGGATGTCGGTCTACTTCGGCCCCGACCCCTGCTATCACTTCGATGCGGCCGGCCGGTTGCGAAGGGCCTTCGTTGACGGCCAACTTTATCGGACCCAGGGGACGACGCTCGCCCAACTGCAAAGACACCGGACAGAAGGCACCACCACCCTGCAGCGTCACGATCTCGACCAGACAGCTTTGGATGACTTTCTGCAACACTGCCGGCAACGTCTGCAGCAGTTTGCGGAGGGCCTTGAGCATGGCGTTTCGGTCTGCTGCCATTCGGTCCCCGAAAGCACCGATGTCGTCAGCGAAGTCATCCACGGCCTGAGACAGGTGTTGCAGGCACCCTTGACACTCGCCCCGGCGATCGCCGGTAAACGATAGCCGGACCTTCTGACTATGGTGCGTCTGATCATCGGCTGCGGCTACCTGGGACGGCGAGTCGCCGCCCTCTGGCTTGCCCAAGGCGACTCCGTCTACGCACTCACCCGGTCCCCGACGCACGCGAGCGAACTTGAGGCACAAGGCGTGCAGCCTCTTGTCGGCGACGTGATGGATCCCGAGTCACTCCGCACGCTGCCAGCAGCGGACACCCTGCTCTACGCAGTCGGATTTGATCGTCACGGTTCACACTCCCGTAGTGATGTGGTCCTCACGGGGCTCGGGCATGTTCTGCAAGCCCTTCCCACGAGTTTGAAACAGCTCCTGTTCGTATCAAGCACCAGTGTCTATGGACAGTCATCTGGCGAAGGGGTCGATGAGGACACGCCCTGCCATCCCGTCACGGAGGGGGGCCGACTGTACCGGGATGCCGAACTGCTCACATCGCGTGAGCTATCGCAGAGTGGAACTCGCCCGGATGTCGACCTGCGTATCTGCCGGGCCGCGGGACTCTACGGTCCCGATCGCCTGATTGGACGCATCGCCGCACTTCGCGCGGGAGAGCCACTGGCCGTCAATCCGAATGGCTGGCTGAATCTGATTCACATCGATGACTGCGCCGCCGCAATCACGGCGGTTGCGGAACGAGGACGCGCGGGGAGGACGTACCTGCTCAGTGATGGCAACCCGGTTCTGCGTCGCGACTTCTACAGCCAGCTGGCGGAGCTGGTCGGTGCCCCGCTGCCAAGTTATGCCGCCGCAGCCGGTCACATAGCCGATCTGGGCAAACGCTGCCGCAATGCGCGACTGCTGCAAGAGGCAAACGTCCGCCTGCGATTTCCTGACACCCACACAGGACTCCCCGATGCCCTCGCACGCTCGACAAAGATCTCGACCGATTGAGACGTCGCTGCGTTGAGATTCTCCGGGACCAGCCAGTACGATAAACAACTCCACCCTCTCATTCCCTGTCGAGGATGTCCCATGTCCGAACCCGCCCAGTCCCCAATCGATCATTCCTCCGGTCTCAGCCGGCGTTCGTTCCTGCAGTCGGCCGGTGCCTCGGCCCTCGTCGCCGGGTTTGCTCCCGCCATCATCGGTGCCGCCGACAAGTCGGGTACGCGGCCGGCCATCGTGGGGGACGGCGACTTTCGCTTCGAATGCCATCACAACTGGGGCGAACTCCCGGAGAACGTCCGCTGGCGCAACACGCACGGCGTCACCATCGATCGGGACGGCCTGATCTACATCAAGCACCAGTCGTTCACCGAAGAACCGATCGACACGATCGTCGTCTTCGACCCGCAGGGAAAGTGCGTCCGCTCGTTCGGCAGCGAATACTCCGGGGGCGGACATGGCATCGACATCCGCGAGGAAGACGGGCAGGAGTTTCTGTACCTCTCCGATACCCAGAACCGGCAGGCCGTCAAGTGCGACACGCAGGGGGAATGGGTCTGGAAGAAGCGATACCCCCACGAGTTCGGGGGATACAAGAAACTTGAACAGTTTCGGCCGACGAACATCTGCTTTCATCCAGAGGGCGGCTTCTATGTCGGCGACGGGTACGGCTCCAGCTACCTCCACCAGTACGACGCGAACGGCACCTGGGTCCGCTCTTGGGGTGGCTCCGGCTCAGAGCCGGGTCAGATGGCGACGCCCCACGGCCAATGGCTCGATGACCGTCCCGGTCGTGATCCTGCGGTCGTTGTGGCCGACCGGGCCAACTCGCGACTGCAGTACTTCTCTCTGGACGGCAAGCCCCTCACCATCCTGCAGGGCGTCAACGAACTCACACAGCCGCATCCCACACCGGAGCACCTGCAGCCCCGGCTCGATGCGTATGAGGACTTCCCGGCCACGGCCTGCCTGCCGATCTCGTTCCCGGCGGACGTCGACATCCAGGGAGAGTTCCTGCTGGTCCCGGACCTGCACGGCCGTGTGCTGATCCTCAATGGGAAAAACGAATTGGTCGCGAACCTGGGCTATGATGCGGACTGGACCCAGCAGATCTTCGCTGACAAGATGGCAATGCGGCGGACCCCCTCGCGATGGGAAGAGGGCCGGTTCGTGCATCCGCACGATGCCTGCTTTGACAAGGACGGCAACATCTACGTGACGGAGTGGGTGGAAGCCGGCCGCGTCACCTTCCTCCGCCGGGTGTGATTTCGATAAGAGCTGCCGCGCTCCGCACGGTGGCAGGGGTTCCCTCTCTGCCGTCATCTGACGCGGAAGTTGCCAGACGTTTCCGTCGATGTCGCTGATATAGAGCGACGACGGCGAAGGCTTACGGCCGTGGCCATCGGCCCAGAAGGCATAGAAGTCGGGATGAGCATCGACCGGTCGCCGCACATAGGTGTGATTGAACTTGCTTCCCTGAGTCATCTGCCGCTGCATCGTCCATGTGCCGCCTTGGTCGCGGCTGATCCATATGCGCTACTTCGCCGCCGGGGTTATAGGGCTGCGGACCGGTCTGCGTCGGTGCGATGATCCGCCATGTCCCATCGTCTTCGATCCACAGCGAGCCCATGTCGTAATTGTTGTCGGAGGATAAAGGCGGGATGAATCGCCCATGCATGCCCCGTCCAGCGAGCCGTCGTCCACATGCGCGGGTCGTTCTTCGGCCCCGATTCGTATCCGGGGCTGGCAAGGAACAGAATCACGGGTCGATCCGCCGCGTCGTAGGTGATGTCCTTCAGATAGACGTTGAGACCTTCCGACACGATAGTCGTGTATCAGTGCATCGTTTGCTGCCGCAGTGAGCGGAATATCCAGCGGATGGCCCGCCGCGTTCTGCCAGGTCCGTCCTTCGTCGAGTGTCTCCATGAAGTAGAGGTTGGTCCGCCAGTTCAGTCCTTTGCCCTTCGGGTGGAAGTTGAACGCGGATCCTGCTCGATCCCGGCCGACCGCGCTGATCTGGTAGTGACCTTCCTCGATCGCGGCCAGTCGCTGCCAGCGCGCTCCATGCCACACCGTCCGGACTGGTCATGAACATGCTGGTGCGGGCAGCGGGATCTCCATATCTGGTGAAGAAGCAGGTGAACCCCCGGTCGGGAACATGCCAGACCTGCATGTAAGAGAAGTTATCGACAGGCACGCGCATGTCCCCCTGCTGATGCGTGGCAGGCACTCTCTCGAACCGGCTGACGTCGTAAGGCTCTGCACTGCGGTGAATGAACGACGGACGCCCCGTGCCGTGCGAGGTCGAGAAGATCCAGATGTAGCCCTCGGCGTCGATCGACATCACCGGGTTGTCGTGGGCGTCGTCGGTCTGCTTGTCGAGCAGAATCGTCGGACGCGGCACCATGCCCGTGTCGTGATCGAAGTAGGAGACCATGTGCAAGAGCGTTCCGGTTGTCATCGCAGTCGTTCCGCCGTAGCAGAAGAACGTCTTGTTGACCTCGGGGCGATAGACGGCAAACGGTCGATGTCTTGGCGCAGTACGTCCCCAGACCGCCGCTGTACTTGTAGACGTACTCGTCTCCCGAGCGGCTGATTCATAGTACCAGATGCCCCGGTAGCCGTCGGCCTGCTGATTCAGTGTCACGACGGCATCTTCATCTGCCGCAGTTCGCTGCGCATGAGAACCGAAGAAGCAAAGGACTAGCATTGTCAGACAGGCCATGCGGACAGGCATCAACCACCTCCGGAAAATGCGACGCGGTTCTTTAGTAGTCCCAACAGGCTGGGTCGCCCGGTCCGCCCATTACTGCTGAATACCTTTGGTGAGTTCCATGAACGCCGTTTCGAGGTTGATCTCCTCTTCACGAAACAGCGTCAGTCGATAGCCGGCCTCGATGAGCAGCGACGGCAGGAAGCTGTAGTCCTCCACCCCGCTGCGCAGGCGGACGATGATGGTCGGCCCCTTGCGGTCGATCGATTCGACCTCCGGGTGCTGCTCGATGAGGGCAGCAGCCTCGTCGGTGCGATCGGCCACGCGCACATGCAGCAGGATGGCTTTGCGGGCCTCGCGCATCACCTCGTCCACATAACCGTCGACGATCATGTGACCTTTCTCGATCATTCCGACCCGCGTGCAGACGTCGGCCAGTTCCGGCAGGATGTGGCTGGAGACGATGACGGTCTTCTTCATCTCTCCCAGCCGCTTGAGGAGTTGCCGGATTTCGATGCGGGCTCGCGGGTCCAGTCCGCTGGCCGGCTCATCGAGCAGCAGCACCTGCGGCTCGTGGAGCAGCGTCCGCGCCAGGCCGATGCGCTGTGTCTGACCGCGCGAGAGCTGGCTGACCATGGCGTCGCGCTTGAACGACATGTTCGACCAGTTCCAGCTTCTCCTCGCACACCTTGCGACGGTGCGGCCCGTTGATGCGATAGGTCGACGGCGAAGAACTCCAGATACTCCAGCACCGTCATGTCGTCGTACACGCCGAAGAAGTCGGGCATGAAACCGACGAGCCGGCGGATTTCCTGGGAGTCGGTGTAGATCGACTTGCCGCAGACGTAGCATTCCCCGTAATCGGGGTTCAGCAGCGTGGCGATCATGCGCATGGTGGTGGTCTTGCCGGACCCGTTGGGGCCGATAAACCCGAAGACGTCCCCCTCCTCCAGCTTGAGGTCGATCTCGTTGGCCGCGATCAGTCGGCCATACGACTTGGTCAGTTTGCGTGTCTCGATCACGGTTCATGGACTCGGGGAGAAAGACGGACGCCGGCCGGCGCAACAGTGCGTTCGACGGGCAGCAGGACGCGGATGAATGATTCACGCGACAGCGTGGGAGGCGGAGTGCCATCGACCAGAAGTTGTTGGGCCTCCAAGTCGACCACTCCAAATAGTACTGCACGATCCAGATGCAGCAACGGCGTGAGGTCGAGGGAGGACAGCGCCTGATTGTCGATGCCTGTGTACTCACGGCCTCCCGCGGCTTCGAAGAACGAGAGCGTGCGAACCAGTCGCAGCAGGTCGCGATCCAGCGGATCGTACACGTCCTGCCCCGCGACCACGTCGTCGCCCTGTCGCCCGGTGCGTTTGATGAGCGTCCGACGCACACCGGTCAGATACCCCTTCAGCACGCGCGGGATGACCTTGTTCCGGTCGTTGAGCGTCAGTGTCTCGCCCGGAAGAAGCTTGTGCACCGACGGATCGTAGCTGCCTTCCGATGGACGATACACGCGATTGGCGTGCACCAGGATCCAGTCGGAGATCGGAACGTCCAGGTCATTCGTGATGCTGCCATTGAGTTGCCCGCTGCTCTCAACAAGAGCTCCGGAGATCGTCGGGACATCAGCCGGCAACTCGTGCAGATAGTGCGACGTAATACTCCCTGTCGATCGCACGGCAACCGGCAGATCGAGGATGCCGACTCCATTGGGGGCGAAACTGTAGGAAGGCCGGGCCAGATCCAGCCCCCCCAGCCGGTACATCCCCCGGAAGCCTGTCCCCGGGATGCCCGTCCACGACACATGGTGCACCGACGGCGTTGCGTCCTGTGGGGCGAAGCGCTCATTGAGTGCGGCATCGATGGCGTACCGCTGACTCTCAGGACTCAGGAACGACAACCAGGAGTTGAGCCGACAGGTGCGCGATGTCAGGTCGATGTCGATCAGATCCAGTTGATTGGCATTGACTGTGGAAGGGGTACGCGCGCCGGCATAGCGCACC
The DNA here is from genome assembly GCA_963707405.1 of uncultured Planctomycetaceae bacterium. Classification (GTDB taxonomy): domain Bacteria; phylum Planctomycetota; class Planctomycetia; order Planctomycetales; family Planctomycetaceae; genus CAVPPT01. Next base: position 158,618 of record CAVPPT010000020.1, on the reverse strand, counting down.
GCCATTCCGGTGCCGGTCAGCACCAGCAGGGGCATCGTCACCCAAGTCCAATGAGGTCGCTTGAGCAGTCGATGCACGAGCAGATAATCCAGCGGACCTATGGCGAGCACGTACAGCAGAATCAGTCCCATGACCAATCGATTCGAGGGCTTGTTGATCTGGGGAAACTGATCCAGCGCAGCGGCCAGTTGTGTCTGCATGTCCGTGACTCCGGACTGCGATCGCCCCAGCGACGCCGACGACGCCCGGCGGCGGGTCTGCTCGTAGTCGGCCAGTAGCTCGCACAAACTGCCCAGACCCGACCAGGTCGACAGCGGCGGATTCGCCAGATCCAGTGCCAGCAATGTGACTCGGCCGAAACCCAGCGGCATGCGCGCCAGTAGTGGACCATCCAGTCCGGTGGCGAGCGATTGTCCGGCATCGTAATCGAAGCGGAGGGCGTTCATCGTCGAAATACGAAGCGGTTCCTGACCTGGAAGGAGTCGGGTCAATCCACTCAAGTCACGCACCCGTGCATCCCCCTCGACACGCACGGGCAGCCAAGTGGAAAGCGGCGATGCTTCAAACTGTTTCGCATCGGACCCGGCAACCACCAGGTGCCCGCCAGCGCTCACCCACTCCCGAAGGTTCTCACTCGCCTTCACGGACATATCATCAAACTGCGTCATGACGACGACATCCACAGCGTTCAGGCTGCCGGGCTCGTCGGGAAAGCGAGAGAGCCCCGACGACGAGACCACGACAACCGGGGGGGAGAGATCGGTAAGTCGCCCGGTTCCATTGATGCGCTCGGCCACAACCTCGAACACTCTGGTACCCTCGTCGACAAGCCAAAGCTGGGTCGTCATGGTCAACGGGACATGCGTAGCGGATGCGGTTGTCTCACCGACCGCGGGCCGCAATGTCCGGTGGGCCAGAACCTGCCCGGACGATTCAATGTCGACACGAATGACGCCGTCCATCTGTCCGGCAATGAACTGGCCCTGTAACGTCTGCTTGCCGCCAGTCCGCGTGACTTCCGACGCCGGCTGGCGCGTGCGGTTTCGATCAGGATCGGTCACACCCACCACAAGCTGCACCGCAAAGGACGAGGTCGCCTCGATGTCCACCTCGATCGGAGTCCAGCGACCCACCTTGTAGAACCCGGCGACGCCGATCCGCACATCCTGAATCGACAAAGGTGACGCTGCGGTGGGAGAGTCCCCGTCGGCAGCGTCAACGACACAGGGAAGTCGGGATACGAATAGAAGGGCCACGACTCCCAGGCAGAGCACGCTTCGCATCACTGGAAATCGTTCGGGAGACACGGTTGGTTGGCAGGTTGTATAGCGAAGCCGGCATCGGCGTGCAGACCATGGGTACCGCCTGATCACACCTTCAAGAACCGGCACTGTTCAAAGCCTTCCGATCGAGACGCACAGCCGAGGGCCGTGAGGGAATGAGGAGTCGGTATCATAAGCCGTGGGGAGTGATCGTGTCAGTCTCCGGAGGACACTCAGGCCCGCGAGTTGTCCAGTGGCGGCAGTACCCGATCGATCAGTCTCACGGCGGACTGCAGGCCCTCACGATCGATGGTATGCATGCCGGCGAACGAGTGGAATTCGACCTGCATTCCGGATTCGGTGAGGAGGTCGCGGAGCCACTCGGCGGTCTGAAACGGCAGGAGGGGATCAGAAGTCCCGTGACACTGCAGTACCGGAAGCCCTTTGCGCCCTGGTGCCAGTTTGCGCCATTCGGCTTCGCACAACAGCGTTCCAGAAAAGATGATCAACCCCGCCGGAGCAGCGTCCAGTCGCAAAGTGACATCGGTGGCGAGCATCGAGCCCTGCGAGAACCCCCCAAGGACCAAGCGAGACAGGGGCAAGCCCGTCTGTGTGAGGACGGCGGAGATCATCCCCTGTAGCAGGCCGCGCGCCGCTGGAAGTTGCTCAGGCATTTCCAGCCGTCGATCACGAAAAATACCCCGCTCCTGCGCAGCCTGCAGTTCGGTCATGTCGATGGGCCACCAGGCACGCCCTCCAGCGAGCTCCGCCAGGGTGAGTGGGGCGACTGGAAACACGAACATCAACCTTTCGCCCAGGGGCGGGTCGCGGCGAACAATCTCGGCCGCCAACGGCACCAGGTCGTCTCCCGGTGCTCCGAACCCGTGACAGAGGATGACGACACCGTCGATCGACTGCGGATCCCCCGCGGGGGTTACCACATGACAGGCAAGGTCTCCCAGTGTCTGACGACTGATCGGCATGTTCATTCAAATCCTGTGTGCGTGCCGAGTATGGCGCGAAAACCGGCGATGTGTCCAGCAGGTTCGTCTGCTCGTCGACGCCCGTCCTCATTTGGTACACTCAGGCTGCGGGTATCTTCATTGAAATCTTATCTTCACGACAGCAACCCTGCTGCCGAGAAGTCGTGATTGGGACAGATTCATGACACAGGTTCTTGTGATCGGACAGGGCGGGCGAGAGCATGTACTCGCCTGGAAGCTGAAACAGTCTCCGCATGTCACGCGGGTCTTCTGTGCACCGGGCAACGCAGGGACCGCGGAGGATGTGACGAATGTCGATATCGATTCGACCGATATCGAACGTCTGGTCAAGTTCGCGAAAAATGAACAGATCGGGCTGACAATCGTCGGTCCCGAGGCACCTCTGGTGGCCGGCATTGTCGATCGCTTTCAGCGGGCCGGACTTCGCGTCTTCGGACCCTCCCGCCAAGCGGCGCAGCTCGAAGGGAGCAAGGTATTCGCCAAGGAGATCATGCGACTGGCCAACGTGCCCACCGCCGACTGGTCGGTCTTCAGCGAGGCGGACGCGGCGCTGCGATTCATCCAGGATCGTGAAGAGACACCGCTCGTGGTGAAGGCGGATGGACTGGCCTCCGGCAAAGGGGTGATCGTCTGCCGGACCCGTACCGATGCGCTGAACGCCGTCCGGGAAATCATGATCGACAAGGCCTTCGGCGACGCCGGCAAGGAAGTCGTCATCGAAGAGCGACTTGTTGGGCAGGAGGTAAGCATTCTGGCCATTGTGGACGGCCAGACGATTGTCACCCTGGAGCCGTCCCAGGATCACAAGCCCGCCTACGATGGCGACCAGGGTCCGAATACGGGGGGCATGGGGGCCTACAGTCCTGCACCCTTTGCGACACCCGAGTTGATGGACAACATCATCCAGAACATTCTCGTGCCCACCGTGCATACGATGAAAAAACAGCATGTGGAATTCCGCGGCGTGCTCTATGCCGGGTTGATGCTGACCTCACAAGGACCGAAGGTGCTTGAGTTCAACACACGTCTGGGGGATCCCGAGGCCCAACCGGTGTTGATGCGATTGAAAACCGACCTCTACGAACTGCTGGATGCGGCGACGGAGGGCCGCCTGCACGAGTTTCCCGATCTCGAATGGGACGAGCGGACCACCGTCTGCGTGGTGATGGCCTCGCAGGGTTACCCTGGTCCGTATACGAAGGGACACCCGATTCGCGGGCTGCGTGAGGCCGCTCAACTGCCGGATACCAAGGTGTTCCATGCCGGCACCGTTCTTCACGGCAACGAAACAGTGACCGATGGCGGACGTGTGCTGGGAGTGACGGCGCAGGGGGCGAACCTCGCGGCCGCCAAGAAACGGGCCTACGAGGCAGTCAAGTGCATCCGCTGGGAAGGTGCCTGGTGCCGCAAAAACATCTCGGACAAGGCCCGACTGATGCCGCAGGAGTAGTCTACGACGGCTCACTCGCCAACCAAACCCCGGTTGAGTCGCGCCAGCACTTCGGCCTCGATCTGACGGACCCGCTCCCGCGTGAGACCAAGAGTTTCGCCGATTTCCTTCAGGGTGCGGGGTTCGGCGTCGTCGAGTCCGAACCGCATGCGGAGGATCGTGGCCTCGCGGGCGTCCATCTCTCCAAGCATGGCGTACACATGCGTGAGGTTGTCGTTGTCGACCAGTTCGTCCTCGGGTCCCTTGCTGCGCTCGTCGGGGACCATTTCCCCCATCGACCAGCCGCTGTCGGTCTGATCGGACTGCGGCGTCGAGTTGTAGAGCTGGATCGCCTTCTTGACGATCCGCAGCTTCTTGCGTGGCAGTTCCAGCTCGGCAGCGACTTCGTCGGCGGTCGGCGTGCGATCGAGTTCGTCCTGCAGCTTGGCGGTGGCACGTCGCCACTTCGTCAGCAGCTCTACCATGTACGCCGGGATGCGGATCGTCTTGGCCGAATTGACCAGAGCCCGCTTGATCGATTGCTTGATCCAGTAACTGGCATACGTACTGAAGCGCGTGTTCATGTCGGGGTCAAACCCTTCGACGGCACGCAACAGGCCGAGGTTGCCCTCCTCGATCAGATCCTGCAGGGGCAGTCCCCTGCCGCTGTAACCCCGGGCAATGTTGACGACGAGGCGCAGGTTGGCCCTCACCATCCGGTCACGGGCGGAGTTGTCACCGGCAGAGATGCGGCGTGAGAGCTGCTTTTCCTCATCGGCGCGTCAGCAGCGCCGTCTCATTGATCTCCCGAAGGTAGGTCTCCAGGGGACTTTGAACGTTGGATGACAGACGGCGTCGGGAGGTTTTCTGCATAGATTCAGGACATTCACTTCAGGATGAGCCGCCGCGCGTAAGCCGATCGAAGGAGCGTCCTCCCTGCTCTTCACATCGGCGCACAGAGTGCAGCAGACGAAGGGAAACCGAGGCAATCCATCGGGAAGGGAGCCGATTCCCGACCCCCACAGGCACTGATCCCAGCACCCGCACAGTGGATATCGACGGCGCAGGCAAGGGAGAGTGAGCAGGAAAGGCCCGCAAGAGAAAACGGTTGCAGCGAGTTGAAGACTCGCGCAATGCTAACGGCCCTTCAGAGTTCTCCGAAGGGCCGTCTCGCATCTGTGGCAAAGGTTTTCCGTCGCGGGCCGATTCTGCCGGCTGTGCCGGTGGAAGCGGTTACGCAAGCACTTCCAGTTGCTCAGTCTTCGTCAGCCTCTTCAGCGGGAGCAGTTTCCTCCGTGCCCATGCTGAACAGGGGCCCGCTGGAATCACCCATTCCACCCTTGAGTTCCTCGCGAGGCTTGGCCTCTTCGATTGGCTCGATGGGTGCATCGAGCTTGCGGCTCAGACCAATCTTGCGGTCGACGGTATCGACCCGGAGGATCTTGACCTCGATTTCGTCTCCGACGGCGACTTCCTGCTCCGGATCGTCGACCTTCTGATCCGACAGTTCCGAGATGTGCAGCAGGCCCTCGAGATCGTCCTCCAGCTGCACGAAGACACCGAAGTTGGTGATCTTGGTGACCTTCCCCTTCACGATCGTGCCGGGGCGGAACTTGTCCGGAATGCGTGTCTCCCAGGGATCGTCGTCGAGTTGCTTGAGGCCCAGGGCGATCCGCTTGCGTTCCTCATCCACCGAGATGACGGTGCACTCGATCTCGTCCCCTTTCTTCAGCATTTCGCTGGCGTGCGAAACCTTGCGGGTCCACGACATGTCGGTGACGTGCAGCAGCCCGTCGACGCCTTCTTCGAGTTCGATGAAGGCCCCGTAGTTGGTCAGGTTGCGTACCGTGCCGGTGACCTTGGTGCCTACCGGGTACTTCTGTGTCACATCGTCCCAGGGGTTGGGCTGAATCTGCTTCATGCCCAGGGAGATCTCCTGCTTGTCCGTGTTGATGCCGAGGACGACCACCTCGACCTCATCGCCGATCTGCACGAGTTCGCTGGGATGGTTGATGCGCTTCGTCCACGACATCTCGCTGATGTGCACGAGGCCTTCGATACCGTCCTCGAGTTTGACGAAGGCACCGTACGACATGACATTGACCACCTCGCCCTTGACGCGCGAGCCGACCGGGTACTTCGTAGCCACGTTCTCCCACGGGCTGGGAAGCTTCTGCTTGAGCCCGAGAGCGATCTTCTCCTTGTCGCGATCGACATTGAGAATCACGACTTCGAGTTCGCTCGTCGATCTTGACCATTTCGGACGGGTGATTGATGCGGCCCCAGCTCATGTCGGTGATGTGCAGCAGACCGTCGATGCCGCCTAGGTCGACGAACGCACCGAAGTCGGCGATGTTCTTGACAACGCCCTTGCGGCTGCTCGACCCTCGACGATCTCCTCGAGCAGCTTGCGCTTCATCTCCGCGCGCTGATCCTCGATCAGCTTGCGGCGGGAGACGACGATGTTGCGCCGCGAGTCATCGATCTTCAGAATGACGCACTCGATCTCCTTGCCGATGTACTCGCCGATGTCGGACGGCCGGCGGATATCGACCTGACTGGCCGGCAGGAACACGTTGACGCCGATGTCGACCAGCAGACCACCCTTGATCTTCCGCACCACGGTGCCGGTCACGACATCCCCCTCGCGATGCTTGGAGGTGATGTGTTCCCACTCGCGGATGCGATCGGCCTTCCGCTTGGAGAGCAGAATCAGACCATATTCATCCTCAATCTCTTCAAGCAGGACCTCGACCTTCTGTCCCACGATGGGAGCGTCGGTCCCGTCCTCTGTCCATTCCTCCAGGGGGACCATGCCCTCGCTCTTGTAGCCGATATCGAGCAGCACTTCTTCACCGTTCACTCCCAGAACGATCCCCTCGACAATCTCATTGACGTTGAAGGTTCGCGATGTGGCGTCGTAGACGAGGTCCATCTCCCCGTCTTCCTGTGCGACATCCTGCATCGACTCCCGAAATGCGTCGTCCAGCTCCTGCTGCTCAACACCAAACTCCCGAATGAGGTTCCGATCAACCATTCTGATTCCACAAACTGCGATGCGGCGGCGACCCTCGGTTGTGATGCGGTCCGGGCAGCCGCCTCGATCTGTACCCTCCCCGGCAGGCAGGACACGTTTGCCCTTTGACTCTGCGGAGACAGGCCCTGGCAGGACCGAGACGGCCGAACTATAGCAGAACCCGAGGAAATACAGCCAGCGAGAATACCGCGGGTCACAAGCACAGGACTGTGCGTCTCAAGGGCAGGTGCAATCTCATCGGAGGCGTTTCGTGTGTGAAGCGAATCGCGTCCATCGGATCACCCTGTCGTACGCAAGACCGCAGCCCATGTCGCCAGCCGTGGGAATCGGGCTCACCCTCCCGCCGGGGAGGGTGATTGGGTCGCACCGAGGCAGGAGCGGCGGGGAGGGTCTCCGGCTGCACCACCATCTGGCTCCGCGCTCACCCTCCCCGCTCCCCGCGGGGCAGCGGTGCAAGTCCGAGGCTTGCACGACAGTGGGCACCGACATACAGGCAAGGTACGCACCGCTTCTTGAAGCGGTGCGGTACCCAGAAGATCCGATCCCTACCCGCTCGAGAATGAGGGCGCAACAGAAAACCCGCCGTCCGAGTCGGAGAGCGGGTCGTATGTGACGCGAATGCTGCCAGATTGGTCGCGGTTTAGGCGGTCTGTTCGGTGTCCTCACGCCGGCGGCGACGCAGGCGAACACCGCAGAATCCCGCGGCGGACATCCCCAGCAGAGCCAGCGATGTCGGTTCAGGAATCGCCGCCGTGCCCACGTCGAACGTCAATCATCGCACAGGAAGTCCGCGTTAGCTACCAAATCCCAATGCGTCTCAGCCTGATATTCCGGAAGTCTTCGGGTGGAATGGAGTTCGTGCGCTGGCAACAGTTCCAACCGTGGTCGATCTCGAGGAACATACCCTGGCATCGAAGACGCTCACTGAACCATGCGGGCACTCCGATCACATAGGCTCCGACGGCGGTCTGCGGCGAGCGACGACTCAATCCGCCAGGCTGACGTCGAGGGATCGTCCAGGCCCAGATACGCGCTCCGGTCAGGAACTCGACTCACTCTTACAGAGCCGTTTCCGAGAAGACCGAAGCCGCCTGCACTGCCGACGGAGAAATCACCTACGATGCTGACCAGCATCAAGTCGAGCTTCGCACGGGGGCCCTCAGGCTTGCAACGATGGCGACATCGCCGTGGGGACTTCGACTTTGGCGAATTGACCTTCCGAGCTCGATGGAATTGCGACCGGGATTGCGCTGAATGGGTTCCCTGATAGTGCTCTCGCCACCCTCAGTTTCCTGGCCACCCCTCCGGCGAATGCCGCCGCGATTCTGGCCGCTTTGCAGGTCGACGGCGATGCTTGTGGGTTCAATTCGCGACGCTAGTCCAACTGATAACTTTTTCGATCCCATTCCACTGGAACGATGACAACGCTGGACATCAGTGGCGACATGGCCTACGGTGCCTGAGCCGACGAGTCTCGCCCTGCTTGGATCCTGGGACTCGCGTTCGGTGGATACCGCCGCCGTCGCCAGAATCGCGGCGCATCCGCTGTTTGACACGGGTTACCATAGTCGACATTCCACACCCGCTGATCCCGGATCAGCGGGTGTTTCCGTTGGGGGCCGCACGGGTAGTGGGTAGCCCCGCTTCTTGAAGCGGTGCGGCGCGGCCGCAAGAGGTTCCGGGGCAGATCGTTACCGGCCCAGGGACCTCCCTGCGCCGCCGGGCACCCCGATCCCGCCTCTCACGACATCCGTCATGTGCGGCGGCTTCGTCGTTGGGGGAGAGGGTGGCGAGCGGCGCGAGCCGGGTGAGGGGCAGATATGAACCGTCGACCAGAGCGCCGAACATCGCGCAACCTGCATCACGCCCGCTCACTGCGATCGCGACTCACGGTCCCCGAGCAGAGACTATGGAGGGGGCTGCGGGCCCGATGGCTGGCCGGCCTGAAGTTCGTCAGGCAGATGCCCGTTGCACAGTACATCGCGGATTTCGCCTGCCGGGACAGACACCTGATCATCGAAGTCGATGGCGAGAGCCACACAGGCCGGAGTCCGGCCGACCGGGCCAAACAGCAGGCACTGGAGTCTGCCGGCTGGCGCGTCGTTCGAGTAACGAATAACGACGTGTTGACGAATCTGGAGGGCGTGCTGTGCATGGTCGTCGCTGCTGCGGGACTGGATCCAGCGGCATGGAGCGACGGGAGGTATGGTCAACTGCCTGAAGACACCTGTTGAGTCAATTACTCCCTCTCCCCCACGCGCGACATGCTGTGCCGGGCGTCGCGCGGTGTGGGGGAGAGGGTGGCGAGCGCAGCGAGCCGGGTGAGGGGCATATATGAACCGTCGATCAGAGCGCCGAACATCCCGCCACCTGCATCACGCCCGCTCCCTGCGGACGCAGCTCACGGTCCCGGAGCAGAAGCTGTGGGCGGTTCTGAGAGACCGAAGGCTTGCTTGCCTGAAGTTTGTCAGGCAGATGCCAGTTGAGCAGTACATTGTTGACTTCGCCTGCCGGGATCGTCGCCTGATCGTCGAAGTCGACGGCGAGAGTCACTCAGACCGGGGAACGACCGACCGGAAACGTCAGCAGTCATTGGAGTCTGCCGGCTGGCGCGTCGTTCGAGTAACGAATGACGACGTGCTCACGAATCTGGAAGGTGTATTGTATGCAATCGTCGCTGCTGCAGGACTGGATCCAGCGGCATGGAGCGACGGGAGGTATGGTCAACTGCCTGAAGACACCTGTTGAGTCAATTACTCCCTCTCCCCCACGCGCGACATGCTGTGCCGGGCATCGCGCGGGTGTGGGGGAGAGGGTGGCGAGCGCAGCGAGCCGGGTGAGGGGCATATGAGTTGACACAATCCAGGCGGCCCCTCATCCGGCCTGCGGCCACCTTCTCCCCCGATCACCTGTCAGGAGCTGGGGTCACCCCCCCCCGGAGGAGAAGGGGGCGCACGTCCATATCTTGTCTTGAATGTGAACGGGAGCACAGTCGACCTTTCTGAGCTCCCACTTGCCAAGCGGTGAACTGGACTCCCCCTCTCCCCCACGAGCGACGCTCGGATCCTCCGCGAACCTCACATGGTGGGGGAGAGGGTGGCGAGCGCAGCGAGCCGGGTGAGGGGCGCTGGGAATGGCACCGTCCTGCGCGGCCCCTCATCCGGCCTGCGGCCACCTTCTCCCCCGAGCAGCCGTCAGGAGGTCGGAACACCACCCCGGGGGAGAAGGAGAAAGTCCAGTCAAGGGTTCTCGCGCGATCAACGGTGGACCGGGCCGATCTGGAGTGATAGGCTGTAAATGCCGCCAGGCGAAGGGCCGGGCCTCAAATCCACATCCCCGCCGGGGATCTCCGCGAAAGGGACTGACACATGCAGTGCATTCGTGTTCGCTCGGGTCGTGCACGCCGGGCCGGTTTCACGCTGATCGAACTGCTGGTGGTGATCGCCATCATCGCGATTCTGGCCGCGCTGATTCTGCCGGGCATCCAGAGTGCACGCGAGGCGGCCCGCCGGGCCCAGTGCCTGAACAATCTGCGGAACATCGGCACGGCGACGATGAACTTCGCCAGCGGCGACAAGGGCCGGCTGCCCTACCTGACCAGCGGCGTGATTGCGACCAACACAGACATCGGACAGAAAACTACGGGGGACTCGCGATCAATTTCACTCCAGCCAGGTGGCAGCAAACACGCCGTGCTCTGATTGCAGTGCAAGTCTGCGCGCAGGCCCCGTGGACAGTGCATCTCCTGCCGTTTCTGGACAGTGCGGCCATCTACGAGGCGCTGGCTGACAAGGAGACGAATCAGAACGCCGGCCAGCAGACCGTCGACGATCTGGCCCGCACGACGCTGGACTTCTTTAACTGTCCGGACGATCCGAAGAACAAGGAAGCCGGCGTCATTGAGCTACGTCGCCAATGCCGGCTACACCTCACGAGGACAGTGGAGAACAGGCAGTCCGACCACCACCCATTCCGTGGGAGTCTATGATTATCCAGGCTCCCGGAGGAGCCGGCTCGACCCTTGATCAGGCGGTCAACCGCGGCAACAGGTGTGTTCTGGCGTGAAGAGCAGAACGACGCCCGCTACGACCTTTCGGATGACGCTGGATTATATCTCCCGTGGCGACGGCCAGACCAATACGCTCCTGCTCAGTGAGAACCTCAACACGCGGAGTTATGCCGGTGGGCGCATACTCAGGATGGCTGGATTTCCGGTGCGACCGAGGACGTGGCGTTCATGGTCAAGGTGGCCCAGAGTGGAAATGGTGGACCTCTTGCCATCGGGGATAACAGCATTGTCGGCGGTGTGGGAGTTGTCCCGACCTCCCACGCCCAATCGCGGCCAGGCAGCCCTCACACTCGGTAACGTCGCCGGCGTTTGCACTGACCGAGGACGGCAATCCCGCCCCCCTCTCCGAGTGCAAGATCAACAACAGTATCAACTCCGCAAGTGCCGGGCAGGCCCCTCGGCCCTTCGTCCTTTCATCCCGGGGTCGTCAACGCCATCTTCTGCGACGGGCACGGGGGCACCGTTAATCAGTCGATCGATGATGCCATCTATGCCCGGTTGCTCACCTCCAACGGCAGTGCCTACGGCCAGATCATCGACGGCACCGACTTCTGATCTGTACGTTTGGCCGCGAGTCGCAGACGAGCGTGCTTCTCGACGACCTCCACTCCCTGCGGATGCTGCACTCCTCTGGGAGTTGCGGCTGAGCAATAGGAACGGTTGCGGTTCAGCGGCTCCATCGAAGTACCGAAGCACGCAGCCGGCGGTCTTGGGACCTCACGCGGCCGAGCGACGTCGGTCGTCGCCGGGGACCTGCGCAGGATGACGCCCGCGGCCCTCGCGATGCCTCCAGGCTCTGCCGCCTGGCTTGCCAGCTCCGACAGATCATGTCGGACTCGCGGCCAGTTCAGCGGGTGAACCCAGCCAGCGATGCAGTGTCTCCGCGATCCGCCGGGCGTGAGCGTCCGGGTTGCGAAGCACGAAGAACTCCGGCAGCAGTTCGCGACCGGTCATCAGATTCGGCAGCGACATGAACTTGCAGGTGATGAGCGGCCAGAACAGGATGACCATCGTCCAGGGGGGACGGTACACCACCGCAGCCGGTGTCTGCCGGGCCAGCATTTCCAGACTGACAGAACCGGACACCATCAGGCAGCAGTCGGCCGCTTCGATGATCTCGGATGTCTTGCCGAGGACGAAGTCGATCGGCAGGTGAACGTCGTCCGAGTCCATCGACTCCTCGCAAAGCTCGCGATACGACTCGCGATACAGCGGCACCCGGAACCGGACATCAGGATGTTGCTCGTGCAGGATGCGGATGACTTCCAGCATCACGGGCCAGTTGCGTTCGACCTCCAGCCGGCGCGAACCGGGGAGAATACCCACCGTCCGGCCGCTGTTTCTGAGGGATTGAACAAACGGCTCGTCGAGCTGGTGCCGGGAGACTTCGTCGAAGAAGGGATGCCCGACAAAGTCGACCGGGATGCCGCGCTCGCGATACCAGTCGGCCTCGAAGTTCAGCCCTGAGAGGACGCGGTCGACAAACCGGCGGACCTTGCGGATTCGCCAGGGGGCCCAGGCCCACAACTGCGGGGGCATGTAGTACAGCACCGGAATACCGGCCTGCTTTGCCTTGCGGGCGACCCACCAGTTGAACCCAGGGAAGTCGACAAGGACGACGACATCGGGGCGCTGCTCACGGAGAAACGTCGAGGCCTGGCGGAGCAGTCGGAAGAATGTCCAGAGCAGCGGCAGGACATGACCGATGCCCATCACCGCCAGATTGGTGAGTGGGTAGAGTTCCTCGTATCCGGCGGCGCACATCCTGGGTCCGCCAAATCCGCTGACGTGCAGCTGAGGCTGCCGACGGCGCAGCTCCTCGATGAGGTGGGCGGCATGCTGGTCGCCGCTCGGTTCTCCGACCGAAAAGAAGATGTGCATCCTTGCACTCCTCGAAACTGGACGTCGTTGGCGGTTTCGCCTTCATGCGAAACCGCCAACGAGTTTGTACGTCACACACCAGCGGCGACCGGTTCGCCCTGGGGCACTTCTTCGGCAGCGAACACCGACGGGGCATCGCCGTCGGGATACAGCGCTTCGACAAAGCCCTTGAGATGATCGCTGCGGGTGTGGTGCTGCAGTTTTCGCAGGGCCTTGGATTCGATCTGCCGGATACGTTCGCGGGTCACCTTGAAGATGCGGCCGGTCTCTTCCAGCGTGTAGCTGTAGCCGTCTCCCAGGCCGTATCGCAGCTTGATGATCTCGCGTTCGCGATAGGTCAGGCTTTTGAGGACGTGGTCGATCTTGTCCCGCAGCATCTGCTGCATGGCGGAATCGGCCGGCGTCCCTTCGTTGCCATCTTCCAGGAAGTCGCCGAAGCTGCTGTCCTCGCTCTCGCCGACCGGGGTATCGAGGCTGATGGGATGCTTCCAGGTCTTCATGATCCGTTCGGTCTCCTCGACCCCGAGGCCGACCGCCTCGGCCAGCTCTTCGATGGTCGGTTCGCGGCCGGTCTCCTGTCGAATCTGTTCGCTCTTGGCCTTGAGCGTCGAGATGCTCTGGAACATGTGGACCGGGATGCGGATCGTGCGGGCATGGTCGGCGACCGCCCGGGTGATCGCCTGCCGAATCCACCACGTGGCGTAGGTCGAGAACTTGTAGCCCCGGCGGTATTCGTACTTTTCGACGCCGCGCATCAGGCCGGCGTTCCCTTCCTGGATGAGGTCGAGGAAGGAAAGTCCGCGGTTGCGATACTTCTTGGCGATCGAGACCACCAGTCGCAGGTTGCCTCCCGAGAGCTGCTGCTTGGCCTTGGTCCAAGCGTCGAAGCGCTTCCGGATCTTCTTGAGGCGGGCCCGGAACTCCTTGGGGGTTTCGAGCGTTTCCTGCATGCGGGCATCGAGTTCATTCTGCAGCATGCGGATTTCGCCGGCGCTGCCGTTGCGCCGCGACAGACGCTGAATTCGCTGGTCGAGTTCAGTCATCTGCTCGGCCAATTGTTCCATCTTCTTGACCTGCGGCTGCAGGCGATGGGTGCGGACGCTGAGTTCCTCGCACAGCGTGCACATCTTGCGACGGCGGATCTTCATCCGCTCCTGGATGGTCTCGCGCGTCCGCTTCGAGCTGGTGGCCATCAGGGCCTCGAAGTCGAGTCGGTTCTGCTCCATGAGGTACCGCAACGTCGGCAAGTTGCGCGGCATGCGGCCGAGAATCTGCTCCTTCTGGGAGTTCTCGGTTTCGGAGGTGCGCAACGTCCGCTCGAAGGGGAGTTCGCCCGCGTGTACTTTCTCGAGCGTGTCGACGGCGAAGTTCAGTGCAAAGTCGGATTCGAGCAGCGTCCGCCGGAACCGCTTGCGGGTGATCTCGATCTGCTTGGCCAGAAAGATTTCATCTTCCCGCGACAGCAGTGGGATGTTCCCCATCTGGGAGAGGTACATGCGGATGGGATCACGAGACGACATCGCCGACGTCTCTGGTTCGATCATCGACTTGGCCGCTTCGGACGGTTCTTCCTCCTTCGCGGCTTCGGCCATCCGGGTCTTTTCGGCGACCGTATCCGGCGCATCGGGATCGTTGATCAACGGCAGGCCGGTTTCTTCCAGCGCCATGATGATCTTGTCCACGAGCGTCGGATCGCCCCCTTCGTCAGGCAGGTATTCATCCACTGCCTGAAACGTGAGGAACCGCCGCCGCTGTGCCGCTTCAATGAGTGAACACAATCCTTCGTCCAGTCGATGCACGATGTTGCTCCTGAAATCCGTCGAATTGAAACCTCAGCCGTCCCTCCCTGGTGCGGCCGAATTGTGTTCTGGGAACGCGTTGTTCCCGCATGCACTTTGAAACTCTGGAATCCCGCTGTCTGTAAAATGTTCAGTTCCTGCGTCCTCGGTTGCTGGACGAATCCCGCAGTTATCTGTCTGGTTCGGTTCGACTAGGTGGAGTGTGTTGTTACCTGCCGGCAACGAACGTCCACGAAGTGGCCGGACTCCGGCATTCTTCGAAACACCTTGGACAGGAAATCTTGGCCAGCCAGCCTGAGCGTCGAGGTTCTCCCTGGCAGCATCCGTACCTACTCCTTGAGAACCGGGAATCCTGCGAGGGGATTCCACTGTCTCGCCGCCACCTCGGGAGCCCTGACTGCTGTTCGCTGACGAAAATCACATGCTCACGAGTCGTGGCGGCGGGTCGCGTCTGTTGCGACCGAAGCTACCATGCTACCAAAACTCGTCCGACCGTACACGCAATTCTTGCCGGTTTTGTAAAGTTTCGTTCCTCTCTATCCATTACTACGGCGATGCACTCGAATCGTCAACGCAAATCGTGGTCGAAATGCCCCAACGGCAGGAATCACCATGCCTTGCAAAGGGCCGCCCAGATGCCCCCGACCCCGTTTCCGGCATCTCCCGACTATTTTTGCGAACCTTCAGGGCACCTTGACTCTCTTGACAAGGGTCCATAAGCTTATAACGCGTCCATGACGGGACATGCGAAGAACAGGCCCCGAAACCGCAGCAACCACCCAGTTCTTGCTCCGTTGTTCCATGATTTGTTCGCTAAAAGACCTCGCCCTGCTGCTTACCCTTCCTCCCGCCGGGAGGTCTTAGGCCGGGTTCGACGTCTGACGACAACAATCACCCACCCTGAGGCTTCTCGCGAGGCCTCGGGGTTTTTTCGTTGATGAGTTTTCAGTTTTGGGTTCTCAGTGCTCAATTTTCAAACGCTTGCAAACACCAGATGTCGGCATCTGATCTTCCCGTCAACCAATCAACAAGTCACCCAATTGCCATGAGCCATCCGCCAACGACCAGCAGCCAGTCCGTCACCATCTTCGACACCACCTTGCGGGACGGCGAGCAGTCACCCGGCTGCAGCATGTCCACCGGCGAGAAGCTGGAGGTCGCCAAGGCCCTGGTCGAGCTGGGGGTCGATGTCATCGAAGCCGGCTTCCCGATCGCCTCGCCCGGTGACTTCGACGCAGTCCGTCAGATTGCCCGCACCTTCGGGCAGCAGTCGACGATCTGCGGACTGGCTCGCTGTCGCCCCGAGGACATCGATCGCGCCTGGGAGGCATTGCAGGAAGCCCAGCGGGTCCGCATTCATGTCTTCCTGGCCACGTCCGCCATCCACCGGGAGTTCAAGCTCAAAATGGCCAAGGAGGAAATCATCCGCCGCGCCGTCGAGAGCGTCAAACGGACGGTCGATCTGATGACGCAGCGGTCCGACATCACCACGCCGGACGTCGAGTTCTCTCCGGAGGATGCGGCCCGGACCGAGCCCGATTTCCTCGCCGAGGTGGTCGAGCGGACGATCGAGGCCGGAGCCACGACCGTAAATATCCCCGACACCGTCGGCTATGCGACACCACAGCATTACTTCACCGTCATCCGGTACCTGAAGGAGCATGTGTCCAACATCGACCGGGCGGTGATCAGCACACATTGCCACAACGATCTGGGACTGGCCGTCGCCAACAGCCTGTCGGCGGTCGAGGCTGGTGCCCGGCAGGTCGAGTGCACCATCAACGGACTGGGCGAACGGGCCGGGAACGCAGCCCTCGAAGAGATCGTGATGGCGCTCAAGACCCGTCACGACTACTACGGCCTCAAGACGAACATCCGCACCGAGAGGCTCTTTCCTGTGAGCCGCCTCGTCTCGGGCATCACCGGCATGAAGGTCCAGCGGAACAAGGCCATCGTCGGTCAGAACGCCTTCGCCCACGAAGCAGGCATCCATCAGCACGGCATGCTGCAGGAACGCTCGACCTACGAGATCATGCGTCCCGAGGATGTCGGCTTCGTCGGCACGAATCTGGTGCTGGGCAAGCACAGCGGCCGACACGCCTTTCGGGATCGGGTCGTGCACCTGGGTTATCAGCTCGATGACGACACGTTCCAGCAGGTGTTCGACGACTTCATCGCGCTGGCCGACAAGAAGAAGGACGTGTACGACTCCGACATCTCGGCCCTCATCGAACAGCGCGTGCACCGCGTGCCCGAACACTGGAAGATCACGGCGTTCCATGTGTTCGGCGGGACCGGGACGATCCCGACGGCAACGCTGGAACTGAAGCATGAGAACGGAGACAAGGTCCAGGACGCCTGCACCGGCGATGGGCCGGTGGACGCGGTCTTCAACTGTCTGGAACGGATCACGGGCCTGCACGGCGAAGCTGCATGACTATTCGGTCCGCAGTGTTTCCAGCGGCAAGGATGCACTGGGAGAGGTGAGTGTGGAGATCGACTGCGAGGGACGCACCTGGCACGGCAAGGGGGTCAGCACCGACATCATCGAGGCCAGTGCCCACGCGTATCTGCAGGCCCTCAACAAGGCGAGTGCCGCCAACGGTAACGGGCGCGAACCTCACCACGCCCACGGCGTGTAGAGTGCTCGGCCCATGAGTGTTTGAAAGTCTGAATCACCGCGATTGTTCCTGAGACATGCATCTCGGGATCGAAGCACTCCGGCTGCTTTAATGCAGCCGGAGTGCTGTCTCACACATGTCCTGAATCGACGCGGACGCGATGTCCGCAGCCCGGCGGACGGACTCGATCACCGCCCCGATGAGCACCAGGCAGGGCACGCCTATCACGCAGGAAATGGCGTGACGATGGGGCAATCAACAGCTAAAACGAGTTGCGACGCTTGGCCGCTTGCGAGTTGGGGCGCTCATCTGCGGCCTGCAGGTGACAGGCAGAAACTTCCTGTAAGCCAGTCAGGCACATTCGAATGCGGTCGGAAACCACGAAGTTGTGGAGCCTGGTGGTATCTGGAGAGGGAATCGTTACGGCATTCGGAACGATCATGGCTGTATTCTATCCGTATCTCTCTTTGCTCCACGCACTCGGTAGGGGGAGGTTCTCCTTTGCTTGGGAGATGGTCAGCATCGTTGCCACTGCGAAGCAGCACTCTTCGATTGGCTTTGGGCTGTTGATCGGTATGTTCACGGGAGGAGCCACAACGGTCATTGTACTCATCTTCCGACAACGCCATTTCAGTATCCTGCTTTTGTCACCGGTCGCGCTGCTGTGTGGAATTATCGCCGCCGGCGTTTTTTCACCGTCCTTACTGCGTGGGGTCACTGAGACTGGCGAGGCAGAATGGATTATGGGCAGCATGTTTTCTCCGGCTGCTGCGTTCTGTGCTGCGGTCAGCGCATCACTCCACGCAGGGTTGTGGACGTGTTTCAGCCTAACAAGGCGTCAACTTGACCCGCCGACGCTTGGCGGTTGGATGTGTCTTATGATGTCGCTCGCCAACGCTGTCCTGGCGGGCACGTTGACTTATCCGTTACCGCTGCTGCACCTGTCCCCGTTCCCACGCGAACGCTTTCCGCTCCACCCGCCGACCCATCGAGTCCGCCAGTCCACGCAGATCAAACCTGCACTTCGTCGTAATGTGCCCGGCATGTTACGATCCCAGACTTCCGTACCCCGGCCTGAGGCCGTGTCAATCTGGACGCGTTGACCACCCGAGTATTCCGAACTCATGGATCTCAGGTCGAAGATACTTCTGCTGGTCGGCTACCTGGTGACCCTGGTGCTGATTCGCTGGGTCGTGCTGACTCGCAAGCGGCAGCCGGCCTCCACCATCGCCTGGATCCTGACGATCATCGTTCTGCCCTATCTGGGGGGGATGCTGTATCTGTTTTTCGGGATCAATCGTGTCGAGCGTCGCAAAGGGGGTAAGGCGGCCGCATCCGGGACTTCGCCAGACTCCGGCCTCCGCTGGAACAGTACGAGGAGGGAGCCTGCCCGTGATTTCAGCGAGCAGCAAAGCGCGATCTAATGCGTCTGACTCAGGAAGGCTGCGACACGCTCCCGACCATTGGGAACGCGATTACCCTGCTCAATGACACCAATGTCATTCTCCGCCGCATCGAAGAGGCGATCATGGCGGCCCGTGAATCGGTGCATCTGGAGTATTACATCTGGCGGGCCGACGCCACCGGTCGTCGCGTGCGTGATCTGCTCATTGAACGGGCTCGGGCCGGCGTGAAGGTCCGCTTTCTGTACGATAGTCTCGGCTCGCTCTATCTAGGTCGAGAATTTCTCCATCCCATGCGCGATGCCGGGATTACAGTGGCGACCTTCCTGCCCGGACAAAGCTTCCGTGAGCGCTGGTCGTTCAATCTCAGAAGCCATCGCAAACTTGTCGTTGTCGATGGCCGCGTCGGATTCACCGGCGGCATGAACATTGGCGATGAGTACCTGGGACGCAACAAGTTGCTGGGTTTCTGGCGCGACACACACCTGCAGATGACAGGTCCCGTCGTCCTCCAGTTGCAGCAGGTATTTGCAGAGGACTGGTATTACGCCACCGGTGAGGAGTTGACGCTGCCGGAACGTGTTCCCGAGTCAGTTGAGCAGGGGGACATTGTCGCACAGGTGGTCAGCGGCGGTCCGACCGGGGAGATGCGGACGTTCCATTTGCTCATGTTTTCGGCCATCAACGAGGCGCAGCAATCCATTACTCTGGCAACATCGTACTTCGTCCCGACCGAGGCCTTAATGCTGGCACTGGAGACAGCCGCCCATCGAGGTGTCCGGGTTCGCCTGCTGCTGGCGGGCCGCGCCGTCTACCGCTGGACCGTGCTCGCCGGGCGATCGTACTACGAGCCCTTGCTGGAAGCTGGCGTCGAGATCTATGAGTATCGTCGAGGCATCCTGCACGCGAAGACGCTCACCATCGACGGACACTGGTCACTCGTCGGGACCGCCAACTTCGACTCCCGCAGTCTGCTGCTGAACTTTGAAGTGGGTGTCGCCGTCTATAACCCGGCATTTGCCGATGAGCTTGAGGCCCAGTTTGCCGAGGACCTCAGGCATGCCAAGCAGATTCGCCTGGACTACTGGGTGAAGCGGCCCCTGCGACAGGTCCTCATCGAGAATCTGTGCCGGCTCGGTGCGCCTCTGTTGTGAGCATCCTGCCTGCTCCATTCAGCGGGCGGTGACCGCGAAGATCAGCCCTCCACAGGCCACGACTCCTCCGACGACGGCCAGCAGGATCTTCACCCAGCTGTATGGCCGGTCCCCCTGAACTTCTCCGGTCGCCGCATTGACGAACACCTGATACGAGCAGTCGCGATGTCGGTAGGCGAGCATCCAGACCGGCAGCAACAGATGCTTGTAGGTGATCGCATCGTAGCGTGACTCGACGGAGTGGACTCGCTGTTCATCGCCCCCGATCCGTTGTCGCACGTCACTGTGGATCGCGGCATCGATCCGAGCCCGCCCGTTATAGAAAGACTCTTCCAGTCCGAGGTCATAGGTCCGTGCAAGGAAACCGGCAAGTACTTGCTGGGTGAAGGGGACACACTTCGACAGGTCCCAGGGCTCCAAGTCCCGAATGCGCTGCTCGGGAAATCCCCGACTGCCGACGACGACGATGTCATCGAAGAATCGCTGAAACTCACCGGAGGCCGGAGTCCAGCGGACCCGGGTCACGGTCCTGCGGTTCTTGCCAACACCCGTGTGTGTGGTATATCGTCGTGCCGCGCTCCCCCCGGTACGTGGTGAACGTCAGCGTGTCGAACGTCCAGTATGGCAGATACACACCGTTGAACCGCTCGCTATTGACTCGGCGCAGGAAATCGTTTGGTGCAAACCAGCGCAGAGCGCACCCACAACTGCAACCGCCGATGTGCATCATCGTGTTCGATGCAGAAGGGGAGCACTCCGTCGACCGGGATCCGCCGCGTAAACGAATGCACGTGCTCGCGCTGCATGGGTGAGCCGCAGTAGGGACAGGCGCTGCTGGTCAGGGTGCCGGTGAAGACCACAGTCCCGCTGCACGACTCACAGCGCACCTCGAAGACACCAGCGACCTCCTCGGGCTGCCCTTCCTCACGTTGCCTCTTGAGCCTGGCGAGCATGGCCTCGAAATCCTGCTCATGGATTCCGGCATCGGTCTGCAGCTCAATTGCCCTGGAGAAGCCACAAAACTCGCAGGTCATCCGCTGCTGCCCGATGTGGAACTTCAGATCGGCTCCACACTGCTCACACGGAAAGATGCGCACATTTCCCAGCGAAGTTGTCTGCCCGGCCACATCGGCAGTTCCGCGTGTATCGGCAGCCGGTGAAAGAGACGTATCGGATCCCTCATTCGACTCTGGCATCAATCGCTCTGCGTGGTCGCTCATTGCCCTGTGCAAACCAGGTCGCCAAAAAACTTTTCTGCACGGTGTGGCACGCCCAGACCAACGGGATGGGCGTGGCGAATGTTCAGCCACGCCCTTCGTTCCCCAGTGCGTGCCACCCTTGCGCAATCACCTTAGGTAATCCACTGAGGGTGATTTCACGTGAGTCGTGGAGTGCGAAGATCGCCCGCTGCTTCAAGATGACCGGATTGCTGATGAGCCCCTCCGAGCGGAATCATGACCTGCGATGCGGACAGTCTCCTGCTTCGTCAGCGTCGCTCCGCACCACGACATCGTCAGGAAACCGGAGGAGGCGATGTTGGCGGCACGGGCGGCGGTGTCTGTGCAAACAGGAACGACAGTTGTTGAACATGACCGGCCTGCATCCAGTTCCCCAAGGCCGGCGTCCAGACCTGCGTGGCTGCGTTGACCTGTCCTGTCCGCACCTGGTGGGCCAGCTGCTGCATGTCGAACGGGCCTTGCGACTCGCCGTTGACGGCGACGTGCCAGAGCATTGGCGGTAACGGGGGAGCCGACGTCATCCCGCCGCCGGACGCTTGCCCCATGCCTCGCGCCATCTGATTGGCCATGGCGAATCCCATGCCCATGCCCATGCCTTCGGCGGCGCCTCCCCCGGCGGGATTGTCGGCGGCGGCGACCATGGCCTTGCCCATCTGGTAGGCCTGGTACTGTCCCATGTCGCCAATCACACCGATGCTGCTGCGTGTGTCGAGGGCCTTCTCCACTTCTTCCGGCAGCGAGATGTTGACGATGTTGAGCTGGGGAACATCCAGACCGTATTCGTCATCCACGCGTTCGAGAGTGGCACGGCGAAGCTGTTCTGAAAAATCGCGGTAGCTGGCGGCGAGGTCGAGGGCAGCGACCTTGGACTTTCCGAGGATGTCCGCAAGGGTCGAGATGATGATCGACCGCATGAGTTCGTTGATTTCGTCCGCCTCGAAGCTGGCATCGGTCCCGATCAATTCCCTGAGCAGGGCTTTGGGGTCGGCACAGCGCAGAGAATAGGTACCGAAGGCCCGCAGGCGGACCGGGCCGAAATCGGGATCCCGCAGCATGATGGGGTTGGGCGTGCCCCACTTGAGTTCGGTGATCTGCCGAGTGCTGACGAAGTACACCTCCGCCTTGAACGGACTCTCGAACCCGTGCTTCCAGCCGGCGAGCGTGCTCAGAATCGGCAGATTGTCGGTGGTCAACTCGTAGTGGCCCGGCTCGAAGACGTCGGTCAGCTCGCCCCGATGCACGAACACCGCCATCTGTCCGGGTCGGACGATGAGCTGGGCCCCGTGCTTAATCTGGTTGTGATAGCGCGGAAAGCGCCACGCCAGTGTGTGCCGCGAATCATCGATCCACTCGATGATGTCGACCAGTTCGGCCCGGAGTTTGTCAAACAGACCCATGGGGGGACTCCTCAGTTACGTCGATCAAACGGCATCCTGCGCAGCTTGGTGCAGGAATTCAACCGCAGACGTTGCCACCGGTTCAATGTGTGCCGGCTTTGTCACGTCCTGCTACATCCTCGGAGAACGGACGACGCGCAGCCGGGATCATGGAAATCTGTCTGATTTCCGGAATCGATACGACCCCGCCTCCTCAATGCCCCTCGGGCAGAGGCAGCGGTTCCGGGAGGAGCAGAAACGGAAAGACCCGCATGGGCCGACCCGGTTCCATGTCGCCGCGATAGACGAGCTGAGCGGCTCGATCGGCGGCATACTGAAGCATTGTGAACTTCAGGCCACAGTAGCGATCACAGTCGGCTTCGGCCGCGACGTCTGCAAACACCTCGCCCGCGGACGCCGCATGACGTCGCACACCGTGGATACTATCCTCTCGCACCTTGATGCCAGCCGCTGCCAGCTTGACGAGTCCCTTGAGGAACTTTCCGACCGTGGTGTCCGGCCCCGATGCCCGGCACAGGCGATCCCACTCGTCGTGCGATTCCCAATAGAACCCGAGGTTGAAGTAGTCGAGCGATACCAGGTAGGAGCGACTTTCCGCCCAGCGCGATTCCAGCAGGGGCTTGGGCAACCCCGGCTTGCGGTTATAGCTGTGTCCCTGTGGATCCCGGTAGGGATGCGGTGCTCCGACACCGGGCACATACGTGTAACGGGGCAATTCCGCGGCGGGGAGCAAGCGGACGAATCTGGGTTGTGTGACCTGCGCCATACGGATGCACGTTCCTCGATTACAGACCAGTCAAGGTTGCCCACACCCATCCGCTGGAGAGATGGCGTGCCGGGCTGTTCAGTCGGAAGGACTCACGGATTGCGACTCTCAACCGTCATCGCAACTCTGCCGCTGGACGTGGGGACAACCTGCCGTCGCGATCCTTCCAACTCCAAGCATCGTGCTTCCCGTGGTTTACGTGTCTGCTCCTCCTCATTCGCAGACATCGACCGCTCGCACACAGACGTCAACGCCCACCGGTCCATGCCGCTCAGGGACGTGTGCATTGCGACCCCAAAACCACGACGTCCATTTAACGAGATTTCGATCCGGACTTACAACCCGAAAAAATCGATCTGCCCTGTTTTTCCTGAAAATGGGAGTCTGCCGCCCCGTTACACAAGCGTGGTGGAGTCTGTGGGCCGCCCCAGTGAGCTGAGAGCAGACAGCCCCAGGCGACGCAGAGTCAGCGGGGCGTCCCAGTGAACAGACAACGCGGATCTCGAATCCAGCCAATGCTTTGAGTCAATAGTGGCTCTCAGGTCCTCGCCACCGGGCCAGTTCACCTGCTCCGAGGCATCCCGAGTGTAGTGCCGATGCGACCAGTACGCCGTCCAATCCCGCCGCGTCGAGCTCTTGTAGATCGGAGCCCCCTCGCACGCCGCCCCCCGTGATGAGTTCGATGTCGGCAAATCGCTCGCGCAGCTCAAGACAGATTGGGAGTGTGGGCACCCCGCCGGCCACCCCAACACCAGCGATGTCCAGCACGATCAGCGAGCGGATACCCCGCTCCACAACTCTGGTGGCGATCGACATTGGATCGCTTCCCCAGTCGCTGCATGTAACCAAAGGACGCCCATTCCTGAGATCCAGACTGAAAGTGAGTCGCCTGGCTTCGAGTCCCGAGATGATGTCCTGAAGCACTGCAGGATGGGGGGCCGTCTCCAGCGCCACAACGACGCGATCGACTCCCCGACGAAGCAGTTCAGACGCCCGCATGACATCCCGGACTCCGGCATCCACTATCAGTTCATAACCGCCCTCGACCAGCTGCTGCAGCGTGTCCCAGTCGGGACGGTCCTGCATCAGGGCGTCGAGGTCGGCCACATACAGCAGTCGCCCGTCGGTCACACGACACAGAGCCCCGGCGACCTCGACCGGATCGCACGAAGTTGTGAGCCCGCTGTGGATTGGTTGATACGAGTCGCGCTGGCCGGCGACACCATGGACGACCACTCCTTGCATCAGGTCCAGTACCGGGATGATGTTCATGGCCGCCAGCAGTCAATCGTCGTGAAATTCGTCCTTGTGTTCGATCTGTCGCAATCTGGACCGGCACTCTATCATGCACACGTCAGTCATGTTCTGAAATCAGAGGTTTGTACGAACGA
This sequence comes from uncultured Planctomycetaceae bacterium, assembly GCA_963707405.1. Lineage (GTDB taxonomy): Bacteria > Planctomycetota > Planctomycetia > Planctomycetales > Planctomycetaceae > CAVPPT01. Next base: position 134,167 of record CAVPPT010000020.1, on the reverse strand, counting down.
ATCCAGACCCGAATCGCGCGATCCTTCCAACACTCCACAACCAGACCGCTCGTGGTGGCCCTGCGTCCGACGCTCGGGAGTTGTGCGACTGGGGGTGCTGATCGTAATTCCCTATGTGCTGGTAGTTGGCATGCTGGCCGCATTGCAACGCAGTCTGATCTATCAACCCCGCCGCGAACAGGTCGGCGTTCCCGGTGAGTTCGCTGCAGGCTGCCTGCATCAGATCCAGGTGGCCGCTGAAGATGGCACGCCGCTGCATGGATGGGTCGCACTGGCTGAGGGAAGTTCCGCACAAGATTCCGATGAACTGCGGCACTCCTTGACGTCAGACCGCCCGCTGGTCCTGTATTTCTGCGGCAATGCCGGGCATCGGGGGTATCGCGCCAACAAGATCGCGATGTTCAACCGCTTGGGATGCGACGTGATGATCGTCGACTACCGGGGCTATGCGGAAAACACCGGCTCACCTTCCGAGCGGGCCTTCACGCAGGATGCTCAGGCTGTCTGGAATCACGCGACGCAGTTGCTGGGTGTTCCCTCTCATCGCATCGTCTTGTGCGGAGAGTCTCTGGGGGGCGGAGTGGCAACGCGTCTGGCAGCCGACTTGTGCGAACAGGGGACAGAACCGGGGGGACTGATGTTGCGGGCCACCTTCTCGTCGCTGGTGGACGCCGCCGCCTGGCACTACCCCTGGCTGCCCGTCCGCTGGGTCTTGGTCGACCGCTATCCGTCGATCGACCGCATCACAGAGGTCACCTGTCCGCTGCTGCAAATTCACGGCAGGCAGGATCACATTGTCCCCTTTGAACAGGGAGAGCACCTGTTTGACGCCGCGCCTGAGCGGTCGAGCAAGGGCGTCCCCAAGACGTTCGTCGAACTTCCGCATGCCGATCACAACAACATCATGGCGGTAGCCGGCGATCAGGTGGAAGCGGTCACAGCCCGGTACCTGCAGTCGGTACGAAGTGGGCTGACCGGTTCTGCGACGCTGGAGTCCGCCGCTGTCGGGGAGTGAGACCGGTCATGTTCGAACCCCGGCAGACACGCGCAGGCCCTGCGGCACTTGCGAGCCGGCGACCCGATTCTGGCCGACGTCCTGCAACAGGTCGGTCCATTCCGGATGCAGATCGAACGCCGCCGCTTTCAGGCACTGGCCCGGTCCATTGTGGCCCAGCAGATCTCTGGCAAGGCGGCGTGCTCGATCTGGGGAAAGCTGACGCAGTCCGTCCGCCCCCGACAGGTGACAGCGGCCTCGATCGCCGCACTGTCGAAGGAGCAGCTGCGCGCGGCCGGCATCTCTCCCCAGAAGGCCGGATACCTGCACGATCTGGCCGAGCGAGTGAACCGGCGCACCCTGCGGCTCGATCGTCTGGCACGACTTTCCGACGACGACGTCGTAGCCGAGTTGATCGAGGTCAAAGGCATCGGTGTCTGGACCGCACAGATGTTTCTGATGTTCTCGCTGGGCCGGCTCGATGTGTTTCCGCACGGTGATCTGGGGATTCGTTCAGCCATCCGCAAACTGTACCGGCTCGATGACCTGCCCGACCGCGAACAGTCGGAGACCATCGCCCTTCCCTGGCGTCCTTATGCGACCGTCGCCTGCTGGTATTTGTGGCGCAGTACCGAACTGCCCGCACCCTCGTGACACAGGGTGGCTCGCTCGCCTATCATCATGCGACGCCGCACCAGTTCCATCGACACACAGGAAACCCTGATGACAGATATCGTCGTGCGCTCTGCGGACCTTCCGCCGAAACGTCTTCTTGCCGGGGCGGCGGCACTCCTGTGTATGTCCTCGCTGCTTGCCGCCGATGACTGGCCCCAGTGGGGTGGACCAGAACGGGATCTGACATGGCGCGAGTCGGGCATTGTCGAACGACTGCCCGCAGGCACCCTGCCCCGTGTCTGGTCGACACCGATTGCAGAGGGGTACGCGGGGCCGGCTGTCGCCGACGGCAAAGTGTTCGTCACCGACCGCGTCCACGGGGAAGGCCCTGACGGCGTGGAACGCGTGCTGTGCCTGGATGCCGACGCCGGCGAGGTCCTGTGGAAGTACGAGTACCCCTGCCGCTACACGGTCAGTTACCCCGCTGGTCCGCGCACCACGCCGGTCTATCACGACGGGCTGGTGTACACAATCGGTGCCATGGGTCACATGTTCTGTTTCGACGCCAACTCCGGCGAGGTCCGCTGGCAGCGTCACTTCCCTGACGACTTCGGCACGAAGTTGCCCACGTGGGGCATGGCGGCCTCTCCGCTGGTCCATGGTGACGAACTGATTACCCTCGTCGGCGGCCAGAGGGCACTCGTCGTCAGCTTCGATCGGCGCACGGGCGAAGAACGCTGGCGGGCACTGGACGACCCGGACGTCGGCTACTGTCCACCAATGCTCTACAAATTCGGGGGTGTGGATCAGTTGATCGTCTGGCACCCCGCCGCCATCAGTTCGCTCGCTCCGGACTCCGGCAAGGTGCTTTGGGAACATGAATGGCCGATCCGCTCCGGCCTCACCATCCCGGCACCGCGGCAGGCGGGCTCGCGGCTGTTCTTCACTGCGTTCTACAACGGGCCGCTGATGCTGGACGTCGCCGCCGATGTCTCGGGAGCCGAGGTGGTCTGGCGCGGCACGAGCGACAACGAAGTTCAGACCGACGGGCTGCACGCCATCATGTGCACGCCGATCGTCACCCCGACACACATCTACGGGGTGTGCAGTCATGGTCAACTGCGGTGCCTCGATGCGACGACCGGTCGGCGCATCTGGGAGACATTCGCAGCCACGGGAGAAGGACGCTGGTGGAATGCTTTCCTGATCCCGAATGAGTCCACCGGGGACACACCGTCTGACGGGAAGATCCGGACGTTCATCCACAACGAACAGGGGGAGCTCATCATCGCCGACCTGTCTCCCCAAGGCTACCGGGAGATCAATCGGGCCCTGCTGGTAAAGCCGACGCGTGACCTCCGACTTCGTGGGCGCATGATCGTCTGGTCTCCTCCGGCGTTTGCGATGCAGAGTGTGTTTGCCCGGAATGACGAGGAGATCGTCCGCGCGAACCTCGCCGCCCCGTGAGAGTCGCCGATGTCCGCAGTATACGACGTGATTGTGATCGGCCTGGGTGGCATCGGCAGCGCGACGGTGGCCCAGCTCGCGCGCCGCGGAGTGCGTGTGCTCGGGCTGGATCAGTTCGCCGTTGCCCATGATCGAGGCAGCTCGCATGGCGAGACCCGGATCATCCGCAAGGCCTACTTTGAACATCCCGACTATGTGCCGCTGCTGCACAGGGCCTATGACCTGTGGCACGATCTGGAGCACGCCACCGGCTACTCGCTGTGTACCCGGACGGGCCTCATTCTCACCGGTCTGAAGTCCGTCGCTGGGGTGCTGGAAGCGGCCCAGCGGCACCAGTTGCCGGTCGAATCCCTGAACCTGTCCGAGGCGTCATGTAGGTTTCCATTGTTCGGATTTTCGGACGAGTGTGATCCCGCTGCACCGTCGGACCCAGCGGTCGTCTTTGAGGCCGAGGCCGGTTTCCTGCGAGTTGAAGAGTGTGTCCGTGCTCACTGCGAAGTCGCCCAACGGTACGGGGCTTCGCTGCATTGGGGAGAGCCGGTTCAGGACTGGCGCGAAGGACCGGACGGCGTGGAAGTGATCACTGCCACGCAGCGCTACATGGCGGAAACCCTGATCGTCACCGCAGGGGCCTGGGCCTCACGGCTGCTTCCTGATCTTGGAATTAATCTGGTGGTACGCCGCATGGTGCAATTGTGGCACGCGATTGAGTCAACAGACTGGTGCGCCGCGCCTTGTTTCTTCTTCGAGGAACCGGGGCAGGGCGAGTTCTATGGATTCCCTTCACTGGATGGCCGCAGCATCAAGATCGCCGAGCACACGGGTGGCGAGGCGGTGAGTGATCCGCTCCACGTCGACCGGGAGTGCTGGAATCGTGACGTTACCCGGACGAACAACTTTGTCCGCCGCCGACTGCGTCACGTCGTCCCCGGACCCGTGCGCCACGCGGTCTGTCTGTACACAATGTCGCCCGACGGACATTTCCTCCTTGGCAGTCACCCCGGTTCGAGTCGCGTGTTGCTGGCCGCCGGGTTCTCAGGGCATGGTTTCAAATTCGCACCGGTCATGGGTGAGGCACTGGCCGACCTGGCCCAGCAGGGGACGACGTCACTGCCGATCGATTTCCTGTCCCTGGATCGCCCGGGGCTGCGACGCGACGAGACTCATGAATTCTGACTAGCGGCAGACGCCAAGGGAACGCGACGGGCCGCGATTTGTTTCTGGCTGCCGTTGACAGATGCCCGAGAATCGGGGAACTGTAGTCTCCCTCTGCGCTCGTCGTTCTCAAGTTACCCAAGCCCCTGGTTCCCGATGTCTGCCCGCCGCTTTGCTCCCTACCCGGCCGTTGGAACTCCAGCACGCCGAAACACATCGCCACGCGAGTCGACCGACGATTGGGAAGTGACGATCTGCGGCGACCTGACCGATAAACAGCTCGACCTGATGGAACGGCTGGTGTCGGTGCCGCCCCGCAGTCGGGGCACCATCTACTTCGATTCCTGCGGAGGGAGTGCTTACATCGGTCTGTCGCTGGCGGCGATCATCCGGCTGCGCGGATTGGACCCGCTGGCGGTCGTGACCGGCGAGTGTTCGTCGGCGACGATCCTTCCGTTCGCCGCCTGCCGTCGCCGGTGTGTCACGCCGCACGCCACGCTGCTGTTTCATCCCGTCCGCTGGCAGAGTGATGAACAGATGCGTCTGGAAGAAGCCGAGGAATGGGCGCGACACTTCAAGCTACTGGAACAGGACCTGGACGATCTGCTCGCGCGGCTGTTCGAGTGCGACCGCGAGTTGCTGGTGAAGTGGACAAGGCCGGGCCGGTTTGTCTCGGGGCAGGAGCTCGTCGAGGCAGGACTGGCCGTACTGGTCGACCTGCTCGGGGGCGACGTCTGGTCTCAGTGCCAGTCACACGCGGACGCATCCCTGCACAGAAAGTGAACCATGCCCGCCGTCTTCCTGCAGACTCGTACCGTCACACCCGAGGATGTCGATGGGCAGGGGCACGTCAACAATCTGGTGTACATGCACTGGATCGTCGACGCTGCGGTGGCTCATTCGTCTACACAGGGGTGGACGCCCCGGCGCTACGAGTCCACCGGAATCGGCTGGGTCGCGAAGACGCACACAATCGAATATCTCAAACCGGCCTATCTCGGTGAACCGATCGAGGTGCACACCTGGGTGGCCGGATTCAGGAAGGTCAGTTCGGTGCGCCGGTATCGTGTGCTGCGCCCCTCCGATGGCGCAGTGCTGGCAGTGGCTGAAACGAACTGGGCCTTCGTCACTTTGTCGACGGGGATGCCGCGGCGCATCCCTCCCGAGGTGAGCGACGCCTTCGAGGTCGTTGAGGACCCGCTCATCAAGGGTCGTTGAACCACATTTTCACCAGGCCCGCGATCGTTTGAAAGCCTGGTGAGGGCGAAACGCCTCAGCGGCATGCACACCTGACTGAGTGCCGCGCACCGACATCTGCTGACTCATCAGACTCATCAGCGGGGCGAAGTCGCTGTCGAGGCCACGTTCGAGTTGGCTCTGGTGACACGCAAGCAAGTGTTCCTTCAGCTCGCTGAAGTCGCTGATATCGACGTACAGCGACGGTTCAAATGCCTGCATGCCGATCGTGTCCATCCACCACACCGCCGGCGGTTCATCGAGAGGCTCCTCATCGCCAGGATATCCCCGGGAGGCACACAGCCAGCTGCAGGTCTCGACGAGTTGCGAGGCCTGACGGTGGTCGGTGTGATAGTCCTCCGAGGCATGTGCCAGCAGCAGTTTCGGACGAAACCGGCGAATCACGCTGACGAGGCTGGACCTCGTCTCGTCGTCATCCCGCAGCGTGCTGTCGGGAATCTGTCGCATGAACAGTTCGGTCCCCAGCAACGTCGCGGACGCCTGCATCTCCGCCATCCGTACGACAGCGAGATCTTCGATCCGCCGGGAAGGTTGCCCCTTGTCCCCCTGGCAGAGGACACACACACTAATGGCCGCTCCGTCGCTACGGGCACGGGCCAATGTGCCGGCACACAGCAGTTCTGCGTCGTCGGGATGCGCGACGACCGCGAGTACCCGTTCGTTGGTGAAGTCCAGTCGCATTGTGTTCTCCTCTGACAAGCACGACGCGCCAGCGAGTGAGTCGCTGGTCTACCGCAATCGAATGTCCGGTCGCGCGGCGACTTCCTCGGTCAGTGTGAGGACCACATCCGGATGACGCCGCAGTAACGATGCCGGGCATGCTGCGGAGATTGGTCCATGCAGCACCCGCCGCACAACGCCACTCTGCCAGGGACGATTGCAGTAGAACCTCAGCTTCCCGGCCGCGAGAATCTCGCATGCCCACGGTTACGCACAGCTGCGGGATGACGTCGAGACTCCCGCCGACCGTGTGGGCATTGATCGTGCGGGTCTCGCGGGAGAGCGGCAGCACGCGCGTCGGCAAAGCGGCGAAGTCGTCTGTCGAGATGTCCTCGCCCGGCTCCGGAGGTTCGTTGAAGGCGATGTGTCCATTGATGCCAATGCCACCAAAGCACGCATCGACACTGCCGCGCTCGGTGATCATTCGCCCGATGGACGCAGGGTCGTGAGGGTCGGGAAAGACGCATTGCGCGGAGGCCGGTGCCAGTTCCGGATCGAGTAGGTCGTAAAACCTGTGATGCATGAAGCCGCGAAAGCTGAGGGGATGTTCGACCGGCAGCCACGCTGTGTCGTCGGCGAGGTACTCGTCCATGTTGATGAACACGGCGTCTCGCAGTGAGATGCGGTCCCGATTGATCATCTCGGCCAATAGCGGAAACTGGTCCACCGGACCGACCGGGACGATCAACGTCGGCCGACGTCCTGTCTGGACTGCTTCGCAGATGACGTCCCGCATCTCACTCGCCATGGCCTGCGCCAGAGTGGTGGCATCGTCGACAATCCGCACCATCACCGGCTGGCCTGATCCCAGCTCTTCCGCACTCACACTCAGGTATTCAGGGAATCGGCCGATCATTCCCGACGTTATCGCAGACTGCCAAGTGCCCCGCAATCTCGCGGTCACGGACAGGGATGCGTTCACGAATCGCACTCGCTAGGATGTCCTCTCGCACGGCGGCAGGACCGATTTCAGGGGTATCCTGTGCCGACCTGATCGAGGACACCATGAGAAGTCGTATGCTGGTACCCATTCTGTTCGCGTTCGGCACAGCCCTGTTCTGGGGGCTGTATGGTCCCACCATCGGCAATGCCCAGTCGAAGCTGCCCCCGCCCGAAGGGTGGACGCCCTTCAAGCCTTATGTGTTTATCGGCATTGCGTATGTCTTTCTGGCGATTGCCGGCGGACTGATCGCCATGAACATTAAGGGAGACACCTACAATTACACCGGGGCACATTTCGTACCGGCCAAGTGGGGGTTTCTGGCAGGCTGCCTGGGGGCGCTGGGGGCCCTGTGCCTGACGACCGCCATGATGACCAGCAAAGGGAATGCCCTGTTGGTGATGCCAATCGTGTTCGGAGGCGCGGTGTCGGTCACGGCGCCGGTCTCCGTCATCAAACTGCGGCACGAGATTGCCAGCGGGGCCGTGACCATCGATCCCAAGCTGTGGATCGGCATGCTGCTCGTGGTTTCGGGCATCGTGGCAGTTGCCCGCAATACTCCCCAGACCCACGGTCCTAAACCGGCCCCGTCGACTGATTCGACACATGCCGCGCTGAAAGGTTCGACCGGCCTGCCCAAATGATGATGAAAGCTCTGCGTGTACGGGTATGCCGAGTTTGCCACGTTAGGGAAGTGAGGAGCCAAGCATGACATCACAGGGCCAATTGCTGAACGCCGAGGGACAAGCCGATCTGGCGGCAGTGCTGGGACGGGTGCCGAGCGGATTGTTCATCGTGACCGCTCATGATGGCAGTGGCCAGGAGACGGGGATGCTGGCCAGCTGGGTGCAGCAGGCCAGTTTCGATCCCCCCGCAGTCACGTTCGCCGTCCAAACGAAGCGTTACCTCAACGACTGGCTGTCCAAGTCACCGCAAATCGCCATCTGCCTGATCGGAGAATCGCAGCGGCGGTTGCTCAGCCACTTTGGGAAGGGGTTCGAGCCGGGCGAGCCGGCCTTCGAGGGACTCAGCATCGAGCGGACGTCGGACGGACTCCCCGTGCTGATGGACTGCATCGGCTGGATCGCCGGCGAAGTGATCGGTCAGATTGAAGCCGGCGACCATGTCCTCTATGTGCTGCAGTTGACGGAAGCCTGCCGCGGCCCTCGTCTCGATGACGAGGAGCCTTGGGTGCACATCCGCCGCAATGGACTGGGATACTGACCGCAGCCGTCAGTCATCGTCACCGGCCAGAATGGACTCGTCGAATTGGCAGTCTATCGCCAGCCATAAGGCACGCGCATAGCGAAACGACAACAACGGGAAAATGACGCAATAGGCTGAGAGGGGCAATGCCAGCTGCCGATTCGTCAGATCCACCCCGAAGTGCAACACGCAGTACAGGATGGTCAGTGACACTGCCGTCAGCGCGTAGTTGATGTAGGCGGATCCCAGGAAGTAGCCCGGAGCACGCTCGTACTTCAACCGGCAATGGCTGCATCGCTCCGGCATCGTAAACCAGCCGCGAAATAACTTTCCCTTGCCGCAACGGGGGCACTTGAGGCGCAGTGCTCGCCCGATCAACGTTTCGAAGGGCGGACGGATCACCGGACCGGGCGTTTCGCCGTCACTCACTGCCAGCTCCACTGCACGGGGTCGGACTCGCTGTCGCTGGCCCAGATGTTCACTGCAGGAAACTGCCGTGCCAGTCGGAGTGCCAGTTGCTCGACCGCCGGACGTTCGGTGGCATAGTGTCCGGCCAGCACCAGCGCGATGCCCAGCGTTCGCGCGTCCAGACAGGCGTGAAAGCGGGCCTCCCCGGTCAGCAGGACGTCACACCTCGCTGCTTTGGCATCCGCGAGAAACTCGGCGGCCGATCCACAGGCAACGGCCACGCGTTCCACGACGGACGACGGATCTCCGACGAACTGCAGTTGATCGACTTTCAACACCGTCTTCACCTGCTGAAAAAACTCAGCGAGTGACATCGCTTCGGGAAGCCTGCCAGATCGCCCCCCACCGGTGCCGGCTCCCGAAGGAGCACTCTCACTGTTCAATGCAGGGCGCAGCGGGGCCAGTTCCGTCAGCTCCAGCGATGTTGCGATCGAGGCGTTGATGCCATCCCGGCAACTGTCGAATGCTGTATGAGGACTGTAGACGGCCGTGCCGGCAGCGATGAGGTCGAGCAGGACACGTCCTTCGCGTGTCTCGTCCGTCAGCCGTTGGACGGGGCGAAACAGCACCGGATGATGGGTGACGACCAGGTCCGCTTCGCCCTCAATGGCCTCCCTGGCGACATCAGGCGTCAGCGTCAGACAGGTCATCACCCGCTCTACCCCCGCAGTGGTCGCACCGACCAGCAGGCCCACGTTGTCCCAGTCCTCCGCCAGATCGAGCGGCGCGAACTCCCGTAACCACGTCGTGATGTCGTCAACAGTGGGCACGTTCAGTTCAATCTCGTTGGTACAGCCCGCGGAAAATGGGACGACGCAGCGGATTGTCCCGATTCGTGAACTCTTCGTCATCCACGGCCGGGGCTTCGAGAACGACCGCCATCATATGGAACTTGGCGTCGATGTCGTCCGCATAGTGCACCAGCAGGGCCTCCGGAGTGTGGGGTGCGATTGGCGAACCCCACTCCGGCAGATTCTGATGTGACACAATGATGTGTTCGAGGCGCAACAACGTCTCCCGGTCGAGGTCCTCCACTTCGGCGGCCCATTGCAGCACCAGATCGCGACCTAGCAGGATGTGTCCGACGAGACGACCTGGCGCGGTGTATGTCGCCCCTTGGGGCTGATCGTCAAGTTCCAGAATCTTGCCGATGTCATGCAAGACCGCCCCCGCCACCACCAGCGACTTCGAGAGCGGCGGCTGCATCCCCGCATAGTACTCGCAATAGTGGTCAGCCAGGAAAATGGCCGTCTTCGTCACAGAGAGGGTGTGCTCCAAGTACCCGCTGCGATACGAATGATGATTGCGGGCTGCCGCCGGGATCCGCTTGATGGTCTCCTGGTGTGCCTGGAGGATCTCGGCCACCAACTGCCGCAGCGGTGCCTCCTCGATGTGAGTCTCGACGAGGTCCGTCAGCTCAGTATACATCTCTTCCGGATGGAAACGGCTGGCAGCGACCAGCGTGCCGGGATCAAATCCATCCGCGACGTCGTCATCGGTGACCAGACGGATCAGGTCGAGCTCGAACTTGGGTCCATAGCTGTTCTCGTCATATCGTCCCCGCAGCTTGTAGAAGCTGCCGTCGTGCCAACTCTGCTCGCAATCAGTGAAGAACGCCGAGTCGGCCCAGACCATCACGGTCACACTGCGAATGGCATCCCGAAAGGTCACGCGGTAGAATGGTTTGCCATCCCTTGTCGTCGCCCGGTCGCGGGAGACCAGCAGGGCGAAGCAGTCGGCCACCTGCCCGGGACGCAACTCCGCGAGGGGCACCACACTCGACTGGTCTTCGGGCAACAGCGACTTTGTTTTGGCAGCAGGCATCGACCGGATCCTTGCATCAAGACCTACGTGGTGAACGCCAATTTAACGCTCTGGGCGCGAGATTTCCATCGGGCCACCGGCAGTTGAGTCTTTGTGGTCACTCCTGACACGCAGCGGACATCTGCGGAGGCCGGTATGCCCGCGGGGGCCCGCGCCCTACAATCACTCGGCGATGGCTGTGCACACATTGCCGTCGCCGGAAGTGTTCCGTTCGCTACCCGTGTCTTGCCGATGCAGTAGCCTGCTGACGATGCCAGCGGTACCCCGACCGAGTGCCTGATGAATTTCAGCCGACCCAGGGAATGCAGACAGCCGTCGCAGGCAGATCAACGGTCGGCCCGTCGTGCTGGGGATGTTCGCCTTCGGAGTGCTGATGACCAGTGCGCTGGTCTTGTACTGGGAACTGTACACACGCCCCTTCCGGCGCTACAGACGGCGATTGACGAGGCCTATCCGGGATCATCGCCTCGGGTGATCGGGGGACGGCCGAAAAGTCACAAGGCCGGGACGCCGAATGTGCTGCGGATCGTCGTATGTGTTGACTTCGATCCCACCGATCTGGCGATCTCACTGGAGGCCGACGCTGTTGTGTCTCGCATAGAGCAGATCGCCCACAGCACGATGGACATGTCTGGCTATGACACGCTTGAGGTACATCTATTGCAGCGCGTGCCTGAGCAGGAGAATCGCCTGCGGGCGTATGAACTCCCGCTCAAGGGGGATGCCAGCTTCGACGACGGTTTATGGGCCTTATGGGCCAACGTCTCCGACCATTGCCATCTGCCCACTGGTCTGTCCGTGACCCTTGGGAATCGTATACTGAAATTCATCCCGCAATGGATGGCTGAATGTCGTAGGTAATGGCAGACGCAGGACCTTCAGGGGAGCGGAGTGGACGCGATGTCGTACAACAGTGACCGGCTGATGTTCACGGCATTCAGGGTCGCTGGCCTGTGTCTGGCAGTCGTTGTCTGTCTATTGGTCGCGCACGCTGGAGCCGAGTCCTCGGAACCGGCAGCGGACGACGTCACGCGCGTTGCGGCAGAGATCGACCGGCTGATCGCGGCTCAGTGGCAGGCCAACGGTGTCATTCCTGCTGAGACGACAGATGACGCGGAGTTCCTGCGGCGCGTGTCTCTCGATCTCTGTGGTCGAATCCCCAGGGCGTCCGATGTACGCGACTTTCTGGCGGACGAGTCTCCTGACAGGCGGCAGCGACTCGTCGAAAGGCTGCTCGGCAGTTCCGCGTACATCGTTCACTCGACCAATCAGTGGCGGGCCGTCATGATTCCGGAGGCGGACGCTGATCCGCAGGTGCGTCAATTGCTGCCGGGTTTCGAAGCTTGGCTGCGGGCACGAATCGCCGAGAATCGTGGCTACGCAGAGATCGTCCGTGAGGTACTGACGCTGCCGATGGAAGTGAGTGACCTGCAGCCGTTTCAGCAGGCTGATGTCGCCCACGCCGATCGCCTTCTATCAAGCCAAGCAGGGCAAGCCCGAGAATCTCGCCGCCGCGACCGCAAGGGTCTTCCTCGGACTGCGTCTGGAGTGTGCCCAGTGTCACGACCACTTCTTCGACACCTGGAAGCAGCATGAGTTCTGGAGCTACGCCGCCTTTTTTTCGGGCGTCCCCAATCCCGAGATGATGTCGTCACCTCGAATGGTCAAAACCGATTTCCCCGGTCCGAGCGTCATGATTCCCGGCACCGAGCAGGTCGTCCCGGCGGCTTTTCTGGACGGAGAACAGCCCGACTGGTCAAGCGGTACACCTTCGCGAGAGGTGCTCGCGGACTGGATGACCTCTCCAGCGAACCCCTATTTCGCACGGGCGACGGTCAACCGGGTGTGGGCCCATCTGTTCGGCATCGGACTGGTCGATCCAGTCGATGACTTCACCGCCCAGAATCCTCCGAGTCATCCCAAGTTGCTTGACCTGCTGGCGGATGAATTCGTCAAACAGGACCAGGACGTGAAGTTCCTGTTGCTTGTGCTGACCAATACGCAGACGTACCAGCTCAGCAGCCGGCAGACCCATGAATCACAACAGACGCCCCGGCTGTTTGCGCGGATGGCGGTGAAGGCCCTGACGCCCGAGCAACTCTTCGACAGCATCGCACAAGCCACCGGCTATCAGCAGCCGTTCAACCCCGAGGAACCGCTCAACTTCAACAACGATCCGCGCCGTCAGGAGTTCATCGAGAACTTTGCGAACAGCCGCGAATCAACCACCGAAAAGCAGGCCACCATTCTGCAGGCACTGCAGTTGATGAATGGTGAACTGGTCGCCGGTGCCACGCGTCCGGCCGACAGTCGGACTCTGGGGGGCATCGTCGATGCGCCGTTCCTGACATTGCGCGAGAAGATTGATGCACTGTTTCTGGCGACCTTGAGCCGGCTGCCCGACGAGGAGGAATCCCAAGCCTTCGTTGTGTACGCCCAGGCGGACGGGCAGAGCAAGGACACGTCGGGTCCGCTGGGGGATATCTTCTGGGCCCTCTTGAACAGCAGCGAGTTTCTGATGAATCATTAGAGCGTGGAGTTGGGAGCCTGGAGCAGGGAGTCGGTAGCAGTCCCAGTGTCAGAGAGGAGAGGTCCCCATGGCCAAGCACTTACAACTCTCACGCCGCGACTGGCTGCGACTCAATGCCGCCGGCGTCCTCGGCGGTTCGCTCTGTAGCTGGTTCCCGCTCCTGGCGGACGTCGCCTCTGCCAGTCCCCAGCGCAAATGCGCCTGCATCCTGCTGTGGATGTCCGGCGGACCCAGTCAGCTCGACACACTCGATCCCAAGCCGGGGCATGAGAATGGTGGAGAGTTCAAGGCCATCGAAACGGCGGTGCCTGGCATCCAGATTTGTGAGCACCTGCCGCAGGTCGCCCAACAGATGCAGAATGTCGCGCTCATCCGTTCGATGAAAACCAAAGAAGGCGACCACACGCGGGCGACGTATCTGGCCCACACCGGATACCTGCCGCAGGGGCCGATCAACTATCCGACACTGGGGTCACTGCTCAGCAAGGAACTGGGGAGCGACGACGCGGCACTTCCCAACTTCGTCAGCATTGCCCCGAACCGCCTGCTCAGTCCCGGAGCGATCAGTCCGGGGTTTCTCGGTCCCTCGCACGCGCCGCTGATCGTCGGCGGCACCGGCACCGCCCCCGGTGATGCCATGCAGCAGGGAGACTCACTGCGGGTCCGCAACATCGACCTCCCCGCCGGTGTAGACAATTCCCAGCTCGATGGTCGGCTCGGCCTGCTGGACAGGCTGGAGACCCGGTTTGCGTCTGTACGGCCCGATGTGACAGTCGAGAGCCACCGGACAGCCTATGACAAGGCGGTCCGCATGATGCGATCGCAGGCCGTCGGTGCCTTCTCGCTGGATGATGAACCGGCGTCGCTGCGAGATGCCTACGGACGGAACGGGTTCGGGCAGGGGTGCCTGTTAGCCCGCCGCCTCGTCGAACAGGGGGTTCCCTTTGTCGAGGTCTCACTTAACGGTGTGGAAGGTAGTCCGGGCATCGGCTGGGATACGCATCAGGACAACTTCACCGGTGTGCGCAGCTTGTGTGAGGTGCTCGATCCCGCCTGGGGTACCTTACTCGAAGATTTACAGACCCGCGGCGTGCTCGACTCGACGCTGGTGATCTGGATGGGAGAGTTCGGCCGTACACCGCAGCTGGTTGCTGACCGCAACGGTCGCGATCATTTCCCGGTGGCGTGGTCAACGGCCCTTTGCGGAGGGGGCATTCGCGGAGGACAAGTCATCGGACATACGAGTGCCGACGGCATGGAGGTCGAGGAGAGACCGGTCAGCATGGCAGACTTTCTGGCGAGTGTGTGTCTCGCACTGGGGATCGACCCGATGGGGCAGAACATTTCTAACGTCGGCCGGCCGATCCGTCTGGTCGACCCGCAGGCTGTGCCCATCGAGGAACTCCTCGCGTCATAGCGTCGGATCATGTGCGATATTCCCGCTTGCGGTTTCGCTGCAAGTGGACCATGAGCGGGCAACTTCAGTCGATGCGCCTGCAGGGCAACGGCAAACGCCCGCAGACGTTCCTGCGGTCGCCCGGGGGCACGAACGTGGGGGTCTCCCTCGCTGATGGGAGCCACCTGCAGGACGACGCACACCGGCCCCAGATACTTGAGCAGGTCCTCCACCCGCCGTTGCCACACGTCCATGGTCTCGATCCGTTCGACATGGCGGAATCCGGCCTCCAGCGCGATGGCCGCATAGTCCACGGGTCGTTCAATCAACTTGCGGGAGGTGACGGCCGGTGTCAGCTGCCCGCCGGTGACCTCATAGATGCCGTTGTCAAACACTAGCAGCGTGAAATTGGGCGGCGCAGCGTTGGCGATCGTCACCAGGCAGCCCAGGTTCATCAGCAGCGAACCGTCGCCGCAGCAGGCGATCACGCGGCGGTGAGGTAGCGCCAGTGCGATGCCGAGCCCCCACGCCGGTGTCTGCCCCATGCTGGAGGGAATCTGCACCAGATCCAGCGGATGCGGAGTGAGTGTCTGCCAGTCGCGACCGGTCCCCATCGATGTCAGCACCACGTCGTTGCCGTGCGCTTCGTGCAGTATCCGCAAAACGACGGCCAGCGGTATGCCACCGGACTCAGGACGGTCGGACGTTTGGATCTCGTCGGTCATGCACGTCCCTCCGCGATCAGGGCTATGCCGGGCTGCTGCCGGTCGCGACATGTCTGGTAATGCTCAGCCAGCCGGGGCTTGCTCGCGTCGCTGTCGATCAGCACATAGTCGAGTCCCCAGGCATTGAGGATCGGCTCGGTGAAGGTGCGGGCGGTGTCCCCGTTCAATGTCGACTGGGCGAGGTAGCTGCGGTAACCAATGATGCCGAACAACGGCACGCCATAGTCGAAGATCGCATTCCGCAGCGAGTCTCCCGACTCGAACAGTCCGGTGCACTGGATGAGTACCACCGGTCGGGCACCGCCGACATGTAGACCGGCCGCAATGGCCCACGCTTCCCCCTCGCGGCAGACCGGGACGAGCCGGATGCGGTCGCTCGCTGCCAGCGTTCTCCACCATTCTCCAATGGTACTGTCCGGCAGCCCGACCACATGAGTGATGCCCATGGAGTCGAGCTGTGCGGTGAATTCCTCTGCGGAATACATGATGACTCCCTGAGCGTGACGGCGGAGGCGAGATTCACTCGACCGAACGGGGCAGAGGCTTGGGCACAAACGCATACACATAGACAAAAGGCTGTCCCAGTTCGTCGACTGCGCAGTTCCTGCTTCAAACGCGAACGCACCACCAGACTGTTGATCACCATCATGCACGCGGCCCGTTTCTGCGGATAGCTGACGAGCAACTGATCGAGTTCGACGCCTTTCTGCTCGATCCCGTAGTGATCGACGGCGATTGGTATGGCAGTCGCCTTGGACAGAGCCTGCAACACGTCCTCCAGAGGCAGGTCGCTGAATCCCACCGGGACCATGCGGAACAGCGCCGGTGCCGCTTGACCACGGGTCACGTCGGCCTGCAAATCCCACCCCACAGGCCACGGATCGGTGATCTCAGCCAGCGGCTGCACAACGAACTCGATGCTTCCCTCAGGAGTGCGTGTGGGCCGAAACCCCAGTCCGTAGTCGGTCAGCAGCAGGGCCAGTCCCGTGCCGTTACTCATTCCCGAGAGCCGTTGTCGGACGGGCCGCTTGGGTTGCAGAGAATCCAGATGTACCTGTGCCGCAGTCGACAGACGCAGCGGATGGGCTTCAGGGAGATTCAACCCCTGCAACGCCGACTCCAAAGGTTGCCCCTCGCACTCCTGTGTGATCGCCTGACTGAGCGCGGTAAACAGGACCGAGAATTGCTCGCTCGTCAGCCCCCACAGACGCTGCCCCTCCGGTGCCCCCTGCGCTCCATAGGTCTGCAACTCCCGAAGCCATTCCTGCAGCGGCGCGAGTTGATCGAGTGTGAACGCTGCGCTCGGGAAGCACCAGCCGGCGCTGCTCATCCAGTTGACCCACCACCTTGACACGCCGCAGAGTGCCGTGCACCGATTCGCTCACCCCCAGTTCATCATCAAAAACCGGCTGCCGGACGCTCACAGTGACGTTGAGCTTGCCCAGCGCCTCCCCCCACTGCTGGGCTGCGATCCCCGAAGTGAACGGCGACATCAACACCTCGACCTCGACAGTCGTCGTCAACTTGCCGGGTGTATTCGCAGGTGGGTTGACCTGTGCCACCGACATTGACGGTGTCACGGCCCACACTAGCCACAGCAGTAACGCGTTCTGAAGTTCCGGTAGTTTTCGCCGCATGTCGTTTCGCTCCCTCGCTGACGTCGCGGACATCCTAGATTCCCGAGGCGATTGGGAACAAGCCGTCTGTCGGCGGTCGCTCGGAGGACTGTGAAAACCCGCTGCTGCGAACCTCAGCCACGCGGCCCCGGGTGTGCTTCTCGACGAGCGTGCTGCCGTTTCGCTGCCCCGGACTTCAGTACAAACAACGCTCCGCAGCCCGGGCAGGAAATCAGCCAGCCCTCGGTGTCGGCGGCGTGTTTTTCAGGAGGAGTCAGCATCACGGTTGTCGTCCGCGAGCACTGTGTGCAGGCTCCCCGCACCTCGACGGATGCCGGAACCGCACGTCCTTCTGCCAATCCCATCTGCCGTCGCGAACGAAACCGTTCACCACATTCGTAACAGCGGAATGGCCTGAGTCCCGCCAGTTGCAACACGCGTTCCACTCCACGGGGACGCGACGGATGAACGTCGTCCCCCGCGCAGTGGGGGCAGAGCAGCATGTGTTCGACTGTCATCGGCTTTTCCTGTCGTAAAAACTCGGCACACATGATGAAGTTACTCCTCAGGTCGAGTGTTGTCACGCGGTTATTGAATCTCGGCTCACATGGAAGCGAGGAGCAACTTGCCCCAACTGAAAGCCGTCACATATCTTCAGACGGCTTCCCATTCATCAGCGACACGTTCCGCCGTCGACAGAACTACCGGTTGAGTCATGTCCTATTCTCACACACAACGGGCTCCTTTGTGGCTGGTGCTGCTGGGAGCCGCTGCCGTGATGCTGGTCTCTGCAGTCGGCGTTGGCAGGCAGGACGCTTCAACGGCAGTCATCGTCGGTATCGCCAGTGCCGTCATGCTACTGTTCGCCTTCTCATTTGCTCACCTCAGGGTCTCGGATGATGGAGACCATCTGCGCATTCAGTACGGGCCTCTGCCCCTATTCGGCCGGTCGATCGCGTGCTCGCACATAACCAGCGTCGAACCGGCGCGTGCAACGCTGATGGATGGCTGGGGCATCCACTGGGGTCCGCGGCGTGGCTGGATCTACAACCTTTGGGGATTCGACTGCGTCGCCATCCAGATGGCGTCGTCCACCGTGCGGATCGGTACGGATGATCCGGCGGGACTCACGCGGTTCCTCCAAGGTCGTCTGGGGGCATAAGCCTCTGCAGACACCGTTTGTCAGGCGTCGTGCGCGGCGAGCCAGCCGGCATTGTGATTGCGAGCCACCGCCTCTCACCACATCGGCAGCTCTTTCCCAAGGGCAGAGTACAGCCATCCAGCCCAGAGGGATCTGCACTCGTCGGGTCTGGCGATCACTCCAGGGTCCCTCGTCACCGGCCGCCTTGTTGTCGGAGGGAGCCGGAGACGGACAAGGTAGCTCTCTGGGTAACACCCCGCCGGCTGCCTCCGCCAAACCCCTTGTTTTCAAGCACGCCCGGGAGGATTCGAACCTCCGACCTGCGGATTAGAAGTCCGCTGCTCTATCCAGCTGAGCTACGGGCGCACAGCAGAATCTTCGATAGGGAGTTTATCCGAAGTCGATTGAAGTGTGACAGACAAGCCACAGCACTCCCATGAGCCGACGGATACCATGTCAATGAATTCCCTGTCTTTGCGGGTTACTTGATGGCTCTGAGTCGCTATGGAAAAGTCGCATAGAAGGCAGCGATGGATTGTCGGATCACGCTCGTGACCGATATGTTAACGTCTGTGCAAGTGGACTCTCCCAATTTGCTGACAGGAACGTCGCATGCTCTCACACGACACAAACTCTCTCCCACTCGACCGTCGCCGCCTGTTGCAGACCGCGGCCGGTCTGGGAGCCGCTGCTCTGCTGCAATCGTCCGCTGCTGACGCTGATGACACTCCCATTCGGAAGGGGCGGATCAAGCAATCCCTAGTTCACTGGTGTTACAAGCCAGCGTGGCCCGATGTGGAGGAGTTGTGTCAGGTGGCCGTTCGCCTGGGGTGCCAGAGTATCGAGCTGATTGATCCAGAGCACTGGCCCATGATGCGGGACCACGGCCTGACCTGTGCGATCGCATCAGGAGGACATGGATTCAAACAGGGTCCCAATCACCGTGAGAACTGGGACTTCTGCCGTGACCAGTTGACGGAGCGCATCACGACCGCATCACAGCAGGGCGTCGAGCGCGTGATCACCTTCACCGGGTTTGGGGACGGCCTCTCAAAGCCCGAAGGGGCTGACAACTGCGTCGCATTCTTCAAGGAACTCTCCAAACTGGCCGAGGACAAGGGGGTCACGTTGTGTCTGGAAATGTTGAACACGCGTGACGATTCGCATCCCATGAAGGGACACCCCGGCTATCAGGGGGACGACACCGAGTACTGCATCGACATCATCCAACGGGTCGGCTCCGACCGTTTCAAGCTGCTGTTCGACATCTACCATGTCCAGATCATGAACGGCGACGTGATCCGCCGCCTGCGGCAGCACAAAGATCACATCGCTCACATTCACACCGCCGGCAACCCCGGCCGCGGCGAACTGGACGAGAACCAGGAGCTCAGCTATCCGGCGATCATGCGGGCGCTCGTCGACCTGGGATACACAGGCTACGTCGGACAGGAGTTCATTCCGACTCACGATCCCTGGGAAGGCCTCTCGCAAGCCGTGACCGCATGTGACGTGTGACTGGACCGGGTCCTACATGCGCACTTCGGCAGTACCCTTTCGTCCAGTGGCGGGATCGACAATCGTCAGTCGCACCATCTGGCCGCCCGTCCGCTCGAGTTCGGTCAATTCGTTGGGATGCAGCACGGGCTTCCCGTTCGCCTGCAGGATGATGAGGCCGGGCTTAAGGCCGGCTCTTGCGGCGGGGCTGCCCGGAGCGACCTCTGTGATCCGGACTGCTGCTTCCACATTGTAGAACGCCAGTTCGGTGACGAGGCCCATGTTGCCCGCCGAGTGGCTCGCGCCGGGAACTTTGGGCAACGAGTCCGGCAGCGAACCTGTGGAGCTGGCACCATGCATGTTGACGGTAACAGGCACATCCTTGTTGGTGTTGACATCACGAATTGTCAGAGTCAATTCGGCACCGGCTTTGCGCAGGGCGGCACCCAGTTGCTCGGGACCGGTGATCGCTGCTCCATTGGCAGCCACGATGATGTCCCCCGGCTCAATTCCGGCTTCCGCCGCCGGGCTGCCTGGTTCCACGCCCAGCACCTTCAGGGCAGTCCGGAGCCCCACGCGCACCTGCTCTGCAGAAACGCCCAGAGACGGCGTCGGCGGTGCCGCTGGCGTCGTCACTTCCGGCGTCGTGGCAGGTGACCCCGTGGCCTCTCGGTGAATCTTCAGGGCGACCTGGGCCGTCCGTCCGGAGTTCACATCCACCACAACAATGGGCAGTTCCTCTTGCTTGAGGGCAAGCTCTTCGAGCTGGCCGGGACTCGACAGCGGCGCGCGATTGACTCCAATGATGACATCGCCCACTTCCAGGCCGGCGCTGCGGGCAGGGCCACTGCGCTCGACGCTCGTCACCTTGAGGACCACCTTGCCGTCCATCTGTGCGGGTTGTGTCGTCATCCCCAGGTTGACAGGGGGATCCTCCCAAGCCGGCTTTTGGCGGACCTGAGGGTCGTTGGGTGAGGCTGTGGAGGTCTGCGGGGCAGCGACAGTCGTCTCAAACCATTCCGACGAAGCACCGGTCCAGACCCCCGATTCACGCGGAACCAGAAAGGCGCGAATCGTGTTGCCCGGTTTGGGAATCTTGGAGTTGATCACCCCGGCATCGCTGGTAGGCAGGTTCTGTCCCCCAGGCAACTGAGACACCTGCACATACAGCGGTTCCCCTGGCGCAGGGAATCGCACATTCACACCTGCCGGAGGCTGCCTGCGAACCTCGGAACGCTGGACGTTGAGATAGACCAGGAAGTCGTATCGCGACTGAACCGGTGCGCTGAATACCTGCTCGACTGTGCCTTCGACCGAGATGACTGCCGACGTGTTGTCTGCGCGCAGTACCGTCTGTGGCAACAATGCAGCACTCAAAAAACCCAGGGTGAGGACGGCCGGTGTGCGGACATTGCCCTGTTTGCGGTGCAAATTCATGCGGTCTACTCCTTAAATTGACTCTGAGAGACGATGTCTCGTGGAGTGCGGGGATTCATGCACACTGGACGACTGGACTGGTGTTGAACCGGCGAAAAGCATCACCGACTGATCGTTTCGATCCTTCGTCGTCCCATTCAGGGGCGACGCGGTCAGCCTACATTCAACGACGCCCAGATTCCAGTGTCCGTTGCCGACAACGCAAGGCGATCGCTGGTTTCGGAGGTCCATGGCGCAGACAGGATCCGAAGGGGTCGCTGTGGTGGAGCGCGACGACCCCACGGGTAGCTCCATGGCCGGGGGGCTCGCCTGCGGCTCGACCTCGCCACCCTGCTGCCTGATTGCCGGGACAAGCTCCAGCGTCGGGTTCACATCGTGCAAACGGCCTTCATCTTTTCGAGTCCGACACGCGCCACCTCCAGGGGATCGCGTTGCCAGAGGTCCTCGCGGAACAGTTCCAGCGAAATCCAGCCGTCGTAGCCGATTCCCCTCAGCAGTTCCAGAAACCGCTTCAGGTTGATGATCCCATCGCCGGGCATGACACGATCTCCGTCGCGCTGCTGGATGGCGGGCGGGTCGGCCGGGGCGTCGTCGAAGTGACAGACCGCCACCTGGGAGGCCGTCAGCCTGGCGATGCTCTCGCATCCGGCACCTCCGCGAAAGTCGTGGAACGGATCGAGGACGATCGTCGCCTCGGGATGCCCCGATTCCTGCATGATGCGCAGGGCAGCGTCGATCGAATTGATCTCCTGTGCGATCCCCAGGTACTCCATCGCCGGCCGGACTCCCAAGGCGATCCCCTGCTCAAGCAGTTCCCCATAGCGCTGCGCGGCGAGGGCATAGTCGACCGGAACATGTGGGGGCCCGGCCACGGCATAAGGTGCTCCCACAACCACGGATTGCTCCATGCGTCGCCGACACTCAGCCATTCCGCGCTCATAGTCGGCCCCGTCAGGCTCGCACCAGCCCTTGAGCATCACGGTCGTGGGGACCGCCAGTTCGTGATCGTCGAGGGCGTGCCGGATGTCCACCAGCGTCCCTCCCGAATTGATGTGCCGGTCGATGTCGTCGTGCCAGAGTTCGATCGCTTCATAACCCGCCTGGGCAGCGACTCGAATCTTGTCGAGAATCGGCGTCGGACGAATCGTGCTCGAATTGAGCGAGTAGCGGACGCGGCTCATGTGCAGTTTCCTGCGTGGTGCGGGTGTCTTCAACGCATTCATTAATCGAGTGTCAGCCTACCCGCCCCTTGCGAGATTGGCAAACTCCACCTTGTGGCACAGAGCAACAGAGCCCTACAGTAGACCGTCGTTCGTGCATGGGTTGCAGGGGTTGACTGTGAAGCTGGCGGATCATCGTGCGGCCCTGACGCATCACCTCCTTCAAACGTGGGCGATCGCGCTGGTGACGATGTTGCTCGGCTCAGGATGCCGCGGCGATCATACCGCCACCGTGGAGAACGCCTCCACTTTGGAGAACGATAGTGCCGTCACCTCGTCAGTCGGCACCCATCAAGCGTCTCGCGGATCTGCCTCAGACGTGGGACTCTCCGACGACCAGGTTCGCGAGAACGTCTCCCCTGCCACGCCGGTTGCCGTCGTCAACCCTCCGCAAGGATCACCAGCACAGCCCCGTTTGAGGCCGGCGGACGCACGCGTGCATCTCGATGCCGACGCGCTGGACCGTCTGGGGATTGGCACCTATGAGTCGCGACGGTTGCGGTTGCACGCCGACATCGAACCCGAAGTGGCCCGCACGTTGCCGCCGCTGATGGACGCCCTCTTCGAGGTATGGGAGCAATACTTCGGTCCGCTGCCTCCTGCACCGGACGGGAGCGACTTCCAGATGACAGGCTACCTCATGCGGAACCAGCAACTCTTTCGTGATGCCGGGCTGCTTCCCTGGCGATTGCCGACATTCCTGCACGGGCGGCATCGCGGACAGGAGTTCTGGATGAACGACCAGGAGTATCCCTACTACCGCAGGCATCTCATGCTGCATGAGGGGACGCACTGTTTCATGGAGGCACTCGGGAGGACCGAGGGCGTGCCGATCTGGTATTTGGAGGGCATGGCTGAACTGTTTGCCACGCATCATCAGCAGGCAGACGGAACAATGTCGTTCGGCGTGATGCCGCAACAATCGGGCGACTATGTGGGCTTCGGTCGCATCCAGATGATCGAGCGGGACAATCAGAAGGGTCGGTTCCTGTCGATTGACGGCCTGCGACAACTTCGAGTCGATCGCTTTGGGCATGAGGGACAGCACTACGCCTGGTGCTGGGCATTGTGCAAGTTTCTGAATGACCATCCCCGCGATCAGGAGGCATTCCACAGGCTTGCACAGGAGTACCCGGAGGAAGGATTTCACACGGCATCAATCCCTCTGTTCGCGATCGATCCAGCGGAGCGTGAGGCGGAATGGGCGCTGTTCATCCGCCATCTGTGCTATGGATTTGATATCGAGCGAGCAGCGATCGACTTCGGGGAGTCGCGGCCCTATGAACCCGGAGAGCGCCGGGAGGCTGCCGTCGATGCTTCGCGGGGCTGGCAGTCGACCGGCATTCAGGTGGAGGCGGGACAACACTACGAGGTCGTGGCGACCGGGCAAGTCACGTTGTGCGAAGAGCCTCGCCCCTGGATCAGCGAGCCTGACGGAGTCAGCATTCACTATTCTGAGGGGCGCCCGATTGGCCGTCTCGTCGGCATGATCGTTGGTGACTTCGACGACGCGAACGGCACCGCCGGACAGCTCTCGGAGGTGTTCGAACTGGGCAGTCACGCACCGTTCGTCGCTCCGGCGAGTGGCGTGCTGTTTCTGTGCGTCAACGACTTCTGGAGTCAGCGGGCGGACAATCGCGGCAGTTATGCGGTCAGCATCGAGCGTCTGGCTGAGTGAGGGCCTCGTGTGATTTCGCGCGTCACTTGAACTCGAGATCGGCGGGCACTGGAAGTTCATTCAGGCTCCGCAGTCCGAAGAGGTCCAGAAACCGGGCGGTGGTGACGTACGTCACCTGCGTGTCATCGCGCTGCAGGGCAATCAGTTCCCGCCGCAGCAGTTGCTGGATCAATGACGTGGCCTGTCCTTTGCCGGCTTCCACCAACGCGTCGCGCGTGACCGGCTGCCGATAGGCGATAATGGCCAGCGCCTCCAGACATTCCTGCGAGAGTTTGACGTCTCGGGGACCTGCGCCATAAACACGGTCACGAATCGTCTCGAACTCGGACCGCAATCCGAGACGATAGCCCCCCTCACCGAAGATGATTTCATACGGTCGCGCTTCGTCCGCATACTGACGGTTGAGACCTTCAACGAGATCTTCCACCTGCTGCGGACCGGAGTGTTCGCCGATCAACTGACTGAGGCGACGTATCGTGAGTGGTTCCCCCCCCACGAACAGTGCCGCCTCGATGATCTGGCGAGGCTGAATGAGCGGCTCGCCCGGATTGCCGACAGCGTCGGAATCAGGGTCGGATTCCCGGAGACCGATCTCATGCGGAGGGTCGACGACCGTCAGGGGATTTGCCGTCGCGATCTCCGCGCTGTCACACTCTGTGTTGTCGCAGGAGTCCTCGACGGCTTCAATAGCTTCGAGAGCGTGCGCGTAGGCCGCCTCGATCTCATCCATTGACAACCCATCGTCCGCAGTCGCCTCGATCTCGCGCACAGTCCTCCTCCATGAGTTCGCTCAGACGTCGGGAAGCAGACTATACGGAGAGTCAATCGAACGCAGCAAGAGCGACTTTCGCCCGTTCTCACCGCAAATGCACCCTGACGGCACACATCGAGACAACAAGCAATGGTTCGGGCGCGAGTTTCTCGCGCGGAAGCGCTGAGAATGGCCGCCCCACGCCACTGGCCGTGATTCGATCTGAATACGACGCCGGGTGCCCGGAGGGCTTGATCCAGGTTGGTATGCGAGAGTTTTCCCCTGCGGTTATTCGCGAGTCCAGTCGATGTTCTCTTAGCGTCTCTGCGCGAGATCCTTCGGATCGTCGCCCTTGTTGACGGCCCGCGTGACATGATACGCGGATGGCTCAGGTTGCATGGCAATCTGGGGCGACGCCGTCGCATCCTGCCAGCCCGGATATTTCATCCGCTGATTGGTGCTGAGCATGTTGCGATGGTATGAGATTCGGTACAGGAAGGGTGAAACCAACTTTTCCAATCACCGAACCCGGGACAGAGTGTAGCACGGCTGTCATCACCATTTCACGGCTGCCGCTCGCTCCGCCATCGACGTTGTGCCGGCTCGGACAGCGGGTCACCCGCGAAGCATTCGTGGGGATGTCGAAGCTGTTCGTCGAGATCTTTCTGCGATCCCACGAGTCGCTGCCGGACGAGAGCATTCTCGACATTGACGCCACCGACGATCCGATCCACCCTCAGCAGGAGAGTCGGTTCTATCACGGCTACTACCACAATTGGCCTGCGGCTGGACACGCGGGTGACCTATCCGTGTCCTGTTCACCGCGCACCCCGTCCGCCACTCTTCGCCATGCCCGTCCGGGGAGAGAGGGGTGTGTGCCATCCCCCAGCCACCAGCCAAACTTTCTCGCGATCAATGAACGGATGAAATATCCCGGTTAGGGAACGAGTTGCTGGACGTGGAAGTCATCAAATGGCGTGACGGCATCCGCCTTCGTCCACAGTCCCACACGTCCGGCCTGCGGAAACGCGTCGTCCCTGATATCCAGTCGCAGCTCATCATTGAGGAAGCACTGAATGTGGTTGCCGCGCTGCACGACGCGTAGCGTATGCCACACTCCCGCAGGGAAATCAACGTCGGCAGTGGCGAGTTGCGTGTGTTTGCCATCGACCACCTTGTACACGCGGTAGTTATTCTCCGGCGGATTGTGGCGGGCAACGTAGTAGTTGTTCTCGTCCTGGTAACGCCAGACGGGCCCGCCCCCCTGGTCGAGACGCACTGTGACGGCCTTGATCTCAACGTCAGCCAGTTGAGGCCTGTCGGCGACGCAGAGATTGAACAGCGGATTCGGCCCTTCGCTCGAAACCTGGGCCAGCACCTGCCGACCGCTCGGCGCGGTCTCGTCCACAACGACTCGCCAGACACTGCCGTTCCCTGCGCCGGTCTTCGCTGCAGACCAGCCGGTGGTCAGTTCGCCGACGCGGGCATAATCGAAGTGCCAGGTGTGGTCGACATCGTGCGCGCTTGCGGTGCCGATCAAGGTAAACGCAAACAGTCCGGCCCACACACGCATCCTGCAGCGATGTCTGATGTCACAGGCTCTAAATGGCCACTCATTACTCGTAGGGGAACTGAAGATCCTCACGTAGTACGTCGGCTCGCGGCATGTCGCTGGTAAGAACCTGCCAGATTTGTGGGCACGTCATGTGCCCATGATCTACACCGGCCTGCTCAGCCTCGGATTCGCGGGACAAATCGTCCCACCCGCCGTATGTAGTCTCGATAGGAGTCGTCAAACCGATCGATCAGTTTCTGCTCCTCGATACGGGTCCGTATTCCCAGGAAGAGCAGTGGAATCATGCCGGCCAACATCAGGAACCAGTTCGCTGTGGCCAGTCCAAGTCCCAGCATCCCCAGCGCACCAGATACATAAAATGGATGCCGGACGTACCGATAGGGGCCGCTCGTGACCAGTGTGTGATTCTCCCGCGTCACGATGGTATCAGTGAGGTTGTGTCCCAGGTTGTGAAACGTCCAGATCATCAGCAACCCGCTGCACGCGAACATCATCACGCCCAGCCAGCGAATGACCAGTGGTGTGGGCCAGGCCGACCACTCCATCGCTGACGAATCGACCATCCAGGTGCAAAAGCCAATCAGCCAGGGGATGCCGCTGAGCCTTAAACCAAACAGGATGACAGGGCCTTCCTGCCAGCGGTCGAGTTTCTCCGCAGTGACCGAGCGATACCGGTAAGTGGCTGCAAGCGGGGCGATCACCACCCCGATCCCGATCAGCAGCGCACGAAACAGCCGGTCGTCATCCATGGCCGCTCATCGGAAGGCAAGGGCCGCCCGCTTCTGGGCGATGAACTCAATGTGATGCGGGATGTGCCGGGTGATGTTCGTCAGCAGCTTCTCCAGCGTGAGCGGCCCGGACTCGGAGTGAATCCCCTGTCGTGCAAATGCGTCTTCGGGCAACGTCTGCAGAATGCGCCCCGTATGACGGCGGACCGCCTCGATCAGCTGCAGTTCTTCGTCGAGATCGCGCGCCTCGTACGCCAGCTTAGCCGCGAACAGATTTGGGTCACCGCCGAACAGCGTCGGCTCCTCCTCGGCAACCACGCGCTTCATGCGGTCGGCATACACCGGCTCGAAGTCGGCGATATGACAGATGACCTGCCGCGTCGACCAGCGACAGGGCACCGGAGCCGCACACAATTCCTCCTCGGTCATGCCGGCGATCGCTTCGCGGAGTTGCCCGGGCCCGGTGAGATATTGCTCAATCAGTGATGAGTGACTCATGTCCTGTACTCCTTCTGCAGGTTCGTCGCCGCGTGCCACCTGGTTGCGGCTTCGCTGCCTGGGTGGAATCGAGAGTCCATTGATGCGGCTAAGCCGCAAGCGTCACCGGGAACGAACTCCGTACCTAGCAGCGTGTATGTTCACTATTCGCTGATCGCTGCAAACGAGTGGCGTGAGCCGTTGCCCACCTGCTTTGACACAGACACTTTGCCACTCTGCTCCTCTGCCACTTTACGGTAAAACGTCTCCGGCTCGTCTGACACTCGATCGAAGCTGGCAGCTTCGACAACGCGACGCGATCATTCGGCACTCCCGCTCCCTTGCAGACGTTCCATGCGATCCTTGGCGTCCTTGTAGTCGTAGTCGACAACCAGCACCTCGCCGTAGTGCTTCTCGGCGGTGGGGATATCCCCCAGGTCCTCGCTCATGCGGCCCATCAGATAGTGAGCCTCGGTGAATGTCTTGGGATCGGTTTCAAAGTCGAGTTCGGGTAAGGCCCGCTCGAGTTGCCCCATCGCCAGTTTGGTCTTGCCATCCTGGTAGAAGCACTTGGACAGCATGAACAAAGCCTTGCCTTTGAGCCGCGTGTGCGAGCTGGCCTTCTGCAATAGCGGGATGGCCGACTGCCACTTCTTGAACCGCATCAACAGCGTGGCGACCGTGACCTTGAGGTTCATGTCCTTCGGGTAACGATCCATGCGCTTCGAGTAGACCTGCAGCTCGCGCTTGGCGGTCTCAAGATCGAGTTCGCGGAACTGCTCCTTCGCCGCATCGTCGTCGCGGTTGCCGGCGAGACGCTCCTTGGCGAGCATCAGGTTCTGCCGCAACTGGTCCAGTTCCACATCCTCGATCTGTTCCTTGACGTTCGGATCGCCGCCGGAGACTTCGAGAGCCTTCGTCAACGTCTCGCGGGCCTCGTCCAGCTTCTTGTTCTGGCGGTAGTGCTGGGCCAGTTTGAGATAATGCTCGACGCGCTCGGGCTCCTTGCGGATCGCCTGCTGCAAGTCCTTCTCGACTGACATGCCCGGTGCATCGGCGGGACCATCCTTCTTTCCCAGCACCTTGTTGATATGCACCGATACGTTGCGCGTATTCTCGGCGTTCTCATAGCCACCGTGGGCTGTCGTTTCCTTGAACATCGCCCCGTTGACGCGAGACCGGGCCTCGCCATCGTTGGGATCGAGCTTGCAAATGTGCTGCCAGACCTTCGCCGCCTCCGTGAATTCACTGCGCTGTTCGAGAATCTCGGCAAGCTTCCAGTTGAGGTCCTTGTTGTCCGGCTCCGCATTGCGGGCACAGGTATAGGCGAACTTGGCGACCTCCAGAAACTCCCGCTCCACACTCGCCTGCGCCAGATCGACGTTGAGCTGAGTATCCCACGGATTGATCTTCAGTCCCTCCTCTGCCCGCTTGTCGACCTCGTTCCAGTCCTCACTGGCACGGGCCTTCTTGATCTTCCCCCGGAGGCCAATGAGCTTGCTCTTGGCGAACGCCCCGGCACCGCTCTTGTTGTTGTCGTACTTCTTGTACGCGGCTGCCGTGCGCCAGTTGACGGTACATCACATTGTCGGGAACCAGAGCGGTGCACGTGGCGAACATGTCCAGCGCATAGTCCCAGTTGCTCTTCTCAAGGGCCTCGTTTCCCTTGCGATAACATTCGGACGCCGCCTTGCGTTTGGCCGCGTCTCCCATGTTGCTGTCAGACATAGTCCCTACCTCGCAATGAACCGCGTCGTGTGAGGGCCGCCCGGCCCCAGGTCCGCACCGGTTACTCCAGACGTTGCTTCAATTGATCATTGCAATTATACGAAGAGGATGGACTCCTCACACCTGCGCGGTGGGAATTCCTGTCGGCTTGTATCCGGCTCGAATGCGGGTGCCATTTCGGCGGGGAGCGCGCCGCGCTTTCGGCCTGCGTCGACGGAAGCGCATGGGTTCATTCCGAAAACGTGGAGTGTACCCTCCCCGATCGCCGGCCACGCAGGGTACACTCCCCAACTCCGAAAGTGCGTCATCGACCAGGCCGACGGTTCCGAACCGAAGTTGGGGAACGTCCCCGGCCAACCGCAATCCTGATGCAGGATTATCACCTTCAACACCTCTGTCCTCGGCCCCCTCATGACACAGCTCCCCGCCGATTCGCTGAGAACCGACGCCTCGCTGCGTTACCGGCTGTATGTCATGATGTTCCTGCAGTATTTCGTGCAGGGGAGCTATCTGCCCGTCATCACCGAATACGTCCGCAGTGGATTGCAGTTCACCCCCACTCAGATGGGCATGTTCAGTGCTGCGATCGCCGTCGGGCCACTCGTAGTGCCGTTCTTCATCGGCCAGCTGGTGGACCGCCACGTGGCAACTGAGAAAGTGCTGGCATTCTGCCATCTGGCGGGCGGCCTCATCATGCTGGTGCTGTACTGGCTGACAAGCTACTGGCCGATTGTCGTCCTTGGAGCGATGTACTCGACCCTGTACGTCCCCTCGATGATGCTCACCAATTCACTCACGTTTCATCACCTGAAGGACCGCGAGCGCGAGTTTCCGCTCATTCGCCTGTGGGGTACGATCGGCTTCATTGTGCCCGCGTGGTGGACCGAGATGGTCTTTCTGCGGGGACTGGAAGGACCCCAGCTCGACCGGGCCCGCGGCATTGTGCTGGCATTTGCCGGTATCAGTGGGTTGGTGATGGGGCTGTACTGCTTCACGCTGCCGCACACGCCCCCGTCCAAGTCTGACAAGCACGATCTAGCCCCGGGCAAGGTTCTGGCACTGCTGAGGAGCCGCAACGTCCTTGTGCTGGTGCTGATCAGCCTGCTGGTCGCGATGGCCCACAAGTATTTCTTCGTCTGGAACAGCCCCTATCTCAAGAACGTCCTGAGACAGGTCGGCATCGAATCAGCGATCGAGGGCCGCCTCTCCTCCCTTGGCCAGGTGGCCGAGGTACTGGTGTTGCTCGTTCTGGGGCTGATGCTGAAGTCGTGGGGCTTCAAGCGAACGATGCTGCTGGGCATCCTGGCCTACATGCTGCGCTGCCTGCTGTTCGCCTACGCCATCACGATTGAAGGGGGACAGGCGACGTTCGCCTCCGATGGCTGGTGGTTCGACGTGTCCGCGAATGGACCCGCCCAGATGATCTTTGCGCTGGTCATCTTCGGAGAGGCGCTGCACGGGTTCTGCTTCGCCTGTTTCTTTGCCGCCGCGTACATGTATGTCGATCGGGTCTGCCCACCGGATGTCCGGGGCAGTATGCAGATGTTTTACGGGACGTTCGTATTCGGTGCCGGCATGTTTCTGGGTGGGTTCCTCAGCGGGGCGTTCGGCGAATTGTTTGAGACATCACCCGATGCCATCACCATGCGGGACCGCGTGGGCATCAACGGCACGGCGGGCCTGGTACCGTTCACGCGGACCGTCGGCGAGACGACGCAGCAGCTCGTCGCGGACTGGCCTGGCATCTGGCTGACCGGTGCCTTGATTTCAGGCATCGCGCTGATCGGCTTCGCCCTGCTGTTCCAGAGGGATTTCAAGGTGGATGTAGCCACGCCGGCGGACACATGATCGTCAGGCTGAGTATGGCGTGTTAACTCCCTCTCCCCTACGAGCGGCATCATTGATATCAGACAAGCCTCACCGGTGGAGGAGAGGGTCGGGGTGAGGGGGATTGACGTCACTCAATACAAGCACGAAGCGCCAGCGAGTGTGCTGCGGATGTCACGAACGAGGCGCAATTGCTCGCGCGGCGTGCTTGTATCAGGCGTCGTCTCTCACGCGATGATCTTCTCCGCCACCTGTCCGGCGACATCGGTAAGCCGGAAGTTGCGTCCCTGGTAGCGGAACGTGAGCCGTTCGTGATCGAGACCCAGCAGACGCAGCAGCGTGGCGTGGAAGTCGTTCACATGCATCGGGTCTTCGGTGATGTGAAAGCCGATGTCGTCAGTGCGTCCATAGGTGAAGCCCCGTTTCACCCCGCCCCCGGCCATCCAGATTGAGAACGCGTCCTTGTGATGGTCGCGGCCCACTTTGTCGTTCGTCCGGCCACTGTTGGCGACATCCTGAACCATCGGGGTCCGGCCGAACTCCGCCCCCCAGACCACCAACGTCTCATCAAGCAGGCCTCGCTGCTTGAGATCTGCAATCAATGCGGCCAGCGGCTGGTCCACCTGCTTGCACTTGCTTGGCAGGCCCGTAAACACACCGCTGTGGTGGTCCCAGCCCTCGTCGTACAGCTGCACGAAGCGAACGCCACGCTCCACCAGCCTCCGCGCCAGCAGGCAATTGTTCGCGAAGCTCTCCTTACCCGGTGATGTGCCGTACATCTCGTGGATGTGCTTGGGCTCGGCAGCGATCTCCATCAGTTCGGGAACGGCCGACTGCATGCGGTATGCCATCTCGTACTGATTGATGCGTGTGGCGATCTCGGGGTCGCCGACATCCGCCAGTCGTGTGCGGTTGAGTTGATTGACAGCGTCGATGATCCGGCGTCGATCGGCGTCCGCAATGCCTGCGGGATTCGAGAGGAACAGGACCGGATCCCCCTCGGCGCGAAATTCGATCCCCTGGTACACGCTGGGGAGAAACCCGCTGCCCCACAGGCTGTTGCCCGCCCCCGCCACGCTGCCGGTGATGAGGACGACGAAGGCCGGCATGTTCTGGTTCTCACTCCCCAGACCGTACGTCACCCATGAACCGACGGACGGACGGCCGAAACGTCCAAAGCCGGTTTGAAAGAAGAGCTGCGCCGGTCCATGATTGAAGTGTTCGGTGTGCATCCCCTTGATCACGCACAGCTCGTCAGCCACGCCCGCCAGATGCGGCAGCAGTTCCGATAGTTCGGTCCCGCCCTCGCCGTGCCGCTGGAATTTGAAGCGCGTCCCCAGAGGCGCTGGCTGCTCGCGAATGAAGGCGAGCCGCAATCCCTTCCACAGGTCGTCGGGCATCAGCTGGCCGTCGAGCCTGACCAGCTCTGGCTTGTAGTCAAACAAGTCAAGATGTGACGGAGCCCCCACCAGATGGACGAAGATGACATTCCGGGCCTTGGGGACCATCCCGGTGATTCGCGGGGCGAGCGGCTCGTCACCTGTCGGAGCCGCAGCCGGCAGATCTTCAGCGAGCAGTGATGCCAGCGCGACCGAACCGATTCCGGCCCGCTGAAACAGTGCGCGTCGAGTAATACCAAGCCGGGAGTCGAATGATGGAGACATGACGGACTCCGTCAGTGTCAGGCGGGAGGAACTGGCCAGATCGAGTCTAACATCGAACCGGGGTGAAGGCGAACAGAGTGCTCGAACGGAACCATGCAGATAGGTGTCCAACTACGGCGCGGTACCTACGACGATCGCCGTGAAGTGGCTGGGCCATGACTGCTGCAGCACCAGGGCGCGACGCAGTTTCAGTCCGCTTCGAGGTTCGCATACGAAGTCGAGAGGTAGTGCGGGGTCCGGCTCCTGCAGGTTACGGATTGGCAGCACCTCGCCGCGACGCAGCGACTCCAGCGCCAATGCCAATTCCGTCAGGCTCGAGCCGTTCCCCATCAACCCCGTCGCCGACTTCACCGTCGTCGCCGGAATCTGTCGGGCATGATCGCCCAGGACAGCCAGCAGGCCATGAACCTCGGCCCAGTCCCCCAGGGGCGTCGCCGCTCCATGCAGGAAGAGTAGGTCGATCTGATCCGGTTCGGTTTCGGCATCGGCCAGTGCCCGGCTGATGCAGGCAGCCAGCGCCTCGGCACAGGCCTCCCGGTCGGTTGCGGGGACACCGGTGCCGGCGGAGTAGCCCAGCATCTCGCCGAGCATGTTGGCCTCACGCGCCCGAGCGAACGCGAGCTGCTCGATCACGGCATACGTCGCTCCTTCGCCACTAACACCGCCACTGCGACGGACGTCGTACGGGCAGTACAGCGTGTTGATGTCCTCTGATGATGCGGAGACAATGCCCGAAAACACATTGTGAGAGATGCCGGTCCAGTCGATCCACGAGTCGTGCCCACCCACCAGCATCAACTCGGCATCATCGTTGCGCAAATCCTGCAGTGCGGCTCCGGCGGCTGTACAGGCACCAGTTCCCAGCGACATGAAGTTGTGGTTGGTCGCCTGCAGCAGGTATTCGTGGGCGATGTAGTACAACAGCGCGTTCGGCAGTCCTTCGACAATCGACTGGGGCGGGATGCGCGGCGTCCCTTCTTCAATGAACACGCGGCGATCAATGTTCCCCTCAGCGTCGAGGGACAGCTCGATCGCATCATGAAAGTTGGACAGCCGAGGCCCTTCCTTGCGACAGCCGACCGCGATGCCGGCCCGCTCGGGTACCCAGTCTCCGGACTTGAGCTTCGCTGATTCCAGGGCCTGTTCTGCCGCAACGAAACCGAATCCCTCTCCACATTGCGGGACGAGCAGACGCAGCAGACGTCGGTTCTTGATCTCCTGGCGCGGGTCGAAGTCGTTGATCTCGGCGGCATACTGGACGGGGAGCGACCTGGCATCGAATCGCGTGATCGGTCCGAAGACTGGGCGACCGGTTCGCCAGCCTTCCCAGACCTCGCTCACGCTGCGTCCCAGGGGCGTCACCAGCCCAAAGCCGGTCACAACAGCTCTGCGATCGTCAGCATGCGAATCCATCGGTATTCTTTTTCAGGCGTCCGGTGACTCGCGGGTGAAGACGACCGCCGCGTTGTTTCCCCCGAACGCGAATGAGTTGGACATGGTGACCTCCAGCGGCAGGGGGCGCGCGACGTTGGGCACGTAGTCGAGGTCGCACACGGGATCGGGGGCATCGTAGTTAATTGTCGGAGGGGCGATCTGATCGACCAGCGCCATCACCGCAAACTGCGCTTCGAGGGCCCCGGCCCCATGCACGAGATGTCCCGTCATCGACTTGGTGGAACTCACAGCGACTTTGTCGGCATGATCGCCCAGCGCCCGGCGAATGGCCGCCGTCTCCGCCCGATCGTTGTCACGTGTCGACGTGCCGTGAGCATTGATGTATCCCACGCGCGCGGGCTCGATGCCGGCATCATCGAGGGCATGCGTCATGGCGCGTGCCGGGTGACGTCCGTCTCTCGATGAATCGGTGATGTGCTCGGTGGTGGTGGAAGTTCCGAATCCCGCCAGTTCGGCATAGATGCGGGCCCCACGACGCAGGGCATGCTCACGCTCTTCCAGGACCATCACCGCAGCACCTTCACCGATGACGAAGCCGTCCCGATCCTTGTTGAACGGCCGGCTGGCACGCTGAGGGTCATCGTTGAGCTGCGACATCACTCCCAGCAGTGAAAAGCTGAGCAGTACGATCTCGTGCACCATGTCGTCGAAGCCGCCGGCCAGCATGATGTCAGCCTCGCCCCGCTGGATGGTGCGGAGTGCCGTCCCGATGGCCTGTGTCCCCGCCGCGCAGGCGGTGCTGATGACGAGACAGGGTCCTGCGGCCCGCCATCGATCGGCAATCGTCTGCACGACAGCGACCTGCGGGAGTCGCATTTCCAGTCGCTCATCGAACGGTCGATACCGTGGCGGATCGTAGTCCTTGGCCAGATGACGCAGCTCGTTGATCTTGCTGATGGTCATGGCGTGGGTGGCGGCACCCAGCGAAATACCCAACCGATCGTTGGGAAACGCGCGCAGATCGAGGCCGCAGTCGTCAGCCGCCATGGCCGATGCACCCAGCGCCAACTGAATGCCTCGCGGCATGGCCCAGTGAAGCGAGCGGGTCGCGTCGTCGAGGTACGGCTCAACGTCGTAGCCGACCACCTCACCCCCGATCTGGACAGGCCAGAACTCCGGGTCGAAGGATACGATACGTCGCACGCCGCTTTGTCCCCGCAGGGCGGCCGCCCAGGTATCGGCCAATGTCAGGCCCAGCGGGCTGACCGCGCCCATGCCGGTCACGACGACCCGCCGCCTGCGCGCGCGGTCGTTCATCACCCTTTGTTCCTTTCGGCCAGCTTCTCTTCCACAATGTCAACCACATGTTTGACCCGGAAGAACTGGAACAGGTCACCGTCGGTCAGATCTTCGGCGAGGGCGCTGCGGTCGAAACCGGGAACGAGTTCGGCAATGCGCTCATAGCCCCTCTCGCTGACGGTGCGATCCTCGTTGAGGAACTCTTCTTCGGACAGTCCGCCCAGAAGCTGCGTCTGGATTTCGGTCGGCTTGATGTACACACCGAACTCACGATTGAGGCTGAAGATCATGTCGAGCATATCGATCGATGCCAGTCCCAGATCGTCAACCAGCACCGCGTCTTCAGTCACCTCGTCCGGCTCCACCGCCAGTGCTTCCACGAGCACTTCGCGAACGCCTTCCAGAATCTCGGGCCGCGTCTTGACTTGACTCACTTTTGATTTCCCCCCATCCATTAAAGCCTGAATGCACAGCGAAGGACGATTGCCAAGCTCCTTCGCTGGCGCTTCAGGCTCCGATCCTACAATCCTGCGGCGATGCGGCACCAGTCGCCTTTTCGCTCAGGCACGATCCGCGCCAACTCAAACACTCACTCTTTGGGGCTCACATGAAATCTTCGAAGCCCACCTTGTGCCGTTGCTTCGGGACGATCTCGCGAATGTCTTCAAGCACTTGATCAGTATCGAATGTCGTAATCTTCCCGTGGTCCACAATCATCCGGCCGTCGATCATTACCTTGTCAACTTCGTGTCCCCGGGCGGCATACACCAGATTGGCCGCCAGGTTGAACGGTTCGAGGATCACCGGCTGCAAGGTTGGGTGCCGGGTATCCACACAAATGAGATCGGCCTTCTTGCCGGGCGTGAGTGAGCCGATCTCTTTCTCCAGCCCCAGTGCCTTGGCCCCTTCGATCGTCGCCATCCGCAAGACACGCTCGGCCGGCATGACGGTCGGATCCTTTGTATACATCTTGCCGAACAGCGCAGTCAGCTTCATCTCATTGAAGATGTTGCAGTTGTTATTGCCTGCCGCCTGATCGCAGCCCAGTCCAACCGAACCGCCGGCTTTCTGGAAGGGCACCGCCGGCGGAATCATCCCGTCAATCAGTCCGATGGAGCCGTTGCACACGATGAGATGCGCCCCCGCGAGGCGACGCAGTGCACCTCTTCGTCGTTCGCATCGGTCATGTGGACGGCGGTGAACTTGCTGTCGAAGTACTGATGATCGTCGAGATACGGCACCGACCGCTTGCCGTGACGCAGCTGAATCTGCCGCGTCTCCCGCTCTCCTTGGGCACAGTGCATCTGCATATGCACGCCCCGCTCGACCGCCGCCTCTTTCACCCGGACGAGGGTGTCCTCGCTGACGAAGTCGGGAGTGAACGGCCCGAGCATGCACTGGATACGGCCGTTGGCTGTGCCGTGAAACTCGTCATACAGCCGCAGCGCCTCGTTGTACGATGCCTGCCCCATGTGCCGGTCGAGCGTATACAACTCTCCGCCGGACAGCAGCGCCGGTCCGATCTCGTGCACTGGCAGAATAGGTCGCACCCGGATGCCGCTGCTCTCGTAAAACTGGAACAACTGCGGATCCGGAAACGACAGGAAGTCGCCGAACGTCGTCGTGCCGGCGCACAGTCCTTCCATGATACTGAGCTCCGCCGAGAGCTGTTGCCAGCGCGGCTTAAGCTCGAGCAGATACGGCATGATCCCCCGCATCATCCAGTCGTGCATGTCCTGAGCGATGCCGCGCAGCAGTCCCAGTTGCGTGTGGATGTGCGCATCGATCAAACCGGGCATGATCACGTGATGCTGACAGTCAACCTCGTGCGTGACGCGGACCCCGCTTTCAAGGCCCAGTTGCTGCCGAACCTGTGCGGTCGGGCCGACGGCGGTAATGAGATTGCCGGTGACGGCGACAGCGCCATCGGCGAGATGTCCGATACCGTCCCCTTCCATCGTCAGCAGATGTGCGTTTGTAAACAGCCAGTCAACGGCCACAGCGGATGACTCCAGATTGAATGGGCAATCAGCATCGGCCTGCGAGCGATTGACTCGCGGCCAGGGACTCGTGATTACTGATTCGCCGGATGATGGGGGTTTTCCATATAGAGCAGCACACCCCAGTTGCCGCTCTCCTTGTCATCGAAGTAATTCGGGAGCGTCTTCTTGATGTGAAATCCCATGCGGCAGTACATACCCAGCTCGGGATCCCGAATCTTCCCCTTCTTGTCGTACAGGTATTCGTCGAACGACATCTTGCCGGCGAAGCGATGATAGCGCAGCGGACGCACCCCCAGGATGATCCCCTGCATCTGCAGGTCCAGCATCACTCCGCCGATCTGCAACATGATGACATTGCCGGCCCCGGACATCAGAGCGTGTTTAGCAATCGCCAGGTTCACGCCGTAGAT
The DNA here is from genome assembly GCA_963707405.1 of uncultured Planctomycetaceae bacterium. Classification (GTDB taxonomy): domain Bacteria; phylum Planctomycetota; class Planctomycetia; order Planctomycetales; family Planctomycetaceae; genus CAVPPT01. Next base: position 96,423 of record CAVPPT010000020.1, on the reverse strand, counting down.
GAACTCGCCGTCCTCATGATGATGCAGATACCCGTTGTTGGTCGCCTCGTACCAAGTGGGGATCGGATTATCGAAGTCGTACCGGATGCGCTCGGTATTGATGATGGCGACCATCCGGCCCTCTTCGTTGATGGCGAGACATTTCCCTCGGGGAACTTGCTGATGCGGGATTCGAACTGGTCGCGGGAGAATTGCTCGAGGTTCTCGCCCCAAGCTTCCTCCTCGACCCGCTTGGCGTCCTCGAAGTCGCTGCTCGCGAGCGAGCGAACGCGAATCGGGCTGTCCTCCAGCATCAGACCAACATATTCCCGCGACCATCCGACGGGGAAAGTTGAGAAATCCGGACAGGTCCAGAATCTGGTCAGCAAGTTCCATAAGCAACTCGGGTTTCGAGACCGGGGTACCATGCTCGGCCAGGAGCCGTGTCCGCGACACGACCCGTGGACAGAACGCTCTGGAAGCCCGCGTGACTATCGGGCGGCTGGCGCAGCCGATCAGAGCAGAATCAGCGACTCCACAAGGCAATTCAGAATATCAGTCGACCTGGAGACTGACAACCCGCACGATTCGGGCCAAGTGGCTTTGGATGACGCGCGGAACAGCCGCGGTGTGTATGTTTCATGAGTCGCCCGAGTTTTCAATCCCTCATTTCACACATCTGACGCTTCGCCCAAATTGTGCTCCACTCGTGGGGAAGGGCCGGGAAGAGGGCCGAACTTCCCGCAGGCACCCCCTTCGATCAGCCTGGATCACAAAGGCCGCCCACACAACGTTCGTATTGTTGACGCGTGCTGAGATCTTAGTAGTATCTCAACTACGCGCGATCCGGACAATCGCCCGGTCAGGGAGCATCTGCGCAACCGCGGCCGATCTGGTGAACCCTCTCCACGATCTCGCAGACCGCACTCATCACCCCAGCATGACGATCGTCCCCCTGCAAGCCGGTCCGCTGCAGATGGTGTTCGACACCACCACGGGGTTCTTGCGCCATGTCTGCTGGGGGGAACACGAAGTGATCCGAGGCATCTTCGGAGCCGTCCGCGACCACAACTGGGACACCATCGTCCCTGAAATCTGTGATCTGCAGATCGACAGTCAGCCACACAACTTCCAGGTGACTTTCAGGGCCGAGTGTCGGCAGGGAAACGTGGACTTCCGCTGGTGGGGAGTGGTGAACGGGGAATCGGATGGCACGGTCGGCTACAGCTTGTCTGGCTGCGCGAGGCGTCGTTCCTGAAGAATCGCATCGGCCTGTGCGTGCTGCATCCTATCAAAGAGTGCGCCGGGCAAGCCTGTCGCGTGGATCACGTTGATAGTCGGGTGACGAACGGCCGCTTTCCCCGGTACATCTCCCCGCATCAGCCGTTCAAGGAGATACGATCCATTTCCCATGAGGTCGTCGATGGAGTTGGGGTGGCGGTCATCTTCGATGGCGAGACCTTCGAGATGGAGGACCAGCGGAACTGGACCGATGCGTCGTTCAAGACCTACTGCACTCCGCTCGATCTTCCCTTTCCCGTGCGGGTGCAGGCGGGTGACCGGATCAGACAATCGGTGAAAGTCTGGCTGCATGCTGATGACAGGGGATTCGCAGACACTCCGCGTTTTTGCAAGTCAACGACACGAGTGAAGGTCGACTGGTCGAGCAGCCGGCCACTCCCGGCGATCGGCCTGGGGATGGCAACAACCGGTCACTCCCTGACACCTGCAGCTTGTGATGCGATCACGTCTCTCCGTCCGGCGCATCTGCGCGTTGACCTGCGGCTGCAGTCCAATGACTGGCGAGAACAGCTGCAGCAGGCCAACGAACTCGCACATCATTGCGATTCGACACTCCATGCGGCACTGTTTGTCGGCGACTCTGCTGACGACGAGTTGATCCGTGTGCTGGAGGAAGTGAAGCGACTGGACAGTCCTGTCGGTCTGTGGCTCCTCCTGCCGGCGACAGGCAAGGTCACAGATCCTTCATGCGTCGAACTGGCGAGCGGATCCCGCACCCTTCGACCCGGGGATTCCCTTCGCCGCCGGGACCAATGCCTATTTCGCTGAACTCAATCGCGAGCGTCCGCCCGCCGACTCATCGGCTCTGCCCTGTTTCTCCATCAATCCGCAGGTGCATGCCTTCGACAACCTGTCGCTGGTGGAAACCCTCGGCGCGCAGCGGAGCACAATCGAGAGCGTACAGCAGTTCTCTCCGCAGCCTGTCGTCATCTCGCCCATAACGCTGCGGCCGCGGTTCAATCCCAACGCGACCGATCGCGATACCCAGGAGACTCCCGAAAGTGATCCTCGACAGTCGACTGGTTTCGGGGCGGCGTGGACGCTCGGGACGCTGGCGCGGCTGGCTCCATCGCACGGACTGCACAGCCTGACGTTCTATGAGACCGCAGGTCCGCGCGGCGTGGTGGATGAGCAGGGCCGGCCGTATCCGATGTTTCACGTCTTCGCAGCGTTGGCAGGGTGTGACGCTGTGTGCGAGACAGTCTCGACCCGTCCGCTGCAGGTGGACGCACTGGCTCTGATGCACCCCGACGGACGTCGGCGGGTGCTGCTGGCTGGATTCACGGAGGAATCGCAGACAGTCATTGTCCAGGATGTGATTGGTAACGTGTGGGTGCAGCAGTTGCTGGAAGGGGGGTTCAGCGACCCGCAGCAGCTCGCCGCGACAAGCGGTGCGGTCGAAGTGAGCGTCCCGGCACAGAGCGTGGTCCTGCTGGAGATGGACGGACCACAAACTCGGCACTCGGCGATTCACGACAGGGGACTGGCATGAGTGCGCTGCGATACGCCCTGCTGGGAACCGGGTTCTGGTCACGCTATCAGTTGGCAGCATGGCAGGAGCTGGAAGGTGCCCGCTGTGTGGCGCTGTTCAATCGCACACGATCCAAAGCCGAGGCAATCGCTGCGGAGTTCGGCATCCCGGCGGTCTACGACGATGCCGAGTCCTTAGTGACAAGTGAATCGCTCGATTTTATCGACATCGTGACGGACGTTGCCACACATCCCCGGTTTGTGGCGCTCGCGGCAAAACATCGGATCCCGGTCATCTGCCAGAAGCCACTCGCGCCACACTCGACGAAGCTCGTGCGATGGTAAACGCATGCAGGTCGGCGGGAGTTCCGCTGCTGGTTCATGAGAACTGGCGATGGCAGGCGCCACTTCGGGCGGTGAAACACGTGCTCGACTCGGGACGGCTGGGGACGATCGTCCGCGGCCGGATCGACTACGCCAATAGTTTTCCGGTGTTCGACAACCAGCCGTTTCTCAAGGAGCTGGAGCAGTTCATCCTGACGGACATCGGCACGCACATTCTGGACGTCGCGCGGTTCCTGTGGGGCGAGGCGGACGAACTGTACTGCGTGACGCGCCAAATCCACGAGACATCGTGGCGAAGATGTCGCAACCGTGATGATGCGGATGCATGACGACCTCACCGTGACCTGTAACATGAGCTACGCCAGCAAGTGGGAGTTCGATCGCTTTCCGGAAACGTTCGTCGCCGTCGAGGGCACGCGAGGCGGAGTGTCGCTCGGGACGGATTACCGACTGACGATCATCACCGATGTCGGCAACGAACGCCGAAGGGTCGCCCATTGAATACGCTGGGCCAATCCGGCCTACGCGCTGATCCACGCGAGTATTGTCGAATGTCATCGCAATCTGCTCGGATTTGCGTGGCGAAGCTGACGCGAGACGACCGGCGAAGACAACCTCAGGACGCTGGAACTGGTGTCACCGCCTACGCGTCCGCCGCCCGGCGAGAGGCCATCCCATTGACCCTTGCGGACTCCGTCCTCATGCCGACGCCGACCGTCATCGCACGCTACCTGATCGAGACACCGCTACCTGTGGAGCAGGCGGCGGAGATGATCGCCGGCGAGCAAAGCTCCGGCACGTTCCTGCCGGTGCCGGGTGAAACCGAGGAGCTGAAGGCCCGCGCCCGGGCTCGCGTGACCGACATCACGTTGCTCGACACCGTCGACCCCCTCGCTGCGCGGCGCACGGGTGCCAAAGACGCTGCGAATCCGCTGACATATCAACGGGCCGAGATCACGCATCGCGTTTCCCTTCGACAATGTCGGTGCGAATCTGCCGACGTTGGTCTCGACACGTCTGCGGCAACCTCTACGAACTGTCGGACCACTCCGGGTGCAAGTTGCTGGACCTCGAATTGCCGGATGAGTTCGCCGACTCGCTATCCGGGACCGCAATTCGGCGTCGAAGGGACGCGGCGACTGACGGGCGTCGAACGCGGCCCATCATCGGCACGATCGTCAAGCCGAGTGTCGGGCTGTCGCCAGAGCAGACGGCGGCAACTCGTGCGCGAGCTGGGCGAAGCGGGCATCGACTTCGTCAAGGACGACGAGCTGATGGCCGATCCGCCGCATTCGCCCCTGAAAGAACGCGTCGAGTGTGTATGCGTGAGATCAACGAGCTTGCCGACAGGACCGGCCGCAAGGTGATGTACGCCGTCAACATCACCGATGAGGTCGATGCCATGCGGCGTCATCACGACACGCGTCCTCGCAGCGGGCGGAACCTGCGTGATGGTCAGCCTCAATCATGTCGGGCTGCGGGGGTGAGCGCCCTTCGCGGCGTTGCGCCAGTTGCCGATTCACGGCCATCGCAATGGCTGGGGCATGTTGACGCGGCATCCGCTGCTCGGGATCGAATTCGCCGCCTGGCAGAAGTTGTGGCGGCTGGTCGGGGTCGATCATCTGCACGTCAACGGTCTGGACAACAAGTTCTGGGAGCCGGACGATTCGGTGGTGCGATCGATCCAGGCGCTGCAGACAGCCGTTGTTCGGCAGGTTACTCGGCGATGCCTGTCATCTCCTCGGGGCAGTGGGGCGGGCAGGCGCCAGAGACGTACCGCGCGGACCGGAACCCTCGATCTGATGTATGTCGCGGGCGGCGGTATCATGGCCCATCCCGGGGGGCCCTGCGGCGGGACTGCGCGGCATTCAGCAGGCATGGGAGGCCGCGGCGCAGGGTATCCCACTGGAGAGTATGCCCTCGACGCACGAGGAACTGAGGCAGACGATCGAGAAACTTCGGGGGCCGCCGATGATGAGCCTGCTGCTGGCATACTACGGCGACGACTTCACCGGCTCGGCCGACGTGATGGAGGTGTTGCAATGGTCCGGGCTGCGGACGGTGCTGTTTCTCAAGCCCCCGACGTCACAGCAGCTTGCACAGTTTGATGGCTTGCGGGCTTTCGGTGTCGCTGGCTCGAGCCGCACTATGTCGCCGGACGAGATGGAGATCAATCTGCGTCCCGCTATTCGAGCGTCTGCGGGAGTCCGAGGCTCCCATCGTACACTACAAGACTTGCTCGACCTTCGACTCCTCCCCCGAGATCGGCAGCATCGGCAAGGCGCTGGAGATCGGCCGTGAGGTCTTCGGTAACCGTTGCGTCCCGATATTGGCGGGGGCACCGAGTCTGGGTAGGTATACGGTGTTCGGCAACCTGTTCGCCCGCTCGGGGCTCGACACGGAACCGTTCCGCCTTGATCGTCATCCCACCATGGTCAAGCATCCGATCACGCCGATGACAGAGGCCGACCTGCGGGTCCATCTGTCGAAACAGACCTCGCTGCCGGTTGGAATGTTCGATGTACTGTGTCTGGAGGATGCCCATCCGCATGAGCGGCTGGCCGAGTTACTGGCGGAAGTCCCGGCGGCTATCCTGTTCGATATCATTTCGCCGCGCCATCTGACAACAATCGGCGCACTGGTGCAGGAACTGTCCCGGCCAGGTGAACCGTTGTTTGCGATCGGTTCATCCGGAATCGAGTATGCGCTGGCGGCGCACTGGGAGCAGGCAGGGACGCTGAGTGAACGACAGTCACACGCGGCAGGTGAACCGACGTTCGGTCCAGTCGAGCAGCTGGTGGTCATCACGGGGAGTTGCTCACCCGTCAACGACCGACAGATTTCGTGGGCCCTGCAGCACGGGTTTGTGGAACTGCCCCTGCCGACGTCTCAACTGATCGCTCCACACACCCGCGAGACGGCCATTGCGGATGTCGTCGCTCGCGGACGGAAACTATTGAAGGAAGGGAAGAACCTCATTCTGCATTCCAGCCTGGGACCGGACGATCCGCGCATCGAACAAACACAACGCCAGTACGCAGCACTGGGTTTCTGCCCGGAGGACGTCCGGCGGCTGAGCGCCCGCACGCTCGGGCCTCAACTGGGGCGGATCCTCTGGATGCTGCTGGCCGGGCGCCCGCTGGCCCGTGCAGGTGTGGCGGGAGGCGACACTTCGTACCATGTCGCCTGTGCGCTGGGAGTGGAGGCCCTGGAAGCGGTCGCCCCGGTGGCCCCGGGGTCGCCACTCTGCCGGGTCCACGCGTCCAATGAACTGAACGGACTGGAGATCATTTTCAAGGGAGGACAGGTCGGGCAGCCCGACCTGTGGGGCACGTTTCTCAACGGGACAGCGTGAGTATGAATTGACTCTCAATCGTCTTGACACGTTGGCGGTCTGAAGTGGTCGGCTTAGAACCGCGTCATTCCCGCGAAGGCGGGCATCCAGTGAATCACGCAACACATTCGATGGCTGGATTCCCGCATGCGCGGGAATGACGGCATCGGAATCCTGGGGAACTCTTCATCGGCTGGAGTATTGCAAACTCTCAACCATCAACACACGGAGTCCTCACAAGACATGTCAACAATTGCGATCCTGGGAGCCGGTGGGAAGATGGGCTGCCGGCTCACCGATAATTTGCGCCGATTTGATCACCAGTTGCTGCTGGTGGAGGTCAGCGAGCCGGGGCAGGCACGGATCGCCGAACGGAGCTTGAAAACGACATCGCAGGCCGACGCCCTCCCGCAGGCGGAGGTCGTCATGCTGGCGCTGCCCGATCGCGTGCTGGGACAGGTGGCCCACGAGGTCGTGCCTCAGCTGCGATCCGGGACACTGGTCATCACGCTCGACCCGGCGGCGGCTCATGCCGGGGAGTTGCCGACGCGCGAGGACATCTCGTACTTCGTCACACACCCCTGCCATCCCAACGTCTTCGATCATTACGAAACACTGGCCGAGCGAGATGATTTCTTTGGAGGCGTGCATGCCCGGCAGGCAATAGTGTGTGCCCTCATGCAAGGGCCGGAGGAACACTATGACACGGGTGAGACATTGGCCCGGCAGTTCTATGGGCCGGTGACCCGCAGCCATCGCATCACGGTGGAGCAGATGGCTATTCTCGAACCGACGATGGCCGAGACCTGTTCGATCGCCTTAGTCACCGCCTTGCGCGAGGCGCTGGAAGAAGCGGTCCGCCGGGGGGTGCCCCGGTCAGCCGCCGAGGACTTCCTGTACGGTCACATCAAGGTCGAACTCGGCATCGCGTTCGGACGGGCACCGTTTCCCTTCAGCGACGGAGCGAAGCTGATCGCCGGCTACGGCAGGAGACACATCTTGAAGACCGACTGGCTGGAGCTGTTCGAGCCCGACAACGTCAAGGACCAGACGCAGATGATTGTCCGGGGAGAACTCGATCCTCCGGCGTGATACCCCCCGATCCGCTGGCCGAAGCAACCCTCACACTCATCTCTGGCCCCTGTTGGTCATCACCATCATGAAAGCACTCACGACGGCAGGATGTATCCTGCTCACGCTCCTCGCGATCCTGGCCGGATGTGACTCCGGGACTTCCGGCAAGAGCAACCCGGATGGGACCGCCCCGCTCACCGTGGGGGTGGCCTTCGAGACGCTGCAGACCGAGTACTGGATTGCCGGGTTCGAGGCCATCAAGGCGGAACTTGCCAAGCGCGACATCCAAGTGCTCGAAGCGATCGCGGACAGCGACTCCTCACCGACAGCTCGAACAGGTAAAGAACTTCGTCACCCGCAGGGTCGATGGCATCATCCTGGTGCCGAAGGATGCCAAGTCCTGCATCCCCGCCATTCGCGCCGCCAACGAAGCCGGCATCCCGATCGTCCTGTTCAATCGTCCCGCCGGTGAGTCGGATGCGAAGTCGGTCGCGATGCAGGCCGACAACTTTCAGATCGCCAAAGACACGGTCGACCTTCATGGTCGAGCAGGCTCGCAAGAGCAGGTGGCAAGCACAAGGCGATGATCGTGATGGGGGACTCTGGGCGACATGAATGCCATCGGCCGCCGTGACGGTTTCGATGCGGCGATCGAAGGGAATGAGGACATCATCGAAGTCGTCTCACGCGTCCCGTCGGAATGGAATCAGGAGAAAGCGCAGGCCGGTGTCGTCAACGGGCTGCAGGCGCATCCCGACATCAGCTTTCTGTTCACCTCGTCCGACTTTCTGCTTCCGTCGATCGTCTCGGCTCTCAAGTCGGCCGGGAAAGTACCACAAGATCGGCGAACCTGGCCATGTGATCCTCGGTGGGTTCGACGGGGACGCGACAGCCTATGAGATGCTGGAGGATGGCTACCTCGATGCGACCGGTGTCCAGGACGTCTACTTCGAGGCGGAGGCCACCGTACAGGCGCTGATGGATCTGCATGGAAGGCAAGGAGGTGCCGGCCGCTGATCCAGGATCCCGGCTTCGTGATGCACCAGGGTAACCTCATGAGATGGCCAGCAAGACCTGGGGATCACTCGTCGGACAATAGTCCACGCTCCGCAGCCATCCCATGCCGGACGATTCATGTTCCGCCGCGTCTTCCAGTCTGAGTATCTCGTGCTGGTGCTGTGTGTGGCATATTTCGCTGTGCTGGCACCGTTCACCCCCGGACTGGCGTCGACTCGAAACCTGGCCAACATCCTCTCCGCGATGTGGCCCCTGCTCGTGGTGGCGATCGGACAGACACTCGTACTCATCAGTGCGGGGATCGACCTGTCAGTCACTTCCGTAATCGCGCTGACAAGTGTGGTCGGGGCGATGGTGATGACCGGTGAGGGAGGCTGGCTCGCCGGCAACGCACTCGCCACGCCGACCGCCATCATCGTGATGCTCGCCTTGGCGGCACTGATTGGTCTGCTGAATGGTGTCTGCATCACCCGGCTGGGGATGCCAGCATTCATTGTGACGCTCACAGGGATGATGTTCTTCAGCGGACTGGCCATCTGGCTGACGTCATCGAAATCGATCTCCGGCCTTCCCGACAGCTTCGTTTTCTGGGGCAAGAACCCCTGGGCCTCAGCCGGCGTCGCCCTCATCGTGGCCCTGGGGGCCCATCTTACGCTCACACGCACGTTGTGGGGCCGCTGGCTGTATGCGATCGGTCACAATCCGCGAGCGGCCCTCGTGTCTGGTGTACCGATCCGCCGGGTCGCGACACTCACCTATGTCGCCTGCAGTCTGTGTGCGGGCATCGCGGCAGTGCTCATCACCGGGCGGCTGGAAACAGGCTCGCCGGTGCAGTGGAGAAACAACCTGCTCGATGTCATCGGGGCCAGCGTCATCGGCGGGACGAGTCTCTACGGAGGGCGCGGCAAGGTCGTCTGGACGATCTGCGGCGTGTTGTTCCTCACGCTGATCGACAACAGCCTCAACCTGCTGAATCTCTCACAGTTCACCATCATGATGGTGAAGGGAGGAGTCATTCTGCTCGCGGCGGTACTGGATGCCCTGCGCATCAGGATGGCCGGGACATGAGTGATTGCATCGAGTTTCACAACATCGACAAGAGCTTCTTCGGCATTCCGGTGCTCAAGGGAATCAGTCTGTCGATCGCACCGGGGCACACGCTGGGCCTTGTGGGGGAGAACGGGGCCGGCAAGTCCACGCTGATGAACATCCTCGGCGGCAACCTGCGGCAAGATGCTGGACAACTTCTGCTGCACGGCGAGTCCTATGCACCCAAGAGTCCTGCGCGATGCCGACAGGCACGGCATCGCATTCATCCATCAGGAACTGAACCTGTTCTCCAACCTGAGTGTTGCCGAGAACATCTTTCTCAATTCATTCCCGCGCCGCTGGGGAATGATTGATCGCGGGGCCCTCAACAACCTGACACACGAACTGCTCGGGCGTGTGGGGCTTGATTTAAGTGGGGACCTGCCGATGGAAAGGCTTTCGGCCGGTGAGCGACAGCTGGTTGAGTTCGCGAAGGCCCTCAGTCGGGACGCCCGCATCCTCATTCTCGATGAGCCCACCACCTCGCTGACGACGCGCGAGACAGCACACTTGTTTGCACTGCTGGAGCGTCTGAAGGCCGACGGCATGACGATGATCTACATCTCTCATGCGCTGAATGATGTGCTGCGGCTGTGTGATGACATCGCCGTGCTGCGCGATGGTGAAGTCGTCGAGACCGGGCCGCGTGATGCGTTCGACGGCGAACGCATGATCTCGCTGATGGTGGGCCGCCGCATTGAACAATTGTTCCCTGATCGTAGTTCAGCTGCGACCGAGGAAGCCGTGCTCGACGTGCGAAAGGTTTCACAACCTGGCATCGTGAAGGGAATCTCATTCGTCCTGCATCGGGGCGAAATCCTGGGGCTGTCCGGTCTGATGGGCTGTGGACGAACGGAGCTGGCGCGGATTCTCTTCGGACTCGATCCACAGTCGGAAGGAGAGATCCTGCTCGCAGGACAACCCATTCAGACGCTCTCCACGCGAGAGCGGATTCGACTCGGCATGGCTTTGCTGACTGAGAGCCGTCGTGACGAGGGCCTGTGCCTGGAATCGTCCGTCGCCGACAATCTGGCGCTGGTGACTGCCCCCTCTTACTCGGGTGAACGACTCGGCTGGATGCGACAGCGGGCACTCTCGGGCGCAGTTCAGGAGATGCGAGGCCGCATACACCTGACCCCCACGGCCCGCGATGAGCAGCCAGTGAAGACACTCAGTGGCGGCAATCAGCAGAAGGTCGTCCTCGGCAAGTGGCTGCTCAACAAGCCGCAGGTGTTTGTGCTCGATGAGCCGACGCGCGGCATCGATGTCGGGGCGCGGTACGAAGTCTATTCGCTGATGAATGACCTCGCGGCGGGAGGAGCCGGCATGCTGGTCATCTCATCGGAGATCGAGGAGCTGGTCGGCCTGTGCCATCGCATTCTGGTCATGAACCGGGGCGAGATTACCGACGAGATTCACAGCGACGAGTTTGACCGCGAACGGATTCTGCGCTCCTCGTTACGTGATGGACATCTGCCGGAGCACTGACCCATGCACCGTACACTCCTGCGGCTGCTGAACAACACGCCGCTCATCCTGTTCGCGCTGGTGCTGGCGCTGTTCAGTCTGAAGTCCCCGCAGTTTGTCGAGCCGCACAACTTTGTCAACATCCTGGTGCAGTCGAGCAGTCTGGGGATCGCGGCGACCGGGATGACGCTGGTGCTGCTGACGGCCGGTGTTGACCTGAGCGTGGGGAGTGTGATGTTCGTCGCCGTGGCCGTCGCCGGGAAGATGATCTTCCAGGACTATCCGCTGTGGCTGAGCTTCCTGACCGCACTGGCGATTGGCGGACTGGGAGGGGCGATCAATGCCTTCTTCATCACGCGGCTGCGGATTGTGGCGTTCATCGTCACACTGGCCATGCTGTTTGCGGCACGCGGCTTCGGACTGTGGCTCACCAATACCCGGGCGATGAACATGCCCGATGACGTCACCCATTTGGGGACTTCTGCGGTGCTGGGTATCCCGATCCCCATTCTCGTGCTGGGGATCCTGTGCACGGCGGTGCATGTGCTGCTGACGCGGACCCCGTTTGGCCGACAGGTGTTCGCAGTCGGCAACGACATTGAGGCGGCGCGCAAGGCGGGAGTCAACGTCACACGCATTCTGACGACGGTATACATCCTGTGTGGATGCTGTGCGGCGCTGAGCGGGCTGGTCGCACTGACGCAGACCGGTGCGGTCTCGCCGAGCTTCGGACAGAACCGAGAGTTCACGGCGATCGCAGCGGCAGTACTCGGTGGGACGAGCCTGTTTGGCGGGCGTGGGAGTGTGCTGCCCGGAACGCTGCTGGGAGCCGTCCTGATTCAAACGATCGAGAACGGCCTGGTGATCCTCAACACCGACCCCTACCTGTATCCGCTGGTGACGAGCGGCATCATCTTTCTGGCCGTGCTCTGCGACAGCCTGCGGGCGCGTCTTGGCCCGCCTAAACAGACGGCAGATCCGTGTGGAACCGGCGGAATGAGCACGCAGCAGCGGCTGGCCATGCAAATGGATGTCGTATTGTAGTGGTTCGCAAAGCGCACGCCGTCGCTCGCCAGCTCGTCGAGATGGGGCGTGATGATGTCCTTGTTCCCGTAACAGCCAACCGCTCCGATGGTCTGGTCGTCGGAGAAGAGGAAAATCATGTTCGGCCGATCAGCGCCCAGCGCGAAAGCAATGCCCGTGAGAAAATGCAGAAAGCACAGTGAAATGGCTGTCAAGGTGGCGATTCGAAACAATGGAGTCGTGACTGCAGGCAGGACACTCGCCCATACCGGTACATCATCATTCAATATGTGCTCGCTCAATCCGTTCTGTGAGCGCCCGTGACTTCGGCAAGGGTGTGAAACAGGTCGAGAGCGTCACCAGCAGGTATCTCATTTGCGGTTCTCTTTCTCTGGCCATGCCGCCAGCGGAGTTCCCTCCCTATCCGTCAGCATGAGTGCCGCGATCGTTGCCTTGCCTGGTCCACTACTCACATCCAGGCGCAATTGATGGATGTGTTTAACTGTCGGTAAGTCAATCGTGATCGGTTGCCATTGCCCGTCGGCAAGGATATCGAATTCCAATCGCTCACCTTTCGGCAACGTGGTACTGGGATCAGTGGTGTAAAACAACTCGCCACCATGCGTCGCGCCGCCGAGTAATCGAAAACTCAAACGGTACGGCCCGCTTGGTAACTCGTGTCCCCTCAGGTCGATGGCGATGCCCGGATCATCGCCGGTGAACTCAAGCTGCAGCATTCCGTCAGCGATGGTGAGCCGGGTGTTCCTGCGGGCGCGGATCGTGTCGGCTTTACGACGGGGACGATCGGGCAACTTCTCGGTTGGAAGTGACGTCTCCTCCGGGTCGAAATTCGTCCACTCAGGATGACGGTGCGGCAACCTGGCTTCGATGGCCGGCGCGTAGGACATCGGCGGTGCATGCAGAAGATCTCTCGTCATTCCGTCCAGGTCTCGACCATCGCCTCCAGACGTTCCGGCTCGGCCTTGGCCAGGTCGTTCAGTTCGGTGCGGTCCTCGGCCACGTTGTAGAGTTCCCAGGCTTCGCCCTGAAAACTGACCGCTTTCCAATCACCATCTCGCAGGCCGCGGTCCGTGGAAAACAGCAGATGAATCGGGGGCCGTTGACCGAGCGAGCGTCCATCAAAGATCGGTTTCAGCGAGACGCCGGAAACAGGGCGAAGCTGACGGTCGGGCCATGACTCGGGACTTTGCATTGCGTCATCTCGGCCAGTGTGGGCATGACGTCGATCAGATGTGCCGGGTCGCGAACAACAGCACCGGGCTCGGTCTTCAAACCCGCCGGCCAGTGGACGATTGCCGGCGTGGCGATGCCGCCTTCGAACTGATTCTGCTTGTAGTAGCGGAACGGGCTGTTCCTCGCCCACGCCCAGCCGGTCGAATCCGCCAGGGAAACGTCGCCGTTGGTCGGTTCGACATCGAGCAGCGGGCGTTTGCGGTCGTACGGGCAAGCGCCATTGTCGGACACGAACAGAATCAGCGTGTTGTCCAGTTCGTCGTGGGAACGCAGATCAGCGACAAGACGCCCGACCTCCTGATCGATTCGGTCGATCATTGCAGCGAGCGTCGTCATGCGATTGGCTTCGTACTTCTGCCGCCACGGCTCCATCGTCTCCCATGCAGGGATGTGTTCCGGACGCGGGCTTTCCTTCAGGTCCGGCGGCAGCAGTCCGATCCGTTTCTGCTTTTCCACGCGGGCTGCCCGGACGACGTCCCATCCCTTCCTCATATCGGCCTTTGTATTTGGCGTAGTCTTCCGGCAGAGCATGAAGTGGCGCATGCGGTGCATTGAAGGCGATATAGAGATACCACGGCTTGCCCGTCTGACGGGCCTCTTCCAGGAACTTGAGCGCGAAATCGACATCGGCGATCGTTGTGTAGAAGTCATCCTCCGGCACTTGCCACGCTTCACCATTGAGCCGAAATGTCTTGTCGCCCTTGAAGTAGTTGCAGGCTCCGCTGAGGTGGCCGAAGTACCGATCGAATCCGAAGTCGGTCGGTTCACCCTTCAGGTGCCACTTGCCGGTCATCGCGGTGAAGTAACCGCCGCGTCCCAGGGTCTCGGCCGTGGTGACCGCGTGTGTAAGCGACGTATCCCCCGCCGCGATGCAATACTGCCCGGTGAGCAACGACACCCGCGACGAATGGCACTTGGCAGTGTTGTAGAACTGTGAGAACCGCAGTCCGCCCTGGGCAAGACGGTCGAGATTAGGGGTCTCGATCTCGCCACCGTAACAGCCGATATCCGAGTAACCCAAGTCATCGGCCATAACAACGACGATATTCGGCCGATCCGCCGCCGCAACGGATGAAGCTGAAACGACGAACGTCGCGAGGATGAGAGTGATGTTCTTCATTGGAGCGGATCTCTAAGTGGGAACTCGGGCCGAGGTGTTGTACGGGGTCAGTCGAACAAAGGGTCTGCGGCCTATGCGATCTCGAGGCGGCGCGCACGCTCGGATCTGAAGCCGGCCGCGCCTTCGGCCCTGGGATTACATTTGGCTTCACTCTTTCGCCGACTCGTTGCGTTGCCGTCTGCCTCAGGCAGCGCAATAGCAAAGTCGTTTTCCTGCGTCGGACCGATGGCACTGCGGCCGCGAGCGATGTAACCCTCACAGAGTCCCGTCTGGCCGAGATGCGGCGTCTGAAACTTCGAATCGGGATTGAGCGCGCTCATGTCGCCATAACCCTGGTCGTCGGTGTAGATGACGACGATATTGGGGCGCGATTGAGCACAGGCTGGCGCATGGCTGCCGAACGCTGCGGCAAGCACGATGGCCAGTGGAAACAGGGTGATTCTCATCGTGGTGACGCTTCGTCCTGACGGCATCGAAGGCATTGGCATGTGCTCTGTGAGTGCATTGGGGCGCTAGGGAGTGACGCTGTTGATCGTCAACATGGCCTGGGCGTAGCGCTGTCCCAGCAACAACTGACTGGCCGCATCGAAGTGCGTGCCGTTGTCCCAGGTGGTCGTGCCCTCGGACGAAACGAATCCGAGACGAGGGCCGCTGTTGCCGACGGTATGCAAAGCCGCGCGGATGGCATCTCGCTCACCGTTATCGAAGACTTCTCCCACGACCACAGGCAAGTCGGCCACACCGGTGTCCTCGCGAATGCGGGCAACGAATTGAAGCAATTGCTGTTGGTAGACATCGGCGGCAGATTTCGAGTCGGACTCCCCCTGATGCCACAACAGTCCACACAACCTGAGGCTGTGTCCGGCTTGGGTCAAGTCGTTGGTGGCGAGTCGAATGGTTTCCAGGAAATTCCGGTAGCACGGCCCCTGGGTTTCCGGTTGACCAGTGTGCCCGGGATTCCAATCCGCCCGGAGGCTCGTTCCGCCCTGGGAACCCTTGATGAAGGCAAATTGCCGTTCTGGCAGGGCCTTGGTCATGGCCAAGGCGAATCCCAGTTCCGGCCCGAACGTGGTAGACGGCAGACCACCGTTGTATCGCGGTGGAATGCTGTAGCCGGGCCCCAGAGCCTTCCAGCCGTCAGTGGTGTGCGGTGGCCTGCGATAGTAGATCACTACATCCTCGAACGGCTGACGTTGCGATTCATTGAGATCATCGGCACTGCCACGGCCATCCATATTGGACTGTCCGGCGAACAGATACACGTCATAGTCTGCCCCCGATACACGGCCGCTGCGAACCAGGACCAGAGTGACAAGCAGGAGCAAGGTGAACGTGTTCATGGGCGCTCTTCTCCTTCAGGCTGGCGATCGAAGAGGACGGCGTCAACCAAGAGATAATACACCATTTGAAGGCAACAGGCATCGAACTCACAACCCGCCTTCAAGTTGCAACTTGATGGGTGCTCCCGCGTCGGGCTGCCACTGCTGGCTTGTCCAGTAGTGTGAGCCGGATACGATGGTCGACAGCCCGCTCTGTCAGAAGTTGATCGTTCACGGTATCGCGACGTTTCGCACGCGCGCCGACCGGCCTGCGCACCGAACGCCGAATCAGTCACGCCTTCATCATGGACGTCCCCAGCCTGGACCGGGTGATCATCGTCACCGCCGCGGCGATCAACATCTTCCCGGACCTGGAAGACAAGATGCATATCGTTCAGAACGCCATTGATCTGGCTCAGACACTGGGATTGCAGGAACCCAAGGTCGCAATTCTGTCCGCCGTGGAGACCGTCACTCTCAAAATCCCATCCACGGTGGAAGCTGCGGCGCTGTGCAAAATGGCCGACCGCCAGCAGATCACCGGCGGAGTTCTGGACGGCCCGCTCGCGCTGGACAATGCCATTAACCTCCGGGCGGCTCAGATCAAACGAATCGACTCGCCGGTGGCAGGTGCCGCCGATATTCTCCTGGTGCCAGACTTGGAAGCGGGCAACATGCTGGCCAAGAGCCTGGCCTTCCTGGCCGACGCCGCCGGTATCGTGCTTAGTGCGCGTGTGCCGATCATTCTGACCAGCCGCGCGGATACGGTGACCATTCGCCTGGCGTCCTGCGCTGTGGCGGCCTTGGTGGCTCAATCGCGTCGCGGAGATGTTAAGAGGGTGGTGGCGGGATGAGTGACGCAATCCTGGTCTTCAACGCAGGCTCATCGAGCTTGAAATTTGCCGTCTCTCTCGACGGTGACCCACCCGTGCCGCTGATTCGCGGTCAGGTCGAGGGCCTTTTCACAGAGCCTCATTTTGTCGCCCGAGACACGACGGGACATGTCATCGGCGACCAACAGTGGCCCGCCGCCACGCAACTCGGCCATGCAGGTGCGATCGACTTCATCTTCCATTGGGGCCGAGAACAGTTGGGCGAACACCGCATCGTCGCGGCAGGTCACCGCGTGGGACACGGCGGCAGGAAGTTTACGCGCCCCGTGCTTGTCGATGCGGGGGTGCTCGAAGCACTGGAAGCGTTGATCCCACTGGCGCCTCTGCATCAGCCGCACAACCTGGGTGCCATTAGGGCGGTGTCTGAGCGAGCGCCCCATTTGCCGCAAGTCGCCTGCTTCGACACGGCCTTTCACCGTAACCAGCCCGCCGTAGCCCAGGCATTTGGTCTCCCACGTCGCTTCGCCGCGGAGGGCGTGCTCCGCTATGGCTTTCACGGCCTGTCGTACGAGTACATCGCCGCCGTACTTCCCGAGGTTGCCCCGCGGGCGGCTGCCGGTCGCACCGTGGTCGCACATCTGGGCAGCGGCGCGAGCATGTGTGCGATGCAGGGCGGAAAGAGTGTCGCCACAACGATGGGATTCACACCGCTGGACGGCCTGCTGATGGGAACACGCTGCGGCGCGATCGATCCGGGCGTGCTGTTGTACCTGATGGACCAGTATGGCCTGGATGCTCGCGGCATCGAGCGGCTCCTGTATCAGCAATCTGGCCTGCTCGGTGTGTCGGAGATTTCCAACGACATGCGCACGTTGCTGGAATGTGAATCGAGCGACTCGCGAGCCGCCGAGGCGATTGAGTTATTCGTCTACCGCGTCAGCCGCGAGTTGGGCTCGCTGTCCGCGGCGCTGGGCGGACTCGATGCACTGGTCTTCACCGGCGGCATCGGCGAACGCAGCGCCGTGATCCGTGAACGGGTCTGTCGTGATGCTGCCTGGCTCGGCTTGGAACTTGACGCAGGGGCCAACGAGGCTGGCAATCGGCGTCTCAGCTCGAGCGACAGTCGTCTCTCCGCGTGGGTGATTCCCACGAACGAGGAACTGATGATTGCCCAGCACACCAGGCACATCATGGCGACAAGTGCGAACTCACAGGAAAAGGACATTACCACGGATGCCTCCTCACCACGATGAGTGGGTATGTTTTGGTTCGGGGAGTCTTGCCGGGTTGTGGGACAGGGCGACTTGCAGTGCTTCGACGGTGCGGAAACCGGAGGCGTTTCTCATGGTCAATTTCGCTTCATTGTGGAACCCCGCGCCGCGATGCCAGCTGTGAGCTGTCCTTTCGCGCGAAACCAGGTCCAAAACCGCTCTTGATGAGACTGCAGGCACTTATCCACGTAGAGCAGATCGGCAGCCACAAAGCGGTAGTCGGGCCACATTCAGCCTTTGTCGTTGTCCCAACGCCATTTGCCACCCGAATTGGGCAGCCGGCAACATCCCGCTCTGCGGTTTTCACACCTGCGGATCAGTGTCGATGCCGTTGCCCGGCTCGGTGGTGACGGGATGCGTTCGGCACCCCTTGAATACAACTTGCGTGGCGATGACCTCGGCGTCGCGGCGTCGCAGTTTGTCCAGCGACGGCAGGAAATACCCGGCTGCGTGACCTGATGTCTTTGTGGATGGATGATGACGTCGAAGTGACGACGACACAATGTTCCACTGGGGCAGCGCCCGCCCTCCGTGTCCGCCCGACATCCTCCGTCCCGCTGAGCCAGAACTGTCTCACACGAGATGGCGAAGAATACGCAGGTGGCAATCCTTACCGCATTACCGCATCAGCTGCATTTGCACCGGTGGCGATCGTGTGAGTGATTGGTTAGGATTAAGTCTCCTCCCAATCTCTCGTTGGAGGCTGCGAAGTCGAAACATCCGATGTCACCGGCGGTTGCGATGCAGCCGCGATCTTCTGTGGTCATCCGTCAACGGGGTTCGCACATCTATGTCCAGATTTATCGAAAGCATTCGCAACATTGCACTGGTCGGTCATGGAGCGGTCGGCAAGACGACGCTCGCTGACCTGATGTTACACAAGGCCGGCATCAACTCGCGTGCCGGATCGGTTGATGACGGGTCCAGTCTGCTCGACACCGACCATGATGAACACGAGCGCAAACATTCGATCAATTCAACGGCAGTGCATTTCGAGCATGGCGGGAAACACATCAACCTGCTGGATGCTCCGGGGATGCCTGACTTTGTCGGGCAGCTGATGGGGACGCTGCGCGCCGCAGATACGGCCG
Organism: uncultured Planctomycetaceae bacterium; assembly: GCA_963707405.1. GTDB lineage: Bacteria > Planctomycetota > Planctomycetia > Planctomycetales > Planctomycetaceae > CAVPPT01. Next base: position 77,435 of record CAVPPT010000020.1, on the reverse strand, counting down.
TCATCACCGTCAGTGCGACGGCCGGAATCGAAGTGAATGCGCGCAAGAGCTTTCGCTACGCGGGTGACGCGGGCCTGGCCCGGATGATCGTCATCAACAAGTGCGATGCGGAAAATGTGCGGTTCGAGGAACTCATCAGCAGTCTGCAGGGAACCTTTGGGCCGGCGTGTGCCGCTGATGACGATCCCGATCGGGCTCGGACATGACTTCAAGGCGGTTGTCAGTGCCGTCAATCCGCCTGAGAGCCTGCCGGAGGGCTGTGCAACCGATGTCGCTCATGCCAATCAGCAGGTGCTGGACGCGGCGGTGGAAGCCGACGAGCAGTTGATGGAGCGGTACCTCGAAGGCGAAACCCTCTCCAAGGAGGAGGTCTCCGGGGCCATTGGGAAAGCAATTGCCGCGGGCTCGCTGATTCCGATTTTCTGCACCAGTGCCCGGTCCGATATTGGTGTCACCGAGTTGATGGATGCGATCGCCGCCTTCGCTCCGGCCCCGAATGCCATCCGCCGCACGGCCCTCAAAGGGGGCGACCAGATTGTACTCGACCAGAATGCCGAGGGGCCGCTGGTGGCCCAGGTGTTCAAGACCCGCATCGATCCGTTCGTGGCCAAGCTGAGCTATCTGCGGATCTTCAGCGGCACGCTCCACAAGGACAGTTCGCTCCACAACGAACACAGTGGCAAGGCGATCAAGGTTCATCAGTTATTCGCAGTGCAGGGAGCACATACCGAACCGGTTAACGAAGCGTCTGCCGGCGAGATCGTTGCCGTCGTCAAGATGGACGACCTGCACACCAGCGACACGGTGACGCATGGTGCGGACGGTGTCAGCCTGCCGAAGATTCCCTTCCCGCATCCCATGATCGGACTGGCTGTCGAGCCCAAGTCGCAGGCCGACCAGGCAAAGATCTCGGGGGCCCTTCAGAAGATCGAGGAGGAGGATCCGACCTTCGTCCTGAAGCGTGACGGGCAGACCAAAGAGATGGTGATGAACGGCATGAGCGAATTGCATCTGCAGCTTGTGCAGAAGCGGCTGCATCACCGCGAGAAGGTGGACATCATCACGCATCCACCGAAGATTCCGTACCGCGAAACGGTCAGTGGCAAAGCGGAAGGTCACTATCGACACAAGAAGCAGTCGGGCGGGTCGGGACAGTTCGCCGAGGTGCACTTCCGGGTGTCCCCCTGCCCGCAGAACGTCAATCCCGAGGAGTACTTCACGCGCGACAACTTCGTGAGCCTGCGCGAGTTTCACTACGATCCCGTACTGAACTACTGTTTCTGCGATTGTGTGTCGGGCGGGTCGGTGCCCAATCAGTTCATTCCGGCGGTCGCCAAGGGGATCAAGGAACGCATGGACCGGGGGATCATCGCGGGCTACCAGGTGCAGGATCTGGTCGTCGAGCTGTTTTTCGGCAAGGACCATCCGGTCGACTCGAACGAAACCGCCTTCAAGACGGCCGCGAGTATGTGCCTGCGCGATGTGTTTCGCGAGGCACGCCCCACACTGCTGGAGCCGATCGTCGAGATGGAAATCACGGTCCCCAGCGACAAGATCGGCGATGTGACCAGCGACCTCAATACGCGTCGCGGACGGATGGAGGGGATGGACGAGGCACCGGGCGGCTTTACGATCGTGCGTGCCCGCGCTCCGCTGGCAGAGGTGATGACCTATGCCCGCAACCTGTCGAGCATGACCGGCGGACAGGGGTCCTTCGACCTGACCTTCAGCCATTACGAAATGGTGCCTCCCAATGAGCAGGCGAAGATTGTCGCCGCGGCTCAGAAGGCGCACGACGAAGAGTGACGCGTTTCCGATGCGTTGGCCGGGCCTGACGGTATCGTGGGCTGAGTTCTCGACGAATGGTGGAGGTTGCCCGATGAACCGACGTGAGGCTCTGCTCGCGGGAGGTGTCAGCGCCCTGGGGGCATTTGTGCCCTACACCTTCACGACGGCTGATGAGCGCCGGGCCACGCCCCGCATGGCCAACGATCGCTGGAACATCGGGGCGATCGGCATGCGGTACCAGGGCTCGGTGATCACCGAGAAGGCCCGCATGTTCGGCGACGTCGCCGCGATTGCCGACGTCGACCGGCATGTTCGCGAACAGGCGCGGGCCTCGTTCGGTAGCACGCCGGCGATCTATGAAGACTACCGGCAGTTGCTCGACCGCACCGACCTCGACGTCGTGCTGATCGGGGCTCCCGATCACTGGCACGCGCGGATGCTGATCGACGCGGTCCGTTCCGGCAGAGACGTGTACTGCGAGAAGCCGCTCACGCTGACCATCGACGAGGGTCGTCACATCACAGGCGCGGTCGAACAGACCGGTCGCATCGTGCAGGTGGGAACGTGGCAACGCAGCGATTCGCGTTACCGGCTCGCGGTGGAGATGGTGCGGCAAGGGCGTATCGGAGTCCTGCAGAAAGTGACCTGCACGACCGACAAGAATCCCACCGGTGGACCATTTGCCACGATGCCGGTGCCGGGGCATCTGAACTGGGACCTGTGGCAGGGTCAGACGCCCGATGTCCCGTACATTCCGGAGCGTTCACACTACAATTTTCGCTGGTGGTATGAATATTCAGGAGGCAAACTGACCGACTGGGGAGCCCATGATGTCGACATCGCCCAATGGGCGATCGACAGTCTGCCGGTGAGGATTGCTGGCCGGGCACAGTTCCCCGCACCGGGCAACGGCGACTCGTACAATGTCGCGACCGACTTCGCCGCCGATGTCACCTATGCCAACGGTGTCGAACTGCACATCCGCGATGAAGGGCGAGTCGGCACGCTGTTTGAAGGGAAGGCCGGTCGGTTGTTCGTCAATCGGGGAACCATTGCCGGCGCTGCCGTCGATGAGCTGGCAAACACGCCGCTGCCACGCGAGGCATTTGAAGTCTACGGATTCGATAACCTCGACCGACCCGAACGAGCCGGCAAGCTCGATGCCATCATTAACCACATGGGCAACTTCTATGACTGTTGCCAATCGCGCCACACACCCCTGTCGGCTGTCGTCAGTCAACATCGCAGCGTGTCAACCTGCCATCTGGCCAACATTTCGATGCGACTGGGGCGACCACTCGAGTGGGATCCACAGGCTGAGCGGTTCATGAATGATCCCGAGGCCGACCGCTGGCTGCGCGCGAACAGCGTGCGGGATTCGAAGTCGCCTAACAATCGGCCTCTGGAATCCCCGAAACTCGCAGAATTCTCCGACACGCCCTGGTCCGGGTGGTATGTTTAGTCGGGTCAATCCTGGCTTCCCGGAGAGCTGCACATGCGGAGTTTCTCGCGCTGCCACCGCGTCTGTGGACTGGTCGCCCTCATCGCCGCCGTCACACATGCATCATCCGTCGTCAACGCAGTGGATCCCCTCCCCGCAGTTCAGTCCAAGCGACTCGAAGCTGAACTCCCCGAGTGGATGGACGTCGACCGGTTGTTGCGGGACTATTTTCAGCATTTGCCGGGTCACCAGACCAACGACCTGCTTTCCCGAAAGGACGTGGAGCCTCTCTTCGGGCTGCTGGAAGATCTCGAGTGGCAAGTTCGCGATCGTCAGGAGATTCTGGGACAGGTGCTGTCCGACTCCGACTGGATGGTGCGTACGCTCCGGTCGAGGGACGGGCTGAAGTTCATGCGGAGCCTGGCGGCCATCGCTGATGGATACGACCGCTTCGATCGCATGCGTCAACTTCCCGAAGGCAAGCGCCAGATCACCGCCCTCATGAAGGAACCGGGAGGCCCGGTGTGGTTCGAGTTTCTTGGCTCCTCACCCCTGGGAAAACAGACGGCAGAACTCGTCAGCCGGGCCCCGCAGAACCGGAAGTTCGATCAGCCGACACACCGGCTATACACCGCACAGGATGTGTATCAGCAGTTCCGCAAGAGATATCAGGTCGAGCAGGAGCGCATCGAGAAGAGCAATGGCAAGCTTCTGCTCCAGCAGCCGAAGACTCCACTGCAGCCGCAGCCATCGCAACAGTTGCCCGAGGTGGTGCCGGCACCAGCGGAGCCACCGGCGGGCGTCAACGGCGTTGCCAGCGACGCACCACCGGCCACATCAGCAGGATAGCCGACAACAGCACACAGATCAGCGTGAAGGGGCTGTCAAGACTCGGTACCGACTGACCCGCCGGCCACTGCAATCCCAGGACCTGCCACCAGGACCCTCCATTGGCAACAAGACCCTTGCCGAGGTTCTTCTCGGCGACCGGGGCCAGCACAAAGCCGATGACAAACGGTGCCAGCGGCAGACGGCAGCGCTCCATCGCGAAGCCCAGTAGTCCGCTTGCGAGCATCACCCACACGTCAAACATCCGGTTGGCCAGTGCGTATGACCCGACGACACAGAACACGAGCACCACGGGCAAAAGGATCCAGCGTGGCACATTGATAGCCCGCGCCAGCCAGCCCACGCACGCGATCATGAAGAGGTACATGGCGATGTTGGAGAACAGCACCGTGATCATGATGGTATAGACGACATCCGGGTTGCTCTCGAACAGCAAAGGGCCGGGTTGCAGACCGTGCACGATGAGCGCACCCAGGAGAATTGCATCGATGACGCTACCTGGGATCCCCAGGGCGATCAGCGGAATCAGCGCCCCGCCGACTGTCGCGTTGTTGGCCGCCTCGGAGGCCACGATCCCTTCTTCGCAGCCGTGACCGAACTTCTCGGGATGCCGGGAGACACTGCGGGCGAACGTGTAGGCCAGTATCGAACCGATGTTGGCCCCGATGCCCGGCAGGATACCCACCCAGGTCCCCACCAGCGATGAGCGCAGCAGGTTCCACTTCTGTGTCCACCAGTCCGCCGGCGACATCCACAGGCCGCGGCGGGAGACAGGCACCGCGGTGACCGACCGCTCCAGCGTCACGATGTCGGCCAGCACCTGACTGACAGCAAACACACCGATCAGTACCGGCAGCAGCTTGAGTCCGTCATTGAGTTCGTGAAACCCGAAGGTCCAGCGCAGTTCGCCGCTGGCCGGGGCGACGCCGGGAATGGTCAGCAGCATCCCCATCAGTCCCGACAGGAGCCCCCTCGTCACGGACTCTCCCGAGACCGACACGATCAGTACGAGAGCGACGAGAATCAGCCCAAAGTATTCGAAGGGTCCCAGTTCGGTGGACCGGGTCGCAATTGGTCCCGACAGTGCCACAAGAAACCCCCACGAGATCAGTCCTCCCACCAGCGATGCGCCGATGCCCAGCCCGAGGGCGCGACCCGGCTGACCGCTCCGGGCGAGGGGGTAACCGTCCAGTGTGGTCATCAGGGACGCGGGAGTTCCCGGCATCTTGAGCAGTGTGGCGGTAATGAGTCCGCCGCTGATCGACCCGACATACATCGAGACCAGCAGTATCAGGGCATCGCCGCTGGACATGGTGAACGTCAGCGGCATCGTCAGCGCGATCAGCATGGCACCGGTCAAGCCGGGGATCGCACCCACCACCACTCCCAGCACCGTTCCGAGCATCATCAGCAGCAGAGGCCCCGGAGCGACGCAATGGATGATCGACTGCCGCAGTGGACTGTCGGCCAGCAGGGGGAGCACTGTGCTGGAAGCTCCGATGAATGCGATCATGGCAGCGGCACGTCGAAGACGCGGTCGAACAGCACCGACAGACCGAACCCCATCCCCTGCCCGATGACGAGCAACACCAGCAGGGGCTGGAGCGCCGGTGAGGTCAGCAACAAGGCACCCATCGCCGGCACGAAGATGGACGTCGCGAGTGCAAAACCGACGTCGAGCGACAGGACCGCCGTGTAGAGTGCAATTACCACAATGGCCAGCATCGTCCTCCGGCGGACGTGTGCGGATCGGTCCCGCGTCTCTCCTGTGTCGGGCATCAACTCATGAGAGACAGCGCCTTTCCGCTTCAGGAGTGTCTGCACTCCCAGAACAGATAGGACAGCGGCGGTGGCCCACAACAACAGGACGGGCAAGTTGAGGGAGGTACTGGTCGCGCAGATCTGCGTTCGGGCGAGACGTTCTTCGGCAGTCGCCAGTCGTTCTTTCAAGGCGTCACCTGTGACAAAGACCGGCTCACACTGAATCTCCGCCAGCTTGGTCCGCACATAGTCCGTGTCCATGGCCCGCTGCAATGCGGTGCGGATGACGTCGACTCGATCCGCGGGCGTCCCCTGTGGAAACCACCAGTAGAACGTGTTGGTGTTGATGATGTCGTAGCCTTGTTCAATAGCCGTCGGTACATCGACTGCGGCGGGATGACGTTGGCGACCGAGATACGCGATGCCCTTCAGTCCGGCCGGTGCAAACCGTGTGAACTCCTCGATGGAGAACGCCGTCAGATCGATGTGCCCGCCCAGGAGATCCGAAAAGCGTTCGGCTCCGCCGCCGACCTGCGGATAAACAAACTCCACCGTTCCCAGACCTCGCTCGGTGGCGGCCTGCTCCAGTTGCATGCCTGCAAAGTGCGAAAGCGCACCCAGGTTCGCCCCGAATCGCACCATGCGTGGGGCCGTAGCAGCATGGCGGACAAGGTCGTCCAGTGACGCATAGGGAGAGTCCTGGCTGACGGCGAGCACCATGCCAAGTTCACCGGTGGCCGCCACCGGCACAAAGGCTTCAGGGCCATAGTCCACAATGCCTGCACAGCGTGCCGTCATGATGGCGTCATGCAGCACCATCAGCGTGTAACCGTCAGGGCGCTCATTCTTGACATAGCGACTGCCGGTGGTCGCGCCGGCTCCGTCCCGATTGATGATGGTCAGCGGTTGAGGGAGCAGGCCTTCATCATCGATGGCCTTCTTGATGATGCGCGCAAAGATGTCGCTGCCGCCTCCCTGGGAAAAGGGAACGACGAGTTCGATGGGCCGGCGGGGATAGCGGACCGCTGCGGCCGGACCTCGCATCGTCAGCCACAGCCCGGCACAGAGCACCGCCACATTGCCAGCCACCAACATCAAGAGGGTGCGGAACATCGGTCGACACGCATGTGAGAGGGTGGAGAGGCGTCAGCCTAACACTGCCTGCGGGCAGTCCACAACACTCGGGAGCGGGGAGCCTGGAGCGAGGACCATCAACCAACCGCCATCAGTCATCCGCAAAGAACGAACACGGACGGCTGACACATGTCATCCGTCCGCGTCGCATCAGCATATGTGGATCGTCGTAACGATCCGCTCAGTTCATTGACGGAACCGGTTCCCAGGTCGCGCGTCGATCGACGTGCTGGATCGCCGGCCTCTGCTGAACGGTCTGCACCGGCGCAGCCACCGTTTGCGCAACGGGTCGGGCATTCCAGTTCCCAAAGAATCCGGACGCCATCGGCCGGGCAACCGGGTACTGCTGCACAATAACGGCAGGACGACCCCATCCCGACTGGGCGTAGTATCCCGCGGGAGCGTAATGCGTACCGTAGCTGTAAGCATATTGTCCGGCCGGTGCGACGTACGCCGATCCACAGGACGAACAGGATCCACCGCTGCACGATGAACAACCGCCGCCGCCGCAGGATGAACAACTTCCGCAAGAAGACGTCGGACAGCAGCTGGCGCAGGGAGACGGACAACAGGGGGCCGGGGTGAAGCAGCAGGTGGTCGGCTGGCCACAACCGAACCAGTTGAACAGACAACAGGCCTCGCTGCGCTGGCTGGTGGCGAGCAGCAGCACGGTTCCACAGATGGTCATCAGCGTGAGTTTCTTCAGTAACATGTGGTGTCCCCCTTCAATGATTCCGGTCGAACAGTTCCCAGTCGCAGTGATCGGTGCGAGCCGTCAAACGATGCGGCTGGGGACAACTCTTCCAGCTTTTCAGGTTTGTCGGGCGGGTTCCAGCATCGTTCACCCCAAGAGGCCTCATGGACTGAAAACTCCCGGCGGTCTCGGATACAACCGTCAAAGCCCGCACAGCGTTGCCAGTCGGTCTACTTCACCCGATCGACGCCCATGGCCCCAGTCGGCCTCAATTCGCGGCATCTTGGCTCAGATCAAAGGCCGCCATTTCGTGGTGGTCACGGATGTACACTCGTCCCCGGACCAGTGCAGGAGGATTCCAGGTCTTCCCGCTGCCCAAAGCACTGCGCCGCGAGAATTCCCGATAGGCGTCTGGGCTGGCATCCACGAGGACGAGTTCGCCGCTTTCCGAGAGGATCAGAATCTGGCCGTTGACGAGCAGGATCTGGCCGTGCCCGAAGCGGCCCTGCTTCCACTTGCGTTCGCCGGTCTCCGGATCCAGGCAGACAAGAATCCCCTCATCCAGCCCATAGAGGAAACCCTCATGTAGCACCGGACTGGTGAACTTGCAGCGCATGTTAAGATTCTGCCAGAGCGCTTCAGGTGCGCTCCAGGACCCATCGACGAATGAGGTCCGAATCATCCGACAGCCTTCGCCATAGCTGGCCGCCAGAAAAACGCGGTCGTCACCCAATACGACAGGCTGGGCGACATTGACCCCCGGTCCATTCTGGAATTCATACTCCCACAGCAGCGTGCCATCGTCGGGCTGATAGCTCCGCAGTCCCCAACCATCGAAGTTCAACAACTGCTCGATTCCATTCAGCGTCACCAGCGCGGGTGAACTGTAGCCGGCCCGATTCTGGGTCGCCCCTTCCCGAAGTTTTTCGACACCCGGTCGCTGCCAGAGGGTCTCGCCCGACTGGCGGTTGACTGCCATGAGGCCATCACCCTCGGGGCCTCCGGGGTTGACGATGACCCGCTCACCGAAGACGAGGGGTGAACTGGAGAGGGCCCACGTCAAGTTGGGAGCATCAGAGGGCAGCAGATCGCGCGACCAGCGGACCTCACCGGTGAGCAGATCGAGGCAACAGAGTTCTCCCTCGGCTCCCAGTGAAAACACATCGTCACCGTCGATGGTGGGAGTCGACCGGGGTCCGGGGCCGCCCATCGCCTCCTGGAAATGAGCCGGGTATTCGTGCAGCCAGCGTTCGCGACCAGTGGCGGCGTCATAACAGACGACCGCCTCTCGATCGCCGCGCTGTTCGAGCGTGACAAGAAAGTCCCCAACGGCCGCGAACTGTGAGTAGCCTCCACCGATTGGTTGACGCCAGAGTTCCAGGGGCGGGTTGTCCGTCCAGTTCTGAGACAGTGGGGGACCGATCACGACTCCGTCCCGATGGATGCCTCGATAGGCCGGCATGTCTTCGTCGGTAGTGGATGGCAATGCAAGGTTGCTTAGAGGAATCGTGCCGACCGCCTGCCGGTGACGGGCGAGCGCCTCATCCCCCGTCGGTTGCCAGCGATACGCGAGGACAACGCCCATGTCACCGGTGACTTCGACGCTGCGAATAGAGGCTGCAGCGGCCAATAGTGCGACGCCCACGACCGACAGCACCGCGAGAACCGTTGGCCAACTGCTCCGCGAACACAGCGCGAACCACAACAGCGTCAGCAGGGCCGTCAGGATCACAATGCCATACGAAACCGAAGCCTGCATGGAGGGTCCCCAGGCAGGATCCCAGGCAAGCCAGACCCAGGCGAGCCCCGCCAGTGCTGCGACCCAGACTAACCCGATCAAGCCATTTGCCAGACGAGCCCACGGGGCGGATGGCACGGAAGATGTCGACATGAATACCTCAGGAGTCAGATGCAGAGGCGCACAGCGATCCCCCTGGAGGTTCCTGCTGGCGAGAACTGGTGAATGATAGGGCCCCTTCGCTTGCGGGCAACAGCAGTCGCAATCACACCCGTCGGATCGGATGAGTCCGCCAACGGCTGTGGGATGCGTGGCTGGGGGGATTTGGCTATCCTCCCGACAAGAAAGGAACCCACGAATGAGTTCTGATGGACAAATGTGTTGCGTCGGGTTTGACCTAGGTGGCACCAAGATGCTGGCCAAGGTGTACGATGAAAAGTACAAGTGCCTGGGTAGTCAGCGCAAGAAGACGAAGGCGCATCTGGGTGTCGAGGCCGGGCTGGAACGCATCGTCGGGACGATCCGCGAGGCGCTGGAAGAGGCGAAGCGCGACGATCCGGATGTCATCGGCATTGGTTGTCCCGGTCCCGTGGACATGGAAAAGGGCATCGTGCTCGATCCGCCCAATCTGGGTTGGTCCGACGTGTCGATGAAGAAGGAACTGCAAAAGGTCTTCGACTGCCCGGTCGTCGTAGTCAACGATGTCGACGCGGGGGTGTACGGCGAGTACGAGTTCGGCGCTGCCAAAGGTGCCCGGACAGCCGTAGGGGTATTTCCAGGCACCGGAATCGGGGGCGGCTGTGTTTACGATGGCAGCATTCTGCGGGGGGAACGCTGCTCCTGTCTGGAGATCGGTCATATCCCTGTCGTCCCCGAAGGCCCCTTGTGCGGCTGCGGGCATCGGGGGTGTCTGGAGACGGTGGCCAGTCGACTGGCGGTTTCCGCGACAGCGGCCAAGGCTGCCTACCGCGGGGAGGCACCTGCATTGCAGAAGCTGGCCGGGACCGACTTGGCAGAAATCCGCAGCGGCGTGCTGGCCGAGGCCATCGAACAGGGGGATACCGTCGTCGAGTCGATCCTGCGTGAGGCGGCCCGACATATCGGCAAGGCGGTTGCCGGTGTCATTCATCTGATCTCGCCCGACGTCATCGTGCTCGGCGGCGGACTGGTGGAGGCGATGCCGAAGCTGTATGTCGAAGAAGTCACACGGGCCGCCCGCGATCGAGTGATGACGGCCTACCGCGACACCTTCCGTGTCGTCGCGACCGAACTGGGGGACGACGCGGGCGTTCTGGGAGCGGCGGCCTGGGCGCGGAAGACGGCACTGGATCCACGCGCAGCAACCACGAAATCCGCATGACCAGAGACGAAGTCAAGACGACGCAACCGTCCCGCGTGGTCGCGGTCATCGATGTCGGGACCAGTTCGATCCGCCTGGCCATTGCTGAGATTGAAGGCACTGGCCATCTCCGCGTGCTCGAGTCCCTCTCGCAGGGAGTCAGCCTGGGGAAGGACACCTTCACTCGCGGGGAGATCGACAAGGCCACCATCGAAGAGTGCGTGCGCGTGCTGAGAAGTTACCGGGAGAAGCTGGAGGAATACGGCATCCAGCGAACGGCGGATGTGCGGGTCGTGGCGACCAGCGCCGTCCGTGAGGCAGCCAATCGGGTGGCTTTTCTCGATCGGATCTATATTGCCACGGGATTCGATGTGGACCCGCTCGACGAAGCCGAGGTCCATCGCATTACTTACCGCAGTATTCAGCCGCAGCTGGCGGCCAGCGAACGCCTGCTCGACGCCCAGACCTTTATTACCGAGGTGGGTGGAGGAAGTACAGAATTACTGCTCGTAGAGAGCGGACACGTGTCCTATTCGCACTCGTTTCGACTGGGATCACTCAGACTCCGTGAGCATCTGCAGGAGTACCGGGGGGCTCCACACAAACGACGGCAGATCATGGAAGGGCAGATCCGACGCACGCTCGAGCAGCTCCCCAATCAGATCGATCTAAAAGGACAATCAGAGATGCTGGCGCTGGGAGGCGACATGCGGTTCGCCGCCCAGTTGCTGATCAAGAACTGGAATTCGGATGAACTGGCGGAGGTCGCCGTCAGTGACCTCAAACACCTGGCCAATCGCGTGCTGCAGTCGAGCGAGGAAGAACTCGTCCGCAGGCACCGCATCAGCATTCCCGAAGCCGAGACCCTGGGACCTGCATTACTGGTGTATCTGGAACTAGCCCACATCCTGTCGCTGGAACGCGTGCAAATCAGCGATGCAAATCTGCGCGACGGGTTGATGCAGGAGATGGTGGCGGTAGATATCTGGACGGCCGACTTTCGCAAGCAGATCATCAATTCGGCCATCGAACTCGGACGCCGGTATCAGTTCGATGAGGGCCATGCCCGCCATGTGGCCGCGCTCAGCCAGATGTTGTTCGATGCGCTTGGAAAGGAACACCGGCTGGATGAACGATACGGTCTGATTCTGTACCTGGCCGCCTTGCTGCATGAGATTGGTGCCTATATCAATGCGTCGAGCATGCACAAACATTCCATGTATCTGATTCAGAACAGCGACCTGTTCGGCATCACTCCCGACGACGCCCTGCTGGTGGCGCTGGTGGCCCGCTATCATCGGCGTGCGGCCCCCAAACCCACGCATCAGGGATTCTGCGACCTAGATCGAGATCGGCGCGTAGCCGTTTGCAAGATGGCCGCATTGCTGAGAATCGCGGATGCCCTCGCCACCTCCCGCGACCGGCGCGTCAGAACGATTGATTGCACTGTGGAGCCCAGCCGCCTGTTGATCACCATCCCCGGCCTGGATGATGTCTCGTCCGAGCAGCTGGCCTTGCGACAGACCGGCTCGTTGTTCGAAGACATCTTCGGATTCAAAGTTCAGCTTCGGGCAGCGGACACTCCGGACCCCTAGCCTTCAGACGCAGCACGCCTGTCGCGTCAATTGACAATGTCAGAAATCTCGGCCAAGTATCTGAATCGGGAACTCTCCTGGCTGGAATTTAACCAGCGCGTCCTGGACGAGGCTCTCGACGACAGCTTGCCGCTACTGGAGCGGCTGAAGTTTGTCGCCATTGCCGCTTCCAATCTCGATGAGTTCTTCCGAGTGCGGGTGGGTGGGCTGCGGATGATGGTCAATCAGGGGATCACGAAGCCCGACCCAGCCGGGCTGACGCCCCGCGAGCAGCTGACGGCGATTTCGGACCGCGTGCGAACTCTGTTGGCCGAGCAATACCGCTGTTACTGCTCAGATCTGGAGCCCAAGCTCTCGGAGGCCGGAATCCGGCGATTTCGGCCCGAGGACCTTACTGAGTCGCAGCGCCGAGCCGTCGCCGAACAGTTCGAGGAAGAGATTCTGGCCGTTCTCACACCCATTGCCGTGAGTGGTGCCGAAGATTTCCCGCTGCTTCCGACCGAATCGCTCAACCTGTGTGTCCGCCTCAAGCCCGACGCGAGCAACCCCGAACTCCCCGATCGATTTGCCATCATTCCTCTGGGGTCGACCTTGTCTCGGTTTGTGCGGACCCCGGCTGCATCCGGGTATTCCTACCTGCTGCTCGAAGATGTCGTCCACCTGTTCATCAGCCGCTTCTTCGAAGGTGCCGAGGTCGCCGAGTGCGTCCCCTTCCGCATTACGCGCAATGCCGATCTCGATCTGCGTGAGGACCAGGCAGCCGACCTGGTCGCACAGATGGAACAGATGCTGGACGCCCGCAGGTTCGGCGACTGTGTCCGGCTGGAGCTGCCCGAGGCCGTGGGGAAGCCCACACTGTCCTTCCTGCGCAAGGCGCCTGGGGGTCTCCCGCAGTGAAGTCAACACCTTGCCCGGTCCGCTGGATCTGACAGCCTACTTTGCGGTGGCCTCGCGTCCGGGATTCGACCATCTCAAACTGTCCCAATGGGCACCGCAACGCTCACCGCGCGTCGACCCTGCCAAGACGATGTTCGAAACGATCGCTGAGGGCGATCTGCTGCTGTACCATCCGTACGAGAGTTACGAACCGATCGTTAGATTCGTCGATGAAGCGGCCGACGATCCGCAAGTCCTGGCGATCAAACAGACGCTTTATCGCACCAGCCGGGACAGTCCCATCGTCGCGGCCCTCACTCGTGCCGCCGAAAACGGCAAGCACGTGACCGCTGTTGTCGAACTTAAGGCACGCTTTGACGAAGCACGCAATATCCGCTGGGCTCTGCGTCTGGAGCAGGCCGGCGTGCAAGTGATCTATGGCGTCCGAGGCCTCAAGACTCATGCCAAGATGTGCCTGATCGTCCGACGTGAACCCGAGGGAGTCCGACGGTATGTGCACTTCGGGACCGGGAACTACAACGAGGCGACGGCGCGGCTGTACAGCGACACCAGTCTGATGACACGCGATGAGGACCTGGCAGGCGATGCGATCAGTTTCTTCAACGCCATCACCGGCTACTCCCAGCCGCAGCGCATGCGGAGACTGGCCGCAGCGCCTCTGAACATGCGAGATACCATTCTGGGGCTGATCGACGCCGAGATTGGTCGCTGCCAAGACCACCAGACCGCTTGCATCACCGCCAAGATGAATGCGCTGGTGGACCCCCGCATCATCGACAAGCTGTACGAGGCCTCACAGGCCGGCGTGGAGGTGCGTCTCAACATCCGCGGCACATGCTGTCTCAGGCCGGGAGTGCCTGGTCTCAGCGAACGGATCACCGTGGTGAGCATCGTCGACCGGTTTCTGGAACATGCCCGCATCTTCGACTTCCACAGCGGAGGAGAACATCGGACCTTCATTGCCAGTGCCGACTGGATGCCCCGTAACCTGGACAAGCGCATCGAACTCATGATTCCGGTCGAGGATATCGACTGTGCCCGTCAGTTGCGTGAGGTTCTCGCGGTGTACTTTCAGGACACGCTCAAGGCCCGGCGACTCAGGCCCGATGGCACGTATGAGCGGGTCGGCCCAGGACGACTCCCCCCCCTGCGTTCCCAGGAGAACCTGTATCAACGGGCCTGTCAGCGTGCCCGCGAGGCCGATCAGCAGCGACGAACGGTGTTTGTTCCTCACCGTTCACCTGAACAAGGGCGCTCGAGTTGAGAGTTGGAAGCACAAGGTTCTGGAAGCCCATTCAATGCGATCCGCCTTGGGACAGCTTAAGGATGAAGCGAATGGTCTTGCTTCGGTGGAGGCCAGGTGTACTGACGGTGGCGGAGTGTGACGCGAGGCGTGATGTCATGGAGAGACACGGATGAAGACCTTGTTGCTGATGCGGCATGCCAAATCCAGCTGGGACGATGCCGACAAGACGGACCACGACCGCGTGCTGAACGCGCGAGGTTTGCGAGATGCACCCGCATGGGGCAATTCTTGTGCGGTCACGACCTGATTCCCGATTGGATCGTCAGCTCGTCGGCCGTCCGCGCGCAGCACCGCAGGGATTGTGGCCCACGAATGCGACATCCTCGATCGTCTTACTGTGACACCTGTGCTCTATCACGCGCAATTGTCCGACTGGACGAGAACCTTGCGGGAACTCTCACCGGCGATCGAGCGGGTGTTGTGCGTCGGCCATAATCCGGGACTCGAAGAGCTGATCTCGCGTTTGACAGGACAGCATGTGCGGATGCCGACGGCTGCGATTGCCCAACTCGACTTCAGCATTGCTCACTGGTCCGAATGGACGCTCGACAGCGAAGTGGACCTGGTGAACAACTGGTGTCCCGAAGATCTGGAATGACGGACCCTTCAGCGAATTGGCCCCTTGGTATGTCATTCCGGCCAACCAGAAGTGGTATCGCAACGACATCGTTGCTCGCACGATCGTCGACACGTGGCGCACCGTGGACCCGCGTCCGGAGATCGAGTCCGTCACGTCCCACCGATTTCCACTTGTCGGTGACATCACCACTCGATTCGTCCGCAACAGCGCTCGATGAATTCGCTTCGATGCCATGGTTGAATGAGCGTCAGCAAACTGCTCTACTGAAGGTCGTATCGACTCATTCCACTTCTTGACCGAACTGCCCCCGTCATGATCCCCAATTCTCAGCGCTCTCAATTGTCCCGCCTTCTCATCCCGGCGTTGTTGCTGATCGTGTCGACTTCTGCGGCACGAGCACAAACAGAGGACCTGCTGCGCTACCTGCCACGTTCGACCAATGCCATCGTGGTGATGGATGTCGCCAGTCTGCTCTCGTCGCCCATGGCCAGCGAACAGGGCTGGAAAGACAAGCAGAGTCTCACATATGGCGAGCGACCGCTGATTCTGCCACCCGAAGCCAGTCGCGTGGTTGTGGGTGCACAGCTGAATGCGGCTGAAGACCTGCAGGTGGAATGGGAACTGGGTGTGCTGGCCCTCACGGAGAGATTTCCCGTCAGTGCCATTGCCCGGGCGGAAGGGGGTTATGTTGACACGGTGCATGGAGCCCCGGCGGTCTGGACTCCATCGGATGCCTACATCATCGAACTGGCCGAGCAGACACTGGGGGTGCTGTATCCGGCCAACCGACAGTTTGTCTCGCGGTGGGTCGAACTCAGTTCAAAGAGTACGCTGGTCGAGATTTCCGACTACCTGCAGCAGGCCGCCAGCCAGGCCGGTTCCGAGACACAACTGGTGATGGCGCTTGATTTGGGCGACGCGGTCCAGGCCCACAGTATTCACGAAGGACTCGAGACCTCTGAGACCTTGGCCGACCATCAGGATCAGGTTAAGCCACTGGCCAAACTGCTCATGGGCCTGCGTGGCGTGACGATGACGGTGCAGGTCACCAACGAGGCAAAAGGCAAACTCCGCGTTGACTTCACCGATCCGGTCGCGCCTCTGGGAAAACTGGCAAAGCCTCTGCTGTTGGAAGCGCTGGCAAATTACGACGTGTTTCTGGATGACTACAGTTCGTGGAACGTCGAACTCCTGGATCGCTCGCTGATTGCATCTGGCTCACTGTCGGAAAGCAGCCTCCGGCGCATCGGCAGCATCCTCCAGGTGCGTTCGACCAAGTTCAGCGACCTGAAGGATGCCGCGCCGGCTGAGGCTGGCAGTGATGACTATGTGAAAGCCTCGCAAGTCTATTTCCGTTCGGTCAATGCCCTCATCGGCGACCTGAAGAAGACGCTCACCAGCACTCGTGACAACCACGCCGTGTGGATGGAGCGTTATGGCAGCCGGATTGACGCCATGCCCATCCTCAATGTCGATGAGGCCCTGCTGGAATGGGGAGCCAACGTGGCATCGACCTTCCGGGGCATGTCGGTCGTCGAACGCTCGGCCAACGTCCGCACCGGCGTGCGGAAGTCGAGCGTTTACACCGGTTACTCCTATGGCAGCAACTACAACGGCGACTGGTATGGCAACACCGGCAATGACGCCACATCCACCGCCAAACAGAAAAGCAGCATCAAGATGGCCGAACAGGGGCAGGCCCGCATCTCTCGCTTCAACAGCTGGAAGGAAGTCGAGGATGCGACGTCCACCATCCGCCGACAGATGACTGATAAGTACAAGGCCGAGTTCTGACTGGCCTCACCTGCCGCATGCAGCACGCATGAGTTGCACCAGTTTCGCGGTCGTATCGGGGTGCTGGTCGGCGATGTTCAGCACGTCCCAGTAGTCCTCGGGCTTGGCGAACAGTTCGACCTCAAGATCAGCGACGTCTGGCTGATTCGGCGCGTCGGGGTAGAATTGCCCCAGGCAAAGGAAGTCCTTCGTGCGGATCGCCCAGGTCCCGTCGGTCCCGGCACGCATAACGTGCTCACATTCCGGCAGCGGGAGGTCTTGGGTCGCTGGGAGCAAACTGCCCGCGACAGCAGCATCAGCGGCTTCTTCTTCGAGTAGCCAGTCGATCAATGTCGGAGCCAGCAGCCCCGTGTGGACGAGTTCCTGCCGCCGGATTCCTGAACGTCCGGACATGGCAGACGTCCGCAGCAGCAGGGGGACGCGCCACTGTGTTTCCTTCAGCGGAGTGAATCGGGAGGACAGTTCTGGAACCCCGGCAGGCAGCGAGCCGCCGCTGCCGAGCACGAGCAGCAGCCAGTCGTTTTTCGACTTCTCTTCCAGGGAGCGAAACATCTGATCGACGAGAGTGTCGATCCGTTTCAGGGACGGTGTTGTGCGACGCAGGCAGGACTCCACCTCGCCGGCGGACAGACCGGGATCCCGAGTCCACAGGACCTCCCCGGAACGCGTTACCTGAACCGGTCGATCTGCGTTCCCTGCTTCGTGTAAGCTCACCGGAACTCCGGCGTCGGCCAGTCTTGCATGCACATTTGCCCGCCACGAATCAGCGGGGTCCGTGGCAAAGCACTGTTCGAAGCAGATGGCGCCGGCGGCGAGTCGATCCACTCCGGAAGTTCGTGCGGGCAGGCACCCGTAGGCTCCGAGGACGAAGCACGGCAGACACTCGAACTCAATAACAATAGCATTCTTCATGAGTCAGGGGCGGTATTCACCTCGAGCGACCTGTCGTTCGAGCGGGAAGTTGTGAGTGTTCAAGGTGATCGACTAACATCGAATCAGGTGTGGACGATCAGTACCGTTCCGCACCATGGGCCACCTTAGTGATCCTGATCAACAAAGGGGAGTTGCTGTGTTATTGGTTCGTTTCGGTGTGATTCCGGAAGTCTCGCGATGTGTCGCCGATGAGGCAATGACGCCGACCCGCGGACAATGGGTCATTGTCGACACGCATCGGGGCTTGATGATGGGGACCGTGCTGGATATCGAACCCAGGACGTCACCAAATGGTGCCGATGCGCAGAAACCTGAGACGAGCCGGGTACTGAGAATCGCTTCGGACGCAGACGTTGCCGCCTCCAATGAACTGCGCACCGGGCTAAACGAAGCCTTTGCACTCTGGCAACAGCGGATCGCAGACTGGCAGCTCGACCTGCAGCTCATTGACCTGGAATGGACCTTGGATCGGGCGAAACTCATCCTGTATGTCCTCAGCGACCGGGGACCGGACTGCACCAAGCTGGCATTGCGTGCGGCGGCGGCTGGACTGGGAGCGATCGAAGTCCAGCCGGTTTCGTCAGACGGACTGGTCACACTGGCCGGCTCACAGGGGGGGTGTGGAAGCTGTGGTTGCGGCTGAATGGGAGGCGCAGGAATGACGTGCACCCACCTGACGGCCCGGATCTCACTTCTGCGGGAGATATGCCAGATCGATGAATGACCGACCGTTTGCAGAACTCAACCAACTGGCCGCCGGCAAAGATCCGGGTGCCGTGCTGGAGCGTCTCATCAGCCACCTGCGCGAGGAGAAAGACTACCATCGCCTGTTCGATGCTCTGTTGCTGCAGCGGAAGTATGAACTGGGGCTGTCGTTGGCGAGGCCGACGTCGCTGGAGGATGTCCCTGCTGAACAGCGGAGACTGGTGGAGGAGACCTACATCAGTGCGGCACGCGAGGTGGGACTGGCCTTCATCGATAAGGGAGATCTGCCCGTGCCTGGATGTATCTGCAAGTGATTCGAGAGCCGGGCCCGCTCAAGGAGGCGCTCGAAAAGCTCCCGCTCTCGACCGAACCTGACGATCAGACTGAGCCGCTGATTCGTATGGCCCTCTTCGAGCAGGTGCATCCGGTCAAAGGGGTGCAGATAATGCTGCAGGCACACGGCACATGCAGCACGATCACGGCTCTCGACCAGTTACTGCCGTCATTGAGTGCCGAGTCGCGCGAGGCATGCGCTAAAGTGATGGTGCGGCACCTGTATGACGAGCTGTGCCAGAGTGTCCGCCGGCATGTGCAGGAGCGGTTGCCGATGACCCCTCCGGGCGAATCACTGCGGGAACTGATGACAGGCCGGGACTGGCTGTTTGAGGGAGGCGGATATCACGTCGACGTCTCGCACCTCAATGCGGTGGTGCGGTTTGCGCGTTCGATCAACCCGCCGGCACCAGAACTGGATTTGGCCCTGCAGTTGTGCGAGTACGGCAGCCGGCTGAGCGAGCCGCTGCAGTATCCGGGTGATCCGCCTTTTGAAGAGTTCTACCCCGCCCACAGCGAACTGTTTCGCGTGCTGCTGGATCGCAACCGGAACGAGGCACTCGACTGGTTTCGCCTTCGCTTGGCGGACGAACCGGACGCTCAGGACCGGACGATGCTGGCCTATGTGCTCGTCGACCTGCTGATGCGGGTTAATCGGACCAAAGAGGCCGTCGACATTGCGGCGGAGCATCTGACGCAACTGGGCGAGGACGGCAGACATTCCTTCGCCGACTTATGCCTAAAGACCAAGCGGTTCGATCGCTTGCAGGAAGTAACCCGCAGCCAGGGAGATCTGGTGGGATATGCCGCGGCCCTCGTCGCCGCGTCTTCGAGAGACTAACCTACATGTTCAGGCCTCCCGCAACGTGGATGGCGGGAGACTGATCGGATCTTCAAGCCGCGGCAATTTCCCGGCTCTCCAGGGATGCGGATTCGCGACGGCAGGCACGGTTGCTGACACCTATGACCAACTGGATCGCCCAGCACTTTCTTAACCCGGCGTTCGTCTGGCCTGCCGTGGCGCGGTGGCGCTGCCGATCCTCATCCACCTGATCAACCGGCTGCGCTATCGGCGCGTGCAGTTCGCGGCGATGGAGTTCCTGCTGGAAAGTCAGCAGCAGAACCGCCGCCGGGTCCTGCTGGAGCAACTCCTTTTGCTGCTGCTGAGAATCCTGATCGTCCTGCTGATCGGACTGCTCATTGCCCGGCTGATTCTGGATCCGTCCCAGTTGTCGTTTCTGCAGGGGTCCAAGTCGCATCATGTGGTGCTGCTCGACGACAGCGGGTCGATGCAGGACCGCGCCGGTGAGGAGACGGCCTTCGACACTGCCAAGGCGGTGATCCAGCGACTGGTCACGGAAGGGGCGCGTCGGCCGGGCACCCAGACACTGACGGTTCTGCGCATGTCGAGTCCCGAGAGCACGTTTGCGAATCTGGGAGAGCGGGACATTGATGAGTCACTGGTCCAGGAAGTGACCTCCAAGCTCGAGGGGCTGACTCCGACCCATGGGAGGGTGGATGTCCTCGCGGGGCTTGAGGCTGCCCGTCAGAGGCTGTTGGATGACCTCGCGACAGCACGGTTCCTGCACGTTATTTCGGACTTCCGTCACCCCGACTGGATTGGACAGACAGCCATCGGTCCACAACTGGCCGCACTCGACGAGGCACAAGTGGCCCTCAATCTCGTGCGGACCGTCGATGCACCACATCAAAACCTCGCGGTCACGAGTCTGGATGGTGCCGTCGAGGTCGCCGCCGCCGGTGTGCCGCTGGAACTGAAGACCTCGGTGCGTAACTTTGGCACACAGGAAGCAACCAACGTTCGGCTGCTGGTAGCGGCAGACGGACAGCGTCTGCCGCTCAATCTGGTCTTCGACACCGTTCCCCCAGGAGAGCTGGTGGACCGGCGGTTTGAAGTGCAGTTCAGCAGCCCGGGCCGTCACCGCGTCGAAGTCACATTAGAGAGCGACGCCCTGGAGATGGACAATGTCCGCTATCTGACAGTGGACGTGCCTCAGGAGAACGCAGTCCTGATCGTCGATGGAGTGCCGGCCAATGGGGAAAGTCTCTATCTGGCTGATGCACTGGCCGCCGACCGATCCATCACCGGGTATGCACCACTGATTGTCGATGTGGAGGGGCTGCGACGGACCGAATTGAGCACATTTCAGTCCGTGTATCTGCTCAATGTGTCCGACTTGCCGCCTGATGCACTGGCTGCCCTGTCGCAGTTCGTTGAGGTAGGTGGCGGGCTGATGTGGTTTCTCGGAAATGCTGTGCAGGCGGAGTTCTACAACAGCCGCCTGTTCGTTGAAGGTCAGGGACTCTTTCCGGTGCCGCTGAGTCTGACGCCGCAGGAACTCGTGCACCGCGCCGGCGTGGACACGGGGCCCGACCTGATCGTGACGGACCATCCGGTGTTTCGGATTCTGGGGGGGCAAGAGAATCCCTTCATCGATGCGGTGCTCATCAACCGGTTGATCCCTGCCGACGCCGACTGGCTACGTGGCGGAGGGCTCGAAGCGGCCGGAGTGAAGGTCATTGCGCGTGTGCGCAGCGCCGATCCATTGATGCTCGAGCATCGATTTGGCGAAGGGACCATCATGACGTCGCTGACCTCGGCCGGTCCGCTGATGGGGCCGGACGGGAAGGTCTGGAACAACTGGGCCTCGGGACCAGGGGCACCGAGTTTTGCCGTGATGATGCTGGAGCTGCAAAAGTACATCGCCCGGCGCGATCGCACGCTCCCTCCGCGCGTGGTCGGCGAGCCGATCGTCGAGCAACTGGATCGCAACTACTTCCGGGAAGACGTCGAACTGGAACTGCCCGACGAGCGAGCGATCACCATCAAGGCGGCCCCGTTGAGCGAGACAGTCGCAACGGGCGATGAGTCGGTCATCTGGGAGGCGGCGTTCCGGGACACCGATCTTCCCGGCGTTTATCGAGTTCGACGGTTTGACGAAGATGGGCAGCCCGTCGAACGCTGGCTGGCCTACAATGCTCCTGTCGAGGAAAGTGATCTGGCGATTGCCGATGATGATCAACTACGCCAGCAGGTGGGGGAGGATGTCCGTTTGTCAATTCAGCCGGCCGGCGTAATGGACTGGATTCGCAGCGAGTCTCCCGGGCAAGATGTACGCTGGATGCTGCTGGGGGGGCTGCTGGTGCTGCTGGCACTGGAGCAACTGCTGGCCTATCGGCTGGGATATCATCAGACCGAGGGGCAGGCATGACCGGTCGCCTGGCGAGTCTGTTGGCCAACGGAACGTCCCTCGAGGGACTCCCTCCGGAGGTCGCTACCGTTACGACGATCGAGTACGACTTTCCGCCGCAAACCCTGGGCGAGGGGCTGCTGCTGGCCGGGTTTGGCATCGTGGCGGTGCTGCTGGTGTGGCTGATCCTCCGGGACACAGCCCGCTTACGCGGTTTCTGGCGGGCATGGTTGCTCCTGCTGAGACTGGCGGCACTCGCCGGTCTTCTGGTGATCGCCATCAACCCGCACCGCCGGACCCAGCGGGAGTCGTTCCGGCCTTCACAGGTCGTCGTGCTGGTCGATACATCGACGTCGATGCAGCAACCCGCCGGTGATGCCGGAGACGCAACGCCTGAAGCTCAACAATCGCGGTTCGACGTGGTTCGTTCGCTGCTGGCGGATTCGCCCTTGGTCGACGAATTGACGACGACGCACGTGCTGGATGTCTATACATTCGATAGCGATCTCAGCGAACGACTGATCCGGTTTCCGCGGAAAGGCGATTCCTCGGCAACTCCTGCCGAGTCAACTGACAGCGATGCCCGTGCATCGGTCGACCGAGTGCCCAACTGGAACGAAGTTCTGCAACCGACAGGCTCGTCAACGCACCTGGGTGATTCCGTCGACAAGCTGCTCGCCGACGTGCAGAGCCGTACGCTGGCGGGGGTAATCGTCATCAGTGATGGCGCTTCGAACGTTGGTCGCGATGTCAGTGCCCCCAACCGGCGGGCTCGCAAGGACAACACCCCGCTGCTGGCTGTCGGCGTCGGCGGAACACTACCCCCCGTCAACCTGCAGATCGTGCGGGTGATTGCCCCCACCGATGTCCAGTTGGGAGATGCCTTCGAGGTGTCGGCCCTGATTCAATCACAGGGGCTCTCGCAGTGGCGGGAGCAGGCGGGCCAAACGGGACTGACCCCGCTGAAGGTTGAATTGCTGCGCAAAACGGCTGACGACCCGCAGCCGGTCGTTGTGGCCGACGCAGACACGTCACTGGGGGATGACGGCACTCCGGTGGAAGTCTCCTTTGACGAGGTACCGCGGGCGGCCGGGGACGTGGAATACACCGTCCGTCTCGCGACACCACCCGGATTGCCGGAGAGCCGGCCCGACGACAACAGCGACTCGCGACTGGTGCGGGTCTTCGATCGACCGACCCGGATTCTGATGATGGCCGGGGGACCGACCCGTGACTACCGCTTCGCACGGAATGCGCTCCATCGGCATCAGTCGATCGAGGTAGATGTCTGGCTGCAAACGGCCCGCGCGGGAGTCTCGCAGGATGCGCAGGAGGTTCTGTTCGAGTTTCCCTCCACACGCGAGGCGCTGTTCGCCTATGACTGCATCATTGCATTCGATCTCGACTGGTCCCAGATTCCGCCCGAAGGGCTGGACCTGCTCAAAAGCTGGGTGTCGGAGGAAGGCGGAGGACTGATCATCGTCGCCGGCGACGTCAACACACCAACACTTGCCGCCCGGCCCGAGGAGTTTCGCGTCCTGCACAAGTTATTGCCGGTCGTCCTCGAAGAACTGCGGCCTCAGTTTCAGCGAACGGACCGCTTCAGTCAGCCCTGGAAAATCGACTTCACGCAGGAAGGGGAGACCGCGTCGTTCCTGCAGCTTGCGGAAGAGTCCGACGAATCAGAGAACGTCTGGGAGAAGTTCGAGGGAGTGTATGGTTGCTATCCCACCAACAGGCGCAAGGGCGGAACCACGGTCTACGCCCAGTTCCCCGACCCACTCGCACGCGGCGATGCAGGGGCGCCGATTCTGATCGCCTCACAGCGTTTTAGCCAGGGGAATGTGCTGTATCTGGGGAGTGGTGAATGGTGGCGCCTGCGCTCGCTGGGGGAGGAATACTTCGACCGGTTCTGGATCAAACTGACGCGTATGGCGGCGGAAGGTCGGGCCAAACGCGGATTGCAGCGAGCCATGCTGATTCTCGACAATCAGGAGTACGAGGTCGCGCAAACGGTCCCCCTGCGGGCGCGCGTGCTGACCGCCGGTTTTGAACCGCTGGAGACAGACACAGTGACGATCGATGTATTCGATCCCCGAGGTCGTGCGATCATTCCGGCCCCAACGCTCACGAGGGATCCCAATCGCAGGACCGAGTTCGTGGGCGATCTGCGCGTGACGATGGCCGGGAAGTACCGGCTGTCGCTGCCTGTGCCCGACTCGACCGAGTCGGCAACGGGTGAGATCAGCGTCACGTTGCCTCAACGCGAAGCCGCCATGCTGAGGCAGGACGTGGCCCAGATGAAGTCCCTTGTGGAGGAGACCGGCGGAGCTTATGTCACCATCGATGACGCAGTCCGGAAGATTCCGGCGCTGCTGCCCGATCGAGGTCAGTCGTTCATCCTCGATCAGCAAATCACAGAATTGTGGGATCGTCGCTGGATGCTGTTTCTGCTGGTGGGGCTGTTATCTGTGGAATGGCTTTCAAGGAAGCTTCTGAAACTGGCTTGACCGGAGTTCGTACCGGTCCTGGATTCCCTGCCCATGTCAACATCGCAACCAGAACCATTGCCGGAATCGCTGCAGCAGACGCTGGATTTGCTGCGCCGCAAGATTCGGCGGTACGTCCTCATCGAAGGGGCTTGCCTGGTGGTCGTCGTACTGGCCGGGCTGTTCTGGCTGAGCTTCTTCGCCGACGTGATCTATTTCCGCTTGAGCCGCCTGGAGCTGCCCGGCTGGTTTCGCAGTACGTTCTTCATTGCCATGCTGTGCGCCCTTGTTGCCGCAGTACTGGTTTGGGTCATCGCGAGACTGCTGCGCCGACTGCGGCACCGCGCTTTGGCGCTCGTGCTCGAGCGACGGTTTCCGGCTCTCGATGATCGCGTCATCTCGGCTGTCGAACTCACTGAGGAGCCCCCTGCTGGCAGCACCCCGCTCACACGGGCCATGGTGGAACGAACGATTCGTGCCGCCGATGATGCCGTTCGCCGACTGGATCTGACGGACGTGTTTAATCACCGACCGCTGCGCCGGGCCCTAGTGGCGGCGTCGCTGCTGGTCGCATCGATCGTGGGCCTGAGCGTCGCAAATGGGGCCGCCGTCAAACGGTGGTATTCGGCCTACGTGCGCGGCGAGGATCGCTACTGGGACCCGTTCCGCCGCTCGGCCCTGAATTTGCGAGTTGTTGCACAGCCGGGTGATCGGGTGAGGGACTTTGACTCAACGCAAACCTACCGACACCCGCGGGGGGCCGACCTGACACTGCGCGTCGAAGTGGCTGAAGGCAAGGAGGTCCCGGAGCAAGTAGTGCTGGAGTACCGCACCGTGGATGGCGGGGCTTCGAGTCGTGGGAGAGTGACGATGTCCCGCCAGGGGGATCAGTCGTTTCAGCACACGCTGGCCCGGGTGATCGGCCCGCATGACCTCTGGGTTACGGGCGGCGATTACACGAACCGCGAGGCCTATCACGTGGAGATCGTCGACGCGCCCCGCATCGACCATGCCGAACTGACATGCGACTATCCCGACTACACCGGCATGGACGCCTTTGCTGACCAGACCGTCCCGGTGCAGGGAGCCCAGGTCTCATTGCCGATGGAGACGAGCTTCCTGTTAACGGCCACTGCCAATAAACCTCTGCGTGGCATGACACTGCGCAGTCCGGCGTTCGACCTGCGGATCCGTGGGGCTCAATCCGGTGCGTCGGTGGCATCTTCTGAAGCGACGTTGACGATCAAAAACGGCGCGGCGGCTGAAGGTGCTGAGCCGATCACAGTCACGGTGGACGAACCTGACGGGGGATTTCTCTCTGCGGACGGGACCGTGGTTACCATTCCATTCGTGATCTCGTCATCCGCGAGTGCAGCACTGCTGCAGGCACGCGATCAACTGGCGTTGCCGATTCCCCTTCCTCCAGACACGCCTGTGCAGATCGAACTGTACGATGCCGACGACATCCAGAGCCTGGAGTCGCTGCGGCTGACGATCGGCGGCATCGTCGATCTGCCTCCCGTGGTGGAGACCCGTCTGCGAGGCGTTGGTCGTTCGATTACGCGACTCGCCAGCATCCCGATCGAGGGAGAGATCCGGGACGACTATGGTGTCGCCGATGCACATTTCTCGTGGCGTATCGACGCGGCCGACGAAGACACTGCGACTTCCATGACCGGGTCGCCCGCGGGACAGAAGCTGTTCCCGTTACAGTCTCCTGACGAAGCCGTCGAACGGTTCAATGTCCGGCCGCTGGAGCTGC
The DNA here is from genome assembly GCA_963707405.1 of uncultured Planctomycetaceae bacterium. GTDB lineage: Bacteria > Planctomycetota > Planctomycetia > Planctomycetales > Planctomycetaceae > CAVPPT01. The sequence continues at coordinate 51,085 of CAVPPT010000020.1, read as the reverse complement.
GTATCGGGCAGGCACTGCAGCTGGCCGTGGTGGCGGAGGATGGCGACACGATCAATGGACCTCACGTCAGTCAGGGGGAGGTCTATGGCTTTACAATTGTCTCTCCGGAAGCCCTGTTGTCGCTGCTGTATGATAAAGAGCTGAACCTCCGGCAGCGATTCGAGCAGATCATTGCCGAGGTCACTGAGGCACGGGACGATCTCCAGACGCATCACCAGCTGAGTGCCCAGGCACAGGGGCTGCGCACGCAGGCAGCAGCGGGAGATAAGTCGGTCAAGGCTCAACTGGACGAAGCGGCTGCGGCGATTGTGGCCTGCGGGGAACGACGGTTGCACACGATTCGCAAGAACCACACGGAGACGCGGGCCATCGAGCAGATGTTCGGCGACATTCGTGCAGAGTTGGTCAACAATCGGGTTGATACGGCCACGATGCGCGAGCGGATCGACCAGGGAATTACAGCTCCTCTACACCAGATTAACGAGATTGACTATCCTCGCACTGATGCGTCCATCGCCCTGTTTCGCCTGGCACAGGAACGCGGTGAGGATCCAACGGATCTCATTGAAGAGGCCCGCCGCGATGTCGACAGCATGCTAGACCAGATGAATCAGGTGCTGCGGGAGATGCGGCGACGGGAGACCTTCAACGAAGTCGTCAAACGGCTGCAGGCTATTCTGGAGAAGCAGGAACAGCTGCGAGACCGAACCAGAAAAGAACGTCTGAGGTCAGTCATTGAAAACGACTTTTGACCACCCGGAACCGGCAATGTTACATATGGTCAATGATCGCTGCCTCCGTTCGATTCCCCACCCGGTCTGCGCGATCCTGGTCGGAGTGTTGATCGCGCTGTTCGCCCTGCGGACCGACCTTCCGGCCCAAGATGCGGAACCGGGACCGGCAGAGGACGTCACCACCGAGGTGGATCTGGAGCTGGAAGCCGACTTGTTCATTCTGCAGCAGGCACTCCAGAGCGACTACCAGCGATTTGAAGAGAAGTTGCTGGAACTGGCCGAATACACCCGGGCGACCGACATTGACCGGGCCGAACTGCTCCTGCGGACCCGCAATGAGAGTGTCAGCCGGCAGATCGGCGAGCAGATGGCACGCATCATGGCCAAGCTGCAGCCGGACGACCAGCAGCACGTCGCCTATGCCGATGCGCTGGAACGGCAGGAGGCGGTGCTGACAGATATGGCGACACTTCTGAAGTTGCTGCAAAGCTTCGATGAGCGCGATCGTGTGGGGGAGGAAATCGCCCGCATCCAGGACCTGCTGAAGGACACCAATCGACTGATCGCCGCCCAGAACGACGTCCGTGCCGACACCCAGCGTGGTGGCCAGGCACAACGTCTGCAAGGAGCGCAGGAACGAGTGGCAGAAGATGCTTCCCGACTGGCACAGAAGATTGACGAGCAGGACGCGGAGAAGTCGGGACGCGATGGCTCACAGGGAGAGAGCAAGTCGTCCAAGTCTTCGGAGCAGGAGTCAGGCGACCCTGCCGATCCCAAGGACGGGAACCCCAAAGATCCCAAGGACCGCGAATCTCCTGACACTCCATTGGACACTCCACCGCCGAAAGATTGCAAACTCGCACTGTCAGGGAGTCCCTCGCAGTCCAAGGAGGGTCAACAGTCCAAGGAGGGTCAACAGTCTCAGGAGGGTCAACAGTCTCAGGAGGGTCAACAGTCTCAGGAGGGTCAACAGTCTCAGGAGGGTCAACAGTCTCAGGAGGGTCAACAGTCTCAGGAAGGTCAACAGTCTCAGGAAGGTCAACAGTCTCAGGAAGGTCAACACTCTCAGGAAGGTCAACAGTCTCAGGAAGGTCAACAGTCTCAGGAAGGTCAACACTCTCAGGAAGGTCAACACTCTCAGGAAGGTCAACAGTCTCAGGAGAGTCAGCAATCACCCTCGGAAAGCCAGCACTCCCGGACGCGAACAACTGGAACAGGCGCGCAAGGAGATGGAGCAGGCGATCAAGGAACTTCAGCAAAAGGCCCGAGAGAGTGCCGCCGAGCAGCAGGAGCAGGCGCTGGCTCAACTCGAGCAGATGAAGGCACAACTCGAAGAGATTCTCAGGCAGCTTCGCGAGGAAGAGCGGAAGCTGCTCCTGACACTGCTGGAAGCCCGCTTTCAACGGATGCTCGATCGGCAACTGGCGATCAACGACGACACATTGAAGCTGGCCGAGGTACCTGAAACGCAATGGGAGGATCGGCACGATACGCGCTCGACGCAGGTTAGTCGACTGCAGGCAGAGAACGTCACGGATGCCGACAAGGCGCTCGTGCTGCTCAAGGAGGAAGGCTCCTCGGTTGCCTTTCCTGAGGCAGTGGAGCAGATGCGTACCAACATGCAGACGGTCGTCACGCGGTTGCAACGTTCTGACGTCGGAGAGACGACACAGTTGCTCGAGCAGATCATCGTGGAGGGTCTGGAAGAGATGCTGTTTTCCCTGCAGCGTGAGATCGAAAAGCAGAGTGACCCCAATCAACAGCAAGAGCAGCAGCAGCAGCAACAGCCCGGCGATCGACCGCTGGTCGATCAACTGGCGGAACTGAAGATGATCCGCTCGTTGCAGAACCAGGTGAACCGGCTAACTCGACAGTTTGGTCTGCAGATTGAAGGCGACCGTGCGACGCAAGGGGAGGATCTGCAGTTCCTGCAAGATCTCGCCGGCAGGCAGCAGCGCATTCAGGAAGCAACGTATGATTTGTCAGTGGGTCGCAACCGCTGAGTGTCCGAGTCTCAACCTCTTGGAGATCGTGTGGCCTCAACATCACTGATCTGTCTGACTTTAATCGGAACCCTCGCCGGTGCCGCTCCCCAGGCCGCACCTGCGGAGGAGCGTCCGTTTTACGCACCGATGTCGGTGCCCCAGATCCGGGCACAGCTCGAGACCTGGCTGGCTGAGCAGGAAGGCGTCGATGAGACCCTGCGCGACGCCTTCACGCCGCTCTGGCAGTTTGCCGAACCCTCCCCCGGCTTAACCGAACGATTCGACGCACTGATGCAAACGTTCTACCTGGTGGATCCGGCGACACGAGCCCTTGTCGAGGGTTGTCTGGCGGAGCGGGGACCGCAGGTGGTCCAGGACTTCGCGATTCTCGAATCCGAGGGGCGTTCCCCATTCCACACACACAATGTGCGGTACTTCTATGCACGCCATCTCGCCGTGCTGACACTGTACGATGAGAGTCTCGAACAGTTTCGGCAAATCGACCCGCAGTACCTGGTGGACCCGGCCGGCTGTTTGTTTTATCGGGCGGTGTGCGAACATGCACTGCTGCTGCGCGACGAAGGGTTGGCGACGCTCAACCATCTGCTCAAGAACACCGAGAGAGTCCCCGTGCGGTATCGCTCAGTTGCCGAACTGATGCAGTACGATCTGGAAGAACTCGAAGAGAAGAGTCTGGGGGAAGTCGCCCGGCAGATGCGCGATGTGCACCGGCGACTCCAGTTGGGCAGCAGCGGCCCGCCAGTCCAGCGTGTGGAAGAGCAGATCATCACCACGCTCGACGAGATCATCAAGAAGATCGAACAGCAGCAGGGGGGCGGTGGAGGTGGGGGCGGACAAGGCAAGCCGAACAGCAACCAGTCGAGCGGCCCCGCCGAAGATTCCTACATCGGTGGGCAGGAAGCACCGGGAGAAGTCGACCGCACCGAACTGTCGGGCCGAGGCAAGTGGGGAGAACTCCCTCCCAAGGCCCAGGAAAAAGCCCGCAACATGATCAACAAGCAGTTTCCCGCCCACTATCGGCAAGCCGTTGAGGAGTACCTCAAGAAGCTAGCGGAGCGGACGGCACCCACACCGGGAGCCCGTTGACCGGCTCAGGCCGGCATTGAAGGATGGAATGCATGCAAGCGGCAGTCCTGGTACTCCTGGCAGCGACATCCGGCGCGACACCGCTCGACGCCCGCACGCTCGATGGTTCTAATCATGCCGGCACGCTCGTGTCGCTTGACAAATCCGGGCTGTCACTGGAAACGGCATCCGGACCGTTGTCGGTGCCGTTGGCAGATCTGCATGAGATTCGATTTGGACAGACGCCCGACGTCGTCTCGCCGCTTCCCGAGGAAGCAGGCGTCGTCGTGGTTCGATTGCGGGATGGATCAGTCGTGACCGCTGCCGATTGCACAGCCACACGGTGCGCTGTGACACTGAAGACTTCGATACTTGGGGATCTCAGCATTCCACGCAACCAGGTGAGCAGCCTCCTGCTGACAGCCCCCGACATGACCGTCGCCAGCGACTGGGCGTCGCTGCTGGAGCGCACCAACAAACGGGATCTCGTCGTCGTGCGCAAAGGAGATCGCCTCGACTACATCGACGGCGTGGTCGGGACCATCAGCGACACCACAGTCAACCTGCTGATCGACGACAGCCCTGTCGATGTTCCCCGCGAACGGGTGTTTGGCGTGATCTATGCCTCTGAGGCGGCGCCTGGTCCTCCGTTGTGCCGGATCGATCTGAGGAATGGCGACCGCATCGCGGCCTCCTCACTGATCTGGGAAGAGGACGGACTGCAACTGGAGAGGTCCGACAAGACTGCGCTCAAGCTGCCCCTTGATCTGGTCGCGCGTATCGACTTCAGCCTCGGGAAAATTCGGTACCTGGGGGACGATGAACCGGCGTCGATCACCTATCCGACCTCGCTGGATGCCTATGACGAGTATGCCTGGGCACTCCGCAGGAACCGCAACTCGGCGGGACGAAGCTTGCTCGTCGGCGGGAAAGCCTATGACCGCGGTGTATGGATTCATTCGGGCACCACCCTCACCTATCGCCTGTCGCGGGAATACCGGCATTTCCGTGCACTTCTGGACATGGATGAAGATATCGGCAGCGACTGCGATCCCTCCGTGGGTGTCGTTATCCGGGGAGACGGCCGCGTGCTGTTTGAGCGCGACGTGAAGTGGGCGGATGATCCGCTGCCTCTCGATCTGGATGTGACCGGAGTTCGTGATCTGGTGATCGAGGTCACCTCGACGAACAGGGAAGGAACCTGCGAACACCTGGATCTCGCCGAAGCGAGGGTCATCCGATGACTGGGCGCACACTGTGGCTGTTCATGCTGGTCCTCGCCGGGCCGCTCCGGTGGGCACACGCAGTCGATCCCCTCGTGCTCGAGGAGGAAGATCGCCGCATCGCCGTCATTGCGAAGATCTCTGAGCCGACGGTGGCCATCTTTGCCAATGGGGGTGAAGGGGGAGGGTCGGGGGTCCTGATTCGCCCGAATGGCCTGACGGTCACCAACTTTCACGTCGTCGGTGAACTTGGGCCCTTCATGAAATGCGGGCTGAATGATGGCAAGGTGTATGATGCCGTCCTGGTCGGCCTCGATCCCACGGGTGACGTGGCCCTCATCAAACTGCTGGGGCGCGACGACTTTCCGGCCGCACAGATCGGCAACAGCGATGACGTGCGACTGGGAGACTGGGTCTATGCGGTCGGCAATCCGTTCCTGCTGGCGGATGACTTTCAGCCGACCGTGACCTACGGCATCGCGAGCGGCGTCCATCGATATCAGGAGCCGGCGGGAACATTTCTGGAATACGCCGACTGCATCCAGGTCGATGCGTCCATCAATCCCGGCAACTCCGGGGGGCCGCTGTTCAACGCTACCGGCGAACTGATCGGAATCAATGGCCGTGCCTCGTTTGAAAAGAAGGGACGCGTCAACATCGGGGCGGGTTATGCGATCTCCGTCAATCAGGTGATGAACTTCCTGGATCATCTGCGCAGCGGCCGCATGGTGGACCACGCCACTCTCGGGGCGACGGTGCGCAGTGAGGCCGATGGCTCTGTAGTGGTGGATCAGATTCTCGAATCCTCCGATGCGTTTCGCCGGGGACTACGGCAGGGCGATCAGATCGTCTCGTTTTCTGGGCGGCCCATCCGCAGCGTCAACCAGTTCAAGAACATCCTCGGTATCTATCCCAATGGGTGGCGGCGGTCGCTCGTGGTGAATCGCGGCGGTGAAAAGATCAGCTTGATGGTGCGACTTCGCCCGCTGCACTCGCGGGCCGAACTCAATCCCGGGAAGAATCCACTGATACCACCACAGGAGCGTCCCGGCAAAGACGGCCCAAAGCAACCGGACGAGGGCCCGCGACGACCCCGCACGCCTCCGGAGGACGGTCATCCGTTCGAGATCCCCGACCTCGGCGCACCGCCGCCGCAGGTGCCTGAGGAGCATCGTCACCTGTTTGTGGAACGTGAAGGCTTCGTCAACGACTACTTCAACAAACTCGAGCGAGACCGCCTGCTCCAGACGATCGAATCGCTGGGCAGCTTTCCGGAAGGAACCTGGAATCTGGAGGGCGTGACGGCGGACAATCGACGCTTCGAGATCAAGCTGAGCGATACGGCAGCCGCGCTGATTTTGGGAGATGAACCGTTCTATCAGTCGTTGGAGGCACTGCCGGACGGCCAGCCGCCGGGGACGGGTGGCCTGCTGCTGGCGATGTCTCACCTGCGCCAGTTGCTGCTCGCTCCCGACGATCGATTCACCGAGTTCTATTACCTCGGCAGTGAACCCCTTGATGGCAGCGGCCCGCGGGTCGATGTTCTCATCACCACGCGGGGTACGGTGACCACGCGCTGGTACTTCGATCGCCCTGATGGAAACCTGATCGGCTTTGACACCCAGCGTGAGGAGGATACCGACCCATGCGAGATTCGTATTCTGCGCTGGCAGGAGATCGACGGACGCAAGTGGCCGGGAGAGTTCACCGTTGGTCACGGTGAGACGATCTGGAACACCTTGAAGCTGTCGGCGACTCGTTTCGAGGGACCACGCTCATGAAGTGGTTTCTCCGCTGCACCGTTGCCTTGGGGATGGGGCTGTGGTTGCTGTCACTCGATGCCGCATCGCTGCGGGCACAGTCGAGTCAACAGGCGATTCTCGACGTGCTTCCCAAGGTGGTGAAGATTTTCGGTGCCGGGGGAGTTCGGGGGCTGGAGCACTACGGCTCGGGATTCCTCGTGTCTTCCGAGGGCCATATTGTGACGGTCTGGAGTCACGTACTGGATTCGGATGTCATCACGGTGGTGCTCGACGATGGCCGCCGATTCTCCGCAGAAGTTCTTGGGGCCGAGCCGCAAAAGGATGTCGCCGTCATCAAGATCGACGCCGAACAGTTGCCCTACTTCGACCTGTCTGAGGCAACCCAAGCCGGGCCTGGCACGCGCGTTCTGGCCTTCAGTAACGTCTTTAACGTGGCTGCGGGTGATGAACCGGTGAGTGTGATGCATGGCGTCATCGCCGCGCGGACGATGCTCTCGGCTCGCCGGGGGCGCTTTGAAGTCCCCTATGACGGACCGGTGTATCTGGTCGATGCGGCCACCAACAACTCAGGTGCGGCAGGTGGAGTCCTGACGACGCAGGATGGTCGTCTGCTGGCGATGCTGGGTCGCGAACTGCGGAGTGCCCAGACGAACACCTGGATCAACTACGCCGTGCCGATCTCCGAACTGGCGAATGTCGTTCATCAGATTCAGACCGGAGACTTCAGCACATCAGGACCTGCATCCACTGCCGAGAACCCCGGTCGTTACGAAGCTGCTGACTTCGGCATCGTGCTCGTTCCCGACGTCGTGCACCGCACTCCCGCGTACATCGATGAGTTGCTGCAGGGGTCGCCGGCCGCAGCGGCCGGGCTCAGGCCCGATGATCTGATCGTGTTCGCCAACAATCAGCTGGTTCCGTCGATTCGAAGTCTGCTGGACGAACTGGGTCGACTGGAGGACGGCGATGAACTGACACTCGTCGTGCGGCGCGAAAATCAGCTTGTGACGATCACATTGACGGCTCCGTCCCTGCCCCGCGACGCAAGAGGTCCCTGACATGAGTCCTGTCTGCCTCCGTCGGTTCGCACTGCTGAGCGCGCTCCTGCTGCTGGTTCTCTCTCGCGGCATTTCACGGGGAGGCGACGGGCAACTGGAGGCGCTGGAAGAACAGGCGTTTCGGGAGGCTGCGGCGCTGGCAGCACCGTCGATCGTGCGGATCGAAACTGTTGGCGGGCGGGAACTGGTCAGCGACGTGCTGACGCCGACCGGGCCGACCACGGGAGTGATCGTGTCAGCGGATGGCGATGTGATGACGAGTTCATTCAATTTCGCCAGTGAGCCCTCGTCTGTGATTGTGACCACTCCCGACGGACAACGTCACCCGGCCCGCATTGTGGCCTCGGATGAGGCGCGGATGTTGACGCTGCTGAAGATCGACGCCGCTCATCTGGTGCCACTGGAACCTGCACCGAGGTCGGAGCTTCGCGTCGGGCAGTGGGCCATCGCCCTGGGACGCACTTACGATTCCGAGTCGCCCGGTATTTCCGTGGGGCTTGTCAGTGCGGCCAACCGCATCTGGGGGCGAGCGCTGCAGACCGATGCCAACGTTTCGCCCACGAACTACGGCGGCCCTTTGGTCGATATCCAGGGGCGGGGGCTCGGGTTGATCGTGCCGCTCTCGCCCCAAGAAGAAGGAGTCACCGCCGGCGTCGAATGGTACGACTCGGGCATCGGCTTTGCGATTCCACTGGCGGATGTGTATGCCGCTGCGGAGCGATTGAACTCGGGAATGGACCTGAGACCCGGCAAGCTGGGCGTCATCTTCACCGAGCGCGGTCCTCTCGCCGGTGAACCGGTGATTGACCGTGTCCGCCCGGGTTCGCCGGCGTTTGATGCAGGATTGCAACAGGGAGACCGCATCATCGAGGTGGATCACACGGCCGTGGAACGCCTGCCTCAATTGCGCAGCATTCTGGGGCGGAAGTATGCCGGCGATCCTCTGGTGCTCCTGTATCGACGCGGCGACGAACAGGGGACAGCGGAGTTGACGCTGACCGATGAACTCAACGCGTTCGAGTTTCCCATGCTCGGGATCTTGCCGGGTCGACCGTCGGCCCTGGCACCTGCGGAGAATGGCGTGAGTGTGCGGGCCGTCCTGTCGGACACACCCGCTGCACAGGTGGATATCAAGGCGGGTGATCGGATCGTCCGGATGGATAGGACCGATGTGACGACGGCCACTCAACTGCGCGAGCTTGTGTCACGACAGAAGACCGGCGATTCGGTCGAGCTGGAACTTCTACGCGGCGAAACGCCTGTTCAGATTGCAGTGACGCTCGCCCCACTGAGTGGCGCGGTTCCGGATGAGTTGCCCAGCCTGTCGATCCCGGCTCCACAGGCCCCCATCAAATCCATCACGACCGGTCGACAAAGTGAGTCCCTGGGCGAAGGCTCTGATCGCCGCTTCTGGTCGTATGTTCCGACGGGATATAACCCCGACTACACCTATGGATTGGTCGTGTGGATTCATCCCTCTGCCGATTCGATGGAGGCTGCCATCCTGCACCGCTGGCAGGCGCTCTGTGAGCGCAGGGGGCTCATTCTCGTGGGGCCGCTCGCCGACGATGTCGCCGGGTGGACTCCGAACGATGCCGGATTTGTGGCCGACGTTGTGAAGCAGATACAGCAGAAGTTTTCGGTCGATCCCCGGCGGATTGTCGTGCACGCATTTGGAGATGGGGCGGAGCTGGGATGTCTGGTCGCTTTCCGTGAGCGAGACCTCGTCCGAGGGGTCTCACTCATTGGTGCTCCCGTCAACGCCCCGCCGCCGGAGAATCATCCGGACTACCCACTTCAGTTTCACTTCGCCCTCAGGGAAGACGATCCGCTGCGTGAGTCTATTGAGGACTCGGCCGATGCGCTGGAAAAACTCAGATTCCCGACCGTCCGCCGGAGGTTCGCTGGCGAGCGGACGGAGTATCCCGATGTCGAGTTGATTGACGAGATCGCCATGTGGATCGATCGTCTGGACGTCATCTGACATCGCTGACGCTGCGATCGCCGCAACCCGGTCTTGCTCCATTGCTTCCGATCCGATACCGTCCGCACGCCGACGCCGGACCATCTCCGTGTTGACCCATTCGGGTGGTGACGGGCACTGTCTGGATGTGTCTTGAGGATGGGCACATTCGCACGGCAGACATGGATGAAAACGGATGCTGCACCTCCCCACCAGGAACTAGTCCAGGCTGAGGCCACTATGGCCCCAGACCGGACCCGAGGAGTCAACATGAAGCCGGGCGCTGCCTTCTTCACCAGTGGAGTTGTGCTCGGCCTGGCCGCCGGACTCGCGCTGGGTCATCTGGTGGTCTGGAGCCGCACATCCGGACCGCTGGTGCCTACGACCGAAAACCTGCCACCACTGGAGTTCTCCGAGTCGCTCTCAAACCCGACTCTCAGGCGCTGGGTACAATTGGATCAACCGTTTGCCGGCACCGACCCGGTTCCATTCGCAGCCCCAGACGACAAGCCGGCTGAGTTCGTTGATGACATCCAGTATTTTCCCGCGTCTCCGCAGTACGCACCGGTCGGAGGCAGCGGCCCGCCTGCACATGTGACGATCCACTCGGATGACAAAAACCAGGACGTGGGAACAGCATCGCTCCCCGCCGAGCCTGATTCGCTGCCGGAAACCCACGATGCCGCACCGATTGACGTGAACACACGCCAGGGCGAGGAGCTCACTCGCGCAATCATCGTCGAGGAACTTCCGCACGCGACTCCCGAAGAGGTGCAGATCTGGTTCGACGCATTGCGTGGTCTGCCGGCTGAGGACGTCAAAGGAATTCTGCGGATGCGGAAGAATGTCGATGGTGTGCCTACTACGGACATGCTGTTTGACACGCCCCGGATGATGCTGCCCCATCAGCCCGAGGCCGTGTCACCTAAGCCGGCAGTAGAGTCGTGCTGGCTCCCGGTGTCCCGTACCTTGCAGCGGGCGCGAGCGATCCACCTGCATAACCTCACGAATGCACGCTCCGTGGGATTCAAACGAGTCACGATTCTCTGGAGCGACGGACCGGTCGGATTGGAAGGTGGGGCACTCTCGTCGCTGCAAAACAATCTCCCCGGATCCCAGATCAGTGGAACGCTGCTCGACATGACCGCCGGGAAACTGACTTCCACAGGGCGCATGCTGGATCTGGCGATTGAGGGGCCTGGGCTTCTGCGCCTTCGGTGCGGTGATCAGACTGCATACACACGGGGCGGACATCTGCGAATTCGTGACGATGGATATCTGGCACGGTTCGGCGATGACCCGGAATGGCGTCTCGATCCCCCGGTGCTCATCCCTCCGAACGCTGATCACATCGAAATCCTTGAGGATGGTCGCATTTGCACGATGTCGGGCGACAGCAACCCCAAACCGACGGAAGTTGCCGTTCTGGAGCTGACGATGTTTCTGGATCCGCACTCGCTGCAACCTCTGGGAAACGGCATATACGCACCCTCACCAAACACGGGCCGGGCGCGCTGCGGAGTCCCCGGTCAGGAGGGGCGTGGACGAATTGTGCAGGGGAGCATCGAGGAGTCGAATGTTGATGCGGAGTGGGAGTTGCGGGCGATCGCCGAAATCGACCAGTGGCTGTCGCTGCTGCCGGTGCAACAGGAGCATTCCCTCTCGCGGATCAGCCATGTCCCCGCCTCTGCCCGTTCGCAGCAGCCTGACGGCCAGGCGGTGACCCAGCCGGATTAGCCGAGGTGCATTTGATCGACGTCCGTTAGACGTCGTGCGTCAGTCTCGCTACGATCGGTTCTTCTCGAGCACGAGACGACCAGATCGATCCCTCTTCTTCCGAGCGAGCATGACGACCGAATCCGCGCGCGACTACTTGGACGATTTGTTCGGCCTGCACGAACGGACCGCCGTCGTCATTGGCGGGACAGGCGTTCTGGGTGGAGCGATCTGCGATGCACTGGCCGGGGCTGGCGCCGGCGTCGTGGTGGTGGGCCGCAACGCACAACAGGGAAGCGAGGCGGTCCGCCGGATCGAGCAGGCCGGGGGCTGTGCTGAGTTCTGTGCGGCAGACTCGACCCGGCGCACGGACTTGGAGCAACTCGTCAGCCACTTACGCACGACCGGCCGCAGCTGTGACATTCTGGTGAATGGAGCGGGCGTCAATTCCGCCACCCCGTTTCTGGAGATTACCGATGAAGAATGGGATCGGATACTGGATGTGAATCTGCGCAGTGTGCGCCTGGCCTGTCAGGTGTTCGGGCAGGAGATGCTCGAGCGCAAGACTCCGGGTTCCATCATCAATGTCGCCTCCCTGACGGCGATCACACCACTCTCGCGGGTCTTTACCTACTCAGCGAGCAAGGCGGCTGTGCTGAGCCTGACGCAGAACCTCGCACGGGAATGGGCACCGAACTTGATCCGGGTGAATGCCATCTCGCCCGGCTTCTTTCCGGCGGAGCAGAACCGCAAGGTCCTCACTCCCGACCGTGTGGAGAACATCATGCGACATACGCCGATGGCTCGCTTCGGTGAGCCGGCAGAACTCGCGGGAGCCATTCTGCTGATGGCTTCGAACCGGGCGGGCAGTTTTCTGACGGGAGCCAACATTGTCGTGGACGGCGGCTTCACCGCGATGACCATCTGAGGCACGGCTCCACAACCGGATGGACGGAATGCTCTGCTACACGCCCAAACGCCGCTACCTTGTCCGCTTCGATCCCAAGCGCATCCCGCACATGTTTGCGGATGTGATGATCATCGGGGCAGGCATCGCCGGTGTTCGTGCGGCCCTGGAGATCGATCCCCACTTGCGAGTGGTGCTGGTGACTAAGGACCGGATCGACCTCTCCAACAGCGCCTGGGCCCAGGGAGGCATCGCCGGCGTGATCGATCCGTCTGATGATGTCTCGAACCACGCCGCTGACACGATCGTCGCCGGGGCGGGGATGTGCAACGACGCCGTGGTGCAGGCCGTTGTCGAGCAGGCCCCGGAGCTCATTCGCGAACTGATCGCCTACGGGGCCCACTTCGACACCGTCGGTGGTGAGATCGCGTTGACGCGCGAAGGAGGACACTCTCATCGGCGCATCGTCCATGCGCTGGGAGATGCTACCGGAAAGGAAGTGATGCGGGCCCTGATCGCCTCCATTCGCGGCGTCAGTAACCTCGATCTGTGGGAGCAGACCTTCACGATCGACCTGCTGACTCATGAGGGAACCTGCCGGGGTGCGCTGGTGTGGAACCCGCAGCATGGCAAGACCTTTGTCTGGGCCAAGCAGACCATTCTGTGTACGGGCGGTGCTGGCCGGTTGTATCGCGAGACGACGAACCCCGATATCGCCACCGCTGATGGGCATGCGTTCGGCTTCCGCGCCGGGGCGGAAGCCCGCGACATGGAGATGATGCAGTTCCATCCGACGGTGTTGTACATCGCCGGCAGTTCGCGACACCTGATTTCCGAGGCGGTGCGAGGCGAAGGCGCCCATCTGGTCAACGCAGCTGGCGAGCGATTTATGGCTCACTACGATGACCGACTCGAACTCGCTCCCCGCGACATCGTCAGCCGCGCTATCACCAGCGAAATGGACAAGACTCGTCACCCCTGCGTGTATCTGGATCTGCGGCATCTGCCACCGGCACTGGTTGAGGAACGCTTTCCTCACATTCGGCAGGTTTGTCGGGAGTTCGGCCTGGATCTGCCGGCGGATCTGATTCCTGTACGCCCCGGAGCGCACTACATGCTGGGTGGATTGACAGTCGACCTGCAGGGGCGGACAACGCTTCCGGGATTGTGGGCGGCGGGTGAGGTCACATCGAGCGGACTGCATGGTGCCAATCGCCTCGCGTCCAACAGCCTGCTCGAAGGGCTGTTTTTTGGACGACTTGCCGGCAGCGGTGCCTCGGCAGCGGCCCTCGACTTGCCGGACGACTTCACTTTTCCCACCATCGTTTCCGACTGGCCCAAGAGCCCCAAAGATGAGGAGGAATTGAATCTTCCGGACCTGCGGAACTCACTCACCAGCCTGATGTGGCGCTCGGTCGGAATCCGACGGGACGAAGCCGGGCTCCAGCAGGCGCGGCAGCAGGTGGAGTTCTGGGACCGGTATGTGTCCCAGCGCGAGTTTCCGTCGGTGGACGGATGGGAGTTCCAGAACATGCTGCTCGTGGCGCGATTGATGATCGATTCGGCCCTCGCCCGCAACGAAAGTCGGGGTGTCCACTTTCGCAGCGACTTTCCGGAGTCCGATCCTGAGCAGGCTGAACATGTCAGCATTCGTGCCCCCGTGGAATGATCCTCCACCAACGGTCCGTCTCATTCATCATTGACTCATTCATCATTGACATCACTTTTCGCAGACTGGAGTCCCTATGCTTCCCGGAATCAAACAATTCGATCTGACCGGGCGTGCCGCGATTGTGACGGGTGGGTCCAAAGGCTTGGGTCAGGCGATGGCTGCAGGTCTGGCGTCGGCAGGAGCCGATGTCCTGATCTCCAGCCGTCATGCCGATGAATCCCAGGAGGCGGCGCGGCAGATTGCCGAAGACTATGGTCATCGCGCCGTGGGCATCGCTGCTGATGTGGCGGCCCCGGATGATGTTCGCACCATGACCGAGACGGCCCTGTCGGAGTTTGGCCGCATCGACATATTGATCAACAATGCCGGCATCAACATCCGGGGACCCATTGATGAACTGACGCTGGAGCAGTTTCAGGAGGTGCAGGCCATCAACGTCAGCGGTGTCTGGCTCTGTACGAAGGGAGTTGTCCCGCACATGAAGACCCGCCGCAGCGGTCGGATCATCAATATGGGGAGCACGCTGGGAGTCGTCGGCCTGGGGAATCGGACTCCGTATACGTCGAGCAAGGGGGCCGTTGTGCAGATGACGCGGGGCCTGGCGCTGGAACTGGCATCGTGGAACATCACAGTCAATTCGATTTGCCCGGGTCCATTTCTGACGCCTATGAACGAGCCGATCGCCGAGACCGAAGAAGCAAGACGGTTCATCGTCGGAGCGGTGGCCCTGGAGCGCTGGGGCCGACTCGAAGAGATCCAGGGGGCCGCCATCTATCTCGCGAGCGATGCGGCGAGCTATGTCACCGGCAGCCTGTTGCTGGTTGATGGAGGCTGGACCGCCCGCTAGGCCGGACAGCCTTCAAGCCGGGCCACATCAGGCCGAGATTTGATCGCGCGACGCTGCCTGCTCGTGGGTGCGAAAGGCATCCATCCGCTGCCGATGCAGGTCCGCCATCTGATAGAAGTGGTCGATGGCCTGCTTCAGGAGGCGATACTCGTCCCAGAACCCTCGTGCGTCCCGGCTTTGAACAAAGGCCCGCGTGAAGTTCAGGAGATTGACTTCCAGTTCGGTTTTCATCTGGTGCAACAGCCCTGCTGCAGATTGTTCGGCCTCCTTGATGAGGCGGTGGACTTCGGAGCGATCGGCGAAGCGCTCCTGTTCCGAGAGTTCGCGGGCCGGCGAAGTGCCGACCGGACGTCTCGCTTGGGCGGTATCGACCAATCGTCCAAAGGGACTGATTGCCCGATCCGCCTGCATCTTGGCGTTCTGGGCCTTGTGCAGCCCGCGCCGCGCCCGTTCGAAGTCGGGGCGGAGCTTCAAGGCCCGCTCGTAGTGCAGGATCGCCTGGGTCGTATTGCCCATGTCGACAAAGACATTGGCCAGATTCTGATATGCCTCGGCCATTTCGGGGTTGAGGCGAATGGCTTCCTTGTATGCAGAAACGGCCATGCTCAACTGGCCCAGACCACGGTGCGCCATCCCCAGGTTGTAATACGCTTCTGCTGACTTGCGGTCCTTCGAGAGCGCTTTGCGCAAGATGGTGACCGAGTTTTGAAAGTCCTCCTTGCGATTGTAGACGGCCCCCAGATTCACGAGCGGCTCGGACCGTCGGGGATCGAGCAGCGTGACCTTCTTGAAGTTCTCGATCGCCAGATCGTAGTTGCCGGAGAGGAAGGCGGCCGTCGCCAACCCTTCATGGGCGGCGACGTGATGGTCCTGCTGAGCAATGACCTGTCGAAACAGATCAATCGCCTGTGGATACTCGCGATGTCGCACACACTTCCGGGCTTGATCCAGCAGCGCATCGACGCTCGTCGGCACATTCATTCGCGGGCCTCTCGCACAGACCGGAAATCGTCAGGGCCGATACGCGTCCCTTTTGATTCGGGGTTTCGCCGCAGCTTGCCGCCCCGGCACCCCTGGACAACGGGCGGATCCCCGCAGCCACATTACGCCAGACCGATCCGTTTGCTGCGGCCACCATTCTGGAAGACAATCTTCCCCTCCCGCGCCAGCCAGCCGACTCCCTGCATCACGGCGTCCCGGGGGGCATCAATCTCCTTGGCCAGCGTCGTCATCGTCACTGGACCGTTCTCGCACAGATAGTGCCAGATCTCTCCGGCCACAATGCCAATGGCAGCAATCTCGTCAGTTTCTGTCATGGTCGCACTCATCGGACGACTCCGTTCCGGGCTCCTGGGGGCCAAGTTACATTCAATCGACTCGTCATCCAGTATAGGCGAATCAGGCAACCGCTGGCAAAGTCCAGTGGCGGATTCGTGCCTGGGTGCATTCGATGACGGGCGGATGCATCCCCTCAGGCCATCACGCCGGTCACCGGATTTCCGGCGGCGATTGGAAGTGGGCGGTTCAGCGAGTCACGCACCTCGGCATGCGGGTTGAGTCCCAGCAGACTGAAGATCGTCGCAGCGAGATCTCCCAGTGAAACCGGGTCGCGGTCGGGATACGCCCCGCTTCTGTCCGACTCGCCGTACACAAACCCCCGCCGGACTCCGCCCCCCGCCAGCAGCACGGTATAGCACTGCGGCCAGTGGTCGCGACTGATGTTATCGTTGAGCTTGGGGGTGCGACCGAACTCACCCATCCACACGACCAGTGTTTCATCCAGCAGCCCGCGATCATCCAGGTCGTTCAGCAGCACGGGGAGCGTTTGCTCCGTGATCGGCATGTGCCAGGCATCGAGAATGGGATACATCCGCGTGTTGTTGAAGCCATGCGTGTCCCAGCCGCCGATCGATTTGCTTTGCCCGCCGATGTTCGACGAAAAGTAGACGTTGACGAACTTCACGCCCCGCTCAACAAGCCGCCGCGCAAGCAGACAGCTTTGCCCATAGGTCGTTCGGCCGTACTGATCGCGCACGTCGTCGGACTCGGCCGTCAGTTCGAAGGCATCGCGCACCCGCGGCGAATTGAGCATGGTGAGTGCCCGCTCGTAGTAGGCATCCATCCCCTGGGCAGTGGCCGAGTAGTCGAGCAATCGCGACTGCCGGTTGACGATCTCCTGCAATTGCCTGCGGTCATCCAGCCGGGACGGTGAAAGGTTCGCGGGGAGGCTGAGCTGCGGCAACCGGAAGTTGGCATCGTTGGGATCTTCGGTAATCAGCAGCGGGTCGTGCGTCTTTCCCAGGAAGCTTGCGTGCTGACCGGGGGTCACCGAGCCGTCGCTGATGACATGCGGGAACGCGACAAACGTCGGCATCGCTGAGGAAATCGGACTCAGCCAATCCACCACCGAGCCATACGCGGGGAACAGCTCCTGCGAATCGCGCAGGCGGATGTCGTCCACCGGCGGAGACTGCCCCGTGAGTGCATGGTAGGCGGCGGAGTTGTGGTTCTTCATCGTGTGATGGACCGTCCGCACCAGCGTGACCTTGTCCATCACTTTTGCGACTTCGGGGAGTCGCTCGCAGATGCGGATGCCCGGCGCACTCGTCGCGATCGACTGATACGGCCCGCGCACCTGCTCCGGGGCGTCCGGCTTCATGTCGAACGTGTCGAGATGGCTCGGTCCGCCGAACTGAAATAGGAAGATGACCGACTTGGCAGTCCCTATCCCGTTCGGCGAGGCTTCCGCGGCCCGCAGCAACCGGGGGAGTGTCAGTCCCAGCATGCCCATGCCGCCAATCCGCAGGGCATCGCGGCGGTTGAGCAGGCTGGCCATCTGTAGCGACGTCGGTCGTGGTGATTCCCGGTGCATGTCATTAACTCCGGCGGTGAGGTGAGGAAAAGACCCCGGACCGTGCCTAACGTCTCAACAGAAACTCGCTCGAACTGACGACACTCCACACGACATCCTCCCACGCAGTCCGTCGATCGTCGGCCCGCTGCAGGTAGTCCGTCAGTGCGACGATTTCCTCGTCGGTTGGGGCCCGCGACAGGGCCGACCAATACAGTTCGCTCAAACTCTGGGAGTCGCCGGCTGATTCCGTTACCCAACTGTCGATGCAGTTCCCAGATTGCGATAACAGCTTGTTGATGAGCGGGCCGCTCGTGAGCTCGAACGCCTGACTGAGCGTCGTCTCCTCTGAACGTTCGCATTCGCACGACTGCAGACGAGGTGGCTTGCCAAATAACTTCAGAAACTTGTCGCCGGAACTCGGCGCTTCATCACGCGGACGCAGGGCTGTGACCCCCGGAATTGCTCCGGCACGGAACCCCACCGGGTAACCATTGAATCTGACCGGCACATCCACCACTTGCGTGATCGCGTCGAGCAACTGCTCGGCCGACAATCGGCGAACCCGTGCGTGTGAGAAATGACGGTCATCACTGCGCACGACATCGTACGGTTCGGAGGAGAGTTGATAAGTCGCCGACGCCGTGATCAGCCGGATGAGGTGCTGCCGATCAAACCCGCTCGACACAAACTCCTCGGCGAGATAGTTGAGCAGCAGCGGGTTGACGGGGGGATTCGTCGCCCGGAAGTCGTCGATCGGATCGACGATCCCCTGTCCGAGCAGGTGATACCAGATGCGGTTCACCTGCATCTGCGCAAACAACTGGTTGTCGGGGCGGACGATCCAGTCGGCCAGTGCGAGCAGCCTGTCGTCGGCCGACGCCCCGGCACCGGTGTCATCTCCCAGAAACTGAGGCGGTCGCGGCTCATTCGTACGCGGATCGCCGACAGACTCCTTCGTGTTCATGAACACGATCTGTTCGCCATCGAACTCGTGCTTGTCGTTGTCGTCGCGACGCCGGTTCTCGACGATCTTGTAGTCCACCGGCGCGAACAGATTGGCCCAACTGTAGTAGTCGTCCTGCGTCCAGTGGTCGAACGGGTGATTGTGACAGCGGGCACACTGCAGCCGCACGCCCAGAAACAGCTGGGCTGTCGACTCGGCCCGCATCAGCGGCTCCCGCATGGCACGCCAGTAGTTGGCGGCGGGCTGACTGTAGGTGCTGCCTCGGGAGGCAATCAGCTGATGGACGAACTGGTCCACCGGTTCGTTGTGGGCGATCGAACTGCGAATCCAGGCATGGAAGTTCTGCACTCCTTTGCGATCGAGCACCTTCTCTTCGTTGCGCAGCAAATCGGACCACTTCTGTGCCCAGAAGTCGGCGAACTCGGGCCGCTGCAGCAGCGCGTCCACCAGTGACGCACGCTTGTGATCGTCGGTTGATTCCACTAATGACCGCGCTTCGTCCGCAGTGGGCAGCAGCCCCAACAAGTCCAGAAAGACCCGTCGCACAAAGGTCGAGTCGTCGCACACCTGTGCGGGCTGCACGTCCAGCGTTCTCCAAACGGTCGAACACCAGTTGGTCGATCTGATTGACCGGCGCGGGGCTCTGCCAGACATGTCCGGCGTGATCGGGGATGAAGGCGATGCGAACCGGAATCTGCTTGTGCAGGTAACGCACGAGTACCGTTGTCTCGCCCAGTGAGAGTCGCCGCACCAGACCGTCGTGTGTCACCTCGACGCGGGGCTCAGCGACGTCGTACACCGCCATCGTCGTCACATCGCGTGTGCTGTCATCAGAGAATCGAGCCTCGACCTGTCAGTTGCAGGTCATCGATCGGATCGCGCAGCACGACATCGAGCGGAGAGACCGTCAACTGTTCGACGTGCGGTAAGTCCTCCGGGTCCGCTGCGAGGCCTCCCGCGATCCAGTCCGCAAAATGCGATGCTCCTGAGAGCCGCGTGCGAAACGCCGTCCCCCTTCGTGGGCGACCTCCATCAGAGGCTTGTGCAGCAGCAGGCTCGTGTCGGGGTCAATCGGATTTACACGGCGGCTGTAGACGTCGCGCGTGAGTGTCAGGAAGTCCGCCTGTGGATCAGCGGCCCGCAGCGACAGCTTGAAGCCCCCTTTGCCGTTCTTGTTGCCATGGCAGGTGCCCATGTTGCACCCCGCCTTGGAGAAGACCGCCATCACATCGTTGCGGAAGGAGACAGACTCCGCCCGGAGTGAACCAGTCACCGCGAGCGCCGTCACCATTGCGACGAGATAAACTCGGCACCCGTATAAAACTGCCCGGCGTTCGCGTGGTAGGGAATAGCCCTGCATGCCTGATCCTGTGGACGTGTGGATCCGAAGTCTGCCTGGGGATGGATGTTCATCCTACTCTAACCCGCCTCCGGGCGACACAGTACTGGAATCGAATCCCGTCGACTTGGCTTCACACTCTTTGAGCATGACAACCGTCGTACCCGGACGCAGGTCCATCAAGGCGACTCCTGCAGGACGAGGCGAATGCCCGGTTCGGTACCCACTTCATCGAGCCACTGCGCAATCTGCTGCTGTTGCTCGGCGGTGATCGCCTCTCCCGCATCCCGCTGTCCGAGATGCCACTCCAGCCACTGGGCGATCGCTTCGACATCGTCTGCATTGCCGGCGAAGGGGGGCATGAACGGCTTCGTTCGCTGCAGCTGGGCGATGTTCATGCGCATCTGCGACGACGTCCACGTACCGGCCAGATGCATCAGCCCGTTCGATCCATCGAGCGTATGGCACACGCTGCACAGTCGCCGGAAGACCTTTGCTCCGTGCCTCAGCACAGGATCGTCAGTTCCGGGATTCCGCAGTGGGTACGGGTCGTCGGCCAGGGCCCCCGTCTGCCGCAGTTCGCCCGCTTCTGCTGGTGTAATTGAGTTCGAGTATAAAAACTCACGGATTGTGAAGGGCTTGCGCGATCCCTCCCGCACGAACTCTCCACCAGCGGTCGCCAGAAACGCGAGCGCACAGCAGCAGCGTCGCCGTCGCCCCGTTGATGAACAGGTGCTGTCTGAGCAGACCCAGCAAGGCATACGCCCCGATCATCATCGAACACAGCACTCCCAGCGCGAAGAACAGCGTCATGGCGACGCTGCCCCCCAGCACCCACGAACGACTGTCCGCTGGCATCGCCAGCAGAAACCAGCCGCCCAGTGCCGGCATCAGCACCATCGGGGCCAGAAAGTGCGACGTCCGATGAATCAGGTCGGCCCGCTGCTCGCGTGTGAGGTTCGGCATCAGGTTGATCACGACACACGCAGCAAGAGCCGCGATGGTCATCGACGTGATCGTGCGAAACACCAGCGACGGGAAGAACGTCGGGTTGAAGAACCCATCCCACACGTTGTGGGTTTGGGCAAACGCTCCGGGCGTGAGCTGCCACGACAGGATGCCGTTGATCCAGAACAGGCTGAACCACGCCGCCAGCGAATAGATGACCAACAACCTCAGACGCGCGGTGTCGCCGAGCTTCGCTCCATAGCGGTAGAAGCAGTATCCGGAGGCGATCTCCAGGCAGAAGAAAGTCCACTCGGTCGCCCACAGCCAGTGGAACTCATCCACCATCACACCGATGGTCCGCGCACTGATCTGAATGGTCGTGAACCACATGCCGACACCGGTCACCGCGCCGAGCACAAAGCTGATCAGCACGAGGAGCTTGAAGAATCCGTCGGTGAACTCGCGGGCAGTCTCGCAGCGACCGGTCTGGGCAAGCCACTGGAAGTAACACATCAGCATCCCGCCGCCGATCGCAAACTGGGCGAGGAACACATGGAAGATGCCCAGTCCGCCGATGACCAGGCCCGGCATCAGCGGACCAAACTCGTTGACGGGATAAATGGGCATCGTTGCAATCCGGCGTTGATGAACACATGGCGGTTCTGTGGGATTCTATGACGCGTTGAGTGAGAAACAACCGGACGTCAGTAGTCCCGCCGCATCAGCCGGGCGGACGACATTTTTTGCAAGTTCGCCGAGATGTCCTTCCCGGGGTAGAATGACGGGCAAGGCAGGACTGGCCGCCATGTGAGTCAGTTGGCACTGCGACGCTGGCGGGTCTTACGGACCGCCATGATCGTTCGCACAATCCTCGCGCGGCAACACGCACGTTCAACGATGGTTCCTTCTATGAACAAGCCCCTTCCCTGTGCCCTGCTCTGCATGGCCATGCTGGCAATGACCGACAACATGCTGCATGCAGACGTCACGCTCGTCAGCGCTCCCGACAGTTCGCAAACGAACCGGTCCTATGTGGGCAATCGTTCACCGCTGGTTCCCAGCCGACTGATCGGGCTGCCCGTCGGCTCCGTCGAACCCTCAGGCTGGTTGCGGGAGATGCTTGACCGGCAGCGGCAGGGACTCACGGGACATTTGGGAGAGATCAGTGCCTGGTTGCAGAAGAAAGACAACGCCTAGCTGAGCCCGGATGGCAAGGGCGAGTATGGCTGGGAAGAACTTCCGGCTCAACGCAGATTGCGCAATTGTTCGTATTCGCCCTCACAGACGACGACTCGTGGGCGAGTACCGCGAACTCGACTTTGGAATGGACGTTTGCATCAGCACATGGTGCCGCTTGTTACAAATCCGGCAGCTCATGGGGCGTCACAGCAGCAATAGCCATGGCAGGTCAGTCCATCGCCTCCGGGACGGTCGTAATTCGTCGTCGTCACACTTGATGCAGTGATACGGCATGTCGCCTCCTCCAAACTTGGCTGCTGGGGGTGCCCACACACAGATCCGACAGGCGCGGATGTTGATGCACACGTGTGAAAGTTGGATGAACGAACCGCGAACTTCGCTGGCTCCTGGGGGGTCGCTGCGCTCCACCACAGCCACCAAGTCGGCGGTGCCTCGCGGCTGACGATCTCTGAATTTCTCCCGGATTTCTGTACGGAATCGCCGCCGGTGGGCCACTAACTCCTTAGGTGCGTGTGGTGATCGGCACATTGTGAAACCATCAATGACTGCGAGGACGATGCCATGCGGCTAACCCTGAGAACCCTGCTGGCCTATCTCGACGACATCCTGCAGCCGGGTGAGGCGAAGGAACTGGGCAAAAAGATTGCCGAGAGTCCCTTTGCTGCCACGCTGGCGAACCGGATTCGCGAGGTGGTTCGCCGCCGGCGTGTCGGTGCCCCCGAGGTCAGCGGTCCCGGTTCGTCGCCCGATGCGAACATCATCGCGGAGTATCTCGACAACACCCTCGCCCCTGAGAAGGTGGCGGATGTCGAGCGGATCTGCCTTGAGTCCGATGCACATCTGGCCGAGGTCGCCGCCTGCCATCAGATTCTTACGAACGTACTCGGCGAGCCGGTCGAGGTGCCTGCCAACATGCGTCAGCGGATGTATGCCCTCGGCACGAGCGGCGCATCGGTCGAAGAAGCGGATACCAACGGGACGCGCCGCCCGGAGTCGCCCGCGCCACCCTTAGCTCCTTTGGCACCCGTTCGTGACGGCAGCGGCAGCGACCTTCAGACCATGACGGCGGCTCAACCGCTGGTCGCCGATCGAGAGGCTCTGCCCGAGGCGCTCCGGAAAGGGACCAGCGGCAGGAAGATGCTGGCTGTGGCCGCACTGGGTCTGCTGCTGGCAGGCTGGGCCGGTCTGATGTTCAGCGATCCCACCTGGCGCAGCGTGTGGAATCTGGCGAGTCAGTCGCCCCCGGCAACCGAAGAGGTCGTGCAGGACAGGGAACAGCTCCCCGTGGTACGGCCGGCCGATGCCGCCATTGAGATCGCTGTTCCGGCACCGCTTGCGACAGGGAAGCATGTGCCCCCAGTCACTCAGACAGAGGTGGCATCCTCAGATGCGCCGCTCACATCCGCTGATATGTCGCGTCGACTGCCGGACGATGTCATGCCTGCGGATGAACTGGTTGCGACTCCGCCCCCATTGCCTGCCGATGTGGAACCTTTCCGTCGGCACACCAGCGATGATACCCATTCGCCAATTGAAGTACCGATTGCCGGCGCGACAGGCGAACTTGCGCGGGTGGAGTCTCCTGAAGTAACGACAGCAGAGGCGGTCGTGCCGGTAGCACCGGTCCCTGCTGCCCCGGTTCTTCCGCAGCCGCTGCAGGTGCAGTACGTCTCGTCGGAGGGCGTGCTGCTGCATCTGCCGCCGGATGCACCGATGTGGGCCGTGTTGCCGCGTCGATCGCTGATTTATCCGGGCGAGGAGGTGGCGAGTCCTCAGCCGTTCGATTCGCATCTGGTCGTCAGCAGTGGCGAACTGGAAGTGCTGCTGCGGGGAGGATCGCGGGTGACATCACTCGGCTCCACACCGGACACAAGGTTTGGACTGGAAGTGAACCGCGGCCGCGTGGTCGTGCAGCTGACGATGGATCCGTCAGCCAACATCGGCGTGATGTCGCTGCGCGTGCGTGGCCAGCGCTGGTTCGTGGAATTGCTGGAAGCCGGAACCGTATTCGGAATCGAGGTGACGCCTCTGCCTCCCGTTACTGAAGATGACCAGCGGGGAGCCGGGGCCTGTGAAGGAGGCGTATTTGTCGTGCGCGGGTCGGCCCGGCTGACGCGAACCGACGGGCAGGCCGTACATGAACTGGGACGAGGGGCGGAATGGCTGCCCTGGTCATTTACCGAAGGTCAGCCCGCCGTGGCCTCAGCACTGCAGGCGTTCCCGGAATGGACCGATCTACAGGCGGGCGGACCGTCTGCCGTGCAAAGACGCTATCTGACCTTGTACGAGAAGGAGTTCGTTCCGGATGCAACCGTGGAGGACAGTATCGCTCCGGTGGTGAAGGACCGCCAACCGCGTCTGGCCGAACTCGCTGCGCAGACCATGGCATTGACGGACAATGTTTCCGGGCTGGTCAGTGGTCTTTCTTCGGAGCATGAAGAAGTGCGGCTGGCATCAATCGCCGGACTGCGCGACTGGTTGCCACGGTTGCCTGAGAACGATGCCCTCCTGCTGCAGACTCTGCAAAGCTTCTATCGGGAAGAGGACGCGAAAATTCTGTTGCGGCTGCTGTGGGGGTATAGCGCCAGGATGCCCAGAACGAGTTCACCTCGAACGAACTGGTGGACTGGCTGTCTCATCCCGACCTGGCGGTTCGCGAGGCGGCATACTTCCAGATCAATCGACTGACTGATCGCCGCTACGACTATCGGGCAAACGCCTCCGGACCGCAGCGCGAGGCCGCCGTTCAGCGCATCGCGCGACCACCTGAAGCAGGGCAAGACACTGCAGGGGCTGTAACGAGTTCGGTATAAGGGTGACGCATCGTATGCGCTCGACCCTCCCGTGACCCCTCCCTGCAGGGAGGTACGTGTTTAGCGTGCGGTGGATTGATGTTGCAAGTTTTGTTGGGTTTGCGATCCTCTTGTTCGGAGGATGGCGATGTCGGAAGGGAAACCGACATACGGGGAGTTGGTGGTGCTGGTCGAGCAGCAGGCGGTGGAGATTGCGCGGCTCACGCAGCGGGTCGCCGAACTCGTGGGGCACGTGCAGACACTGGAGGAGCAACTGCAGGCCGCGCATCGGCAGACGGCCCCGTTTCGTCGGCGGGACCGACTCAAGAAGCCCGAGTCCGAGAAACAACGTCCCGGCCGCAAGGAGGGACACGAAGGGGCCTATCGCCAACGGCCCGAGCAGATCGACGAACACATCGAGGTTCCGCTGCCGTGCTGCCCGCACTGTGAGGGCGAGTTGAGCGATCTTCAGCAGCGGGACCAGTACCTCGAAGAAATCCCTCCGGTGCGGCCCCGGTGCTTTCAGATCACCACGTGGACTGGCGTGTGTCCGGAGTGCGGGCCTGTCCAGAGTACGCACCCCTTGCAGACCTCGACGGCGGTGGGGGCAGCGGGAAATCACCTCGGGCCTCGGGCGCAGGCGTTGGCCCTGCTGCTTTCGCATCGGTCGGGACTGACGATGCGGCGGACGTGTCAGGCCCTGCAGGATCTGTGCGGTCTGAGACTCTCGCCAGGGGGACTGGCCCAGCTCCTGCAGCGGGCGGCCGGTCGACTGGAACCCGTCCACGGGCAACTCATCCAGCAGATTCGCCAGAGCGCGGCGGTGTTCGCTGATGAGACCCGCTGGTATGTGGGCGGGCCGAAGTGGTGGCTATGGGTCTTCACCACACCCGAGGCGACATTGTACCGCGTTGAGCCGGGCCGCGGCTCGGATGTGGTAATCGACACGCTGGGGAACGATTTCGGCGGCCTGCTGGTGAGTGATTGTCTGGCGAGCTACAACGCGATCGACTGTCGCCAGCACAAGTGCATCGCGCATCACCTGAAGGTGCTCACAGAGCATCAAGAGGCGCTGGCGCAACGGGGGATCGACTCTTCCGACCTGATGCTGTGGAAGTTGCATCTTCAGGATGTGATCGCCACTTGGAAACACCGGGAGCAGATGGAACCGGTGGCCTATGCCCTGAAAGTTCTGCAACTCGGGCGCGGTCTGAAGTATTTGCTCAGCCGCTCTCCGCCCGAACCCGAAGAAGTCCGCTTCCGCAAACGGCTGGAGCGAGTGCGGGAGGATCTGCATGGCTGCCTGGGGGAACCGGCGGCGGAACCGACCAACAACCGGGCCGAACGCGAACTGCGTCCGGCAGTCATCGACCGCAAACTCTCCTGCGGCAACAAGACCATTGCTGGCAAGCAGGCCTGGGAAATCCTCCGTTCAGTGATCATCACGGCCTCCAGGCAAGGTGACGACCTCCTCGACACCCTCACCCCCCACCTCCGCCTCGCCACAGCGTGAGTCGACAGAAACGCTAAACACGTACAAAGGGAGGGGGTTGCCGCCATCGCGCTGGCAATGTGGGCGTCGTCAGATAGAGTGACGTCGTTGCCTCTGCCTGTTCGGACATGGTGATCTCGTGACAACCTTTACTGCGCGGATCGGTCGATACCTGGAGTTGGTCCGCTTCAGCCACACGGTGTTCGCGCTGCCATTCGCGCTGCTGTCGGCAATTCTCGCATGGCGTGAGACGGCATATCGTCCCCGTGATCTGTTGGGGATCGTGGTCTGTATGGTGTTTGCCCGCTCGGCCGCCATGGCATTCAATCGTCTGGTCGACCGAGAGTATGATGCGGGGAATCCGCGCACCTCCTCCCGTCATCTACCGGCGGGGCTGCTCAGCGTATCGGCGGTGAGTGCGTTCGTGGTGCTGTGTGCAGCGGGCTTCGTGGGATCGACGCTGCTGTTTCTGCCCAATCGCTGGCCGTTGTGGCTGTCGGTGCCGGTCCTGCTGTTCCTGCTGGGCTATTCGTATGCCAAGCGGTTTACGGTGTGGTGCCATTACTGGCTGGCGGCGGCATTGATGCTCGCCCCCATCGCGACCTGGATTGCGATCACCTGCTCGGTGAGCGTGGTCCCGCTGCTGCTCGCGGCGGCCGTGTTCTTCTGGGTCGGCGGCTTCGACATCATCTATGCGTGTCAGGATGCCGAGTACGATCGCGTTCGCGGCCTCTTCAGTATCCCGACACGCTGGGGCATTGCACGGGCGCTGAAACTGGCTCTGTTCAGCCATGCGCTGACGGTACTCTGTCTGGTGGGAGTCTGGTTCGCCGCCGGTCTGGGGCCGATCTTTCTGACCGGTGCGGTGCTGGTCGCCCTGCTCCTGGCCTACGAGCATGCACTCGTCAGGCCCGATGACCTGGGGCGTGTCAACCAGGCGTTCTTTCACGTCAACGCCGTCATCAGCCTGGGGTTGCTCGCCGTCACACTGGCCGATGTGTGGCTCAGCAGGTCGTAAGGAGCAATGTCAACGCTCGATCATGGAATCGTCGCCTGATGCGCGAGCGAAGGAACTCGCGATTTGTCCTTCGCTCGCGCTTCAGGCTTCGGTCTTTTGACACACCCCTACAGCTCTTTGGCGATCTCCCGGCGGCGACGGCGGCGACGTGTCGCATGGGCCCAGTGATCGTGAGCTTCGGCCTCGACAAACAGCGAGCCGGCCAGAATGCGGTAGAACAGCAGCAGAATGAAGGCACCGAGGGTCGCGGCCACAAACCCGACGAGGCTGATCGGCGTCACGCGGGCTCCATCGCGAAAGAACATCAGCGACCCGCAGCCAATGATGCAACCGACGATCCCCATCAGCAAGGTGCCGACGGCTCCTCCCGGGTCGCGACCGGGCATCACGGCTTTCGCCGTCAGTCCGACGATCGTTCCGAATCCGACCCAGACGAGAAATTCGTTGACCGCCTGTTCGAGGGCGGTGGTGAAGCTGGCGTCCATGCGAGCCCCTTGGCAATGCGTGCGTGACAGCAGGGGAAGGCTCACCCCCGAAGGGATGTCCTGACTCATCAACTCCCTATCGCCGGATGAGACCTCACAATGGGAGTGTTCCTGTTGAATCTAACCGACAAACGCCCATCCCAGGGCGAATCGTCCGATCAGGCAAACAATTCAAGCGACTCAGTTGCTTTCAGCGTCCGGCAGATTCCACCGGGAGTCGAACAGGTCGGCCCAGACGGTCTCTTCGGTGAATCCTCCGGATGATGTCGGGGCGAAGCGCAGGATCGCGACATCTCCCAACTTTGGAAACAGCCAGGCATTGGACGACTGGAAGTCTTTCTCGTGCATTGTGTGGCCCGAGTTTAGTACGACATATCGGGAAGGATTGAGCGGATTAGGAAACACCAGCGCCACGCCATGCGTGCGGGGATCGTATGTGCGTCCGCCGATGGTGATCTGTTCGCGAGTCCACTGGAGCGGGAGGTCAGGCAGGATCCGCGCGAGGACGGCATTCGATCCCGGATCGCCAAACAGGATGAGATTGCGGTTCGCGATGTCATCATCGGTCCGGTCCGTGTCATCAATCTTCGGCACCTTCCCCCGGAACCACTTGTCGAACTCGCGCTCGAACCGCGAGAGGGTCCAGTCGGCCCACTTCTGGTGCGGTTCTGACCATGCGGGGCCCGTGCCACCGACGCAGACGAAGGACTCCATGAAGGCATCGTCGATCGGCCCCTGAAGATCGTGACGCTTGTGGCGCTCAGGGTTTTCTGCAAAGGCCAGCGACTCGTCGTAGTTCAACACGTCCCACTGGTCCTGTTCGTTGACGAACACGACCTCCGGCAGGCGCTCGCCGGCGGCGGCGCGCAGATCGAAAGGTCCCTGACCGTCGATGACCACCTCATCCGCGACCCGTGCCAGTCGCAACGCAGTGATGTTGTCCGTCTCCAGTTCGAGAACACCTTCGGGATTGATGCCGCCGGATGCCGTGGTGGTGGCATAAGGTTCCGCCATTTCTTCGACAGTGAGCCATTCACAGCGGTTGTACTTCGGAGTCCATGTGATGAAGCGAATGTTCTCCCGACCGGGAAAGCGGGGGCGTCCCGCTGCCGAGTGTTCCTTGTGGAAGGCCATGAACTTCTCGAAGCTCGCGTCATCGAACTTGTGACCCATGCCTGGGCCGACGAGCGCCGTCAATGGCACGTCAAGAGGCTGTGTGGCCGCCTGCATAGTCAGACTTGACGCCAGTTGTTTGTCGAGTTCGCCCCCGTAAGTGATGAACGGAACGTCGAACGCATTGAGGGCGTAGTCCTTGGCGTCATAGATGTGCAACGTCTTATGCTGCCAGTCGGGCAGCGGCTCATTGACGTTCTGATACCCATAGAAATCAACGAAGCCAGCACCGGCACCGACTGAACTCCAGCGCGAGGGATGATGCAGTCCCAGGTGCCAGGCTCCCGCTCCGCCCATCGAGAATCCCCACAGCGTGATGCGTTCCTCATCGATGCGGAACCGGCGCTGGACATCGGCAATGGCCTCAAACAGGTCGGTCTCGCCGCTCCAGCGATAGGCGTTGTTCGTGCGACCAAAGACATCGATCTGGATCCAGTCCTGCCCCTCTGGCAACTCCTTTCCATCATGTTGCTGGATGAAGCTCACCTCGTTCAGCGTCCCTCCCCGCCCGTGCAGCTTCACATGTAGCGGCCAGCGCTGCGGAGATCGAGGGTCGATCCCATGGGGAATTGTCAGTGCGTAGGGCTGAATCGAGCCGTCCACTGTCGAGCGGTAGGCGAGGATGACCGTCCCCGTTTGTCCGAGCCACGAAGGGCGTCGTCGATCGGAGTTGTCCTTCAGTTCTGCGGCGCGTCGGCTGCCCGTCTGGAGTGCATCCAGAGTGTCTTGAACGTAGCGCGGCTTGTAGAACTCGTCGTGCCTGAGAATCCACTCGGCGGCTTTCGCATAGATCTCTGCGTCGGGTTTCCACTGCCTGCTGCGTGAGGACTCATCAATGCCGGCGAGTGATTGCTGCAGTGTGGAGAGGGCCGCTGAGATCGTCGCCCGTTCCGCCGCAGTCGGTGCCTGGGCATTGACGTTGCCAGTGACCCCTGTGGCACAGCACAGCAGCGTCAGGACGAAGGTTGCAAGATGTGGTCGCATCGGGGGGCAGGCTCCGGGAAGGGGGGTGTTGGCGAAGTCCGGCTGTAGGATCGCTGTCATGATCCCCCGGATGGAATCGTTGTGCAACTGGACAGAACGCATTTGACGCCCTTCAGACACGATCTATGTTTGTTGCGTGAGCCGCTGCTCAGCCTGACTGAGCGAGCCGGCCGAACGTTTGATGTCGAATCAGGGCCCACGCGTACCCCGCTCCTCTCCGGGAGAGACGCCGCCGGCCGGCTGCCTCATCGGTGACGGGTGGGGCGGACTGATCGGCCTGACGGACGGCACGGTTTGGCTGCACGACGACCTGACAATACATTGAAACGCGGCAAGGAAAGCTGGGAGCTTTGAGGGGACCTTGCCGCGTTTTTTCTTTTCTTTGCGTGCTGCCGAGCCCCAATTCGGCAGCGACGTCCTGTCAGCGGGATCTGCGGATCCCCCGCCACTTCTGCCGCTCCGGGTGAGTTTTCCGATTGTGTCAAGTTTGACGCCAGTTGCCGCGGATCGATGTCCGATATGTATGGGGCAAACACACCGGACGGTACGCGGAGGTCAGAGGACCTCCACACGACAGTTCAGTGATTTTCACCCAGTGTTTCAGGATCGATGGCTTGTCGCCTCGTACGGGGGCGATTGGAATCCGACGGCCGAGGACAGCGTATGGTTTCAGGATTTCGACCGTTTGTGGTCGCGTTCTGGACCACGCTGTTCGGCCTCGGCCTGGTGTGCGTGCTGATGCTCGCCAATCGTGGGCTGCTCCCTGCTGCGTGGCGGCAGGATGTCGCGCCCCCACCGCTGGCGATTGATGTCGATGCGACGTCACGACACGTTGCCCAATCCGATGCCGGCGCGATCGACTTCTCAGACGTGGCGCTGAGGACCTCGCGAGATCCGTATCCTGAACTCACGCCGGCTCCCGTGGACGTGGCATTTCCTGGCTCCCGGGACCTTCCGGAAACGGCACCCGATGGCGAGTTCGAGGAGTTCATGGCGGCGGCAACGCCTCCCGATGGGCGAGACGCGACGACCGACGACTTTGCCGAATACGCCCCGCAACTTCCCTCTGCCTCGTCGATGGAGCTGCTGCAGCTCCAGGATGACGTGGTCAGTCTGCGTCGCGAGATCGAGCGGCTGGCGGAAGCGCACCTTGGCGAGCAGATGCAGGCCTTGGAGCGCAAGCAGGAAGAACTGCGCGTCTTACAGAACGACGGCGTGTTGCAACACCTCATGGAGCTCATGGAGACCATGAACCAGCAGCAGTCGCGCCTGGCAGAGGCGGAAGGGCGTCGTCTGGCTCTGGCAGAAGCAGCACCGAGCGAGCCTGCACCTGTACCACTGCCTGCAATGTTGTCGGCCGGAACTCCGGAACAGCCGATATCACTGCGGATTGAAATCGCCGAGATGTCTGACGTACTCAGCCGGCTCGAGTCGCTGGCCGAAAAGGCGTTTGAGAGTCGCACATCTGTTTCAATGCCAGTCTCCACCGACAATCCGGCACAAGCAGTCACAATCTCCTCGAATCTGCCGAAGACCCGGGTGGAGGCCCCGGCAGCATCGCATCCACTGCTCTCTCGGCAGAACGTCTGCCTGTGCTGTCATCGGGTCCGAAGTCAGACGGCGTCAGGCAGCTCGATGCCTGCAATGGCCTCCCCGCTTCGCTGAGGCCCACGAGACTCCGTCGCATCGCGGCGCACCAGGGGGCGCTGCGGATGGTGCGACCTCTGGGTGAATCGCCAGCACACGGCGAGTGCAGCCGTGGCACATGCAGCCCCACAACCATCCTGAACGGCAGGAACGCCGCATCACAGGTCTCTCGGATGGATGGCATCGATCCCTGCGGATACCATCAAGGTGATATCCACCGATGAGGGAAGCGCGATGCCCGCCGTCAACCACAAGTCCATGCTCACCAGCCTCGTCGTCACCGCCGCGATCTGTGCCGGCACCGCGTTGTCGGCTGTTGCAGACCCGAAACCGGCTGGGCGATCGCTGCCGCCCGGATTGCTGGACGTCACGCAGTCTCCCTACTTCGCCGATGCCACAGGGGCCACGGATGCAACCGACGCGATCCAGCGCGCGGTGAATGCCGCACGGGATCAGGGACAGGTCTGCTTCTTCCCGTCGGGAACGTATCTCATCTCCGACACGATCTCCTGCGAACAGCAGGTGGAGAAGATGGCCCGGGCGCGTATCACTGACAATCGCACACAGCACTACTGGAACCTGCCGCAGACGATCGTACTGCTCGGTTCGACGACCGGCAGTCGCCCTGTGCTCAAGTTGTCGTCCGAGGCCCGAGGTTTCGACGACCCGCAACACCCGGAGGTCGCCGTCCACATCTGGGCCCAGACGCGCGACGATGCGCCGGGCCGGGAGGAACCGCAGTGGGGCAAGGAACAGACGAACATTTCGTTCAATCATATCTTCAAGGGCATCGACGTCGACGTGCGTGGTCATGCCGGCGCGATCGGCATTCGTCACTCGGGATCGCAGGGCTCGACACTGCAGGACGCGGCGGTTTATGCCGAGGGTGCCTATGCAGGGCTTAACAACTGCTGCGGACAGGGAGGCGGTACGTACAACATCGAGGTGCAGGGCGGACGCTACGGCATCGTCATCGAGCCGGTCAGTCGCTTCCCGCTGCTCACGGGCTGCCAGTTCCGGGGCCAGACCGAGGCCTGCGTCACTTGTTCCGGCGGTTATCAGCAGGTCCCAACGCTGCTGGTCGGTTGTCAATTCGCACCGGAGAGTGACTGCGTAGTGAACCTCACAGGCCTGCGGGCCTATGCGGGGATCAGCCTGGTGGACTGCGTGATCGCACTCCCCTCCGGAGGACAGATCGTCCGGACGGACAGACGGGAGCACATCTTCATCGAGAACTCGTATGTGGGGGGTGCGGACCTCGTGTGTCCGGAATCGGCCCGACTGCCGTCCACCGATGACTGGGTGCACATTCAGCAGTATTTGTCGGCAGGACCTGCAGGGGTGCATCTGGTCAATGGCGTGACGTCCTCCGACGAAATCGCCGAGTGGTCGGCGAGAGTGACTGAGCCGGCGTATGACGCACTCGCTGCACACCATTATCTCCCCGGCCCCACGTTCGAAGACGAAGACGCGGTGAACGTCCGATCGTATGGTGCCCGGGGCAACGGCACGGCTGACGACACCGAGGCCTTCCGAGCGGCTATCGCCGCCAGTGACAAGGTGTTCGTCCCACCGGGTCACTATCGGCTGACGGGGACACTCGAACTAAGGGATCGGACACATCTGTACGGCCTGTCGGCGGCGCTGACCTCACTGGGAGGGGCACAGAACCGGGGACGCGGATCGGGTGCAAAAGGTGACGACGATAGTAGCGCGTTCTCGATCTCGACGCCCGATGAGGTCGACGCTGCCCCCGGGTTGTCGTTTCTCTCGGTACGCGGTCGCATCCACTGGCGCTCAGGGAACTCGATCAGCATGCTCACCTCCGGGTTTCCGGTCCTGTCCGGGCACGGCGGCGGCCGGTTCTATGGGGTAACGGCGATGGGCCGACCATTCATTCTGCAAGGAATCCGCCAACCTGCAGCCTTCTATGCCCTGAATGTCGAGCGTGTGCTGAAGAATCCGCAGTCCGAATTCCGCGACTGCGAGCAGGTGCGCATCTATTACTTTAAGGTGGAAGCCGGCACCATCAGCCGAGCCGAGGCGGGGGACGGGAACACCCCCTGCCGCATCACCAATTCGCGCGACATCCGCATCTACGACATGTACGGTGCGGTGCGCAAGCTGGGTGACCGCCCGATGCTGGAGGTCGTGAACTCGCAAGGGATCCAGGTGTCCCAGTTGAAGGCATTTGAGCCGGGAGACTTCCCACATCTGACGGAGATCCGTGGCACCTCCCGTAGCGAGATCCCCTCTTCCAACGTGTGTGCCCTGTTCGTGCGCGATGCTACGGACAACCAGCGACCACAGGTACCGGACACCGGACACGGTCCTGATGCAACCAGAGAGAACTGAGCAATGATTGCTATGCTGACGCGGCTGGGACTTGTGGGTCTGGTGCTTTGGGGCAGCTTGTCGTTCGCTGATGACGGCGACACCCACATTCCGCCCGCGCGCCTGCTGTCCGCCGACGGGGCCTGGTGCTGGTTTCAGGATCCCCGCGCCGTCTCCATTCGAGGCCAGCACGACCGCACCTATGTTCAGTGGATGACCCGCGACGGCCGGCTGCAGGTCGCCGCGTGGGATCATGACTCCGACACGGTCGACGTGCACACCCTCAGGACCAACTGGGATCACGACGACCACAACGTCGGGGCGTTTGTGGTCCTCCCCGACAAGCGGCTGATGGTGTTCTATGCCCGACACAACAAGCACGGGCTCTATTGCCGTACCACATCCGCCCCCGAGGACATCACCCGCTGGGAACCAGAGGTGACCGTCAGCGACACCGATCGCATTACCTATGCCCATCCCGTGTACCTCGCAGCGGAACAGCGATTCTATGTGTTCTGGCGCGGTCCGAGCTGGAAGCCGACGTTCGCCACGTCTGAAGACGGCAGGTCGTGGAGCGAACCGCAGGTCCTCATCCAGGATGAGGGTCGGGACAGCCAGGGCATCCGGCCGTACACCAAGGTGGTCAGCGAAGGTGTCAAGTCCATCCACATGACCTTCACCGATGGTCATCCTCGCAACGAGGCGGAAAACTCCGTTTATTACCTCCGCTATGAGGGGGGCCGGTACTTCAAGGCTGATGGGACGCTCGTCGGCGATCGAGACGCGTTGCCCATTGCGCATCGCCAGTGTGATGTCGTTTACGACGGACGGCTGACCAAGGTGCGGGCCTGGGTCTGGGACATTGCCTTGGATGGAGAGGGGCACCCGGTTATCGCCTATACACGTCTGCCTGCCGAGAACGACCACCGCTATCACTGGGCGCAGTGCAGTGGCAGCGAGTGGCAGGATGTCGAGGTCACGCCGGGGGGCGGATGGTTTCCGCAGACACCCGCCGGCGAGACCGAACCGGAACCGCATTACTCGGGCGGTATGGCGCTGGACCACGCGAATCCGTCGGTGCTGTACGTGTCGAGGCCCCTCGACGGCGTGTTCGAGATTGAGCAATGGCGAACTCCAGATGAAGGTCGCACCTGGCAGTCTCGTGAGATCACGAGTGGATCGTCATCGCTCAACGTTCGCCCGGTGGTGTCGCGGGGAGACACGGAATTGCCCAGCCGCGTGCTGTGGATGTCGGGCCGGTACGAGCACTACACAAACTACTACACCGGCATCAGGGTCCTGACGCTGGACAACGCACGATGAGTCGTGTCACAGGAGCAATCCTGTGCGGAGTCGTGGCCTGGTGCGCAGTGGCAGGCAGAACGATGGCTGGCGAAGGAGTACAGATGCTTCCGGGAGTCGCGGACTATTTGAGTGCACGGCAGGCGGAGTTTGAGCAAATTCCCAAGCGGCGCAAGAGCCAACTGCAACAGGTTGCCGCCTACATCGACCGCTGCCGGACCGAGAACCGCCCGGTCCGATTGACGTTCATCTGCACGCACAACTCGCGCCGCAGCCATCTCGCGCAGATCTGGGCCCGTGTCGCTGCTGTGTCCTATGGATTATCACACGTCGACACCTCTTCGGCAGGAACGGAGGCGACCGCCTTCAACTCTCGCGCAGTCGCGGCACTGCAGCGGGCCGGTCTGCACATTACCGCCTCTTCTGAGTCGGCGGACAACCCCCGGTACGTCGTGGTGTTTTCCATGGACATCCAGCCACTCCTGTGTTACTCGAAAGTATTCAGCGAGACTCCCAATCCATCATCCGGCTTCTGTGCCGTCATGACCTGCTCGGAGGCCGATGCGGCCTGCCCGCTGGTTCCGGGCAGCGAACTGCGTGTCGCCATCAGCTACATTGACCCGAAGATCGCTGATGGGACACCCCTGGAGTCGGCCGTCTATGACGAACGCTGCCGGCAGATCTGCCGCGAAATGCTGTATCTATTCTCGCAGGTAAGTCGGCCCGCGATTCATTGATGATGATCGCGGTGTGATACTTTCATTTGCCGGCGCTTCCGGCAACAATGAACCTCCGAACCTGTATCGGAGGCCCGCGGCCACCGCGACGCGTCGGGGTTCGCCCCATGCGATAGCCACCCACTGCGGAACATCGTTGATCTCACCGCAGATGCGAACTCATTGACTCCTGGAGGAAGAAATGATGATGAACAAGATCGCTCTGACGTTGCTCGCGGGCGTGGCGATGATCGGTTCTCCGAATTGCCAGGCCGATGTCCAGCCCCTGCCGCAACGACCCAACATCGTGCTGATCTTCGCCGACGACCTCGGCTGGAAGGATGTCGGCTATCAGGGAAGCGACTTCCATGAGACGCCGAACATCGACCGGCTCGCGGGGGAAGGGATGGTATTCTCGGCCGGTTATGCGGCGGCGGGGAACTGTGCACCGAGCCGGGCCTGTCTGCTGTCGGGAAACTACACCCCCGGCATCATGTGTATGCGGTCGGGCAGTACTTTACGGGGACCACAAAATCTGATGCGGATGATTCCCGTCCCGAACAAGAGTGGCCTTGCCGCAGGAGACCATTACCGTCGCCGACGCCTTGAAAGCCGGCGGGATACGCCACTGGTCACTTCGGCAAGTGGCACCTGGCCGGTAAGGACGGCGCGACGCCCAGCCAGCAGGGCTTCGATGTGACCTTCGACTCGTTCGGTGACGGCGAGGTGAAGGAAGGGTCAGAGGGGAACAAGGCCGGTCCGCCTGACGATCCGAAGGGAGTCTTCACTCTCACGCGTAAGGCATGCGAGTTCATCGAAGCGAACTCGGGACCGCCCGTTCTTCTGTCTATCTGGCGCATCATGCGATTCATACTCCGCTGCAGGCTCGAGCAGAGACGTTGGCGCGGTTCGAGGGAAAGACGCCCGGCGAGCAGCACCACAATCCGCTGTACGCCGCCTGCACCTACGATCTTGATGAGAGTGTCGGAGTACTGCTCAAGAAACTGAAGGAACTGGGTCTCGCGGAAAACACCCTGCTCGTCTTCACCAGCGACAACGGTGGCGACGCAGCAGTCGTCGCAGGAACCGTTGCGCGGAAACAAGGGGAGCTATCTACGACGGCGGTATTCGCGAGCCGTTCATCGTCCGCTGGCCCGGCGTGGTCGCTTCCGGGACTACGTGTGACGTGCCGGTGATCAACCTCGATCTGTTTCCGACGTTTCTCAACGCAGCAGGGCTGGAGGTTCCGGCAGGCAAGACGCTGGACGGCGCCAGCCTGATGCCGCTGCTGCGCGGGGAGGAACGGCTGGACCGCGAGGCGATCTTCTGGCACTTCCCGGGGTACCTTGATAGCCCGGTCATTCGCGGCCGGGACCCGGTGTTCCGGCACGCGCCCGGTCAGTGTCATCAGCAAGGACCACTGGAAGCTGTACCTGTATCACGAGGAATGGCAACTCGATGGGGGACGCGACCGTCTGGCGACCAATCGCGCGGTCGAACTCTACAACCTGCGAGACGACATCGGTGAACGTCACAACCTCGCCTCCATCAACACCGCCAAGCGGGATGAACTGCTGGACGACCTGCTGGCATGGTTCGACCAGACCGACGCACTTCTCCCGACCCTGGCCAACCCCCAGTACGATCCAGCCGCTAAAGCTGCGAAGTCGAACACCAACAAACGGCAACGCAACCGCAAGCCAACTTCCTGAAGGACATCGCACGCATGCAGAACAAGATACCGATGCCACACCGCGTCGCCCGCTGGGTGCTCGTGATCAGCACCTGTGGATTGATTGCCGATACCTGCACTGGCCAGACCGCCTCCGACGGTCCATGGCGTTACACCGCCCGCAAGCCGGCCGATGGCTGGCAGAAGACCGATTTTGACGACAACGCCTGGAAGGAAGGCCTGGGCGGCTTCGGCGATCGCTCGACACCGGGGGCACGCGTCTCCACAGACTGGACGACCAACAACATCTGGCTGCGGCGGTCTGTCGAGTTGGCCGCGATCCCGAAGAAACCGGCACTCTACATCCATCACGACGAAGATGCCGAGATCTTCATCAACGGACAGCGGGTGGCCAGCTTCCCGGGTTATGTGACCGAGTATCAGGTGGTACCGCTGGATGAGAAGTCCCGCAGCGTCCTGAAGAAGGGCAAGAACCTGCTGGCGGTGCATTGCGCCAGACGGGAGGTGGCCAGTTCATCGACGTGCACATCATCGACGCCGACAACGTTCCGAAGCTGCCGGCTCCCCAGCGACCCACGACCCCGTTCCAGTCGGATCTGATCACCGAGTGGGGGGCAAAGGTCACACCGGAGAATGCGTGGCGCGAATACCCCCGGCCGCAGATGCAGCGGGAGAACTGGACGAATCTCAACGGGCTGTGGAACTATGCCATCACCTCACGGGACGCAGCACGTCCCTCGACGTGGGACGGCAAGATCGTCGTGCCGTTCTCCATCGAATCGAAGCTCTCGGGTGTGCAGCGTCTGCTCAATCCGGAAGAGGCCCTGTGGTATCAGCGGACCGTGGAACTCAAGCCGAACTCCGATCGACGGATCCTGCTGAACTTCGAAGCGGTCGACTATCAGGCCCGAGTCTGGGTCAACGACAGGGAAGTAGGCCAGCACACGGGCGGCAATGTTCCGTTCCAGTTCGACATCACCGATGCCGTGAAAAATGGAACGAATGAAATCGTCGTCCGCGTGGAAGACGCGACCGGCGGGTGCAACTGCGGGGCAAGCAGCGTCTCGACCCGCAGGGGATCTGGTACACACGGGTCTCCGGCATCTGGCAGACCGTCTGGCTCGAAGAAGTCCCCAAACAGCACCTCGAAAAACTGAAGCTCGGGAGTGACATCACCGCTGGCAGTCTCACCGCCCGGCCGATTCTGAGTGGTAATGCCGGCCAAAACCATCAGATTCGCGTCGTCGTACTCGACGGCGACCAGCAGGTGGCCGAAGCGAAAGGGACGGGCACACTGACGATCCCCATTCCGAATGCGAAGCTGTGGTCACCCGACGATCCGCATCTCTACAACCTGCGAGTGAGTTTGCTCGACTCCAACGGAAGAGCTGTTGACGAGGTTCAGTCGTATGCCGGACTGCGTGAGGTGGGCCGAGATCGCGATGCCGATGGCAACTGGCGGTTCACACTTAACGGCAAGCCGATCTTCCACTGGGGACCACTC
This sequence comes from uncultured Planctomycetaceae bacterium, assembly GCA_963707405.1. Classification (GTDB taxonomy): domain Bacteria; phylum Planctomycetota; class Planctomycetia; order Planctomycetales; family Planctomycetaceae; genus CAVPPT01. Next base: position 11,686 of record CAVPPT010000020.1, on the reverse strand, counting down.
GACCAGGGTTGGTGGCCCGATGGTCTGCTCACGCCGCCGTCCGATGAGGCGATGGTCTCTGACATCCAGTACCTCAAAGACGCCGGCTTCAACATGATCCGCAAGCACATCAAGGTCGAGCCGCGACGCTACTACATGCACATGGACCGCATGGGGATGATGCTCTGGCAGGACCAGGTAAGCGGCGGGGAGAACCCGAAATGGACCCGGCTCGATCACGATCCGAGTGACTCCTCGTGGAAAGAGGCCGACCATCAGCAGTTCATGAAGGAATTCGAAGCGATGGTCGACACGCTGGAGAACCATCCGTCGATCGTCGTCTGGGTGCCGTTCAACGAGGCGTGGGGACAGCATCGCACCGTCGAGGTCGGTCAGTGGATGGTTGAGCGCGATCCGACGCGACTGGTCAACATCGCCAGCGGCGGTAACTTCTGGCCGGTCGGACACATTGTCGATGAGCACCGCTATCCGCATCCCGGCTTCCCCTTCGACGCCGATCGCTACGATCGCGACTACGTCGAAGGTGATGGGTGAGTTCGGCGGGCATGGCTGGCCGGTGCAGGGACATCTGTGGGACAACAGCCCCCGCAATTGGGGATACGGTGGACTGCCACAATCCATTGACGAGTACAAGGACCGCTACCGTGAGTCGATCCGCCTGTTGCGCGAACTGGAGGAGCAGGGCATCTCTGGCGGCGTCTACACGCAGACGACTGATGTTGAAGGGGAGATCAACGGTCTGCTGACCTACGACCGCAAGGTGCAGAAGATCCCTGCCAAGGAACTCCGCAAGATCAACGAGGTGCTGTTCCAGCCGCTGCCCGCGACCGCTGGCGACAAAACGTCGCAAGTCTCCCCGCGTCCGGAGTTGACCGCACCGAATCGGGAGGCGATTGCCGCCGGTCTGCAGAGTCACGATCGTGCGCTGTTCATCAAGACCGGCTGGATCCGGGATCCGTACATCATCCTCGCCCCGGACGGCTACTACTACCTGACAGGGACGACGCCGAACCCCGGAGAGCGGCGCGAACAGAGCGATCCCTACAACACCGGACTCGGACCGGAGAGCATCGTCGGCTATCACATGCAACTCTGGCGCAGCCGCGACCTCATCGATTGGGAATCACTCGGCACTCCATTCTCGCTGCTCGATGGATACTGGGCCCAAGTACAGCCGCGGGCGTTCACCGGCTACGATCGTAGCGAATGGCATTTGTGGGCTCCGGAAGTTCACTTCTTCAATGGCCGCTGGCACATTGTCCAGACGACCCCTGCTCCCGTTCGCGGTGGCTCGAACTTCGCCGTCACCCGGGGTGACGCGATCGACCGGCCGTATGACTTCCCGCTGGGAGACCTCTCAAAGAACCGGCACGATCCATCACTGTTTCAGGACGACGACGGCACCGTCTGGCTGCTCTGGGCGAACACTTTGATTGCTCCGCTCGCGCAAGATCTTTCAGGCTTCACTGCCCAGCCGGTCCGTATCGACCCCGCCGGCACTCGTCCCGGTCCCGATGGGCAACCCATCAGTCGCATCGGCCACGAGGGTGCGACGATGCGGAAGATTGGTGACAAATATGTTCACTTTGGCACGGCCTGGTCGACCGACCGGGGACGCAGGGGCTCGTACAACCTGTACTACTGCACTGCCGACGAGATCACAGGACCATACGGCCCGCGCCGGTTCGCGGGAAGGTTTCTGGGTCATGGGACGCCGTTCCAGGACCGCGATGGGCAGTGGTGGTGCACCGCCTTCTTCAATGGCAATCAACCTCCACTGCCGCGCGAAGGAATTGCCCAGCGCGATCTGGCTGGCGACGCCCAGACCATCAATCCGCAGGGGGTGACGATCGTTCCGCTGGACGTCCGGCAGACTGCCGACGGGGATGTGGAGGTCCGCGCCAAGGATCCCGCCTACGCACACCCAGGCCCGGATGAAGTGCAGCAGTTTTGATGCACGCGAATGTTGACATGCAACCCACTGGTTGGTGCGCCGGGTGGTGTGGCACTGGCTCCGCCAGTGCGTCACAACAAGTGCGATGTCATGCCGCTGGCACACAACCTTGAGACGAAGGCGGGGCACCGCACTCGAGATACTGGATGACGGCCCCGCCCCCTCAGGGAGTTGCCGGGATCGTATCGACGAGATCCTGCGCGAGCCGCAGCAGCACTTCGTGCGTGACGGTGATCGCATCCTGGATGCGTCCGGGTTGCCCCTTCACTGAGCGATACCGTCGCAGCGTGAACGTCCCTGCCGCCTGCGACGAGAGAATGATCTCGTAGTACTGCGTCCCCTGAGGCAGTTGCGAAGGAGGCGTCGAGCGAATGAGCACCTCGCCGGAGGCGGGGTCGAACTCGAGCGGGCCGATGTGCTCCAGCAGATACGTGATGCGCTGGCTGAGCTGGCGAGCCCAGGCTTTCAGCACGTCGAAGGCGGCGTGCTGCAGCGAGGGGACGAGCAGACGGATTTCCGTAAACGAGCAGCTCAGCGACTCGACGACGGTTAAGTCAATTTCCAAGGAGATCCCGCTCGGGTCAGCCACGGTGATCGTGGCCGGCGAGGACGTGCCCACCAGCCGGGTGAGCTCCTGGGAGAGACTGGTCTGTAACGACATGGACAGACTTTCGACGAATTGCGAAACCGACTGGGGTCGATTGCTGCACTTAGCATATCATTCCCGGGCAGACTGGTGCAGCCCGAGTCTTCACCCCTGCGGATCGCAGACAGAAACGGCTTCATGGAACTCAATTATATTCTGCTCTGGCTCGCCGGTGTGAGTTGCGGCGTCAATTTGCTGCTGGCTGTACTCTCGAAGGCCGATCGCGTCCGAGGCTGGATCGGCCTGCTGGCCGGACTCTTGGTGCTGCTGGCGTTGGGCTGGCAGTTCTTTCCCGATTACGCCGGGTATGCCGTCGGCAGCCTGTGGGTGTTGTTCGTCGTGCTGCCGGGCGTGGGGATGCGTGTGGTGGGACGACTGCTGGCCCGGCGGCGTTATCGGCTGGCCATGGCGCTCTCCCGCGTGCTGGGATGGTTGCATCCCTTTGACGGTTGGCACGAGCAGGCGGAAATCGTCCACATTCTGCAGTTGCTGCATCAGGGACGCAGCGACGAGGCGTCGGCGGCCCTCACCAGATTGCGTACGCTCGACTCCCCGCTGGGCCGCATGGCCGTCGTCCTCGAAACGCAACAGACCGGGAACTGGCAGGGGCTGCTCGACTGGCTGTGGACACCGCGTTCCGGTGGCGGGCTGATGCGCGATGAGCAGCTCATCGGCGGGGAGTTGCAGGCCCTCGGCGAACTGGGCCGCCGGCGTCAGATGCTGCACCTGCTGCAGGGCCTTTCCGACCGTCGCGGCCGGCTGCGTCTGCCTTCCTCAAACACACTGCGGATGAAGGTGCTCGCCCTGTGCGGCCGGGTCGAGCCCGTCGATCAACTGCTGGGAGCACTCGTCACGGAGTTACCACGGGATGTACGCGAGTTCTGGCGACTGACAGCCCGGCAGGTCGCCGGCTTGCCGGGTGTGAAGGCCGACTTCGAGTCGCTGCTGCCCAAAGCCAGTCCGCATCTCATGTCGGCCATCCGCCGGCGCATCGACGAGCCGTTGACTGTCCTCCGGGAGGACGAGCTGGACCCGCGCTCACGTTGGCTGGTGGATGAGCTGTCGCAGATCGTGGCTCATGAAGCCCGCTTTGCCGTCCTCAGCTCCACTGCCTGGCGAATTCCGTATGCGACGTACCTGATCGGTCTGGTGCTCATCGCAGTGTTTCTGCTGGAGGTTCGCGGCGGGAGTACCGACCTGTCCAACCTCATCAATCTGGGGGCACTGGTCATCCCGGTCGAGGCGACAGCCGGCGAAGGCTGGCGACGGATCACCGCCGGGTTCCTGCACTTCGGCTGGCTGCATCTCCTGCTCAATTTATGTGGACTGCTGCTGTTCGGTCCCCGGCTGGAACGGGCGTGGGGACACGGCTGGATGCTCGCATGCTATCTGCTCACGACCATCCTCTCAGTGGCGCTGGTGCCGGCCTTCGTGCAGCCGCCGCCCGACCAGCCGATCATCGTGCTGGTTGGGGCATCGGGAGGTGTGATGGGACTGCTGGGAGCGATGATCGGCCATCTGCTGGTGGGGGTCTGGAGTGGACGCAGTGCGGTCGTCAACCGTCAACTCGGTTCGCTGTTGATGATCGTCTGTCTGCAGACCGCTTTCGACATGTCGACGCCCAACGTCAGCTTCGCCTGCCATGCTCTGGGACTGGCGACCGGCCTGCTGTTCGCGCTGTTCGTGGGCCTGCGCACGGCGCCGCTGTCCAACGGACAAACGCTCCCGCTGGTGAACGACGACCGGCCTGGTGGAAGGATGGGGTGATGGCGATCGGCAGTCGCAAATAATTCCATAGTGGAATGCTACCCTTCAGCTTCTCCGAACAAACTCAGCAACGACCATCTGACTCCCGCAGGGTTGACCGGCGGAGTGATTGCGGATGCAATCGGTGCAGCAGATCACTATCCCCGCCATCGTCGAGGTCCTGTTATGCCCCTTGCTCAACTGAACTGCCGTCCGTTTCCCATCGTGGCGCTGTGCTGGGTCGCGACGCTGATCAGGCTTTCATGGGGCGGAGTCTCTGATGCCTACGCCGCCGACGAGCCGCCCAACATTCTGTTCATCTACACCGACGACCATTCGCACCGCACGGTCGGCTGCTATCCCGAGGCATACGACTGGGTCCGTACCCCAAACATCGATCAACTCGCGGCGACGGGAGTCCGTTTTCATGCCGCATACATCGGCACCTGGTGCATGCCCTCGAGGGCGACGTTGCTCACCGGGCATCTGCCCTATGGTGTCGAGTCGATGCGGATGGAAGGGAAGTACCCCGGCAGCGAGTACGATCCTGCGCAGTGTCCGTTCTGGCCGAAGGTCTTTCGCGAAAATGGATATGTGACTGCGCAGATCGGCAAGTGGCACACCGGCACTGACACCGGGTATGGACGCGACTGGGACTATCAGATCGTCTGGAACCGTCCGAGGCACACGGACAATGCCGGCAACTACTATGAGGATCAGCTCATCGAGGTGAACGGCGGCCCGGCCGAAAAGGTCACCGGCTATTCAACCGACAACTACACGCGGTGGGCTGATGAGTTCCTTCGCGGCAAGGGTCGCGACAAGGACAAGCCGTGGTACCTGTGGCTGTGTTACGGGGCGGTGCACGGGCCCTTCACACCGGCGGACCGTCATCTCGACGCCTACCCCGACATCGACGTGCCGATCCCTGCGGACATCTATCCATCGCGTCCGGGCAAGCCGCGCTACTCGAACACCATGGAGAAGTGGGTGCCCGATTCCCAGGGGAGCGGTCAGCCGATCCTTAAGGGTGGGGCCCTCACCATGGCGACCGTCGAAGGGAAGCGCGGCATCCATGGCAACACGCTGCACGACTGGGTCCGGCAGTATCATCAGGGCGTGCTGGCGATTGACGAGGGGGTCGGTCAACTGATTCAGACCCTCAAGGAGACCGGCCAGTACGACAACACGCTCATCGTGTTCACGTCCGATCAGGGGTTTGGCTGGGGGCAGCACGGCTTTCAGCACAAGCTTGCGCCGTACGATGCGACGATCCGCTCACCGCTGATTGTCAGCATGCCCAGCCGGTTGCCGAAGGGTGGAGTCTGCAAGTCGCCTGTCGGTGGGACTGATCTGGTGCCGACGATATTCGCGTTCGCCAGCATTGATCTGCCGTGGAAGATGCACGGACACGACCTCTCGCCGCTGCTGGAGGATCCCACCGCCGAGTGGTCGCATCCGGTGCTGACGACACTGACCGCTCGCAGGTTCGGTTCCGACACCACCACAGTTCCCACAGATCCGGAAGTACGAGACCTGGACGGTGTGCCGTGGTGGATTTCGCTGCGGCAGGACAATTACAAGTACATCCGAACACTGGTCGCCAACGAGATCGAGGAACTGTATGACCTGGACGCCGACCCGGAGGAGTTGACGAACCTCGCCCTGCTGCCAGAGTATTCACGAAAGCTCACGCAGTTCCGTGAGGCGACGCTGGCGGAACTGCGCCGGACTGGTGCGGAGATGGTTGACCACCTGCCACCCGTCAAGACGATGTCAACCGCTCGGTGAATTCCAACATGATCTTCGTCCTCGATAACTACGACTCGTTCACCTACAACCTGGTGCAGCGGCTGGGAGAGATTGACTCTGTGCTGGAGATCGAGGTGGGGCGAAATGACCAGTTGAGCATCGCGGAGATCGAGGCCCTGCGACCAGAGCGGATCATCGTTTCGCCGGGACCGTGCACGCCGAGGGAAGCGGGGATTTCCAAGGAGGTGATCGCCCATTTCGGTCCGCACATTCCGGTGCTGGGAGTCTGTCTGGGACATCAGTGCATTGCGGAAGTGTATGGAGCGAAGGTTGTGCGGGCCGACCGGCTGATGCACGGCAAGACGTCGATGATTCATCACGATGGCGGCGGTGTCTTCACGCAACTTCCCAACCCGTTCGAGGCGACGCGGTATCATTCGCTGGTCGTCCCTGAGGAGACGCTCACGGACGACCTGGTGGCCTGTGCCTGGACCCGCGACGACGATCACGCGCCCGAGGTCATGGGCATACGGCATCGGGAGTTTCCGGTCTATGGCGTCCAGTTTCACCCTGAAAGCTTCCTGAGTCGGGACGGGATTGACCTGCTCATCAATTTCCTCCGGGTTCCGTCCGGCGTAGTTGGAGTTGGATGATCCGCAATTGAGTCGCTTGCTGAAGGCCCACCGGCGGCCTCCGGCGGGTACCCGCAGATCGCCATCTACGGGCTTGTGTGCAGGGGGATGCAGAGCGTGAGCAATGTGAGAGGGTGAGCGATGCTCAGTGTCGACGAGGCTCTGGACTTGATTGTGCGGGAGGTCGTGCCGCGCGAGCCGGAGGATGTTCAACTGCGCGAGGCCCGGGGATTGGCGCTGGCGGAGGACATCACCAGCCCGATCGACTCGCCCCCATTCGACAAGTCGCAGATGGACGGCTTCGCGGTTCGTGCAGCTGATATGACAGACGGGCCTGCAACTCTGCGGATCATCGGCGAGGTGACCGCCGGGCAGACGTCCACGCATGCGGTCGGACCGGGTTACGCAGTCCGCATCATGACGGGGGCCCCGATCCCGCTGGGAGCCGACGCCGTCGTGCCTATCGAACGGACGACTTTCGCCGAGGGAGCGACGTCGGTTACCATCAAGGCGCCGGTGAGTCGCGGACTGTACATTATCTCCAGGGGTGAGTCGCTGCGGAAGGGAGAGACGGTGTTGAGTTCCGGGACACGGCTCTGGGCTCCGCAACTGGGTTTGCTGGGAGAACTGGGCAAGGCAACTGTGCGTGTCTACCCGCGTCCTGTGGTGAGTGTCCTGGCGACGGGGGACGAACTGGTCGCGATTGAGGAGACACCCGGCCCGGGGCAAATTCGCAATTCCAACGAGACGATGTTGCTGGCTCAAATCGACCAGGCTCATGCACTGGGGCAGGGACTCGGGATCGCCCGAGATGAACCAGCATCACTGCAAGACAGGATCAGCGATGGGCTCCGGTCGGATGTGCTGTGCCTGTCGGGCGGGGTATCGACTGGGTAAGCTCGATCTCGTTCCCGCGGCGCTGCCAGTCTGCGGGAGTCCGCGAGGTCTTCCACAAGGTGAATGTGAAGCCGGGAAAGCCGATCTGGTTCGGAGTACTGGACGCGGAGATGCCCAGACGGTCGGCCCGCGCTACATATTCGGCTTGCCCGGAAACCCAGTCAGCAGTATGGTTTGCTGCGAATTGTTCGTGCGGACGGCCCTGCGACGACTCATGGGAATCAATCCGGCCCTGCCGGTTCCACGACAGGCCCGGCTGGAGCGGGAGTTGGCCACTCGAGGAGACCGTCGGACCTACCTGCCTTCGCAGATGGAATGGCGGGAGGGCGAGGCAATCGTGACTCCGGTCGACTGGCGGGGATCTTTCGATTTGCGGGGGGCGGTGCATGCCAATTGCATGACAGAGTTGCCGGCCGGAGACAGGACGTACTCAGCCGGCGAGACGATGACTGTTTACGAGTGGACGTCGAATTCGTCCGGCGGGCCGGGTGGCCCTTTGCCTATCATTCCAGGGACGGAATGCCAGCGTGGCTGAACTGTTGCAGCCAGAATGGCCTTTCGAACCAGTCTGCAAGATGCGTGCAAACAGCACTCGTCCTGACTTGGTAGATTCTATGGCCAACTCACAAATGACGAAGCGACCGTCGCGACGCTCCGAGAAGACGGTGCCTGCGGAACGGTCGGTGCAGGAGATCATCGCCCGTGCCCGCAGTGCAGCGGCACCGGCCCGCGGAGCCTGGATGCTCTCGTTAGTCTCGGGCCTGCTGATGTGGGCCGCGTTCACGCCCCTCGACTGGGGACCGCTGGGCTGGATCTGCCTTGTGCCGCTGCTGCAACTTGTCCGTATCCAACGTAAGACCCGCTGGATGTACACCGCGCTCACCGTCAGCGGATTTCTAACCTGGCTGGCAACACTGCAATGGATGCGGCTGGGTGATGCGACGATGTACACGGCATGGTTGGCCTGACAATCTATCTCGCCCTGTACTGGCCGCTGTTTGTGGGTCTCTCGAGAGTCGCCGTCCATCGTCTGGGCGTGCCCCTGATGCTGGCCGCTCCGCTGGTCTGGACGGGGCTCGAGTTCTTCCGGGCGCATCTGTTCACCGGGTTCCCCTGGTACTTTCTGGGTCATACCCAGCACCACTGGGCACAGCTGATCCAGATCAGCGATCTGGTAGGGGCCTATGGCGTCAGCTTTCTGATCGTACTGACTTCGGCCTGTCTGGCGGGGCTGGTCCCGACCTCGTGGCTGCAATGGCTGAGACTGCTCGCCACCAGCGAACAGGAGCATGCCGAGGAGTATATGCTGCCGAGTCGTCAGCAGTCGCTGGCGGTTGTCATCTGCTGTGTGATGGTCGCGTCCGCCGCGATGTATGGTTCGTTGCGGCGATCGCAGGCCCACTTCGCACGCGGGCCGAGAGTGGCACTCGTGCAAGGCAACTTTCCCGCGACAGTCAAACATGATCCCGCCGAGTGGCAGCAGATGTTCCGCGTCCACCGCTATCTGACGGGTCAGACCATTCCGCACCGGCCCGCTCTCGTCGTCTGGCCCGAGACCATGTTCCGCTGGCCACTGTTCACCATGAACAGGGAATGACCGACGAACAGTTGGGACGCCACACCCGCCGGTCGCTCGCGACATGTGGTCAGTCGCAGGACGTCCGCAATGAACTGGCCAACATGGCCGATGAAACCAACGCTGCCCCATCATCGGCATCGATGCCTTCGATGGGACATCGGCCGACGTATGAAGCACTACAACTCAGCGGTCCTCGTCGAGCCGCAGAAGGGGTCGCTGCCCGCTACGACAAACTGCACCGCGTGCCATTCGGCGAGTACATCCCCCTGCGAGAGCAGTTGCCGTGGCTGCACAGGTTCACTCCGTACGGTGACGACTTCGGTATCGCGCGGGGAGCAAGCATTCAGGTCTTCAACGACCACGAATGGCGGTACCTGCCGCTCATCTGCTTTGAGGACACTGTCCCGCATCTGGTTCGGCAGATGGTGGCGGCGGGCAGGCGACGACGGGCAGGACGTCGACTGTCTGGTGAATCTCACCAACGACGGCTGGTTTCACGGATCGAGCGAACTCGACCAGCACCTGATCACGGCACGCTTCCGGTGCATTGAGACCCGCACGCCGATGGTCCGGGCCGTGAACACTGGCATCTCGGCCCTCATCGATGGAGACGGGCTGATTGTCGAGCCGGACGAATTGATCGATCTGGATGGGTTGACCAATGGCAGCCCACGGAAGTCGATTCGCGATCCGCACACAGGGCGGCTGTACAAAGAGATCAACTGTGCCCAGGTGGGGGATGTGCCGCTCGACGATCGCGAGAGTCTGTACGTGATGCTGGGGGACTGGTTCGCTGGGCTGTGTGCCGCCGTGTGCCTGTGTCTGGCAGTGGTGGGTCTGCTGCCGCGATCGTTCTTGACGCGTGCAACGAACGAGCAAATCTGATTTGACAAGATGAAGTCACCGGGCAGACCTGGGATGACCCGTCTCTCCGACAACGGTGATGAGACCCGTGAAGTCAATTCCTCTGGCGTTCCTGAGTCGGTCCATCAACTCAGGTGCCAGCCCTCACCCTCCACATGGCTCGCCGAGGCGCAAGAAAACCCCACGGTCGCGGAATCTGCTGCCGTGGGGTTTCAGATGGCGGGGACAGGATTCGAACCTGCGACCTCGAGGTTATGAGCCTCGCGAGCTACCGGGCTGCTCCACCCCGCGATATATGGACAGCCCGAACTGCAGTTGCTATGAAGTCGGCCAGCTTGTGAGAGGGAATCGCAAGCCCAGGCCCCAACTCGTCACCAGGCATGAACCGCCAAAACTCCAATTCCGATGAAGGCCAATGGAGAATGTATCGATGACTGGAAACGCCTGTTCCCATGGCTATTGATGCAAGCGTCATTACGGACTTGGCGATTTCAAGGTGATCCTCTGGTCTCTTACCTGGGCAACTGCAGCGGAGGATCATACCCTCGCAAGGAAGCCTCCACTGCTTAGAAAGGATCTGCGCATGCTTCACCGATTGATCTGCGGAGATAGTAAGCTCCAGTCATGATGACGCATCGAAATAGCCCCCTCGAAGTAATTGACCAGAGGGATTTCGCTCCTGAGAGGCGGATCCTCACGTAGCTCACCAATTGATACGCCCTCCAATACAGAGAAACCAATGTTGTAGGGTGGCTGAGTAGGACCGGTTTGAAGCAGAGAATCGGATTGAACTGTCCTCCCATCTTGAAGAGTGCCACGAAGCTGCCAGAACACCGGAATCGGAAACGAACTGGCGAAATATCTCAATTTGGTTCTCCGTAGTTGCCAGCACTCCAATCCAGTAAGGATTGCGGAGAAGCAGGAATTCCGAGAAAAAGCGTCTGCAGGCGCTGAAAAATTACCACTTCCCCGGAGTTGCTGATACTGTGGTGTTTCCATGCCTTATAAAATCAGCTTAGCAAGTTATTTTTCAGATCTGTATGTTGATATTATTGAAACGTTTTAAAAAAATCGAACCTATCTCAAAAGAGATACATTAAATTAATCCCAAATTGTCCCATAACTTGTTATATCCACAATCCCAAAAATTCAACTATGCTTGCATTATACTTAAAAACCAACACAATCAACGATACTAATAACATTATTTTATTTCAAGCATATTCGGAAAGTACATTTTCGTCAACTTTATTTAAGATATCTCAATTTTTCTGGTTCGCTATTCGTTTTCGCATATGCCGTACAAAAGGGAAAATGTAAATACTGAACATTGTGATTAGCTCTTTAGTTATAGATATCAATAAAAATAGTATTGTTCAGATAAGGTCACCCGTTATGTGCTTTTATGGTATTTTTCCCCGACAACTAAAAAATGCTTTGGTAATTCGTTATAAATAGATACATCGGAAAATCCGGAACTCTCAAGTTCCTTTTTGACTTGCTCAGGCAAACATCTGATTTTTTCGGGAGGTCCCTCAGGCATTTCTTTCTTTTTCCAATCGACAATAAATATTTCTCCACAAGGCTTCAAGATTCTATAACACTCTTTAATTGTG
>CAVPPT010000019.1:0-21744 GCA_963707405.1 uncultured Planctomycetaceae bacterium | reverse complement strand
GGTCGCAATGTCCGCAACATGCGTCAGCCGGTCGGTGATGAACGTCAGCAGCGACGACTGGCGAATCTGGAGGTGGTGTCCCGCACATTCCGGCAGGGGCGCGACAGGCAGGTGGACGACACGTTGCATCAGCACGTCATCGAGCGGGCCCTGGCGATGATGAGTTCCGAGCAACTGCAGGCCTTTCACATCGATGAGGAGCCGGCCGCCGTCGTGCAGAGGTATGGAGACAGTCGGTTTGGGCGAGGGTGTCTGGTGGCCCGCCGACTGGTGCAGCAGGGGGTGCGCTCGGTGCAGGTCGTCCTGGAGGGCTTCGACACGCATGCGAACAACTACGAGGGGCACGTCACGCAGTGTCAGCAGCTGGACCCGGCGTTCGCCGCGCTCGTTCAGGATCTCGTCGACCACGACCTGTTCGAATCGACGATCGTGCTGTGCATCGGGGAGTTCGGACGGACCCCCTGGATCAATGCCCTGGGAGGCCGCGACCATTGGCCGAACGGCTTCTCTGCCGTCGTCGGAGGGGGTGGACTGCGGGCCGGGCTGCTGATTGGGGCGACCAACTCCGACGTCGCCGATCGCGACCGGGTGCAGCCGCCGGCAGACCCCATCGAAGTGCCCGATCTCTATGCCACCATTCTGGATCGGATGGGTGTCGACTTCGCGCGGGAGATCATGACCCGATCGGCCGGCCCATCGCCCTGTGTCAGGGCTCAGTCATCGAACGGTTGCTTGGATGAACCATATCGCCAGCGGTCGGCCGAGGGCTACAATGGATAGATCATGTCTACCTTTGCCCCCCAGTCGCTTGATTCAGTCGCGATCGTCGGCGTCGGCCTGATCGGCGGGTCGATTGCAGCCGCCATCAAAAGCGCCGGCTGGCGCGTGAGGTCGTCGGCGTTGGCCGCTCGCGCGAACGCTTAGATGCCGCACGGAGGGCCGGTCTGATCGACACCACCCTGACCCGCGTCGATTCGCTGCAAGACTGCTCGCTCGTGGTCGTCTGCACTCCGGTCGATCGCATCGTCGACGATGTCCTGCGGATGGCCGGGCAGTTGCCCACCGGCACCGTGGTGACCGACGCCGGCAGTGTGAAGGAGTCCATCTGCACGGCCCTCGCACGCGACACCGGCCTGCCTGTGCGTTTTGTTGGTTCGCATCCCTTGGCGGGTTCCGAAAAGGGGGGATGGGAACACGCCGATGCACAACTGTTTGAAGGGCGCACTTGCGTCATCACGCCGGTCGAGCAGACACACGCCGCTGCGACACAGGCGGTCGAAGACTTCTGGCAGGCACTGGGGATGCGGACACTGCGGATGTCGCCACTCGATCACGACCGCTGTCTGGCACGAACCAGTCATCTGCCACATGTGACTGCCTCGGCCCTCGCATCGCTGTTGAGTGCCGACCTGCGCGACCTCACCGCGGGCGGCTTCCGCGACACGACCCGTGTGGCATCGGGAGACCCGCAGCTTTGGGCTCCGATTCTGCGTGAGAACTCGGTGGCACTGGCGGAGGAGATCGACCGGCTGGTGCAACGGCTGCGGGAACTGCAGGAGGCACTGGCGACGGACGACTCTAGCTCGCTGATCCAGCTGCTGGAACAGGGCAAGTCGGCCCGCGATGCACTCAACCAACGCCCGCACAATTAATGAGACAGCGGGTAGCCCCGGATCTTGAACCGGGGTCGCGGAGCGACAGGAGGTTGTGGGTGATGTCACATTGCCTCCAAGCGGCGCGGGGACGTTCCGTGGTCGGGAGTCGTTTCGCAACCTCGTGCGGCTGCGCCGCACCGCTTCAAGAAGTGGTGCTACCCACTTCGCCATTCCCCTCGTCCGCCAGCAACGTGAAGATCTGCTGTGTCAACTCAGGCAGACCCTTCCCTGTCGCCGACGAAAGCAGCAGCACCGGACGGCCGATCGACTCGCTGAGCAGTTCGGCGGCGGGGGCAGCATCGGGCAGTTCGCACTTCGAGATGCACACAATCTCCGGGCGCTTGATGAGACTGGGATCGTACAGCCGCATCTCTTCGCGGATCTGATGGTAGTTCTCGACCGGATCAGTCTGGTCCATGGGTGTCGGTTCGACCAGATGCACCAGCACCCGCGTCCGCTGCACATGCTTGAGGAACTCGTGCCCCAGACCAATGCCGGCATGTGCCCCTTCGATCAGCCCGGGGATGTCGGCCATCACGAACTGCCGGTCGAAGCCCACGCGCACCAGCCCCAGGTTGGGATACTTGGTGGTGAAGGGGTAGTCGGCGATCTCGGGGGTCGCATTCGACATGCGGCTGAGGAGCGTCGACTTGCCGGCGTTGGGCTTGCCGACCACTCCGACGTCGGCGATCAGCTTCAGTTCGAGTACGACGTCGCGTTTCTCGCCCGGTTCGCCGTACTCGAACTCGCGCGGGGCCCGATGGGTGGAGGTCGCGAAGCGCTTGTTGCCGTAACCTCCCTTGCCCCCCTTGGCGACGACGATGAACTGTCCGTCCTCGGCGAGATCGCGGAGCAGGTGGCCCTGTGCCTCATCGCGGACAAGGGTACCCGGTGGGACGAGAACGACCGCGTCTTCACCGTTCTTGCCGGTCTGCAGACTGCCGCGCCCGTGCTCGCCGCGACCGGCGCCAGTGACGGTGCCCGGCGATGTTGGCCAGGCTCCCGAGGTTGTGTTCGGCCCGGATGATGACGTCCCCGCCATGGCCGCCGTCGCCACCGTCGGGGCCTCCCATGGGCACGTGAGCCTCACGGCGGAAGCTCATGCAGCCGTTGCCGCCGTCACCGGCTTCGCAAATGATGGAGACTCGATCAACGAACATGCAGGGAGATTAGCGGGTGTCCGCTGCGACAGTAAGTCCCGGCGATCAGATCCCGGCGATGCCATCGCCGGGCTTTGCTCCGTGTCAGTGTGATCAAGATGCTACAGAGTGGCAGGGTGGCAGAGGATCAAGGTATCAAAGTGGCGGAGAGACGCCCGTTTGCACACACCAGGGAGAACGCAGATGAACCCACAACCGCAGGAGATGCACCCGTTTATCAAGAAGGCCGACTGTTCGAGGCACGACATCTTTCCGGGTGTGAGCGTGCATACGGCCGCGGGGGAGCACATGATGCTCAGCCTGGCCGAGTTCATCCCGGCGGCAGAGGTCGAGTGGCATTCACACCCGCACGAACAGGTCGGGGTGGTGGTGCAGGGACACGCGACGTTTCAGGTGGGTGATGCGGAGCAGGTGCTGGGACCGGGGGACATGTACCGCATCCCCGGCGGCGTGCGTCACCGGGTGGTCGCGGGAGAGGAAGGCTGCACTGCGCTGGATGTGTTCTATCCGATCCGCGAAGACTATCTGTGACGTCTTTGAACTCCCTGTTGATACAAGCATGAAGCGCCAGCGAGTGTGCTGCGGGCCTCGCAAGCGAGGCGCACTTGCTGGCGCGGCGTGGTTGTATCAGCCTTCCCCCCTCATCCGTCCTGCGGCCACCTTCTCCCCCACAGGTGCGACTGCGGTGCATTTCACATCGCTCGTGGGGGAGAAGGCATGATTGAATTCACTCGCAACAACCTGTGTCGTGCCGATCATTATTGGGCGGACGCCTGCCATGCTCAGACTCCGCGAGAGCACTGCTCTGCGGTCGCTCACTCTGCATCGGCGCGAGTCGAGTGAGCGACGGACAAGCGCGAGGGGGTCGGTGATATCGCGGAAACGGGATCGGTCATTTACAGTGGACTCCTGCTGATCGTGACCGTCCAAGTGCCCGCACTGTAGACTTCGCAACCGATGATTCCGATCCGAGACAACATCCCCTCGCGGACGACGCCGTATGTCAACCATGCGATCATCGGCATCTGCGCGCTCGTGTTCTTCGCGCAGCTGCGGGAAGCTCCGGACGAACCGTCGCTCGTGGAGCGGTACGGGATGATCCCGGCCCGTATCTCGCATCCCGGCCAGAGAATCGAGATCCCGGTCGAGCAGGTCGTCGTCCCCACTTCTCATGGTCCCGAGATTCGTGTGCTCAAGCGGGAGGCGGCCCCGAACGCCGTGCCCGCCCTTCTGACGATGCTCACCTGCATCTTTCTGCATGGCGGGTGGATGCACTTCATCGGGAACATGTGGTTTCTGTACATCTTCGGAGACAACGTCGAGGACCGCTTCGGGCACGTCGGCTATGCGCTGTTCTATCTTGGCTGCGGAATCGCGGCGAGCCTGGCCCACTACTTCTCCGGGCCGAACTCGACGTTGCCGACCATCGGAGCCAGCGGTGCGATTGCCGGCGTGATGGGGGCGTACTTCGTCTCGTATCCGCGGGCGACCGTGCTGACGCTGCTGCCGTTGTTCATCATCTGGGAGATGCTGGTGCTGCCGGCCCCGTTGTTTCTGGGGTTCTGGTTTCTGATTCAGTTCCTGCAGGGCTCGCGGTCGATGGGGGCCGAAGAAGCGGGGGTGGCGTGGTGGGCGCACATCGGCGGCTTCGTGGTGGGGGCGGCGACGGTGTTCATTCTGGATCGCATCCACCTGCTCAGGCCACGGGTCGAGAGCGTGCGTCCGCACAGCAAGCCGCTGGAGATGTACCGGATCACACCCCGCAGGTGGTGACAACCCGGCGATCGAAGCTGGCAGCTTTGACGACGAGGGTGGCTCGGATGGCCCCGCCATCTGGGTCAATCGCGCACGATCTCCTGTCACTTCGCGACCCCGGATCGAGATCCGGGGCTGCCCCTCCCCTCGCTGCGCTCGACCCTCCCCACAGGGAGGGTGAATTCACGTTGCACTGTGGACACGCTATACAGGATACAGGTGTCTGGCTTGTCCAGCACCGTCTGAAGTAACGACACAGGAGAACTCCATGAACATCCGCCGGTTGCTGAGTCTGTTCACGCTGATCGCCGTGGGACTGTCGGCGAGCACGCACGCCGCGCCGCCGAACTTTGTGTTCGTGCTGGTGGACGATCTGGGGTACAGGGACATCGGGGCCTTCAATCCCGAGACGTTTTACGAGACGCCAAACATCGATCGGCTCGCGGCCCAGGGGATGCGGTTTACCCAGGGGTATGCGGCCAATCCGGTGTGCAGCCCCACGCGCTTCAGCATCATGACGGGCAAGCACCCCACCCGCAGGGCGGTGACGAACTTCTTCTCGGGGACGCGCGACGGGCGATTCAAGCCGGCCATCTCCAGCGACCGCATGCCGCTGGAAGAAGTCACCCTTGCCGAGGCCCTGCACGAGGGAGGGTATCGCACAGCATTTCTGGGCAAATGGCATCTGGGGCCCACGGAAGAATACTGGCCCGAGAACCAGGGGTTCGACATCAACATTGGCGGGCACAGTGCCGGCTCGCCCCCCGGCGGGTACTTCGCCCCGTGGAAGAATCCGCGACTCGAAAGTGGTCCGGACGGGCAATTCCTCACCGAGCGGCTGGCCGACGAAGCGATCAAAGTGCTCGACGAAATCAAGGACGGACCGTTTCTGCTCTATCTGGCGTACCACACGGTGCACACGCCGTTGCAGGCACCCCAGGACCTCATCCAGAAGTACGAACGCAAGGCCAAACAACTGGGACTGACCAGCGACGGGGAGTTTGGCGACGAAGAACAGGTGTGGCCCGTCGACCAACCCCGGCGAGTGCGAATTCGTCAGCAGCACGCGACCTACGCCGCGATGGTCGAGAGTATGGACACCCACACCGGCCGGGTGCTGGACAAGCTCCGCGAGCTGGGACTCGCCGACAACACGGTCGTCTGCTTCTTCTCCGACAACGGCGGGCTGTCGACGTCCGAAGGATCGCCGACCTCCAATCTGCCTTTGCGCGGCGGGAAGGGCTGGGTGTATGAAGGGGGCATCCGCGAGCCGATGATCATCAAGTGGCCTGGCGTCACTCCGCCGGGCAGCGTGTGCGATCATCCGGTCGTCAGCATGGACTTCTATCCGACTCTGCTGCAGATGGCGGGGCTCAAGCTGCGGCCCGATCAGCATCTGGACGGCGTCAGTCTGGTGCCTCTGCTCAAGGGGGAACCGTTCCTCGCACCCCGGGACCTGTTCTGGCACTATCCGCACTATGCGAACCAGGGGGGCTTTCCGGGGGCGGCGATCCGGGAAGGTGATTACAAGCTGATCGAGCGCTTCGAGGATGGCCGCGTGCATCTGTACAACCTCGCGGATGATGTCGGCGAACAGCACGACATCGCCGCCGAGAAGCCCGACCTGGTCAACAGACTGCGAGAAACGTTGCACGCATGGTATGATGAGGTGGATGCTCGGTTTCTGGAGCCCGGTGCTGCCGGAGTTCCGTGGCATCCGGATAAAAAGTGACGAGTCAGGAGACACTCGCCAGGCTGTCACTGACGCATGCACCGACGGGACGCGGCCCGTGGGCTTTCGCTCTCAACCCTGGACTCTCAACTCTCAACCAACTTCAGCCGCGTAATGTTCGGAGACCGCTGTGCCCGTTGTCCTCGTCGT
Source organism: uncultured Planctomycetaceae bacterium (assembly GCA_963707405.1). GTDB lineage: Bacteria > Planctomycetota > Planctomycetia > Planctomycetales > Planctomycetaceae > CAVPPT01. The sequence goes on along the minus strand of CAVPPT010000019.1, from coordinate 15,292 downwards.
CGATGATTCCGGAGTCGACCGCAAACTGGTCGCGGGACTGCTGCAAAAGCAGCCCGACTGGACCGCGCGGCTCGCCGTCAACGGACGCGAGGCCCTCGACACGCTCGTTCCTCCGCTGCCCGATGCCATCGTCACCGATCTGCAGATGCCCGAGATGAACGGGCTCGAGCTGGTCTCAGCGGTGAAGGACGACTATCCGTTCATCCCGGTGATTCTATTGACGGCGCACGGCAGCGAAGAGATCGCGGCCCAGGCCCTCCGGCGGGGGGCCGCCAGTTATGTCGCCAAACATCGCATCGCCGCCGACCTCATCAGCACGGTGCAGCGCATTCTGCAGGCGGCCCAGGACGACCGGACCAGTTCGCGGCTGATGCATCATCTTTCGGCGAGCAGCCAGACGTTTCTGCTGCGTAACGATCTGGAACTGATTCGTGGGATTGCCCGCCACATTCAGCAACAACTGCGTTGTCTGCCGCTGGGGGATGAGATTGAACGCCTGCGAGTGAGCCTCGCCGTTGAAGAGGCGCTGAAGAATGCCGCCGTCCATGGCAACCTGGAAACCGGCTCGACCACGCGGCAACTGGCGGCGGATGAACTGGCCAAGCTCATCCAGCAGCGGTCGATGGACGGCAAGTTCGCCCGGCGGCGGATTCATCTCGAGATGCGGGTCGATCGCGATCGGGCCGAGTTCGTCATTCGTGATGAGGGTCCGGGCTTCGATCATGCGGCACTGGAGATGGCCGGGGCGTTGTCGAACCAGGATGAGACCTCCTCGCGGGGGCTGTGGCTGATCCGCACGATCATGGACGAGGTCCGCTTCAACGATGCGGGCAACGAACTCACGCTCATCAAGCGGGCCCTCTCCGTGGAGGACCTTGTGGGCGACGATTCCGACGACTGACGCTGCCTATGAAGCGGCGAGCGGGTAGCCCCGGATCTCGATCCGGGGTCGCGAAGCGACAAGAGGTCGTGTGTGATCCTGCGTCGTCGCGTGCCATTGCTGGCTTGTCCAGCAGTACCTTGTGGGCGGCAGGGGAGAAGAGCGTCTCTCACCTCTCATCGTACAAGCACGACGCGCCCGCGAGTGCGCTGCGGATGTCCCGAGGGGAGCGCACGTACTGGCGCTGCGTGCTCGTATCTGCTCGGGTGCCTCCTGCGTCCAGCCTCACCACGTCGCAGCGCTTCCAGAAGCGGTGCTACCCACTGCACACCCTTCCGCAATCACCAGCTCCCGGTTTGTGACGCACACGGGGTGCAATCGGTCGCAAACATGGTACATTGAGCGCATCATCCCGGGGAACTGCAGCGGATTTCGGAGTGCGTGAATGCCCGTCAAGATTCGTTGTCGCGGCTGTGAGAAAGTTCTGAACGCCCCGGACGCAGCCCGTGGCAAGGTCATCAAGTGCCCCCAGTGCGGCACCAAGCTGAAGGTGCCCGCCGTGAAAGAGGCGGCGCAGCCGGTCAAGGCGAAGGCTCCGCCTCCCGAGAGCGACAGCGACTTTCTGGCCGACCTCAACCTCGATCAGGCCGAGGCCAAGGACGCGCGCGTCTGCCCGTTCTGTGCCGCCGACCTCGAGGTCGAGGTAATCGTCTGCACCAGCTGCGGGATGAATGTGCAGACCGGGAAGATGGACGAGAAGATCGCCAAGATCCGCTCGCGCAAGGGCCCCGACCCGGGCCTGTTCTACAAGAAAGCCTGGGGCGACGCGAAGCAGTTCGTCCTCGAGAACAAGAGCCTGGCCCTGCGCAGCGGCTGGTACTGGGCGATGTTCGCCGTGCTCACGTCGGCGAGTTACTTCATGGCCTTTCACTACAGCGTGAAGGGGCCGCCGAAGTTCTTCTGGACCTTCCTGACGGGGATCTCGTTCTTCGGCATTCCGGGGTGGTACTGGTTTCTGTCGATGAAGGTCGTCGGTGCGACGATGAACAAGGGGGACAAGCTCGACCGCGTGCACTTCGACTTCTTCCAGAATGTGACGCTCGGCCTGCGCGTCGTCTTCTGGCCGCTGGTGATGCTGCTGCCGGTCTGGCTGCTGATCGGATTCCTGTTCGTCGCCTTCACACTGGGCGGAGGGGTGAACCCGCTGCTGTCGGCCGGTGCGAAGTACACCGGACTGGCGCTGCTGGTCGCGCCGATGTTTGTGTTTCCGCTCGCCATCATCCACATGACGTCCAAATACTCCTACAAGGCGTGGGTGCTGTATGAGCTGATGAAGGTGTTCGCGAAGAACGTCGGGGCCACGCTGTACGGGGCGCTCATCGCGCTGCTGCTGGCTGCCCCGTTTCTGGGGATTGCCGCCCTCGTGCAGTTCAAAGGGGGGGGCATCAATCCGTTCCTCAACGAACACTACACCGGCGCAATTTCGCGCGTCGTCACCTGGGCGTTCGGGCTGATCGGCGAAACGCCGAGCGGCTGGCTGTTCTCGACGGTCGTCACCATCGCCAACTTTGTGTTGTCCTTTGCGTGGTACACGCCGTTCTTTCTGATCGTCGGTTTTCCCGCGCTCTTCATGATGCGTGTCAACGGACTGCTCGGCTACTACAACCAGCGGACGCTCGACATGGTCGACCAGATGGCGGTCAACACGCCGGCGACGTTCTGGGTGCGGCTGCTGGCGTTCGTGGTCGACATGCTGCTGTTCCCGCTGGCCAGCTTCATCGTCACCAAAGACAAGCGGGCGGTCATGATCGCCCAGTTGCTCAATGCCTGTGGCATCCTGGGCACCTACTATATGGGGAAGGAACAGGCCGCCATGTTCGTCGGCCCCCTGTGGATCGTCTACAACCTCTGGATGTACTTCTGTGTGCAGGAGGCGACGACGCAGCTGACGACGATCGGCAAGGACGGCTTCGGGCTGATTGTCTGCACCGACAAGGACAAGCAGATGTCACTCGGGCGGGCGACCAAGCGGTTCTTCTGCGGCATCGCCAACATCGCGACCCTCGGGATCGGCTTCATCATGTGTGCCTTCCACCCCGAGAAGCTGGCCCTCAACGACATGCTCTCGAAGACCAAGGTCGTCTGGCAGGGGGATCGCTGAGGTAGTCGCGGCACCAAGCCCGGCGATGGCATCGCCGGGTCGTGTCAGCGCACGCGGCGAGCGGGGGACATGAGTCCCCCGCTTTGAATCATGAGTCCCCCGCTTTGAATGTCGAGCGCATTCGGAGGCTTACGCCTCCGGCTCGTCAACGTCAGGCGCACACGAAAAAACCCGCTGCCAAGAGGCAGCGGGCTCGTTGATTGGGCTGGGTTGTGACGTTGCCGTCCGGACGCCTATGCGGCCTGTGTGCTGTCGGCGGTCCCAGCCTGGCGACGCCGTCGGAGGCGCACGCCGCAGAACCCCACAGCAGTCATCCCCAGCAGGGCCAGCGACGTCGGTTCGGGAATGGCTGCCTGATTTACCGTCAGATTATCAAGTGACAAGCCGGGCGTTGTGCGGTAGACGCCAGAGATCGATTCCGCAAACACGACGCTGGCCAGATTCGAGAAACCTGCAAGCGAATAGAAGCTGAAAGTATCTCCAACATTGATCGATGTTGCGATGGTGCCACCACCAAAAAGGTTACCTGTGATGTCAATGGTCCCGGCAAAGCCCGGAAACATTGTTGCAGCATCCAAACTCTGCAATGAGAAGGGATTTCCGTTCGTTTGGGACATCGTGGCTCGGCCCGGGGAGCCGCCAGCCAGGAGCAAACGGGTTGTTCCATTATGCGTATAGGGAGCTCCGCCGCCGACGAAGCCGTCCGTAAAGATTCCCCAACCACTTGCAGTAAAATTGAAGGTGAACCCATCTTGGAATTACGTGACGGCAAAATCATCTGGGTGGCCCTCAAAAGTGATAACCGCCGCGTGGAGAGAAGTCCCAACCATCACGATCGACGAATAGCACAGAACCCCTACAGCCCGTAGCATTTTGTGGTCCCCGAACGGTGCCTGAGGAAAACCCTGTGTAACCAGTAAACCCGCGATATTCCGAAAAATCAACCGTGCCGGCGCAGCTTACGCAGGTTTTCACAAGAAATGCCCACGGGCTGCACCGGAGGAGCGCACCCGGCGAGCGGGTGACGTGAGTCCCCTGGTGGAGGTGGAAGTAGGAATTGATTTCCCTCTCCCCCGGAGTGATGTGCCGACGTGTGCACGGCTGTTCGGGGGAGAGGGTGGCCGCAGGCCGGGTGAGGGGCCGACCTTAATTCAGGGTCTGTCCCGGCACCCCTCACCCCGGCCCTCTCCCCCACAAGCGCGCCTCGCCGGGCCTTCAGGGTCACCCGTGGGGGAGAGGGAGAAGAAAGTGACACGCACGGCGATCCATCAACTCGTCATCTCGCCACTCATCAACTCGCCACTCGCTTCTACCACGCGAAGCCGCCGGCGTGAGTCGGCGGGGTGATCTGCAGGAAGTCGGGCACCATCGGAGCACGGCTCAGGTGCAGGCACGCCGCTCCCAGCGCGAACGAACGGTCATCGTGATGCACGCCGTCGCGATGATGGTCGATCCGTACCCGCCCGCTCGCCGACTGCTTGAGCAATAGTGACGCCAGTTCGGTCTCCAGATCATCACGACGTTCAGCCGTCGGAATCTGTCCACAGCCGGGGTACCACGCCACTCGCCGTTCGAGCAGATGCTGACGCAGTGTCACCGCCAGGTCATGGTTCGCCGTCCCCGCGAGGAACTCGAACCTTATGATGTCGTGACGATGCTGCAGTCGCTGGATCGTCCCCACCAGTTGATGCGGATCGATGACGAACTGCACGTGCGGAAACTGCCTGGCGATGACGGCGATCCAGTCGTCGACCCACTGCACCGGCGTCGGTCGCGCAGGAGCGGGTTGTACGACATCCATCCGGTCGACAACGACGCGCGGCCCCTCGCGGTGACACACGCAGCCCACCGTCAGGTCGTGCTTCTCCGCATAGTCCACCACGGCCACATAGGCACGCGACGGCCGTCCCCACTCCTGACGCGTGAGCGCCGCATCCCGGCACGCCTCGGCTTCGGCCAGCGTGATGAACTCGCCGTCGGAGTGCTGCCAGTTGTTGAGCCACAGCCGTTCATAAACGGGCAAAGGCAGCAGGGCCCGCTGTTCATCGAGCCAGTGCTGTGTGATCCATGGAGCCTGCGGCCCCTCCAGCGACGAGAAGTACCACGCCGGGTCGTGCCGTGCGTGCTCACGCACGTCCCACTGCCAGCCCCGTCCGATGCCGGCGTTGGTGAGCACCGTCAGCACGCAGTGCGCCTGCTTCGCCGCCGATGAGAGCAGCGAGTGCCACAGGTCGGGCCGGGGCCAGTGACACAGTTCGTCGCAGACCACGAAGTCGGGCAGCGCCCCCACGAGCTGCGCACATCGGACGAGACGACATCGAGCCGGCTGCCTGTGTGCGGATTGCGAACGAGGTCTTCGAGGAACTGCAGCTCCCCACACACGTCGGGGTTTCGCCGCACCAGTCGGCGCATCGCCTCATGCAGCAAACGCGCCTGATCGCGGTCGGCGGCCGCCACCAGTCCGGAAAGGGGCTGCGAGCCCGCCCACAGAATCCACGCCAGCTGCACCGCCATGTCGAACGTCTTGGAATGCCCGCGCGGCCGTTCGATGTACGCCCGTTGAAACGGGACGCGTGCTATTACTCGCTGGTCCACCAGTGCCGTCGGAGTGCGGGGTGCCACTGGCTCCGCCAGTGCCGAAATGCCATCGAGTCCCGCCATGTGCATCCATGCCGGGTCGAGGGCCGAGAAGTCGCGCGACTGCCAGGGCTGAAGGAGTTCGGCAAACCGGCGCGAGTCGTCGGCCTCCAGACGCAGCCAGCGGCGAAACGCTTCAGGATGCCTGCGCCTGCCGGCGGATCCAGGTCCGCTGCAACCTCAGGCGGGAGATCAATGCACGTCGCGTGGACGCGCTCAAGGAGTTCTTCATCGCTCAGCTGTTCGAGATCGTCATCAGAAGTCGCCACTCCGACGGCGTGATGCCATTCGGGAGGCGGGACGTTGCGCAGGTAGCAGGTTTGAGCCGAGACGCTCCCTTCCATCGCCGAGTGATACAGCCTGGTCGCGACGTTCTGGCTGAGTTGCTGCTGGATCGCCTCGCACTGTTCGCGAAAGGCTGGGTCGTCATCCAGCGTCCGCTGCACGGCGTCGAGATCCAGACCGAGCCGTCCGCACGCGCCGGCGGGCGAGGCCCCCTGTCTCAGCAGGTGCAGATAGTCCGCCTGTTGCACAGACGTGAGGCGTTCCGCAGGCCGCGATGTTCGCTTCTCAACCGGACGCGCCGGTTCGCCCTCCGTCACAGGCGGAGCGGTTGTCGCAGATGTAGTAGACCGGCTGCGCGAACCGGCTCTTGTTGTAGGTTTCCTGGCTGACGAGGACCGCTTTGCCATGCCTGTGTGTGCCTCCATAAATGGCCGAGTGCGAACGGCGCGACCGACCGGCAGGCCGCGAACTGCCGACGCGCACAAAGCCCGCCCGTTCGAAAAACGGATTGATATGTCCCATCTGTGAGAGTGTTTCGACCCAGGGGAACCCACATAGCTCGACCGAGCGCCTCACGAACCGGGCGGCGATCCCGGCTCCGCGATAGGTCGGATGCAGTACGACCCGCGAGAGCATCACCAGTTGCTTGTTCATCGTCCGCAGTGACGTGCGATTCCAGCGTCCCGACCGACCGAAGTACCGGTTCCGCTGCGCGAGCGAGGCGGGGGGCGAGACGAACACACAGATGCCGATCGGCTGCTGCTGATGCCAGAGCAGGGTGACGAACCGCGTCAGTCCGAGGTGATGGCTGCGATAATGCCACCGAGCGAAATACGGCCAGTCGCGGCGGGAGCCCGCGCTGATCCACAACTCCGGCGCGAACGAGACGGGTCTTTTTTTTCGAGGCGTGTGTGTGCTGAAGCCCCGTGCTGCGAAACGTCAAGACACCCATCCAAGTCACACCGGACATGCAGATCAGGAGCCAGATCGTCAGCGACGTCCTCGTGTGTCGTGGCGAGCAGACAGCCAACGGAGGAGCGATGGGCCACACGTCGCAGATTGAAGGCGACCGCCTTCGCCAGCGTGCGATCCAGCGTGGCGGTGAACTCATCGGCGACGATCCAGTCGGGCCGCTGCGACAGGGCCAGCGCCAGCCGGTAGCGGTAACGTTGCCCTTCTGAAAGTTCTGCCGGCGTGCGGAGCATCAGATGTGCCTCTCCCAGGCCGCAGGACGAGAGCAGCTGCATCGTTTCGTCAACCGGCAGCAGCAGGGCATCGATCAGCAACCGATTCCCCAGGTCGAGCGTGTCGAGGTCGACCACCCGCGCCTGTGGCTGATCGATGGCGAGCTGTGACTGCACGGCCCGCAGCAGCGACGACTTCCCGGAACCGCTCGCTCCGGTGAACAGCACGATCTGCCCGGCAGCGACCGGCAGTTCGAGATTCGAGGCGACGACGTGCGCACCTTGCTCGAAGTCGATCCCGAAATGATCCATCACCTGCGAGACGCGGGTCGAGCTTGTTCGGGGCAGAAAGTTGTAGGCGACGTTGAGGTGCATGGTGGAGCGGCGAGATGCGAGAGACGAGTGGCGAGAACTTCCTACTTCCTATTCCCCAATTCCTACTTCATGACGTGCAACCTTACTTGTGGAACTCGCGCGAGCAGATCATCCAGCAGTTCGCGGGCCTCGCTCCAGCACGCCTCCGGCACCTCCAGCGTGGCCGTGACGAGACCCTCCATGGTCTGGTCAACCTCGGCCAGACCGGCGGCGTCCCAGTCATCAGCGGGGGCGAACAGCAGGTCGTTCAAGCGCTCGGCATCGAAGCCGGTCAACGTGGCGTCGAAGTCGGGCCGCTCATGCAATTCCTCCAGCACCGCCACCAGCTTGCCAGGATCCCAGTCGGAAGCGACCTCGGCATTGTTCAGCGTGATGTTGAGGGCCTGCTCCCGTTCCAGCGGCAGGTCGACGACGACGCAGTCCACTTCGGTGACGCCGCGCGACCGCAGAATCTCCACCCGCTGATGTCCGCTGACGAGATGACCGGTACGACGGTTCCAGACCATCGGCTGCACCAGGTCGAACTCGTCCAGCGAGCGCACGAGGCGGTCCCATGCTGCATCGCCGGGACGCAACGGCTGACGCGGATTGTACGGCGCGGGCTGAAGTGAGCCGAGCGGCAGGCGCAGAGGTTCACAGCGTGCACTCCTCGCCCGTCACGCAGCTCTCGTCGACCGAGAGTTCGAGCAGGTCGGCGGAAAGTTCGAACCGCTGCTTGAGGTCGGACCGCACACGCGAGAGGCAGCGGGTGACGTGTCCCTTGGGATGCCCGAAGACGAGACCGATCTGCTCGAGCGGCCAGCCGGCATTCTCCCGCAGGGCGAGCATCGCCAGGTACTTCCACTTGGTCGGGTCGTCCGCCGCGAAATGCTGGTGGATCAGACGCCAGATAACATCGGCCCCCGTGCGAGGCAGCACAACCTTCAAACCATCACGACGAATCACAGACATGCACTTCTCCCCGGTGACAACCACCCGACTTCGACCTTGCTGATGTGTGCTCCGCATGGCACTGTCTGCTCTTGCGAACAGAGGAGTCAGGCATGCGTCTCTACCCATGGGGAGAATGTTGCGCCAACGTTGACAACCGCCCGCGATTGACCGATGTTGGATTTGCCATCGATGCTTCCGCCCCCGACTCAGCCCAGACTCCTGGTTGACCAGCCCACACAAGATGCACACACCGCCGTCCCGCTACCGCAAGCAGACTCTCTTCGCAGGCATCGGCGAGGAAGGCCAGCGTCGGCTGTCGGCAGGCACCGCGCTCGTCGTCGGCTGCGGCGCACTCGGATCGGTGATCGCCGAATCGCTGGTGCGCGCCGGGGTCGGCACCGTCCGCATCGTCGATCGGGACTTCGTCGAGATCACCAACCTGCAGCGGCAGGTGCTCTACGACGAGCAGGACATCGCCGACGGACTGCCCAAGGCGATCGCCGCCGCACAGAAACTGCGACGCATCAACAGCAGCATCACCCTCGAACCGCACGTCGCCGATGTCGATCACACAAACATCCTCACACTGGCGAGCGGCGTCGATGTGATTCTGGACGGCACCGACAACTTCGAGATTCGGTTCCTCATCAACGATGCGGCCCTCGACACCGGTATCCCGTGGATCAACGGCGGCTGCGTCGGCAGTCATGGACAGGTGATGACCATCATCCCGGGTGAAACCGCCTGTCTGCGGTGTCTCATCGATGACGTCCCGCCGCCGGGCACCACTGACACCTGCGACACCGCGGGCGTCATCGCACCAGCGGTCAATGTCACCGCCTCGCTGCAGGTGGTCGATGCTCTCAAGCTGCTCGCGGGGCGGCGCGATCTCATCGACCCGGTATTGACGGTGTTCGATGTGTGGGACGGCAGCTTCCGCCGGCTGAACACGGCCGACCTGCCCGCACGCTCCGACTGCCCCGCCTGTCGGCAGGGAGAACGTCTGTGGCTCTCGGGACAACGCGGCTCGCAGACGACGGTCCTCTGCGGACGCAACGCCGTCCAGGTCTCTCCACCGGAGCGCGCGACGCTGGCCCTCGATGAGTTCGCGAAGAAGCTCACCGGCAGCGGACAGATCACCAGCAACTCGTACCTGCTGCGGCTCAAACTGCCCCCTCCGGACGATGTCGAACTGACGCTGTTTCGCGACGGGCGGGCGATCATCACCGGCACCGAAGATCTCTCGGTCGCCCGCGGTCTGTATGCACGCTACGTGGGCAGCTGACGCGCCGGTGCTGTCGTCGATTCGGGTGCCACTGCTGGCTTGTCCAGCAGTGTTCACATGGTGGCTGTGGCGAGCGGGGGACGTCAGTCCCCCGGTTTCGATATTGATCGACGTCCCGGTACCCACGGGGCGCTGCCCGTGGGCTTGAGTCGCGTTGCTCATGGATTCTCACTCGTTGCATCAATTCATCTCGGTCGTCCGCAGGATCTCGCGTTTCCAGTCGCGTTCGTGGACGGCGCACGCTTCAACACACATTCCGTCTTGCCGGCGTCGCACGCGCCGCGAGGTCCGATGGCATCGCTCCCACACCCGCTGCTCCAGAGGTGACAGCCGCCGGTCATGTGCGACATTCCCCAGTCGCGTGCAGACGCGGCCCTGATCTACGATCGTGATGACGCATGGGACGTCGTCCTGCAGAAACTGTCGCGCAATCACTTCGTGTGATGCCGTGTGAAACGTCCGTTTCAGTTTGCGCAGATGGAAGCCGACGCGCTCCACCTCCCGGTTGAACCACGGACGCGGACAGAGCAGCCGCCCCGCAAACAGGTTGGCCAGCTGCTCCCGTCGGCGGGCGTCGGTCGCACCGTCATCCAGCAGCTCGAGGATGTCGGCGACCGCCCGCTCCTCGCCGATCTCGTGCGCAATGGCGAAGTGCTCGCGTTCATCACGTTCGTCGGGCCGCACCAGAATCAGACTGCGGCCCCCCACGAGCCGCCGCTCTCCGCGACCGGGCAGCGAACCGTCCCACTGGGCTCCAATGCCGAGTCTCTCTGCCACGCGCAGCGGATCGACCGCCGGACGGTTGATGCCCGCCCGCCGCAGGTATCGGTGCACCACCTCATCCACGGCAGTCAGTTCGTCGGCCGTCGTCATCATGATGTCTCTCCTGGTGTCGCGGTTTCTGATCGTCGCGGTTTTGGTGTCGATGATTGTTGCGGTCGTCGCTTCCTCGGCCGCGTCACCCGCTGCCACAACTCATCGATGACGGCGATCAACTCCTCCCGCACGCTGCCGTTCTCCAGCAGCTCGGCGGCCCGCTGCCGCAGGTCGCGGTTGTCGTTGATGCGCCGCGCCGCGGCGAGCACCCCATCGCGCGTGAGGGCACCGCCGACGCCGCGCGTGCTGTACAACGTCTCCCAGTCGCCGTCGGTGAACCGGGCGAACAAGTCGGGCTGTTCATCGGCCACTGCGGGGACGAGCGGATTGGTGTCGCGGTCGAGCAAGTGCCGGTGGTAGCGCCGCCAGAGGTCGGTCACCATCAGGCTGCGGACGTCGCGGGGCTTGGCGAGATACCCCTGCGCGACGAGGGCCTTCACCTGGTACTGCACCGCCTGCTTGGTGACCCCCAGATGTTCGCCGATCTCGGCATAGATCGGAGAGACGCCGTGCTGCTGCCGGTACTGCCCGACGAAGGCACACAGCCGTTTCTGATTGTCGGAAAGCGCCGTCATGGCCGACCCGTGATTAGTGTACGTTTGTACATTATCACATGTTTGACCGGCGTCAAGGGAGTTCTGGGGGGCGCGCTATGATTTTCGGTATCGACATGGTCAGTGATTCCAGTCCCCGGACAGTTTCTCCGTCGCTGACGCGTCCGGCTCGTATGTTGTCACGAGCCGCGCGCAGCTCATGAGCCGGGAGCGTCAGCGACCGGGCTGGCGTCGATCGACTGTGCTGTGGCGAGTCGCGCAGTGTTCATATCGGGGGACTCACGTCCCCTGCTTGCCTGCCGCGCCACACAACGCGGCGATGCGCTTGCGGATGTCGGCATGAATCATCTCGTCCCATTCCGCGCCGATGTGTGCGGTGACGTTGGCCGTGTCGTTGTACCGGGGGCCGTCTTCCCGCAAGAACCCGCTCGCCGGATCTCCCAGGTCGATGTTCTCCAGGCGCGGCTCGTCGGGCCAGCCGCGCCAGATGATGACGTTGTGCGTGTAGTAGTTGACGGCCCGTGTGACGTTGGCCGGCAGCGACTCGGGGCGTCCCGCACGTCCCACAGACGAGGGATCGATGAGCACCAGCAGTTCCACCGGGAGGGCCGGCTCCTCCGCCAGCGCTGCCGTGACCTCCAGGGCGGTGTGTCCTCCCCAACTGTTGCCGACGATCACCAGTCGCTCGTCAAGATGATCGCGTCGCCGCTCGCGTAGAAACTTGATGATGCCCGCCGACATGGGCGGCTGGGGCTGTGTGCTCTCGCCGGCCCGCGTGCCGTTCCAGTTGAAGTACTCGGCCTGATACCCCTGGGCGAGCAGATCTCCCCGCAGTCGGTACAGTCCGCTGTTGCCCTCGCGACGGCCCGCGACCCCCTCGATCTGCCGGGGAGAGGGATCGCTGGCGAACCCGCCGATGAGGACGACGAGCGTCTGTGCATGAGCGGCATTGTCGGCGGTCGGGATCTCATCGGCCGCCGGGGCATCCTCGCAGCCGCACAACAATCCACACATCAGGATCCACAACATCGGCACTCCTCATCAGCGACCCGATGGCCGCAGTCTGTTAGAATAGCACAGCCGTGGTCGTCTGCAGAACGAATTGCCTGTGTTCAACCTCTCTCCGTCATCCCTTTGCCTGCTGGCTGTCTCACTGGACCTGTTTCCGGTGATCGCCTCTGCCGTGCTGGGCCTGGCCGTGTTCGTCGTTGTGTGGACCTTCGCCAGTCTGCTCGAGTCTGATGACCCGCAGCAGGATGACGAGTGGCGTTACGACGTCAACCGCATCCACGAACTGCGGCTGCTCAGTCCGTTCTTCCGTCTGTTTCAGCCGATCATCCAGCAGCTGGCGGGCATCAACCGGCGGGCGTTCCGCGATCAGTTGCCTGAGATCAATCGGCAATTGCTGGCAGGAGGGCACTCGCGGTACTGGACAGCGAGCGAATGGCTGGGAGCGATGGAGCTGAGGGCCGTGCTCATCTCGCTCCCCTTGTGGTATGTCTGCCTGAAGGTGATGGGGCCGCCCGGCGTGGTGCTGGCAGCGGTGTTGACGGTTGTCGTGGCGGTGATGTTGCGCCGCCGGCTGGCGCGGCAGGCCCGCGACCGGCTATGGCAGATCAAGCGCCGACTGCCGTTTCTGCTCGACTTGCTTACGTTGCTGATGGAGGCGGGCTCCACATTCCTCTCGGCCCTCAAGGAAGCGTGCCAGGAGTTTCGCGAGCATCCGGTGGGGGTCGAATTCGGCCGCGTGCTGGCGGAGATGAACATGGGTAAGAGCCGCACGGCGGCGCTCGAGTCGCTCAAGCACCGGCTGGCGGACGACGAGATCACCAGCATCGTGGGGTCGGTTATCCAGGGAGAGCAGCTGGGGACACCGCTCGCACTGCTGTTCCGGACGCAGGCCGACATTCTGCGCATCAAGCGCACGCAGCGGGCCGAAACCATTGCCGGCGAGGCAGGGGTGAAGATGCTGTTACCGGCGGTGCTCATCATGATGGCGACGGTACTGATCATCCTGGGACCGTTCGTGCTGAGCTTTCTGGGCAGCGACTTTCTGCTGTGATGACCGATCTGTATCGGAATCTTCGATCGTGTCACCCACCCGGCTTCGCGTCGACTTTGTCGCCGTCGCTCATGCCGTCTGACGCGTCCGGCTCGTGCGTTTCCGTAACGATCTCTTTCCGATTACGAGCCGGGAGCGTCAGCGACCGGGCCGAGCGACCGGGCCGAGCGACCGTTCGACATCGGTAGCGGGTAGCGGGGGACTCACGTCCCCCGCTCGCCGTTGCGCAGGATTCGTTAGAATCCGAGGCAGAATGAACACTCCTTCTCCCATCGGTCGGCACAAGTCGGAACTCGACACGCCGGCGCTGTGCATCGATCTCGACCTGCTGGAGGCGAACATCGCCCGCATGGCCGAGTTCATCGGTGCGCGGGGCAAGCAGTGGCGGCCGCATGCCAAGTGCCACAAGTCGCCGGTCATCGCCCGCAAACAGTTGGCCGCCGGGGCGATCGGCATCACGTCCGCCAAGACGTCTGAGGCGCAGGTGTTTGCGGAAGCGGGGATTCGCGACATCCTCATCGCCAACATGGTGGTGGGACCGGCGAAGCTCCAGCGGCTCGTCCATCTGTGTGAAATCGCCGACCCCATCGTCGCCTGCGATCACTATGTGCAGGCCGAGGCGATCAGCAGCGTCTGTCATCAGCGGGGTGTACGCTGCCGCGTGCTGGTGGAAGTCGATCTGGGGATGCAGCGCGTGGGCGTGCGTCCCGGTCCGAACACCGTGGCTTTGGCGCGCGGCGTCGCGGAGCTGCCCGGCGTCACCTTCGCGGGCATCATGGGATACGAAGGGCATCTGCTGACGATCGCCGACCTAGGCGAGAAGCGGCAGCAGATCGGCGATGCGATGCGGGTGCTCGATGACTGCCGGCGGCAGATCGAGGAGCAGGGGATCGCGTGCGGGATCGTGAGTGCCGGGGGGACCGGGTCGTATCAGATCACGGCGGCCTGCCCCGGCGTGACGGAGCTGCAAGCAGGCGGCGGCATCTTCGCCGATCCATTCTATGGCGAGACGTGTCAGGTGAGCGGACTGGAGCCGGCACTCACCCTGTTGACGACGTTGGTGAGTCGTCCGGCACTCGATCGCGGGATCATCGACGCCGGTCGCAAGGCGCTGTTTCCCGACGTGCATCCTCCGGTGGTGCTGGGGACTGTCGAGGGCCGCGAGCTACCGGATGCCGAGGTGGCGCAGTTGAGTGCCGAGCATGGACGGCTGACGCTGGGTCCGAAGTCGCGTGACGTGCGCATTGGGGACCGGCTGGAGATCATTCCGGGTTACAGCGATCACACGACGGTCCTGCATGATTGGTTTTTTGTCGTGCAGCAGGGGATGGTGGTGGATGTGTGGCCGATCGCCGCCCGCGGCAAACTGGCGTGAGTGGCGTTGCGGCGGAAGTTGATCGAAACATATGACCCGACGCTGGCATCGCCGGGCCTCTGGATGCTGAATTTGGGCGACTCGGGCTGCGTGAATCCGGGGGGCCGTTCTGCTACAATTCTTGGTTCAGGAGTCAGGAGCCAGACGGACTGATGAGCACCACAGCTACGCCAAGACGGAGTGAACAACCGGGGGGACGGTTCCTCGTGTTGCCCGAGAACCGTCTGGCCTACACGGCGGTGGTGCAGCTCTTCTCGACCTCCACGCAGACGACGCATCCGCTGGTGGTGTTGTTCGGGCCCTCAGGCACCGGCAAGAGTCACCTGGCCCAGTTCTGTGCGAAGGAAGCGGACCGGCTGAAGTTTCGCGAACGGCGGATGCGGATCACCGCCTCGGAGTTCGCCGCCGACCTGGTGCGGGCCAGTGCCGCCGTGTGCATCCCCGAGTTCCAGGAATCGTATCGCCGGCTCGACCTGTTGATCTGCGAAGACCTGCAGGCGCTGGAGGGTCGCAGCGAGGCCCAACAGCAACTGCTCGTCATCATCGAAGACATCCTGCAGGCCGATGGCCGCGTGCTGCTGACGTCGAACAAGTCTCCCGGCGAACTGCAACGCTACGCATCGCGACTGATCAATCGCTTTCATGGCGGGTTGTGCGTGCCTGTCGAACTGCCCGGACGCGAGCC
>CAVPPT010000018.1:0-50792 GCA_963707405.1 uncultured Planctomycetaceae bacterium | reverse complement strand
TTTTTCTGCTCGCCATTCGGCTCGTAAACGATGCACCCCGCGTCCTTCACCGGTTCACCATAACCCGACTGAAACGCGGCCTGGGACAGGCACACTCCATGGACCGATCGGCCCGTCGACGAAAATCGTGTGCGGTTGACGGCAATCCGTAAGGTCTTAGGGATCGTCCCGAGGGTCTTGCCGGAGGCGACGTCCAGAATGTCAGTACCTTTGCCGCGTGTGACACCGGCAAACTGGCCACCCGGCGCAATCGCCAGCGCCCAGCCGGGCTTTCCGTAGCGAAACCCCTCGAACTTCTGCAGCACCTGCGCCTGAGTGAGGTAGCGATACCAGTAATTCCATTCAAAACCGCGCAGATCCTCATCGCCGGTGATCGGAAGCTGCTGCATCAGGATCTCCCGCATCCGTTGCAGGTTTCCTCGCTGGGCTTCGAGGCGGACCAGATTCATCTCCGAGGCATAGATGGCCCGTCGCTGCTCCTCGGCCGAGCGCTGCAACTGGGCCGTGAGGCCGACGGCCTCGTCCCGCAGTCGCTGGGCATCGTCCCGCTGACGTTCCGCCTCTGTGCGTTGTTCGGCTTCCGCCATCCGGGCCGACTCGGCAAGAAGTCGCTGTTGTTCCACGACCTGTTTGGCAGCCTGCTCGGCTTCACGGGCCTCCATCGCCCGGTTCTCACTTTCCAGAGCGCGGTCGCGTTCCTGCTGGGCGGCTCTGAGGGCCTGCTGCGTGTTCCCTTGCTCGACCCGCACCTCCTGCAGTCGCTGGCCGGCAAGTCGTTCAGCCCGTGTCGCCCTGATCGCCTGCCAGGTGCTGATGCCACTCGCCAGCAGGAGCGTCGTGGCGACAGCCCCTAACGTCGCAAATGCCGCTTTGTTCCGCCGGGCGAACTTGCGGAAGCGATAGCCGGCTGATGGCGGACAGGCTTCGACCGGTTGGTCGCTGAGGAACCGCTCGATGTCCCGCGCCAGGCCGTTGGCCGTCTCGTACCGCCGGGAGCGCTCCTTCTCCAGCGCCTTCATCACGATCCAGTCGAGATCGCCCCGCACCAGCCGGCTGAGATGGGCCGGCTCCACGTTCCGCTGGGCGGCGATGCTCGGCAGGGCCGCGCTGCTGCTGAGTTTGGTGCTCGGTTTACTCGGCTCCTGCTCCTTGATCAGCCGCACGATCTCCTGCCAGGCGGCATCTTTGAACCGCTGCCGGTCGAGGGGCGTGCTGCCGGTCAGCAGTTCGTACAGGATCACCCCCAGCGAGTACACATCGGTGCGGGTGTCGATGTCGAGGTTATTGAACTCCGCCTGCTCGGGGGACATGTAGAGCGGCGTCCCGACCATCAGTCCGTGGGCCGTGTACAGCGTCCGCTCCGTCAGCGACTGGTGCATGGCCTTGGCCAGGCCGAAGTCGATCACCTTTGGGACCGGCTTGCCGTCGTACAGACAGACGAGGATGTTCGAGGGCTTGAGATCCCGGTGGATGATCCCCTTCTGATGGGCGTGCTGCACCGCCTGGCAGACCTGCGTGAACAATTGCAGACGCTCGCTGACGGGAAGCGACGCATCGTCGCAGAACTGGGTAATCGGCACCCCTTTGACGTACTCCATGGCGAAGAAGGGCCGACCGTCTTCGGTCATCCCGCCATCGAGCACCTTGGCGATGTTGGGATGGTCCATCAGCGCCAGAGCCTGGCGCTCGGCCTCGAACCGCGAGAGCACCTGTCGCGTGTCCATGCCGGCCTTGATGAGCTTGATCGCGACCCGGCGGCGGACCGGCTCGGTCTGATCGGCCACCCAGACGGTCCCCATGCCCCCTTCGGCAAGCTCCTCCAGCAGCTTATAGCGTCCGGCGATCACCGTCCCCGGAACGTACCGCCCGGTTGTGGGCATGGTCACCCCAGGCGAGGGCTTGGCGGGCAGGTCGTCGGGACTATCGTGAGCATGGAGCAGGGCTTCGATGCGATGGCGGAGTTCCTGATCGGGCCCGCATTCGCGGTCCAGCACCTCGTTGCGTGCGGCCTGATCCTGAGAGTCAATCGCCGCCAGAAACACCTTCTGCACCCGCTGAGGATCTACCGACATGGTTCGTCTCCGATGGAAGTACCACTCTCAATGCGACGTGACGCGGACTCGCTGTCGAAAAATCGGGTGAGATTCTCAGTATTCAGCCCTCGAGCGCGCTCCGCAACCAGGCCCGTCCATAGTTCCACCGCTGCCGCACCTGATACACACTCAGCCCCAGAGCGTCGGCGATCTGCTCATGTGTCAGTCCTCCAAAATGCTTGATGACCACCACTTGCGCTGTCTGCGGGTCCTCCGCGACCAGTTGGGTGAGGGCTTCGTCCAAGGCCACCAGCTGCCGGTCCTCCTCTTGGGCGGGCAGATCGGCGATCTCGACCCGCCGGTGGTCGCCCCCATGCCTCAGACGCATCTTGTGTCGGGCCCGTTCGACCAGAATGCGGCGCATGGCCTCGGCGGCAGCGGCAAAAAAGTGCCCCCGGCCATCCCATTGAGTGTCGGGACTGGTGCCGATCAGCCGCAGATATGCTTCATGCACCAGTGCTGTCGCCTGCAGCGTCTGACCCGGCTGCTCCTGCGCAATTCTCTGTGACGCCAGTCTGCGGAGTTCGTCGTACACCAGCAGCAACAGCTCATCCGCCGCGTGCGGATCGCCCTGTTCGATGGAGGCAAGAATCTGCGTGATGTCCGACATGCATCTCAGGCTACATCGCCACACAAGACGACGCCAGAGATCTGCGCCGGGCGACGTCACAACCTCGGAGGCGGGCTGTTGCGTCGGTCTTCCCCCGGCGATAGATTCGTCACGCGAGGCGCGGGAGATGTTGTGATCTGCGTATGCAGCTCGTCCCGCTGCCCGTAACTGGTAAGACGGACCCTTCGGAATCATGCCTGATACAAAAATGCCGAGCGTGGGGCAGCGTGCTCCGGTGTTCACCCTGCCCGCCTTCCCCGAGGGAAAGATCCGCCTGGGGCAATTCAAAGGAGAGAAGAACGTCGTCCTGTACTTCTATCCGCGGGACAACACCCCGGGCTGCACTCAGGAGGCGTGCGACTTTCGCGACAACCTCGCCGGCTTTGGCCGCAAGGACACCGTGGTGCTGGGCATCAGCACCGACAGCGTGGCGTCGCATCAGAAGTTTGCCGACAAGTTCGAGCTTCCCTTCCCGCTGCTGGCCGACGAGGACCATGCGGTCGCCGAGAAGTACGGCGTGTGGGTCGAGAAGAAGAACTACGGCAAGACCTACATGGGAATGCAGCGGGCGACGTTTCTGGTCGACAAACAGGGGAAAATCGCGGCGGTCTGGCCAAAGGTGAAGGTCGCTGGACATGTCGATGAAGTGAAAGCCGCTCTCACCGACTTGGCGTAGCAGACTGTTGAAAAACACCGCTTCTGGAAGCGGTGCGGCATAGCATCCAGAGGTTCCGGGGCGACGCCCAGCCGAGTAACGTCCCCAGGGACGGCGCCGGGGGCTACCTTCTGAAGCCCCGGACGGGGTGGACAAGCGGAGCGTCCTTGCTCACCGACGAACCAGATGCGATTCCCCTGCAAACGATGGGCATGGGCTGGTCGCCGGGAACCCGATCAGATACATCTGCGTGACTTGCTGGACCCCAGAGACGGCGAATAATCGGTCTCATTTCTTCCCTGAACCATCGCGTACGTCGTTACGTTCCCAGTCGATGACCAGAACCAGCCGACGCTATAACCTCTTCTCTGCCACCCTGGCTGCTGTGGTCTGGGGCGGGTGGTCGTACGTCGTCAACTCGGCTGAGAGCACCTCCGCCGGCGTCGTCTCCGGACTCGCGCAAAGCATTGCGAGTTTCACGCTGACGCTGGTTGTCGTGCAGGCGGTGACGTGGATCTACAACGCCATCTCCCACAGGTTGCTGCAGATCATCGTGCCTGCCATCGTGATGGTGACCTGTGTCGGCACGTTGCTGGTCGCCGTCCATTCGCTGGTCGGCACGCCACATATCGTCTTCACGATCGCCCCCTCACTGACGGTGGCATTCGTCTTCTGTCTGGTGACGGCCTGCACGCTGCGAAATGCCGAGACCTCGTCACAGGCTTGACCGGCCGCGGAAGAACATCCCTCCGCGTGCCTCCCCAAGGGAGGGTGCATTTCCGTTGCACAATCGGCACGCCCGACAGTTCCACCAGCTTTGACGACGTCCGGCTGCTCGACGTTGCGATCGCTCGGCGGTATGCTCGCTGTCATCCCCGCCGCCTTTGATGGGGTGCTGGTTTGCAACCCACTCACGTTTCCCTGCCAAGAGTCTCCCGATGCTCGCTCGCCTGCTCGCCTTTGTGATGCTGTCCTCAGCGGTGCTGACTTCGATGGCACGGGCCGCTCTCCCCGACACGTCACAGATGAACGTGTTGATCATCGACATCGAGGACTGCCGGGCCGATGTCTGGGGCTGCTATGGCAACACGATCTGCAAGACGCCGAACATCGACAAGCTGGCAGCAACGGGCATTCGCTTCGATCGGGCCTACTGCCAGTATGTCTGCTGCAACCCCTCACGATCGTCGTTTCTCACCGGCCTGCGACCTCACACCACCGGCGTGCTCTCCAACAGTCACATCTCCCGCGAGAAGCTGCCACCCGGTACGAAGAGCCTCCCGCAACTGCTCAAGCAGCACGATCTGTACACCGCCAATGTCGGCAAGCTGTTTCACAGCGGCGGCGACATGAACCAGGAGGACATGCGGGCCTTCGACCGCATCGAGTTCCAGAACCGCCCCCCCGGCTGGAACGGCCCGGAGCCGATCCTCGAGTTTCCGCCGACGCCAAAGGACGCCAACCCGGCACCGAAACCCGGGAGCCCCGGCTATGACGCGTGGAAGCGCAGCCGCTCCGATCGGTATGGAACATCGAGCCTCACCGATGAGCAGGAGAACGACGGCAAGTATGCCCGGACCGCTGTCGCTGCTCTTGAAGGAGTTCGCTGACAACGATCGTCACTTCGTGTTCACCCTCGGCTCCAGCCGGCCGCATACGCCGCTCATCTGCCCGCAGAAGTACATCGACATGTACGATCCAGCGACAATTCCTGACCCCCAGGCACCCCGTGCGAAAGATCAGGGAGTGCCGGATCTGGCCGTCCGCTTTGGCCGGCCGGCGGACATCTTCTATGCAGGCAATGCCACCCCCCAGACCACGCGCGAAGCGATCGCTGCCTACTATGCCTGCGTGACATTTCTCGATACGCAGCTCGGACTGGTCTTGAACGCCCTCGATGAGTCTGGTCTTGCGGACAACACCATTGTGATCTTCTTCTCCGACCACGGCTTCCATCTGGGTGAGCATGGCCATTGGTCGAAGTACACGCTGTTTGAACTTTCAACGCGTGTGCCGATGATCGTCCGCGTGCCCGGCAATCCCGCGAACGGCAGCGTGTGTGACGAGATTGTCGAACTGGTCGACCTGGTGCCGAGCACGGGCGAGCTGCTCGACATGCCAGTGCCCGACAACCTGGAGGGGACGAGCTGGGTCCCCTTGCTTGCGGAGCCTTCGCGTCCCTGGAAACAGGCGGCGTTTTCCGTCTTCGGAAACCAGGGGGAGTACAACTCAATCCGCACGAAGCGGTATCGCTACACCGAATGGCAGTACCAGGGGGACCTCATCAAGGAACTGTACGACCTGCAGAACGATCCGTGGGAGACGGTGAACCTCGCCGACAAACCGGCCGTGGCCGATGTCCAGCAACAGCTCGCGGACCAACTGGCTGCGGGCTGGCGCGGAGCGTTGCCGGAGTGAGCCGTGTCAGCGTCCGCAGGGTGGCACGCCCTGACGTACGAAGGGCGTGGCTGGCGGGAGGACATTCGAGCCGCAGACGTGGATGGCGACTCAGAAAACCGGTCGAACCGCCCCAGTAACCACAACGCGGCGATCTGGGCAATCCACGCAGCCGACAACGCCGCCGCAGCGGCCTCCAGTCCGTCCTGCAGCACCGTCGGTGTGCCGATCCAGAACAGGGCGCGCATCAGCGGGTCCAGGTTTCTGGTCGACGTGTGAATCTGGTAGGGCTTGTTGATCTTCTCCAAGCCGCGAAGCCACGTTCGTCTGGCTCCGCCCGTCTCGTGATCGCCGTTTCTCAACCAACTGCTATCCCCACTCATCTCCGCATCTCCTTGACAGTATTTCCCAGAGTTGAAACGCTAGGCTCTGGTCGGGATGCCCCTGCCAGGCCTCCTGCGGATCAAGCCTCCCACTGTCCGCCCCGCATGTGCCGCCTGAAGGATGACTTGTCCCAGCTTGCCCAGGGTCCGCGATCGAGATTGACACCCATCGCCGTTGGGTGTAACTTCCCGCCCGCTTATCAGGTTGCGTCGACGAGGATCGCTCGGCGCGGGGAGAAACAGCCCATGGAGTGGGCCCTGGGAATTGGTGCGGCGGCAGCGGGCCTGTGGTTCTCACAGCGCTATGCGTGGTGGCGACCGCCGGTCCCTTCCCGATACCCCCGCTTGCTCATGTATCACATGATTCGCGACCCATTGCCGGGAGCAAAGTTCAACGGCCTGCGGGTCGCGACCTCCCAGTTCGATGCCCAACTCGGCTGGCTGCGTGAACAGGGCTGGACTTTCCGCACGCTCAGCGAAGTGGTTGATGAGTGGCCGACGCTTCAGCGGCCCACGGTGGCCCTGACATTCGATGACGGATACGCCGACAACCTGCACAATGCCCTGCCCTTGCTGGAGCAGTACGATGCCCGGGCGACGCTGTACCTCGTCGTCGAGCGGGGTGATGACGACTGGTCGATCAAAAAGAAGGCCCATCACAACTCGGGCGAACTGAAGGCCGAACCGAAACTCACCGACGCCCAGGTGAGCGAGATGCTCCGCAGCGGCCGGGTCGAACTCGGATCCCACACACTCAGCCATGCCAACTTTGCGAGGCTTCCTGTCGACGCAAAGCGCCGGGAACTGACCGACTCCCGCAAGTGGCTCGAAGATCGCTTCAGCGTTCCGGTCCGCAGCTTCGCGTTCCCCTTCGGAATCTATGAACCTCATGATCCCGAACTGGTCGCCGAGGCCGGTTACGACAACGCCGTCACGACTGATCCGGGTATCGATGTGACGACCGCCCCCGACCGCTTTCGCTTGCGGCGGGTGAAGATCAGCGGCAAGGAGAATATGCTGGCGTTTCGACTGCGGATGAAGTGCGGTCAGCGCGGCTTGAGCAAGTGAGATCGTTGGCAGGAAGACACAGAGGGAGACACCATGCGTTTCAAGCGTGACGAGATCCGGGCACTGGCAGGCCTGTCCATCGGTTACCCGCTGCTGACCGGGCTGGGGTGGTGGTTCTGGGGCCCAGTGGCGGTGATTCCCGCCATCACCTCCGGCGTCGTCATCCTGCTGGCGGTGCAACTGGGTTCGGCGCGACGCATGCGGATGGATCTCGCCGAGTCCCTGCAGCAGACGCAGTCGCTGCTGTTCATCGCATCGCATCTGAAGACGAGTCAGCCGATCCCTCCCTTAGGGGGAGCAGCCCTGTTGCCCGATAGCGCGGCCACGCTGATCGGCCTCATCAACGAGAGGCGTCCCCGGATCATTGTCGAACTGGGGAGCGGCGTCTCGACCGTGATCTGTGCAGCGGCACTCCGGCAACTGGGGGGCGGGCGCGTCATCTCCCTTGATCATGATGAACACTACGCCGCCATTACACGGGCGAATCTGAAGCATCAGGGTTTGTCGGACTGGGCGGAAGTCCGGCACGCACCGATCGAAGTCACGCACATCGACGGCAAGGCGTGGAACTGGTACTCGCGCGAAAGTCTGTCGCTGGGTGAACCGATCGACCTGCTGATCGTCGACGGTCCCCCGCGCAAGGTGCAGTCGCTGGCACGTTATCCGGCCGCCCGAATACTGTTTGATCGACTGGCCCCGAACTGCGTGATCGTCGTCGATGACACGAACCGGGCCGATGAGCGGGAGATTGTGCTTCGCTGGAAGGCGGAGCTGGTCAACTTCGAGGTCACCGAGATTCCTTTCGGCGAGGGGACGACCGTCTTCCGCCGGGCCGCCTGAAAGCAGACACGTGATGAAACCACCCTTGAAGGTCTGGGTGTTCAGCGATGGACGGCCGGGCCACTTCAACCAGTCCCGCGGCCTGCTCAAGGTGCTGCGGTTGCGCTACGAAGTCGACGACCAGTGGTTCGAGGTCCGCCTGCGTGCCGGGATCCTCCGGTGCGCGCTGCGGTATGTCCTCAACACCACGCAGCAGCGGCTGCCGTTGTGGTGGCTGAAGGTCTGCTATCGAATCCCCCGTCTGCCGGCCGGAACTCCTGATCTGATCATCTCTGCGGGGGGAAAGACGTCGTTCATCAATGCGTGGATGGCGCGGCATCTGGGCAGTGCCAACGTATTCTCCGGTTCGCTGCGCGGGCTCTCGGACCATCACTTCGGCACGGTGTTCACACTCGAACCGATCCGCGGAGCGACCCACAATGTTGTGCTGGAACATATCCCGACGACGATCGACCCGGAGGATGTGCAGCAGGCGGGTCGCAAACTCCGCAAAAATCTGGGAGCTGAGGAGGATCAGTTGTGGGCGATGGTGATCGGCGGAGACGGAGCCGGCTATCACTACACGCCGGAGGACTGGCGGATGCTGGCGTCGGGCATGGCCAAGCTGGCGTTTCGATACCGCGTCCGCTGGCTCGTCACCAGCTCACGACGCACGGGACTGGTCTCGGAGCAGACCCTGGCGGAGGCATTGCCGGCGAAGATTCTGGCGGAATCGGCCTGGTATCAGACCGACCCACGCAACGTCGTGCAGTCATACATGGGGGCGGCACAGGTCGTCTTCTGCACCGAGGACAGCATGTCGATGATTACTGAAGGGGTGGCGTCCGGGCGGCCTGTCTTTACGTTGAGCCCCGAGCGGTTCGACCCCGAAGAGCGATTTCTGGCGGCCATTGGCCGAATGGAAGCGCGCCGACGGCTGCGGCGGCACCCCATCAGCCAGTTGGGATCGTTGTCTGTCGATGGCCGGGCACTTGCGTCGTTTCGTCCTGTGGAGCAGTCGTCATCGCAGATCCTGTTGAATCATCTTCAACAGGTGCTGGAGCGGCACCGGCACAGCGAGACGCCATCCCCCGCACGCCACGAACAGAAGGTGGCCTGAATGATCAGCACGATCTTCTGGGGATTCGATCGGGCCGGGCTGCCACTGACAGTGCGTGAACTCGCGCGGACCGGGGAAGTCGAGATTGCGGCGTGGTTCGGAGCGACCGACTGCTGCTCTGACTGCACGCACGAGATTCGCGACCTGTTTCGCAAAAACGTCCCCGCGCCGGTTGATCCGCGAGTCGTCTGCCGTCCCGAGTATGTGGCGACTGTCGATGCCCTGCGGGCCGATCTGCCGGTCTACCTCGATATGATCTCCCGGACTGAGCAGTCGCGATTCGCGACGCTGGCCGAACACCTCGACCTGCTGCAGGTGCAGGCGGCGTGGTTCATCGATCTGCTGATCCGCAAGCAGGTGCGGCTCGTCGTTTTCGGGAACCTGCCGCACTTTGGTGCCGACTTCGTGCTGTATCATGCGGCGAAGGTCCTGGGCATCCGCACGACACTCACCTACCAGGCTGTCGAACCCAACCGGTTTCATGCACTGTGGGATCTGCAGGACTTCGGTGACTTCCGCGAAATGCCGGTCGATGCGAATCCGCCGCGATGCTCCGTCAACTGGGGCTTTCGCAAGCCGGTGCTCGTGCAGCCCTGGAACCCTCGGAGGAAGTTCCCGACCGCCAGTCTTGCAGGCCGATTGGCGCGGAGAGCCATCGGGCATCGACGGGCAATGCCTGCTGTGGAGATCTTCAAACGCTACGAGGAGGAACGTCACTATGCCCGTGACCTGCGGCGGTACTCCCGGACTCAAGTCGATTTCACACGTCCATTCGTCTACTTTCCTCTGCATCTGCAACCGGAACTGACGACATCGACACTCGGCGGGAGGTATGCCGACCAACTGCTGGCACTCGAGCGTGTAAGACAGCTTCTGCCCGACGACTGGTGGATCTACGCCAAGGAGAACCCCAAGCAAACGGCCCGGCAGCGCGATCCGGAGTTCTTCACCCGGCTGACGCGCGTCCCCAACACACTGCTGGTCGATCGCAGCATCAGCACCTACACCCTGCTGGAGCAGTGCCAGTTCGTGGCCACCATCACCGGGTCGGCCGGTTGGGAAGCGATCTCAGCTGGACGACCCGCGCTGGTCTTCGGTCAGACGTGGTATCAGACCTTGCCGGGCGTGGTGCGTTATCGACCGGGCCTGACGATCGCCGACGTTCTGGCAACCACGTATTCGCACTCGGACCTGCAGCGGGCCTATCAGGAGTTGATGGCGCGGACGGCGCCCGGCGTAATCGATCCTGATTATCGGCTGATCGTCCCTGACTTCTCTGATGAGGAGAACGCCCGGCAGGTGGCGACGTTTGTGCGATCGGAGTTGCGGGCCTTGGGTGCGTCCACTTCGCAGCGGAGGCAGGCAGCATGATGCGGACACTCGTCTGGGGCTTTCATCATCGCAACTTTGGCGAGATCGTGCAGCGGCTGCAGCGCGAGGGAGACATCGACCTCGTGGCGTGGGTCGGCAAGGATCGTCGCTGCGCGCCTGACATTCGCGACGTGCTGTCGCTGCGCGTCGATCGGCTGCCTGCCTATGCCGGTGTCGATCCCGACATCTACGACCGCCTGTATGCCCGGCTGCCGGAGATCCTGGAAATCTTCCAGCGGTCCGACGCGGCCCTCGGACTGAGCTATCACGCGCAGCTCAACATCTTCAACGTGTATTGCGACTATGCCTGCCGTCTGCTGAGCGAGACCCGGCCCGAGCTGATTCTGTTCGTTTACATTCCGCATCTGGGGGCCGAGCTGATCTTCTATGAAGTGGCGAAGGCTCTGGGGATCCCGGTGCTCATGGTGTATCCGCATCTGGTGCCCAATCGCTTCTTCTATCTGTACGACATCGACGACTACGGACACTTCGAGACCGCCGCCGCTGCCGACCCTGGCGAGCTGTTTCCAGTCGCGAAGTCGTTCGAGAACGAATGGTTCTATGTGCCCAAGAGTTACCATGGACCGGCTTCCGCTGGGCGCGTAGCGAGGAGTGCGGTGAAACGTCACATGCGGCGGGCGCTGCGCGGCCGGCATGTCGAGCTGACACTCACCGGGCTGACGCGGCTCGTCTCCGGACAACAGGACTATATTCAGGGCATGCGGAAGCACGCGATGGGCAACGTCGATCTCGCGCGGCCGTTCGTCTATTTCCCGCTCCACTATCAGCCCGAGTTGACAACCTCTCCGCTGGGCGGGACGTATGTCGATCAACTGACGGCGATCGAGCGACTGCTGGCGCTGCTGCCGGCCGACTGGCAGGTCTATGCCAAGGAGAATCCGGCCCAGGACCAGTATCGACGCGGACGGTTGTTCTTCGAGCGGCTCGAACGCCTGCCCGGCGTCACACTCGTCTCGCCGGGTTACGACACCTACGCTCTGATGCGGCACTGTCAGTTCGTGGCGACGATCAATGGCACCGCCGGCTGGGAGGCGGTGTGTGGAGGCAAGTCGGTGCTGACCTTTGGACAGGCGTGGTATCGATCCCTGCCGGGCGTCTTCGAATACGCACCCGAACTCCATGTGGATGATCTCCTGGCCTGCGAGATCGACCATCAGCAACTGGAGACGGCGTATAACCATTTGATGCACAAGACGCGCACCGGGATCATCGAGCCGAACTATCGCCGCGTGGTGCCCGGGTACTCCGATGCGCAGAATCTCGAACTGGTGCTCGGCTTTTACAAGGAGGAGTTGCAGCGTCTGCGAACCTGCGGCATTCCTTGGTCGAACACCACACGACGCGCGGCTGCCTGACCACTCCATTTCGAGTGCGACTGCATGGGGTCCCTGCGAAAGCGCGCCGGTGGCGATCGGCGAGTATCCGCACCTGGAGAAACGTCGGATCTTGCCCGCGCCGCAACACTCCTGGCTGCCTGTCACGGGTTAATCTCAGGGTTGTGTGCCACGGGCTTTGCCAGTGCACCGTCATGAAGTCGCTCTCTTGGTGACGCACGGGCGGAGCCAGTGGCACGCGAGCGCGGTGCCCAAGGGCTGGTTGCGGACGTTCCGGTCGCTTGCTCTACTAGACGCAGGTGCCCTTGTGGCGCGGACGCAGGACACAACTCGAGACAGGGGAGTTAACCATGGTCAAGACAGCATCCACCATGCTGCCGCTGGGAAGCCGGGCACCACAGTTTTCGCTGCCAAACGTGGACGGGAAGATGGTCTCGTTGTCCGACTTCGAGGATGCGCCGGCGCTGCTCGTCGTCTTCATGTGCAACCACTGTCCGTTCGTGGTACACATCCAGGGTGAACTGGCCAAGTTTGCCTCGGAATACCAGCAGCAGGGAGTCGCGATCGTGGGCATCAGCTCCAACAACGTTGCCGGCTATCCCCAGGATGGACCCGAGCAGATGAAGACTGAAGCGAAGAAGCACGGGTATACATTTGCGTATCTGTATGACGAGTCGCAAAGCGTAGCCCAGGAGTATCACGCCGCCTGCACGCCCGACTTCTTTCTGTTCGACAAGGACCGACGGCTCGTCTATCGGGGTCAGTTCGACGAAAGCCGCCCCGGCAGCGGTATTCCTGTCACCGGCAGCGACCTGCGACAGGCCTGTGATGCACTGCTGGCGGGACAGCCGGTGTCGGGCCGCAGCACCCGAGCATCGGCTGCAACATCAAATGGAAGCCGGGCAATGAGCCGAGTTACTTCCTGGGGTAAAAGGCCGGGCACTTTTCTATGTGACATCAGGCCGACCGCTCACTCGTCCGGGAGCCTCGCGGTCGGCAATTCGTCCAGCGGGTCGCGTTCGACGATGCGGCTCAGCCAGTGGCCCCAGATGACGTAGTGAATGGCGAAAATGCTGGCCGCACCCATGACGACGAGAATCAGCCCCTGGATCTGCGGGAGGACGATCGCCATCAGGCCCATCAAGCCCATGCCCAGAACCATCATTCCGAACAGCGCCAGAAACGTCGCCGAGTTGTGCTGAGGGGCGCGCCGGGCCGTTCGCTGGGGCAGACGTGGCAGGTCAGGTGCCATCGGTGCCCTCCTCGAGCATCTTCTTCGAGTGTGTCATTGCGGTAGCGCATGCTTTCGGCCAGCGCCCGGAGGATACGCTCCTCGGTCGCCACCAGCCCGATCAATCCTCCGGGAGGCTGAAACTGGATACGATCGATGACGATCGTCCGGTCTCCGTCCTGTTCGAACAGGTGTTCATGAATCCAACTTTTCATCACGCCTTTCACCTGTCGCTCGACATACCGGTGAGGGGCGTGAAAATCGGTGATCTCATGGGCGGCGGTTTGCAGCGGACCGAATCCCTGGATCATGAACTCGATGCGGGCCCCGGGCACCAGTCGATCGGCGCGTTGATCATCGCCAGTCCAAGGTCGGGCGACGAGATATCCTCAACATTCGCCGGCTGGATCAGAAAGTCGAAGACATCCTCGCGGATACGGGCGATTTCCACCTGATCTTCAAACCGGGCCATGGGTCATCCTGAAAGTGTTTTCACAGCGTCGTCAACCGGGTGACTTATCTTAGACCTCCGGCCTCGCTGGCAACAGGGGGGCCCATCAAGACATGCCGTTCAACATCGATCTCCTGAAGAAGTGCTGGTTTCTCAGCGGCCCCACCGCCTGTGGCAAGACCGCCGTGTCGCTGGAACTGGCACGGAGGCTGAACGCCGAGATCGTTTCGCTCGATTCGATGACGCTGTATCGCGGAATGGATACCGGGACCGCCAAGCCGACGCCTGTCGAGCAACACCTGGTGCCGCATCACCTCATCGACCTGCTCGAGCCGTGGGAAGAGTACAGCGTGGCGGAGTACCTGCACGCGGCGGAGATGGCTTGCGCACGGATTGTGCAGCGGGGACGCATCCCGCTGTTTGTGGGGGGAACTGGGCTGTACCTGCGCGGAGTATTGCGGGGCGTGTTTGCGGGCCCCGGTGCCGACTGGGCCTTCCGTCGCCAACTGGAGGGCGAAGCCGCCGTCCACTCACCAGAGTACCTGCATCGCCGGTTGCAGGAGGTTGACGCCGCGACTGCCAATCGTCTGCATTCCCACGATCTGCGGCGGATCATCCGGCGCGCTGGAGATTCACCATCTGACCGGCAAGCCCGCCTCAATCCAACACGCCGAGGTGCCGTTGCCAGTCGAGGACCGACCGCAACATGTGTACTGGCTGTCGCCGCCGCGGGACTGGCTGCATGCCCGCATCGACGAGCGCGTGGTACAGATGATCGACGCCGGGTGGGTCGAGGAGGCAAGGCGGCTGATGCAATCTCCGCACCCCCTGAGCCGGACCGCGAGCCGGGCACTGGGCTACAACATCCTCTTCGCGCATCTGCAGGGGCAGTACGCGTTGCCGAAGGCGATCGGACTCATCCAGACACGGACGCGGCAGTTCGCCAAGCGTCAGCACACATGGTTTCGCAATCTGGTGGAGTGCCGGGCGATTGAACTGACCGGTGACGAGTCGGCTGTCCAGGTGGCGGAGCGGCTGGTGTCGGGCGGGACCAGTTGATGAATGCCGCTTGCGGCTTCGCCGTCCCCAAGGGAGTCCGGCGTCCAGGGTGTTGGCGAAACCGCTAATCATCGTCATCCCCGCGAAGGCGGGGATCCAGACACGGTGCGATCCATGTTGGATTCCCGTTCGCGAGAATGACCCTCTCGCTACGTACCAGACTGATCGAAGCTGGCAGCTTCGACCACGACGGACACCATCACTACGGCAGGAAGGCATCGAGCAACGTCACGCGGCCGGCGGGTCTAATTGTCACCGGTGCACTCTCGGCGGGCAGGACGAGCGTCTGTCCCAGCGGCAGCGGGATGTCGCCGTCATCGGTCACAGCGACGCCCGCTCCCTCCAGCATCATCAAGATGTGGCAGCGATCGTCCGCTTCAAAGCAAATGGACGAGTCGCTTACGTGCCGATGAATGACGAAGTAGTCCGAGCGAACGAGTTCTTCGTGCCGATGATCCGCCGCGATCGGTTGTGCGCGACGGGATCGACGGGACCGCTCTTAAAGTCGATGCATTTCATCGCCTGGTCGATATGCAATTCGCGCGGCTTGCCATCGGTCCCCAGGCGATTCCAGTCGTCAACGCGAAACGTCAGATCGCTCGACTGCTGGATTTCCGCCAGCAACACCCCTGCTCCAATAGCATGAACGGTCCCGGCAGGGACGAACACGCAGTCTCCCGGTTTGACCAATACCTGGTGGAGCAGTGGCTCGATACTGCCGGACGCCAAGCCTGTTGTCAGTTCGTTGGCGCTGACTCCGGATCGAAGTCCCACATACAGCCGGCTGTCGGGAGCCGCGTCGATGATGACCCACGCCTCGGTCTTGCCATTCTCCGCGGGATCGAACTGACGGGCCAGCTCATCGTCCGGATGCACCTGCACCGAGAGGTTCTCCTGGGCATCGAGGAACTTCACCAGCAGCGGAAACTGGCTCGTTCCCGCATGGCGACCCATGAGCGGGGCATTGTGCTCGTGCATCAGCCGGCTCAGCGGCCAGCCATCAAAGGCCCCCCCGCCCACGACCAGGCTTTGGTCTTCCCCGTGATCCACGACCTCCCAACTCTCGGCATAGTCGGTCTCCGGGCCGAGCGGCTTGCCGAGCGCAGTCCCTAACTTCCGTCCGCCCCAGCGGATGCGTTTGAGAATCGGCTGGAAACGGAGTGGTTGCACTAGCTCATCCTGCAAAAAGAACCGGTCAACGTCGGTCTGTCATCTCGCTTGGGCAAGACATCTGGACGCGCTGGGGCGATTCTGCCAGACTTCCTGCCCCTCCTGCTGATTCTCTCCAACCGCCCTCCTCCTGACAATCCGACACGCCTCCCGGTATCGAAGACGGTTGCGTCGGGGTGATCTCATGTCCAATCGCCTGCTGTTGACACTGGTCTGCGGATGCGCCCTCACACCGGGCTGTGCCGCTTGGAATTCGACCCAGCAAATGTTCGCACAATCGGTGCACGCACTTCGCCCGACGACTGGAAACTACAGCGATCCCACTGCGCAAAGCGGTGACCCCTGGGTTCAGTCGGCGGGAGTCGAGGCCCGAGGCGATCGCCCCAAGGAGATCGTGAACGATCCGCTGCACCTGCGGAACATCTTCATGTCGGAGAAGGCCCGCGACATCGAACGCAATATGGGCATCGAATAGACGCAGCCTCTCCTACTCAGACTTCTTGCGCTGCCGCTTGAGCGGTCCCGAGGCTGCTTTCTCCGGGGTGTCGCCCGCGCCGAATGCCCGGCCCACGGCCTCCAGCATCAGGTCCATCGCGAAAGGCTTGCGCAAATAGTCCACGACGCCGAGCATCTCGGCGTATGCCTTGTGACGCCCCCCTTCGTTGGCCGTAATCATGATGACGGGCGGGGGGTCTTCCAGCGTTTTGAGAAACTCCAGAACCGGAAATCCTCCCATCCGGGGCATCATCATGTCGGTGATGATGAGGTCCGGCGGGTCGGCAGTGATCAGCTTCTGCCCTTCCACGCCGTTGAGTGCTGTCTGCACCTCGTAACCGACTCCCTGCAGCACGCTGCTGAGCGTCGCCGAGATCTCGCGGTCGTCCTCAATCAGCAGTATTCGCTTGGCCGTCGTCATGGAGTCTCCACGCTGAGCGCTGGCTGCCACGCCATCAGCCTGGATGTTGATGATGGCAGCAGCCGGCAAGTGACTGGTTCATCGTAGGGGGGCCGGGCCGGTTTCTCAAGACGCGCTGTGAGAACGCTCAATGAAGGCCGATACCAGTCCCGGATCCTTCTGCCCCGGAGACGATTCCACACCACTGGCGACATCCACCCCCCAGGGCTGAACACACCGGATCGCCTCGGCCACGTTGCCGGGCGTGAGTCCCCCGCCAGGATCAGCGGCGGCCAATCGACCGACCACGGCAGCGAAGCAAGTGCGTCCCAGCCGGCCGGTTGTCCGGACCCTCCGTAGGCCCCGGTCACACGCGCTTCCACCAGCCACCTCCAGGGACGAACCCCGAGCCTCGTACAGTCATCAAACTCGCGCGAGAGCACCCTCTCGATGTCCTCACCCACGCGCAGCACGCGGATGACCTGCAGCGATGTCAGGTCCCGCAGCAACTCCGTCGGTTCATCGCCGTGCAGCTGGATCGTCGAAAAACCGCATTCCTCACAGGTCTTCAGAATTTCGTCGGCCGTTGCATTCACAAACACGCCGACCGGTGTGACTCCGGAGGGCAGTTCCCGGACGGTCTCTGCAGCCACCGGCACCGTGACATGGCGCGGCGACCCTGCATAGAAATTGAGTCCGATGGCATCGGGCCCCAGCCGGGCCACGGCCAAGGCCGTCGGCACATCACGCACGCCACAGATCTTGACCCACATGACAACTCACGCCTTGCTGCTGAGCAGCTCCACGAGCGTCTGCACCATCGCTCCGGTCGCTCCGCTGTCCTGATGGTCCTTGCTGCTTTCCGCGAACGCGGGGCCGGCGATATCCAGATGCACCCAGGGAGTATCACCGACGAATCGCTGCAGGAACTTTGCCGCCGTGATCGCGCCCCCCCAGCGGGTCCCCACGTTCTTCACATCGGAGACATCACTCTTGAGCTGCTCGTCATAGGAGTCAAACATCGGCAGCTTCCAGACCGGCTCCCCGGCGACCTCTGCCGCAGCCAGCACTTCGCTGCACCAGGCGTCATCATTCGTGAAGGCTCCGACCACTTCTTCCCCGAGCGCCACCACACAGGCTCCTGTCAGTGTTGCCAGGTCAATCAGGCGCGCGGCTCCGCGATCCACCGCAAAGCTGAGGACGTCCGCCAGCACGAGCCGGCCTTCCGCATCGGTGTTGAGCACCTCAATCGTCACCCCATTGCGTGCCGTGAGCACATCGCCCAGTTTGTACGACGTTCCGCTGGGCATGTTCTCGACCATTCCCATGTAGCCGCACACATTCACAGGCAGCTTCAGGCGGGCGATAGCCGACATCACACCGAGCACGGTCGCCGCCCCCGCCATGTCCGCCTTCATGGTCTTCATGGAATCGTTCGGCTTCAGCGAGAGACCGCCACTGTCGAACGTCACACCCTTGCCCACCAATGCGAGGACCGGCCCATCCGGGTTCCCGCCGCGATGTTCCAGCACGACGACGCGAGGAGGGCGGGCACTCCCCTGTGCCACCGCCAGCAGTGACCCCATCCGCTCCTGTCGCAGCCGCCCTTCGTCGAGCACGTCGCAGCGCAGTCCCAGTTCTGTCGCCAGTTGCTGCGCCAGATCGGCGAACGACTCGGGGTAGACGTCACTCGCCGGTCGATTGACCAGCTCACGAGTCAGATTCACCGCGTTCCCCAGAATGGTGCCTTGCTCGACGGCAGTGCGCAACTCCGGCGCATCGCCATTCGCGGGCAGCAGGATCTGGAGATGCTCAAAACGATGTCGCGTCGGTTCCTTCTTGTAGAGGTCCGGACCGGTGCAGCCGACCATCAACGCGGTCGTCGTGAGGCGCCACCTGGGACTGATCCAGTGTCGTCGTGTCCGGCTCCACGAGGCTGCACGCGATGTTGAGGCCATTCCGGTCCGAGATCCGGCGGGCCGCCGTCATGATGCTCCGCCTCAGCCGGGCCGCCATCACCTGTGGACGCGGACCCACACCCACCAGCAGCACGCGTGACGCGGCGATCCCGGTCACGCCAGGCAGCGATGTGATGGACCCCGGTTTGCCTGTGATGTCCCCCGACTCCCTCAACCGCGTCAGCATCCCGGAGAGGGCGTCATCGAGCTGCTGAACCTGCGGGGCGAAATCACCCTCCTCGGCGACAGGCACCACCAGCCAGTCGGCGGCAACTTCGGTCAGAGAGGCATTGCTGACGGTCACTTCCATGATCGGCTCGTTGTCAAATGGGGATAGCGGTCAACAGGGCATGGCACAAAGACCGGCTCGCAAAGCACTCACCACATGTCTCTCGACATTGCAGCGAATGTCGGGCCGGTGCACAAGCCCTCGGTTTGAACAGCGGCAAGCTGGAAATCGCTCCGGGGTCCCTTTATGATCCGCGCGTTCGTCGCTGTACCCTTTGATTGTCTCGACCAGCCCTGCGATCCGCCCATGCCGACTGTCACGTTCGTCAAAGAGAAGAAGTCCATCGAGGTCCCGGAGGGTGCCAACCTGCGGACCGAGGCGATGAAGAACGGGATCGAGCTGTATTCCGGTCCGCACCGCTACCTCAACTGTCGCGGGAATGGCCTGTGCTGCAGTTGCCGGGTACATGTCGTCGGCGGAGAGGAAAACGTCAGCCAGCGCGGGATTCTGGGAGTGGCTGAACACCTGGATCAACCCGCTGGGATTCTTCTCGCGGATCGGACACGAAGAGGAGATGCGGCTGTCCTGCCAGACCAAAGTGTATGGCGACTGCAAGGTCGAGGCCCGACCGGACCTGAATCTCCATGGCGAGAAGTTCTGGAGCTGAACTCCTGGCTCAAGCCGCGAAGGGGCCGTCCATGGGCGATCCGCTGCGAGCGGCGGCGGTGCAGTTCGAGCATCGGGACGGTGACAAGGCGTACAACCTCGGCCGCATCCGGGAGTTGACCCGCGACGCTGTCGAAGCTGGTGCACAGGTCGTCAGTTTTCACGAGTGCAGCATCTGTGCGTATTCCTTCGTGCAGCCATTTACGAAGGCCCAACTCCTCGAACTGGCCGAGACCGTTCCCGGACCGAGTACACAGGAGCTGATGCGCATCTCGCGCGACTGCAACGTGCCGGTGCTGGCGGGCCTCTTCGAACGCGAGGGCGGCGACGTCTTCAACACCTATGTCTGTGTCGATGGCGATCGACTTGTGGCCCGCTTTCGCAAACTGCACGCGTTCGTCAGCCCGCATCTCTCGCCGGGCCGCGACTATGTGGTGTTCGACCTGCTTGGGTGGAAGTGCGGCATCCTCATCTGCTACGACAACAACCTCCCGGAGAACGTGCGCATCAACACGCTGCTGGGGGCCGAGATCATCTTCATGCCGCACGTCACCGGCTGTCTGCCGTCGGTGATGCCGGGCCGCGGGCTGGTCGATCCACTGCTCTGGGACCGGCGTGAAAGCGACCCGGTGCCGCTCCGACAGGAACTGGACGGTCCCAAGGGACGGGAATGGCTGATGAGGTGGCTCCCCGCGCGGGCTTACGAGAACGGAGTCTACGCCATCTTCACCAATCCGATCGGCATGGATTACGGGCAAGTGCGCAACGGCAACGCGCTGGTCCTCGACCCCTATGGAGAAGTCATCGCCGAATGCCACCGGCTGGGGGATGACGTCTGCATCGGCGTGTGCACGCGCGAGAAGCTGGCACTGGCGAGCGGCCGGCGCTACCTCCGAGCCAGACGTCCCGACCTGTATGGCCCCCTGACCGAGCCCTCAAGCGAGCCCCCGGTGACCTTGCCCGGCTGGAATCTGCAACCGCCGAAGTGATGGCCGAGCGTTCACCACCTGTCCCATCCCCTCGCGGGCGGTGTTGCCGTGCCTTCAGTTCGGCCACTTTTCGGCACCTCCCCAGGTTGCGACCATCACTTTTGATTTGCAGGACGTAAGAGCCTGCGGAGGGGTGATGAGCAATCGAAACATGTGGTGGACCAACCTGGTTCTGGTGGGAAGCTATGCACTGGCTATCTGTCTCGTGGCTGCGTTGCACGCGCAGCCTCCCGCGACTGACGGACACGAGCCCGCGCCAATTGAGAATGTCATCGCGGTGACGCCGCGGATTGTCTCCGGAGGAGAACCGGTCGGAGCGCAGGCCTTTCGCCAACTGCACGACCTCGGGGTGCGGACGGTCGTCTCGGTCGATGGGACTACGCCGGACGTCGAGACGGCGAGGAAGTTCGGGCTGCGCTATGTGCACATACCGTTCGGATACCACGGCATCCCGCGCGACGCGGTCGGGGCATTGACGCGGGTGATGCGCGAGTGTGAAGGACCGGTGTTCGTCCATTGTCATCATGGCAAACATCGCGGACCGGCGGCGGCTGCCGTGTGCGCGAGGGTGACCGGAGAACTGAGTCAAGCGGACTCACTGGCCTACCTGGAGCATGCGGGGACCAGCCGTGACTACGCCGGCCTGTGGCGGGGCGTCTCCGCCTTCCGTCCGCTGCCTGCTGATGCCGTCCTGCCGGAACTTGTCGAGACGGCGGCCATCCCCCCGCTCGCGCAGATGATGGTGCGGGTAGACGGGCACCTGTCTCAGCTGCAGAAGTCCCTGGCACCGGAAGAGGAAACCAGAACCGCCGCGGTCCAGTTGGCAGTACTGCTGCGGGAGGAGTTTCGCGAAGGAGCACGCCTGTTGCCGAACGATGCCGATCCCGACCTGCGCCGTCGCTTCGACCAGAGCAGCCGGCTGGCGAGTCAGGTGGAGGACACGCTGCGGACCTCGCCGACCCAGGCGAAGGTGGTCCTCGAGCAGCTCTCCAACTCGTGCGTGGCCTGTCACCGTCGGCATCGCGACCAGTGATGGTCGCGCCGGTGTCTTCGCCCTGCGTTTGCAGACATGTTGGTGCATCTCGACGGACCACCGATGAGTGGGGACGCAGGAGATCGATCGGGCTGGTGTTGGAACGCCAATGGTCCTGCGCACTGCTGGACACGCCATCCGGGCACCCTGACGGCTTGTCTGGATGCCCGCGTGCAAGCATGGCGGTGTATGATGACGATCACTGCAGACAGCGAACGTTTTCCCGGATTGTATGATCCGAACAGACACCAGCGGCGTATCCAGTGTGCGTCCGCTGAAGCACCCGAGATCCTTCATCCCTGTGTGTGAGTGAACCATGCCGTCCCTGGCGATCTGTCCTCGTTGCCATACTCCCCTGTCCCCACCGCGGGCAGGAGCCACTGCCCTGAAATGCGAAACCTGCGGCGGCAGCTTTCATCGCGACACGCTGTCGATGGAGGCTCCTGCCGAGACTGGCGAAACGGCAGTCCACGTCACACCCGATACCTCGCCTCTGCTGCGAAAGCTTCTGTACGGCGCCTCGCTCCCTGAGCGACTGGTGCGCAGCGGTGTGGCGCTGACGGCCGGGGCTGTCAAAGAGCTGAGCGGCCTGCTGGTGCCGCAGGCGTTTCAGTCGTCGAAGTCGTATCAGATTGCCATCCACGACTCGCTCGAGTTCCTCACCGGGACGATCGGGGGCGTCGGCGATCCCTCTGCCGGCGCTGATGTGGCCGGCGAGACCGTGGCCCGGAAGGCGATCGGCAACTTTGTCGATCTGGCGGGACTGGCGACGCTGCACGTCTCACCCATGTGGCTGCTGGCGATCACCAGCGACATCGCCTATGGCGGACGGACCTACCTGCTCGAGGTCGCGAAGGCTCTGGAGGAACAGGGGGTGATCGACGAGACCTCGACCATTCATGGCGTGGATGATCTACTGGATGCGATCGGGCGCTGATGCGGGTCGGCCGCCGGGGCCTTTGACAAGCCGCCGTTGTCGGTCGAGGAACTCCGCAGCGTCGTCCAGCAGACACGCAGGGAGATCAGCACTATGGACGTGACCAAGGTGCTGCCCGAGGCCGAGGTCCGCCGGCTGTGGGTGGAGATGCAGACGGTCGCCTCGCAGGAAGGGGTCGGACTGCTTGAAGTGTCCAGTGCGATGACCATGCACACGCTGGGTAAGGTCAAGACGGTCTCGAGCGGGGCACTCACCGGCATTCAGGTCGCGGGCGGGCTGCTCAACCGCAATGTGCTCGATCATTACCGGCAGGCACTGGGACGCATCCAGGAGCAGGGGTTCTATGCCGTCCTCAGCGAGTCGTACCGTCCCTACGCCGAGGCGGTCTGGAACAACTTCTCCAGCGAGCGGAAGTCGTGGACCGAAACGCTGCTCGATCCGGCGAACGTCTCCACCGCAGCCGGCAAGCTGCGTCGCTCCTGGGTCGCGGGCAGGAGAGCGACACAGAAAAGGATTGATCGAGGTGAGAGTACCCTGGCGGATGATCCCCGCGTGGTTCGATTGAAGCTCACGCCTCGAGCTGGAGGGATCGCCATGTGATCTGCATACTGGATTACTGTGCACGCTGGGGTGCCGCTGGGGCTGGTCCAGCAGTGTGAACGACGAGCGAACATCAACTCCGGCTGCCTGACACGACTCACATGAAAACATTGGCAACACTCCCATTGCTGCTGACCTGTATCCTGGCGGCCGCGCTACGTGCCGATGATCGCCCCAACATCATCCTGATCTTCACCGACGACCAGGGCTATCAGGACCTGGGCTGCTTCGGTGTCGCCGACATCAAGACGCCGCATCTCGATCAAATGGCGGCTGAAGGCGTTCGGCTGACGAGTTTCTATGCACAACCGGTCTGTGGTGTTTCACGAGCGGCGTTGATGACCGGTTGCTATCCCATTCGCGTGGGCGAACCGGGCAACGTCAAGCACCTGCACACCGTGCCGCACCCGCAGGAAGTCACGATGGCCGAAGTCCTGCGAGACACGGGCTACGCCACCGGATTGATCGGCAAGTGGCATCTGGCGGCGAATCAGAAAGGTGCCTTGGGTGGATGCAATCCCGCAGACCATGCCCAATGCCCAAGGGTTTGACTATCTTCTATGGCACGCCGAAGTACAACGGGTTCACCGTTCTGGTCGAAGACACGGAGGTTCGCAGTCCCATCTTTCGCAACGAGAGCATCGTGGTCGAAGCGGTTCAAAGCTGGGACCACATCACCGCCGACTACACGCGTGAAGCGATCGACTGGATCAAGGCAAACCACGAGCAGCCGTTCTTTCTGTACCTCGCCCACAACATGCCGCACATTCCGCTGGGGGCGTCAGAAGACTTCAAAGGCAAGTCGCAGTGTGGCCCCTACGGTGACGCGATCGAAGAGATCGACTGGTCGTGCGGCGAGATCTTCCGAACACTCAAAGAACTCGACATCGACGAGAACACGCTGGTCGTCTTCACGTCGGACAATGGCCCGTGGGTCGAAACAACCAATGGAATGAAGCCCGAGGGCAAAGCGTTCATTCCCCGCGATCACTCGGGTCATGCGGATCCCTTTCGTGGCTGGAAGATGTCGGCGTGGGACGGCGGCTCGCGCGTGCCCTTCATTGCCCGCTGGCCGGAAACTATCCCCGCCGGATGGGAGTCGGATGAGTTACTCAGTACGATGGATCTGCTGCCCACGTTCGCCGCTGTGGCGGAAGCACAACTTCCTGACGCGACGCTCGACGGCCACGACGCCACCGACTTCCTGACGGGCAAGACCCAGGTCAGTCCGCGTGACGACTATCTCTACTACGCAGGTTGTCTGCTGACCGGAGTGCGAGTCGGGACCGTGGAAGCTGGTGCTGCCGCGACCCGACGATCCGCCGGGACTGGGCTGGTGGGGACGCATGATCGAAGAAGTCCCCGAAACGATGTTGTTCAACCTGTCTGGCGATCCCGGCGAGACGACGAATGTCGCCGCCGACCATCCGGACATCGTTGATGCTCTCCTGCAGCGGATCACAGCGGCTCGCCGTGAACTGGGTGATATCGACCAGACTGGTCACGGGGCGCGGTTCTTCGACGAGGGCCCACGCAACTTGGAGCGTCCGGTGGAGGCAAAGGCTAAAGCAGAACTCGCAGTCGCAGTAGCCGAACTGCCGCAGGTGACAGTCGACACGCCCACGCACAGCTTCATCGCCTTCGGTCAGTCGACATACATGGTTGATGGCAGCGGCACGAAGACCTGGACTTATCCACACTCCACACGCGACGGCTACGTACTTCCTGGTGGCGATGTCGTTCTGGCCGTCAGCAAGGGACAGGTGTTTCCAGGTGGAGCCGTGGTGAGGATCACACCGGGCGGACAGGAGTCGTTGATCTGGAAGGGGACGCAATCCGAAGTCAATGGTGTTCAACCGACAGATGCAGGGACGT
Source organism: uncultured Planctomycetaceae bacterium (assembly GCA_963707405.1). GTDB lineage: Bacteria > Planctomycetota > Planctomycetia > Planctomycetales > Planctomycetaceae > CAVPPT01. The sequence continues at coordinate 25,828 of CAVPPT010000018.1, read as the reverse complement.
TCGTAATCACTGAGGCCGGTCCGAAGCCCCGCCTGCTGGAAGTGGATGCGAACGGAAAGGTGGTGGTCGAGTTCCCGCTGCAATGTCAGACGGACGACGTCCATCTGCAGACACGCATGGCTCGCAAGCTTGCTGACGGAACGTATCTGGTTCCCCATCTGCTGGACTTCGCCGTCAGACACTATGGGCACGACGGACTGGTGCTGAGTTCCATCGATACCTCGGTCACGGGCGATCCGCAGCGTGAGATTCACACATGGCCGTTCACGGCGATCCGGCGTGCCGACGGCCATACACTCGTGTGCTGTACCAATGGCAATCGCGTGGTCGATTTCGCTGCCGATGGAAAACTCGTCTGGCAACTCACGAATGACGACCTGCCGGGCCCCTGGCTGCAAGACCCCTGTGGCGGTCAGGTTCTGCCGAACGGCAACATCGTCATCACCAGCTACGCCGGAGGGAGACACGATCCCGATGCACCGAAGCTGATCGAGGTCAATCGCGACAAGGAAGTCGTCTGGACCTACTCAGACGGCCAGAAAGCCGGCATTCATCATTTCCAGATCCTCGACACCAACGGCAAGAAACTCGAAGGACCAGCGCTCAAATAGTGTGTGGACGTGCGTCCCTGGATGCGACTGCCCGGCGCGCGGCGGACGTTCACACCCCAAAGCCCGGCGATGGCATCGCCGGGTCCTGCACGTCGCTCGACTTTGATCGCATTGGGAGGCTCGCGCTCACCAAGTGCAGAGTCGCCGGACCCGCCCGCAGTGGCACCCCGGCGTGTCACCCGCAGTCCACCACGATGGCACTGGCCTGCCCCAGCCGCGTGAAGTTGACGTTTACAAACGTCTTGTTCCCGGTCGCCTGCTGCTCGCGCACGACGTTGAGGTTGCACGCAGGGTCAGGATTTTCGCAGAAGTGCGTGGCCGGAATAAAGCCCTGCGCGAGCCCCAGCAACGACCCGGCCAATTCAAGCGTGCCGCATCCCGCCGCAGAATTCCCGAAGACGCCCTTGAGCCCCGTCACAGGGATTTGTGCCGCGGTATCTCCGAAGACGTCATGAATCGCCTGGGCTTCGGCGAGATCATCGTCAGGCGTCCCCAGTCCATGGGCGTTGATGTGCCCCAGGTCTGCAGGCGCGAGGTCCGCCGATCGCAGCGCGCTCCGCATGGCGTTGGACGCTGCTTGCCGGACGTCCACATTTCCCGCGGCGTCTGCGACACACGAAGACCCACCGCCGATCAATCGTCCCAGGATGCGGGCTCCACGGGCCTTGGCGTGCGACTCCTCTTCCAGAATGAACGAACAGGCCCCTTCTCCCACCACCTGGCCGCGTCGATTGATATCAAACGGCCGACAACCTCCCGAGGGGTCGTTCGGACGGGGATGAACTTCGTGCCACAGGGCGGCGTGCACGGCCTTGATCTGATGGACCTTCGTGCCGGTTGTACCGGCGATCATCATGTCTGCCGCCCCGCGCCGAATGACCGACATCGCCTCGGCGAGGGCGAGATTGCCGGAGGCTTCGTCCAGTGTGACCGAATTGCTGGGCCCGCGGGCATCGACAAAGATCGCGATGTGACACGCCGGCATGTTTGGCAGGTACTTCAGCAGCCAGAGTGGCTCCAGATTGGAAAGGCCTGTCTGCCCCCATTCCGAGAACTGAAAATGTCCGGCGTCGTCCCGACACGACCAGCAGGCATCGGACAGCTGCGGCGGCGGGCTGAACATGAGGTTGGCACCGAAGTCGACCCCCAGCCGCTCGTGATCGACCGATGAGAGATCCAGGCCCGCATCCTCGACCGCCAGCATGGCCGACGCCGATCCCAATTGGATCTCCCGGCACATGACCCGCAACATCTTCCGCTGATTCTTGGGGACGAGCTCCTTGGCGGTGTTGTCATCAAAGTCGGCAATCTCCCCGCCCACCATTCCTGGGACGACATCTTCTCCCCGAAATGCGACACGAATCGGCCCGATCCCGGTCTTCCCTGCGGACAGACTGGCACAGAAAGTCTCCCGTCCGATCCCGATGGGACTGACAATCCCCACACCGGTGATGACGACGTTGCGCTTGCTTGAATTACCCTGAGTCATAACCTCGGACCAGAAGGACAGGCGAGAACCTGTGGAATTCCAATGGCCTACACACAGCAGCATCCGCACCGCCAGCGGGGCAGGCAGGGTGACTGCTTAACGATCTCCCAGCGATCGTGCTATAGCAGAGAAGGTTACCGGGACTTTTGCAACCATATCCGACGACAAATCGCCCTTCCGGGCCGAAAACCGCTGGGTGGACAGTAGACGGCAGCTGGTGGGTCGTAAGCAGGAGAAAGCCCGCCGACGGCGTCGGCGGGTCTCCTCTTGGGTTGGGGAGTGTATGGAAAGGCAATCCATCGACCCCAATCCCTGTTTGCTACTCCCGACTTCCCTTCACCGACCTTCTGTCCGCCAGCACGTCGCGAATGATGGTCGCGGCCCGCTGGACGTCATCCGGGCCGACATCCAGATGCGTGCAAGCTCGCAGCATCTGGGGACCGAGGTTGTACATCCGCACCCCGCGCAGCTTCAGTGCCTCGACCAGTTGGGAGGCGGGCCCCCACTGACGGTCGACCTCGAAGAACACAAGGTTGGTCTCCACTTCCTCCAGCCTTACCGACACATGCGGAATGTCCCGGATTGCCTCCGCAAACAGCCGGGCGTTCTGATGGTCCTCGGTCAGGCGGTCGATGTGGGCCTCCAGCGCATACAAGCAGGCGGCGGCGACGATTCCCGCTTGTCGCAGTGCACCCCCGAAGATCTTGCGGGCCCGTCGTGCGCGGGAGATCGCTTCAGCCGACCCAACCAGGGCCGATCCCATCGGGCATCCCAGGCCCTTCGAGAAACAGATCGAGACCGTGTCGACCTGCCGGCTGACGTCGCCGGCCGTGTACCCGCGCGCGATGCACGCATTGAACAGCCGGGCTCCATCCAGATGCACCTTGAGATCGTGCTCGACGGCCCACGCTCGAATCCGCTCAAGTTGTTCGAGGGGGTCACGTGCGCCCCCCGCCCAGGTTGGTGGAATTCTCCAGGCACAATAGCCGGGTCGGTGCGAAGTGCTGATCTCCCCGGCGCAGCTGTCCCTCCAGATGCTCAATGTCCAGACGCCCGGCATCTCCCTTCAATCGCCGCACGCTGACGCCGCTCAACACGGCCGGTGCTCCCGATTCGTAGTTAGCCAGATGCCCCGTTTCTTCAATGATGAGTTCATCACCCCGCTGGCAGTGTGCCCAGACACCCATCTGATTGGACTGCGTCCCTGAGCAGGCAAACACGGCGGCTTCTTTCCCGAACATCTCGGCCAGCCGGGCCTCCAGTCGATTGACCGTGGGGTCCTCACCCACCATGTCGTCACCCACCTCGGCGTTGGCCATGACCTCTCGTATCGGGGCGGTTGGCCGTGTCACCGTGTCACTGCGCAGATCAATGAAAGTATCGCTCATGGAACTTCCAGCCGGGCTGTGGTTTCCTCATCGACGTTCACCATCTAACATCACTCTCAGAGGATCAAGCCTGCAGACACACCAGTTGACGTGACATGACGCTGAAGATTGCCACCATCGACTGCTCGCGGGACGACGCGGCAGCAGCACTCGCACGGTTGCGGGAGAAGCTGAGCCCACGCGGGAACGTCATCAGCGATGCCGGGCGGCAGCGGACCATCGACCTGTTTGGCACGCCGCTGTCGCCGCAGGAGGTCGTCGCCCGCATTTGTGATGACGTGCGCCGTGACGGGTTACAGGCGGTGCTCGAATACACACAGAAGCTGGACGGCAAGGCGCTGACCCGCGAATCGATGCGGGTGAGTGCCGACGAACTGGCGTCGGCCCATGCGGCGGCTGATCCGGCCTATCTCGCGACGATCCGCAGGATTCGGGACAACATCATCGAGTTTCAGCGTGCGACGCTGCCCGGTGAGGCCCACATCATCCGACAGCATGGGGACGCACGGATTGAGTTGCGGCAGCGTTTCCTCCCGTTGCGGCGCGTGGGTGTGTGTGTACCCGGAGGAGCCGCCGCGTATCCGTCCACGGTGCTGATGACGGTGGTGCCGGCGCAGGCGGCGGGTGTTCCTGAGATCGCGGTCGTCGTACCTCCGACCGCATTCGGAGGTTACAACACCGATCTGCTGGCGGCCTGCCACGAGCTGGGAGCGACCGAGGTCTATCGCATCGGAGGGGCGCAGGCGGTGGCGGCACTGGCGTATGGAGTCGATGGACTGGAGCGCGTCGACAAGATCGTCGGTCCGGGGAATCTGTTTGTCGCACTGGCCAAACGGTATGTGTTCGGTGAGGTGGACATCGATTCCATCGCCGGCCCCAGTGAGGTGGTCGTGCTCGCCGATGCCTCTGCCCGGCCCGAGTTCGTCGCCAGTGACCTGATCTCACAGGCGGAGCACAGTCCCGGTTCCGGAGTGTTGATCACCTGGCACCCCCCGCTGATCGAGGAGGTCGGCAGTCAACTGGAAATGCAACTGGGCCGGCTGGAGCGGGGGGCCTTGGCCCGGCAGGCACTGGAGGAGTTCGGGGCACTCATCCTGCGCGTGACGAGTCGGAAGCGGCCCGGCTCACCGATGACCTGGCCCCCGAGCATCTGCACATCTCCATGGCCGACCCTGAATCGATGCTGGGGCGCATCCAGAATGCCGGAGCGATCTTCCTGGGGCACTTCACTCCGGTGGCCCTGGGGGATTATGTGGCCGGACCATCGCATGTCCTTCCGACGGGCGGCACCGCACGCTTCGCCAATGGCTTGAGTGCGAGCGACTTCCTGAAGAGATCGTCGGTCATCGCCTACAACGAAGGTGCGCTGCGTGCCGATGCTGACGACGTCCGACTGATGGCCGACAAGGAAGGATTGACGGCTCATCGGGCGAGTGTCGACATCCGGCTGGGAGGCGGGCATGAGTAGTCCATCCAGTGCTGCACGTGACGCCGAAGTGACCGACATGCCGACAGTGCTGGGGATATTCGTCAGGCAGCCCGTTGTCGGTCAGGTCAAGACGCGACTGGCCGATCAATGGAGTACGGAGGCAGCGACTGCCCTGTACGAGGCGTTCCTGCACGATGTGACGACCCGGTTCCGACAGACTGCCGAACGGCGGGTGTTGTGCTACTCACCCGATACTCCCCAGGCCCGGGACTGGTTTGGGCAACTGGCAGGCACCAATTATGAACTGATCGCACAGTCTGGCGATGATGGGGCCCGGGAGGATCTGGGTCGTCGGCTGGAGGCGTTCTTCCGGATGATGATGAACGACGCCGTGCGGCGAGTGGTGGTCCTCGGTTCCGACAGTCCGACACTGCCCGCCAGCTATGTGGAGCAGGCATTCGCGTGGCTGGGCGATGACTGGGATGCGGTGCTGGGGCCGGCGACCGATGGAGGCTACTATCTCATCGGGTTGAATTGCTGGCGCGATGGGCTGTGGCAGGACATCGACTGGAGCGGTCCGCAGGTATTTGGGCAACAGTTGCAGCGTCTGTCGGAGCAGAATCTCCACGTCTGTGCGCTCAAACCCTGGTTTGATGTCGATACGCTGATTGATGTCGAACGTCTCAAGGTGCAGCTGGCGCCGCATCGAGGGGATGCCTCGGCGTGCGGATGTCCGGCGACGCTCGCGCTGCTGGAGCAACTCGGTGAAATGTAAGGCATCGAAGGCAGTTCATGGATTCACTATACATGCACGACGTGCAAGCGAGTGGGTCACGAAAGGAAGAACCGGAGACGCACTTGCTGGCGCTGCGTGCTGGCATGCACTCAATAGCCGGCTGCCTGACACTGGAATGACACATCAATGACCGCGACGAGAACTGGTTACGAACTGGCAGACTTCTCCGAAATCGTGGGGGTGGCATGTCCCTGTGGCACAGCCCGCCGGGCGTTCGCCGACGTCGACGATTTTCCGGGGACGGTCCATGTGACGGAGATCTCTGAGAATGCCCACCTGCACTATCACAAGGAGCTGACGGAGACGTACTTCTTTCTCGAGTGTGAACCCGACGCACGCATGCAGCTCGATGACGAGACGATTCCCGTCCAGCCGGGCATGTGCGTGATGATTCGTCCCGGAACCCGTCATCGGGCCGTCGGGCGGATGAAGGTGCTGATTCTGGTCCTGCCGAAGTTCGATCCTGAGGATGAATGGTTCGACTGATCTCGTCAGATGTCATTTCCGGCGAGGTGCTCCCCCTCGCTCGTTCATTTTTCACCCTCTCTCCGGGAGGGTCGGACGCGAGGAACGCGCGGCCGGGGAAGGCAAGTGGATCGACCCATCTCTCCCCTCGCTGCACTCGACCTCCCCCAAGTGAGGGTGAATTCCAGTTGCAGAGCGAGAACACGACAGCGGGGCCGCAGCCCCGCTTAGCCTGCCACCTTTGCAGGCGTTTCGGCGGCGCAAGAGGCAGGGTTCCTGGGGGATTTCGAGCCTGGACAAGGGGTTATGGCAAGGCACACGAATTGCTTATCCGGCAGGAAGTGACGCTCGCCGGGGAGAATCCCCGTAGGCAACTCGCTGCTGGGGGCCTACCATAGAGGTGTCGCTGACGACTGCAGGAAGCAGGTTCGCGACGCCCCGCACATCGGCACACGGAAGAAATCGCCGACCTCAGTAACACCCCCGACTGACGAACCTCGCTGAACGTACCTGCTGAGGACCTGAACATCCATGGAAGTGCTGATCAGTGCCGACCGGGGACATACGCCCACGCGCCCCATTACCTCCATCGCGCGGGAAGCGACCGAGTTACAGAACCGGTTCGATACCATCACCTGCAGCGACCAGGTGACGTGGCCGCTCACCTATCGCATGATTCGCCCCCTGGGAGCAGGGGGGCAGGGGGTCGTCTTTCTGGCCGACCGCCTCAATCCACACGGCCTCTCCTTCCGGCTGGCGCTAAAGTTCCATCGTCCCGACATCTATGAGGACGTGTCCAGCTATCGGGCGGATATGGCACGTGTCGCCCGTGTGGCGAATGCGCTGGCACAGATTCAGCAGGACCACATTGTCGACATCTTCAACTTCGTCGAGACCGACGGCATCCAGGTGATGGTGATGGAGTGGATCGACGGCATCGACCTGGCGCATCTGCTCCGTCCCGGAATGCTGGAGCGCATCCGGCAGCGCGTCGACCAGGAGCATTTCGACTACGTGAACGATGTCGTCGTCACCCCGACGCAGCAGCAGTTGCGTCTGAAGGCCGGCGTCGCCAATGCCATTTTGCGGGAGTGCCTCGCAGGGCTGGCGGGTCTGCATCGCCGGGGCATCATCCATGCCGACCTGAAGCCGGCCAACGTCATGGTCAAGCGGACCGGCAACTGCAAGGTGATCGATGTCGGCTCCGCGTTCCTGCTGGATGATCTGCCGTATCGTCCAACCTGGACCCCACGGTATGCGGCGGTGGAAGTGCTGGAAGGCGAACGTCACACACCGCAGTCGGATCTCGCCAGTCTGGGATATGTGTTTGTTGAGATGCTCAGCGGCCGCTATCCATTCGCCGATGCCGAGTCACTGAGTGAGCTGATCGAGCGTAAGCGTAACATGTGCGCGGAACTGCCCCGGCTGCTGCCCGAGGAGGTGTCCGAGAATGAGTTCCTGCTCCGCTTGATTCGTCAGCTGGTGGATCCGGACCCGGCGAAACGCTTTGCGTCAGCCGAGGAAGCCGCCGTCGGAGAGGAAGGGGCAGCCGAGTTTGAACGGCAGCTCATCATGGGTGATCTGGCGAGCGTCTATCAGAACGAAATCCGCAGCCTGCTGGAAAAGCTGGACTGATTATGGGCATGATAGGTCCTCGGGTCCGAGTTTCACGCGGGCGAGGGCCTGGTGCAAAGACGTCACACAGTTGGACCGCGGTGCGGTTGGCGTCGTTGTCATGCCCCGACTCTGGATCTGGATTCTGAGTGTTGTCGCGGTCATCGCAGTCGGCGCATGGCTGCTCTTGTCCTCCGCCGAGGAGCAATCGATCGTTATCGCCGGCGGTCCTTCCGAGGGACGGTACGAAGAAGTCGCATCGGTCCTGGCGAACCATCTGCAGACCAAACTGGGAACCAGAGTCACGGTGGTCGCCACATCGGGGTCGCTGGCGAACCTGCGACGGTTGCGATCCGGAGAGGCGGATCTGATTCTGTACCAGCATGGCACCGAAGACATCCTTCGCCGCCATCGTCCCGAAACGCTGGGGTCGCTTCCACGTGAACTGGAAGGGCGCGAGCCAACATTTGTGGCGAACCTGTATTCCGAGGTGACTCACTTTGTTGTCGCCAGGAACTCACTGATTGACGATATCCCCGACCTGATGGGCAAGCGCGTGGCCGTCGGGCAAAAGGATTCCGGGGACTATGCCCTCAGCTCTCTATTGTTGGACCACTTTGGTCTGCCTGAACGAAATCTGGTTGCCCGGCACCTAACATATGATGAAATCGATCAGCAATTCCGTGCAGGACAGCTCGATGCCGCATTGATTACAGCTGGTCTGGGAGCACCGATTTACCATCGCCTGTTCAAGCGTGGCGTCGACGGCGAGCAGACTCTGTGTGACTTGCGGAGTATCCCCTACATTGCTGCGCTTGTGGCACAGCAATTCCCGGTCGATCCGTTCTGGATTCCGGCAGGATACTATCGCTCGCAGGAGCCGATCGAGCCTCCCGAGGATGTACGCACCCTGGCGTTCCGGGCGCAACTCGTGGCCAGTGCCGATCTGGACGAAGCGGTGGTCGAACAGATTACTGAGATCGTGCTAAGCGAGTCATTCCAGAAAGCTGCCCGTCTGAATGAACTATTCTCGACAGGTCCGTCTTTTGCGCGTCACAAGCCGGAATTCCCGGTCCATGTGGGTGCCCTGCATGCCTATGAACCAGAGCTGAAGCCCCTGCTGCCGACCGAGTTTGTCGAAGCCACCGAAGGCATGCGGTCATTCATTGTGTCGATGCTGATCGCCGGTTACCTGCTGGTTCGCTGGTGGAAAGAGACGCGTCGACGAAGCGCGGCGCACAAGCTCGACAGCTTTATCCAGAGGATTCTGCAGATCGAGAGACAGCAACTGAACTACGACCAGCATCCCGGAGAAAACGACTTGTCGTCGCTTCAACAACTGCTCGACGAAGTGACTCACCTGCGCCAAGAGGCCCTGTGTGAGTTCAGCGCCCATGAGATCCACGAAGATCGGGCCATCAGCTGCTTCGTCTCCATGTGTCATGCGCTTAGCGAGAAGATCAACGCCAAGATCACACGGCAGAGACTGGATCAATTGCTCCGGCCCCTCGCGAAGTCCGGCGATCCGGCACTGCGCGACGACTGACCCGGTCGGGCAAGTCAACCCGCCCGGATGCTCAGCCGGCGCGTGGTCTTCAGGCGAACTCGGGTCGCCGGCGCTGGAGCTGGTCCTTCAGCCGGGCGACGATGCTGGAGTGCATCTGGCTGACGCGGCTTTCCGACAGACCGAGCGTCTGCCCGATTTCCTTCATCGTGAGTTCCTCGTAGTAGTACAGGATGACGATCAGTCGTTCGTTGCGGTTGAGCCCCTTCGTGACCAGCTTCATGACGTCGCGCTTCTGGATGCCGCTCGTGGGATCTTCGCCCTTGGCATCTTCCAGAATGTCGACTTCGCGGACGTCCTTGTAGCTGTCGGTCTCGTACCACTTCTTGTTGAGGCTGACGAGGTTGACCGCGTTGGCTTCAGTCCTGATCTTGCTGGAACTCGTCGAGAGGCAGTCCCATGCTTGCGGCCATTTCGGCGTCCGTCGGAGGCCGGCCGAACTGCTGCCTCCAATTGCTTGCGGGCGGCTTCGACCTTGCTCGCTTTGCTCCGCACGAGCCGGGGCACCCAGTCCATCGTGCGTAGTTCGTCGAGCATGGCCCCGCGAATTCGCGGCACGCAGTACGTTTCGAACTTGACGCCCGCGTCAGGTCGAATGCCTCGATCGCGTCCATCAGGCCGAAGACGCCGGCGGACATCGAGATCGTTGAGGTCGACACCTTCCGGCAGCTTGGCCCAGACGCGCTCGGCGTTGTACCGCACCAGCGGGAAGTATTGTTCAATCAGACGATTGCGGAGCTCCTGGTTCCCCTGATCGAGCTTGAACGCTTCCCAGACCTCCTGAATGTCCTGAATGACTTTCGTCGTCATGCACTCCTCCATGAGTACGCCGTCGCTGGTGTCGCGTCGTGGATGTTACGTCGCTGATTCCATGTCGGGGAGTCGTCGGTGTCGACTGGACGAGAAACCTCGCCCGTGGACGGAAGACCCCGCATTGTTATCGGATGACTTCAGCCGTGATGTTGATTCAATTTGTTGCAACCGGTGCAATCGTCACATTTCCACACCGACCTCCCGGATGAGGCCGCCGTGTGTCGACGTCGCAATTGTGACTGGCGAGAGACCGACGTTGTGGATCGGTGTGAAGCCGCCGACGTACGGCGAGCCTTGGTCACGCAAGCGGGACCGTGAACGAGAAGGCATGGGTTGCCTCCAGCGACGAATGGGATGTGAGAGGAAAGTCAGAGAGCGAAGAGGGAGCGTGTGATATCCGAACCCCAGCGGAGTGTCCAGACGGTGCAACGGGGCATGACGAGGGTTGCGCGGCAGGAGGTCCCTGCAGAAGCGGTTTCACCTCGCGTCACAAGTCATTATCCACTCGCGATCTGCGGTGGCGACGCGGGTGTTGAGGAGGTCCCGGAACGCACGTCCACATGCCGTAACTGCCGGTCGCCCTCGGGCAGCATCTGCCGATGACACGGGACTTACGACCGAAGATCGGCAGAAACAGACCACTCGAATTAGCGGTTGGCCGATGGCTACTGGCGAGACCAAAGCCCGCCGGCCACGCCTGGCGGGTAACTGCTGGGTGTGGGCAAAGCCCGGCGATGGCATTGCCGGGTCTTCATGAGCATCGATCGACGTTGAACGCATCAGGAAGCTCAAACCCACGCACAGCGTTCCGGCCCTTGGGCTCGGAACGCGCCGGCGACGCCTTGACCCCCTCGGGCAAGCCGGTGAGCTCGAGGTCAATCGGCTGGTCGAAGCCGTTCTGCCGGCGGATCGAGACGGCCAGCTTGGCGGGTTCCTTCGAGCCCAGCGTGACCCGGTCGGCCTTGAGCTCGAGCTCGAAACGAGGCCGGGCTCGGAGACGGTAAGGCGGTAAACAAAGAGAGGGCCGCCTTGCCCGAAAAGGTCGGCGATCACGACTCGGTAGCGGGCCTCGGCCTGCGCTTTGAAGCGGAGCTCGACGTCGCGACTGTCGCGGCCCCGATCGTCCTGTTCTGCCAGAACTTTGCCGTCGGCGTCCTCGACCCGGATCACGGGGTCCAGGGGCGAACCGAGCCAGCGGGCCTCGACTCGGATCTCGACTTCCTGGTTCTGGGCCAGTTCCAGGGCGTAGGCGTCTTCCTCGCCTGGTTGATCAAGACGACCGGAAAGGCTGGCGGGAACGGGAAGCCTGCCGGACGCCCCGGACGCAGGCGGCACTTCTCGCAGAGACGGCAGGTCAATCACGGGCAACTCGACCTCGCCTGGCCACTGCTCGCACCAGGCCACCGCATGGCCGGGGCGGAACGACGGGTCGATCTTGAGGGCAGACGGGCCGTCCGTCAGATTCACGCCGATGGGTTGCAGGTCGGAAGTCGACTCCTCCCGATGGACAAGGGCCAGGGGCAGGACGGACTCCAGGTATCCCCCGGTGGTGAGGGTGAGGCGGTAGATGTAGGCGTCGCCCCCGGCCAGGTTGATCGAGCTATCGGGCGTGGCGGGAAAGGCGAAGACGCGAACCAGGTAGGTGCCCTCGGCGGGGGCTTGAAAGACCGGCGATTGGGTCGAGGTCGGGCGCATCGTCGATCTGGTCGAGCACGTGCCCCTGGAGGTGAGACGACCTGCAGGACGCCGTCCATGGGTGAGCCAAGCTACTGGGCGGCCAGGGCGGCGACCAGGGTCTGGCCGGTCGTTAGTTGAACGGCGTAGGTATCGACGTCGCCCCGCTTGGCCAGGCGGCCGGCGATGGCGGCGGGCAAGGTATCGAGCTTCTGGGGCTTGCCCGGCTCGTCGTTGGGCTCCTGCTCGACGATCTCGTTCAGGATGCCGACGTGAAAGGGCTTCAGCTCGCTGGCGCCGGCGGCGTTGTGGAGGCGTATCAAACGCAGGCCGGGCGTGGCGTCGGCGCGACCTTGACGTGGAACTTGCCCTTCTCTTCCGCCGGCTCCACGGTGAGCCCCGCTCCCTCGACGTGAACCTGGACCGGCCAGTCCTTGAACGAGCCGCCCGCGGTGACCTCGAGTTCCTGGCCCCTGCCCGCGCTGGCGGGAAAGAGGTAGGGCAGGCTGGGCGGATCGGCCGCACGACTGCGTAGCGAGGGAAACGCCCCCACCAGCAGGACGGCAGCGAGTGCGAGTCGGCGGCTCATCCCATCAGCTCGGCGATCGGCGTGGGGTCGCTGACCAGGTGGGTGGGGCGGCCTTGGGGCGTGTAGAGGATCTTGTCCGGGTCGATGCCGAGCTTGCGGTAGACGGTGGAGACGAAGTTCTCGGGCGACAGGACGCGCTCGACGGCCGCGTAGCCGCTGCGGTCGGTCGCGCCGACGACCTGGCCGCCGGGCGTGCCGCCGCCGGCGAACAGCACGCTCATGGCGTTGGACCAGTGGTCGCGGCCGCCCCGCGTTGTTGATCTTCGGCGTGCGGCCGAACTCGCCGAGGGCGACGACCAGCGTCGTTCGAGCAGGCCGCGCTCGTCCAGATCCTCGATCAGCGCGGCGATGGTCGCTCTCGAAGCGGCGGCAGCTTGTCGGCCAGGGCCTCGAAGAATCGATCGTGGTGGTCCCAGCCGCCGTCGTACAGCGTGACGAACGGGCACGCCGGCCTCGACCAGGCGGCGGGCGAGCAGGCACGCTGGCCGAAGCTGTTGCGGCCGTAGCGGTCGCGCACGGCGTCGGGTCTTCCTGTGCGATGTCGAACGCGGCCTGGGCCTCCCGGCTAGTGATCAGGTCGTAGCCCTGCTGGTAGTATTCGTCGAGGGCCGGACCGGATCGGCGGCGGCCTCGTCGTTGATGCGCTGCAGGCGGTCGACCTGGCGCGCGCAGCTCGCGGCGGTCGTCGAAGCGGTCGATTCGAGGCCGCCGGGCAGGGCGACGTCGCGGACGCGGAAGTCGGTCGCGGTTGGGGTCGTCGGGCACGACGAACGGGGCGTACTTGGCGCCCAGAAAGTTCGGCCCGCCGGAGCGCGACATCTGGGGGATCGAGAAGTAGGCGGGCAAGCCGTTCCGGCCGCTCCACGCTCGTGGGCGACGACCGAGCCGAGGCTGGGATGGAAGCTGACGAACGCGCCGCAGCCGACGGGAATGCGCGGCGAGCGCGCCGGTCATCATGTAGTGATTGCCGGCGCCGTGATTGCCCTGGTCGTGGCGGATCGAGCGGACGATCGCCAGCTTGTCGGCGATCGCGGCCAGCGCTGGTCATGTGCTTCGAGAAGAAGACGCCGGGGGTCTTGGTCTCGATCGGCTCGAACTCGCCGCGGATCTCGCTCGGGGCGTCGGGCTTGGGGTCGAAGGTCTCGTAGTGCGTCGGTCCGCCGTCCATCCAGACCAGGATGCAGCTGGCGGCAGGCGGCTGCGCTCGGCCGCGCCGGCCGCGGGCGCGCAGCACGTCGACCAGGCCCGCGCCCAGGAAGCCGCCGAGGCCAAGCTGCAAGCAGTCGCGCCGGGTGATCGACTGGCAGTTCGTGTATGCGGCCATGGGCTGGCTCCGTGGGTCAGTTCTTGAAGACGAACTCCGGCGTGTTGATCAGGGCCCACAGCAGGTCTTCGACGCCGGCTGCGCCGGCGAGGCGCTGGTGCTTTCGCCGATGAGCTGCGCGCCGCTAGCGGCTCTGTTCCTGGTCGTCCGGGAAGCGGGAGTAGACGCGGAGGTAGAGCTCCTCGACGATCTGGTCGGGCGACAGGGCGTCGTCTTTCGCCAGGCTGGGCGGCGCAGCCCGTCGTCGCTGGTGATCTTGGCGTGCAGCGCCGGGGCGTTCATCAGGTGCAGCGCCTGCGTGACCGTGGTGTCGGGCGTGCGCTCGCAGGGCGGATCCTGGTTGGGGTCGGGCCGGCCGAAGGTGTCGAGGAACAGCGAGTCGGTGCGGACGGTCCAGAGCGGCGTTCGAGCGCGAACCGGGCGGCAGCGCCGTCGAACGATGTCGGGCACGCCCGGTGATGTCGCACGACGGCGTCGAGCAGCACTTCGGCCCGCAGGCGCTGCCGGTAGTGGCGGGAGTAGTTGCGGGTATCGGCCGTGTTGCGATCGGTCGGCAGTCGGACTGAGGGCGTAGACGCGGGAGGCCATGATCGTGCGGATCAGCTGCTTCAGGTCGTAGCCGTGCTCCTGGAAGTCCTTCGCCAGCGCTTCCAGCAGCGGGCCGTTGGTGGGCGGGTTGGTGGCGCGCAGGTCGTCGACCGGCTCGACCAGGCCGCGGCCCATCAGGTCGGCCCAGACGCGGTTGACGATCACCTGGGCGAAGTAAGGGATTCTCGGGGCCGGTGATCCAGTGGGCCAGCTCCTCGCGAGGGTCGTCGCGGCGAGCTTCGGTCTCGGCTCGGAGGGGCTTCGCCGAACAGCGGGCCGGGGCGGAGGACCTCGCCGGTCAGCGGATGCTTGACCTGGCCCTTGTCGTGCCGGCGAAGACGATCTCCTCGCTGCCGGAGATCGGCGGCGAGAGGCCGGTGCCCTTGCGGTCGACGCGGGCGAAGTAGGCGGCGAAGCTGTAGAAATCGTCCTGGCCCCAGACCTCGAACGGGTGGTGATGGCACTTGGCGCATTCGAGGCGGATGCCCAGGAAGAGCTGGCTGACCAGCGTGGTCAGTTCCTCGGGCTCGCGGCGGTCGCGGAACATGGTGGCCGCGCCGTCGCGGAAGGTGCTGCCCTGGGCGGTGACGATCTCGCGGACGAACTGGTCGTAGGGCCGGTTCTCGCGGAAGGCCTGGCGAATCCAGTCGTCGAGGTTGAAGACGGCCTTGATGCCGACGCGGTACGGGTTGGGCCGCAGCAGGTCCATCCACTTGTGGCCCAGTGGTCGGCGTACTCGGGCGCTCGAGCAGGCTGTCGACCAGCTTCGCCCGCTTCTGCGGGGTCGGTATCGGCCAGGAAGGCGCGGGCCTCGTCGGCGGTGGGCAGGCGGCCGATGACGTCGAGATGGGCGCGACGCAGGAACGTGGCGTCGTCGGCCGGTTCCGACGGAGTGATGCCCAGCTTCTGGAGCTTCTGCCAGACCAGGCCGTCGATGAAGTTCTGGCGCGGGAGGCTGGTCGTAGAACTCGGGCGGGACGTGCCTGCCTGGGGGATGGTGATGTAGCAGGTGGCGAACTGGTTTCGGAAGCGGGCGGTGATGGCGGCCTCGCCGGCGATGGGTCCGGCCTTGATCAGTCCGTCGTCAACGCCGGCCATGGCGCTCTCGTTCGACTGGTAGGCGGCCAGGGCGGTGACGTCCTCGGTCGTGCCGTCGGTGAAGTGGGCGGTGACGGCAGAGGGTCTGTTCTTCGCCCGGAGTCAGGATGTGTTCTACGGCGAGTCGAGGGAGATGTGGTCGATGGTGGGGGCGTCGGCCGGGTCGCGCGGGTGCCGGCCTCGATCCAGCTCTTGAGGACGAGGTAAGGCTCGGGCTCTCGGGGTCGATCTTGCGACCGCCGCCGTGGGGCACGGCGGCGGTGGCCTTCAGCAGCAGCAGGCTGTGCTCGGGGGCCGCGGGGAAGATGCGGCGGCCGCGGGCTTCGCGGGCGATGGCCTGGAGGTCGAACTCGGGGTCGAAGCCGAGCAGGGAGAGCTGGAAGCCGTTTTGCCCGCGTTGCTTGCCGTGGCAGGCGCCGGCGTTGCAGCCGAAGCGGGTGAGCAAGGGCTCGACGTCGCGCTCGAGGGTGGGCACGCGAGTGGTCGCGGCGGTGGGTTCAGGTTCAGCGGCAATGGCAGGCGGGGGCAGGATGGACAGCAGCAGGAGAAGCTGTCCGGCGAGTCTCAAAGCCCTCATAAGCCGATAGCCTCGTCTTTGATGGGCGCGTGTTGTTGTTCTTGGTCGGCCCAACATCTTAACAAGCCCCGGGGTATTTTCCAACAATCGTGGAACAAAAAACTGCTCGTTGCTGTTCAGAGACCGGGAGGGGCCTGATTGATTGGTAGTGCGCTCGCGGAGCGAGTTCTTTCTGATTAACATTATTTCTGGATAAGACTTATGTCGATTCCTGCGGTTGGGTTCGTTTTGGAGAATGAGGAGTGGGACTGCGGCAGTTCAACAGGATTGGTGAGCGCTCGGACGGAGTAATTCTTGATCCACAAGATGTTTTATATCCTACTTTCCGCACATCTCCCTTTGATTTCCCCGAATTTGTCCTGAGTCCGACTCATCACGCGCAGGTCCGTAGCTATTGAACAACTCGGAGCGGATCGCCACGTGAGCGTTTCGCTCGGCCGATCGTCCCCCACGGTGCGCCACGTCGACTCGAGCCATTCTTCGCCTTGTCCTACGGCCTGGCAATGTCCTACCGCGCGCAGCGATTCTCGCCGCGACGACTTGTGACACGGGCTATGAGCGTAAGTCGAGCGGCCCGCGACTTACGTCAAGGCAACGCGTCATAAGTGAATTTCAAGATTTTTTGTCGCTTGACGTCCCGGTCTCCTCCGCCATCATTGCGGCGAACCCTGCGGCGGTCGGTCTGCCACCTTACGGCCCTGGGAGGCCCGGCGGCGGACACCGGATCGCGCGCAGCAGGACCCATGGAGACAACCGGCGTGGACGAACCTCGACGACCACGACTTCCCGGCGAGACGGCCCGTGCCAGGGGACGCAAACGTGTCCTCAACTCGCGGCGGATCGCCGCTCTCCCCATCCTGGAACACTTCCTGGGCCGGCTCCGCCTCCACGAGTTCCTTCGCGACCACCTGCCTCATGAGGACGGCCGGACTCGCGTCCCCACAGCCACGGCCCTGCTCGTGCTGCTGCGGAACCTGCTGATCTCGCGCGAGCCGCTCTACGGCGTCGGTGAGTGGGCGGCTCGCCATGAACCGGAACTGCTGGGATTGTCGGACGCTCAGCTCGCCGCGCTCAACGACGATCGCATCGGTCGGGCCCTCGACCGCCTGTTCGACGCCGACATCCCGGCGCTGGCCCTGAAAGTCGCGGCCCACGCCGTGCGCGAATTCGACGTCGGCCTCGACCAGTTGCACAACGACTCGACCACCGTCACCTTCCACGGCGGCTACGAGTCGGCCGAGCGGGAACAGGCCCTGCGAGGACGACTGCGACTGGCGGTGACCTGGGGCCACAACAAGGACCACCGCCCCGACCTCAAGCAACTGCTCTACATCCTCACCGTGACCGGCGACGGCGCCGTCCCGGTGCAGTTCCGCGTCGAGAGCGGCAACGCCACCGACGACCGCTCGCATCAGGGTACCTGGGAGCTGCTCTGCCAGCTGACCGGATGTCGCGACTTCCTCTACATCGCCGACTGCAAGCTGGCCACCACCGACAACATGACCTACCTGCATCGCCGCGGCGGCCGGTTCCTCAGCGTGCTGCCGCGCACGCGCAGTGAGGACACCGCCTTCCGCGCCGCCGTGCTCCGCGAAGAGGTGTCGTGGCGACGGATCCACGACAGGTACGACGATGAGGGCCAGTTGGTCGACCGCTTCTCGATCTGCGAGCCTGCGGGGCAGACGACCGAGGGTTACCGGCTGATCTGGTATCACAGCAAGCGCAAGGCCGAGCTGGACGCGGAGGCACGGCTGACACGGCTGGAGAAGGCGCTCAAAGGGCTGGACGAACTGCGAACCAAGCTGGCCTCGCCGCGAACCCGGTACCGCAGCCGGGCCAAGGTCGCCGAGGCGGTCGAGGCGCTGCTTCGGGACTGCGAGGTCAGCGAATGGATCTCGGTTCAGATCGAGGAGCAGGTCACCGAGAAGTACCGCCAGGAGCGACGCGGCCGGCCCGGGGAGAAGACGAGATACCTTCGGGAAGAAAGGCTGCGATTCACGCTGAGACACCGCATCGAGCTGGAGCGGCTGGACGAGGAGGCGCGCTGCGATGGGATCTTTCCGCTGGTCAGCAACGACCGCGCGATGACCGAGCGAGAACTCCTGTTGGCCTACAAGCAGCAGCCGGCGATCGAGCGGCGGTTCGAGCATCTGAAGACCGACTTCGTGGTGGCGCCGATGTACCTGAAGGAGGTAAGCCGGATTCAGGCCTTGCTCTGCGTTTACTTCTTCGTGCTGCTGGTCGAGGCGCTGCTGGAGCGAGAACTCCGTCGCGCGATGGAGCGAAAGGGGATGGAGAGCCTGCCGCTCTATCCCGAGGGTCGTGCCTGCCGTCGCCCGACGGCCCGCAAGGTGATCGACCTGTACGAGGACGTTCAGCGTCATAGCTTGCGGTCCGGCACGCGACCACCCGAGGTCTTCGGCACGGAGCTGACCCGTCTTCAGAGGAGGATCCTGCGGCTCCTGGGAATGCCCAAGGCCTACGAAATCTGATCCCGACAGGTTGGCTGACAGCGGCGGCTAATTCGGAGATATTCAACAGGAGATGTGCGGAAAGTAGGGTATGACGTTCTGCACTGCGACAGCGGAGGCGAGTTCGAGGACTTCGAGACCGCCAAAGAGTACGCCGTCGAGTCGTTGGAGTGCATGATCGAAAACCTCACGAAGCTGACCGAGGAGATCGAGGCTTCGAGTTCCTTCGAGGACATCGAAGACCAAGCTTGGGAGGCGTTATTCTCTTGCGTGGACGAAGACGAGACAGCCACTGAGGACTGACGCCTGCGTGGGACGTGCCAGCCTCGGCGTCAGTAGACCATCCTTATGGTCCAGTCATACCTGAGGCTTGGCATCGCTCCCTGGCCGATGATCCCGGCTTCGATGCCCGACCATCCGTCAGTCAGGCTCGATTCCTTGTTCCTCGAACCATCGGGCCAGCCCTTCTTCGAGGACGGCCATCGCCTCGGCCAGCGTCTCGGGCTAGTCGTCCTCGAAGTCGATCCCGCCATACCCGATCGCCCTGGCGACGAAGCCGAATCCCTCTTGCTCCCCAATCTCGATGAACCCGTAGCGCCGGACATACCGGGCGATCGACGGGAAAAGCCCCTCCACCTTCGATTGTTCTGGCTGGAGTCGGACCATCTTCGCTCGCTGGAACTGCCGCAGTTCGGCCAGCACCTTGGGAAACATCTGGTGTAGCCGTTCACCGGTGTAGTAGCAGCTGCCGTGCTGGATTGCGTGCGCGTGCGGGGGCATTCGCCAATGAACGTCCATTGGTGTTTCGGGCCACGAACTCTGGCTTCTCTCCACTCCGCAGCCCCATCCACTGCTTGCGTTGTGGCTCTTGTCACCGGTGTGCGGTTTTCAGGACTTCCCGGTCCTTGCAGACCTTGCATCCGAGTACGCCACTGGCCGCTTCGCTCACTCAGATTCCAGGCAACAGCCTCGGCGGCTCGGTGGCGGCGAACCACGCCCCGACCGCCGCTTCCAAGTACTCAAACACCGATCGCCCTTGTTGCGTGCAAGTCGCGATCACTGTCCAGATCCGTTCGCACCAACGGTTCCCCTTCTCACTCCTTGTCCCCTGCGTGATCAGACGGTCGATCACCACGAACCGGATGGCTTGCTCCGCCAGGTTGTTGGTCGGCTCCACTCCCGGCGTCGTGATGAACCGGAAATAACTCTCCCCATGCATCTCGAACCGCTTCGCAAGGTTGCGACAGTGCTTCGTCGCGGGCACGTGGTGCGTGCCACAGCGCAGCACCGCAGCCCGCGCTGCCTCAAGCTGGCTTGAGAACTGCTCGGCTTGCAGTTGCTCTCGGCGATGGATCACCCCAAAGAGCGTACGCAACGCCTCGCCCAATCTCGTGCCGTAGGCCTGTTCTCTCGCGTCGGGCAGCGTCGTGAGGAACTTCACGTCGCGGATCAAGTGAGCCAGACAGAATTGAATCGTCACGTGAAACTCGCGCTGGTAACGCCGATAGGCCGAGAAATAGTCGCACCCCAGCACCCCGTTGAACTCCTGACCCAGAACCTCGATCAACACATCGCCGCTGCGCGTCGGGTCGATCTTGAACAACGTGTACAGGTCGGCCCGAAAGCACCAGATCCACTGCCGGAGGCGATTCTGCTTGTGACCGGTCTCATCGACGTTGAGATACGCTTCTCCCGGCAGACTCGCCAGCAGTTGCTCATAGGGTTGCTCCAGCGCCTCACTCACCTTGGCGATGATGTTCGCCAATTGCCCTCGCGAGATGGTCAACCGCACGACGTCGCGGAGGAACTTGCGGATGGTGGAGAAGGATACGTGGCAGACTCCCTTGAGGTAGGCGATCACGGTGGTCAGCCGGGGACCGACCAGGCCACCGCGTTCGATGCCGATAGGCAACGGAGCCTCGAACTGCTTCCGGCAATGAGTACACCACCCGGGATGACTGCGATGTTCCTGGATCTCCAGCGGTACGTCGTTGATGTCGACCTGCTGGATCACTCGGGGCGCGATCGTCGGCATGGGTTGCAAGTTGTGCCCGCAACCGGGACAGAGATCGAGGCGATAGTCAACCGAATCGCCGTTGATCAATGCCGGCGGAAAGGCGGTGCGTTCGTGCTTGGGGTGACCAGGTTGACCGCCGATACGACGCCGATCCTGACCCTCCGGCGGAGCCGGCTTGGGCGGCTTGACGATGTCGGAGGACGGCGGCTTGGAGGAAGTCGACGAATCCTTCCGCGCCGCGGCAAGTTGCGCCTGGAGTCGTGCGACGGTGGCCTCGAGCACCTTCAACCGCGCTTCAAACTCCGCCTGTTGAGCGATCAACATCGCCTGCAAGCGCTGACAATTCGGGCAAGACTTCCGTGCCTTGGCTTTCATAGCTGGCTATGCTACAGCCCTGAACGAGCTTACGCAACACCGGTGAACGGCTACCATCTGGTCGATCTTCGGCAGCTTCTTTTCGGTGAGGACGGTGATCCCGAGCCCCTCCAGGGATTGGAATATTTCCAACCATCGCCGGTTGGGTTTCAGGTGGATTGTCCTGGGTCGCCGGGCGTGCTCGTCGAGGGGTCGCCGCATGGCGTTGGCCAGCAAGGTTGCCATGTCGTTGACGGTTGGCTTGCCGTGGACGTTGAGGTCTGCCAGGAGCCTGCCGCCCTTCCGGTTGACGACCATGCCCAGGTAGTGCGGCTCGGGCTGCGTGATGGGCTTCGGAAGTCGGCCTCCCATGCGTCGTCAGAGAGGGGCAAGCGGGCGATCTTGCCTTTCACGAAGGCTACGCTCTTGCCGAGTTTGAGCTTGTCCGGTTCGGCCAAGGCGGTTGTCCTTCGGAATTTCACTCGTCTTCGTCGGGATACTGCGGCGGGTTCTTGCCGATCTTCTTGATCACCTTCGGGAACTTGCCACGGGGAACCTTGTCCTCGATGGCCTCGACGTTGATCTGGTGCCACCAGTCGTCGCCAAAGTCGAACCAGTAGCCGAAGCTCTGGCCGACCTTCAGGCCAAGCGAGTCGATACGAGTCTGATCGACCTGCCCGGCAGGCGGGTTGTCTTCCCCCAGTATCGAAGGCCATCGGCAGCACGTACCGCTTGGCCTTCGGGTCCATCGGCCCCTTGCCGAACTGGAACTCGTACATGTGGTCGTCCCAGCGGTCGAACGCATCGAAGATGGCGTCGTGTAGGTCTTGCGAGGGTCTGGTCGCCCCGGATCTGGATGGTGCGGGAGACGACCGGGTTCTTCTTGGCGAACTTCTCCGTGACCGGGCCGCCGATGAGGAAGACATCCAGCGTGAAGAGTCCCACGCCGCCCTGGTCGGAAGGGTCATGAACCTTGAGTGCGGGCTTCTTCGGTCGTGCCATCAATCTGGTCCAGTCGATGTCCGAGCATCTGCCGGATCACGTTTTCCCCGTCGCCTGATCCATCCCCATCCTACCCTGATCAGCCACCAGGCGGACCAGAGCACGAGGGGCACGATGAAGACCAGCGGCAGGAAGATCGCCATCAGCCAGTGCCACCACCTCGCCGGGCGTGCCCCACGATCATAGGGCACCGTGCAGGCGGGAAGGTACGCCATCAGCCCGTAGACCCAGACCCACATCCCGACCTGGAGCAAGTTCTGGGGGCCGAAGCTCAGCGTCTCGGCCAGCGTGCCGTTGAGTCCGAACAGGAGCAGCACCTCGGAGGGCCGGAAGTCGAAGCGGGACAGCAGCCATCCCCAGCACAGGAACATCGGGACGAAGGCGATGACGCTGTTCAGGAAGACGACTTCGAGGTAGTTCTTCGAGGCAGTGATCCGGGCGGCTTCGCTCACTCCGCCGAAGAGCGGTGCGAGATTGGTCAGGCTGGTGGTGACCGCCTCCTCCAGCATGGCGAAGGCGATGCACAGCAGGACGAAGCGGGCTGGCCAGCCGAGGGGAATGCGGGTTGCCCAGGCGACGAAGCGGTCCCGGAACCGGTACATGAGCGTCCCCCCCAGGACGCACCAGATGAGGATCAGGGCGACCCCCATCTTGATGATCGCCCGGTTGTCGGGGTTCGTCTCGTTGGTGAGGATGAAGGCGGTCACCGCCGAGATCGAGAGCACGCCCCAGGCGGTGATGAGGATGAGCAACCATCGGATCAGGCGGGAACGCATCGCCATCACCGCCTTCGACCACCCGGTGGTCAAACGCACGCCCGGATCACGCCGCCATCGACCCGCAACGCCGCCCCATTGGTCGCCGAGGCCAGCGGGCTGCACACGTAGACGATCAGATTGGCCACTTCGTCCACCCTGGCGAACCGCTTCAACAGCGACGACGGCCGAGCCGACCTGAAGAACTCCGCCTCGAACTCCGAACGCCCCATCCCTTGTTGCTTCGCCAGGTCTTGGACGAACGTCCCAACTCCCTCGGATTCGGTCGGGCCGGGCAGCACGCTGTTGACCGTCACGCCGGTTCCCGCCGTCGTCTCAGCGACTCCTCTGGCGATGGCGATCTGGGCCGTCTTGGTCATCCCGTAGTGGATCATCTCGACCGGGATCTGCACCCCCGACTCGCTGGAGACGAACACGACCCGTCCCCAGTTCCGTGCCTTCATGCCGGGCAGGTAGTGGCGGGTCAGCCGCACCCCGCTCATCACGTTGACCTGGAAGAAGCGAAGCCAGTCCTCGTCCGGGATGTCCTCGAACTGTTTTGGCTCGAAAATGCCCACGTTGTTGACCAGGATGTCAACCTCGGGGAGTTGACGTACCAGAGCGGCCACACCCTCGGCTGTGCCCAGGTCGGCGGCGATACCGCTCACCTCCGGCGTGCCGATCGTCGGCTGCGACCGAATCTCCCGGATCGCCTCTTCGACACGCTGAGGGTTGCGCCCGTTCACGACGACCGAGGTGCCCTCCCGGTAGAGCCCCGCTGCTACCGCCTTGCCGATCCCGGCCGTCGATCCGGTCACGAGCGCCCGCTTGCCGACGAGTTGCAGGTCCATCGAAACGCCTCCGCTCACGAGTTTCCTTGTCGGCCAGCATACTGGCCCACGTAGGTTGGGTTCTAGAGCGTCGAGTCGGTCCCCGGAGTGTGATGTCGTGTCGTCGGTGCTATTCTGGGACGATCATCAACGCTCTGTTCCCAGGTGGAACCATGAACACCGCTGGGATCGTCATTGCAGCCCTGCTCTTGCTCTTCGGATTCTCCCTGTGTTGGCGGTGGGCAAGCCGTCGCTGGTCGCTGCCGTGCCCGTACCTGCTGGCGTGGAGCCTGGACAACGCCCTGGTGCATCGCTCACCACTGACCTGGAAGACCCTCGATCGCATCGGCTTGAGTCCCGGCCAGCGGGTGCTGGAGATCGGCCCAGGTCCAGGAAGGTTGTTGATCTCCGCCGCCCAGCGGGTCTTGCCAGGAGGTGAGGTCGTCGGCGTCGAAATCCAGCCGAGGATGGTCGAACGCCTCAACAAGAATGCCGAGGGAGCGGGCGTGACCAATCTGTCGGTGATCCTCGGGGATGCCACCCAGCCCCACGTCCCCGAATCGAGCTTCGACCTCGTGTTCCTCTGCACAACCCTGGGCGAGATCCCGGATCGGGCTGCTGCCCTGGCCCAGTGTCTCCGGGCACTCAAGCCGGGCGGTCGGCTCTCGGTCACCGAACTCATCCCCGACCCGCATTACCAGTCCCGCTCCACAGTGCGACGGATGGCCGAGTCAGCGGGGTTTCGTTTCGTGTCCGTGGAGGGGGGCTGGTGGTTCTTCACGGCGACATTCACGAAGCCGTGAGCCATAACTGCGCAGGGTGCCACAGCCGCTTCGCTGTCATGACTGTGCCGCCCGAATCGCCTCTTTGACCCACGAGAGCAACGCCTCCGGGTCGTCCAGCACATCCTGCGGCACTTCGAAGTAGGACTTGAGGGTCTGCCGCTCGTTGGGGCGGAACGGTCCCATGCCCCGCCGCTCGAAGTCGGGACGATTCCCTTCATCGACCTTGAGGTAGAGCCGCTCCTGAAAGGTGATCCCGAAGATCGTGCCGTTCCAGTACAGCCCGTGGCCGCCGAACATGGACCGGCTGCTGATGTCGCCCAGCGGAGCAAGAAGATCGATTACTTGATCAAGTGGCATTTCCCCGATCCTTTCACTGACACCTGCACATCGTCACCGCTGCTTGCGCCAGTCCGGCAACCCTTGCTTCATCCTCTTGGTCGCAAACACCGGGTCGAACTCTTCGGGATCGAACCTCCCTCCCGCCCACTCCAGAAGTACTTCGTGTTCCTCGTTCTCGGGGTCGGCAATCGCTCGGAGGAAGTCTGCATAAGCCCTGACCCCGCCCACATCCTCGGGAGGACACGCCCGTGCCCCTTCGAGACACATTGGGTATCTCTTGCCGGGTTCACACTTGAGGCAGCCCTCGAAGAGAATCTCGTGCTGCCAGCCGTCCCCGAAGTCGTACTCGTACTCGAACCGGAACCGCTTGCCGCTGGAGGGCAGGATCTCGCTCAACTTTGTCGTGGTGGAATCCTCACATCCTCTCTCCTCGAAGTCCTCCTCCATCAAGAGAGGGTCGCCGAAGAGCCTGCCACCGATCGTGAAGTGGTGCAGGTGCGAGTTCGTCCAGCCCATCGCCGTCTGGATGTGTTCGTGGAGCCTATCCAGCGTGCAGTCGCCTACCTGGATACGTCTCCAGATCGGAGGACTGGTTTCGAGGAGCGTGATCTTGAACTGGTACAGATGTTCGGACTTCGTGCGGCGTCGATTGGGAGTCTTCGGGGACATCCAGTCGAAGACCTCTGCGTGTTCCGCCTCGAAGAACTTGACCACCCTTGCCTGAACCGCCATTAGGCGTTTCGTGTGGACGCTGGGTGCATAGACGGCGGCTTCGCCGGTCGCATCGTTGAGCGTGTGCAATTCGTTCCAGGTGACGCCAATGATCTGGGTGCCTTCCTCGGCCTGCTCGATCTTCCTCTTCAGACCCCGTTTCAGTTGTGTGAATTGGAGCAGAGTCTCACGCTGTAGCTGCGTGAGCTTGAGCGGGTACGTCTCGCTGGCCTTCTTGGTCCGCTTGAGGCGAAAGACAATCGGTCCCGGATCATTGCCCGCCAGGTAGTCCCTCAGCCCCTTCTGGAGCTTCTGGCGGGCTTGTTGTGGGGTCAGGAGCTTCTCGTCGTCGGATGTCATGCTTAGCCTCCCGATGCCACCCACTTTAAGCCGTCACTTTGATCGAGCCGAGGCGACTTCGATGCGGAAGTCCACTCCCAAAGGCACTACCCTCGCATCGACGATCTGACGATGATCCTCGGGGAACAGCTTCAGCTTGGGTTCGATAAACGTCTCCATGTCTTTGACGATCCTGCCGACCGAGA